>NZ_BAABHX010000001.1:0-1056627 GCF_039542325.1 Chryseobacterium ginsengisoli
AAGGCGTGTTGATTTTGGAATCAGCCAATAAGGCGTTGATTTTACCTAAAGTCAATGATCCTGTTGCCAATATGAAAAGTCCCATCGCGGGAACCATATGTTATGATACAGTGAGCAAAACAATGGCTGTATTTGACGGGCTAAAATGGAGCTTCTGGAAATAAAATCTCTTTAATATTAATTTTTAAGGTCGGTACAATTGTGCCGACTTTTTTATTATACTATTCTTTATAGAAAATTACTTATTGATGTTTCAATTTTCTTTTCAATATATCCAAAGAGTCATTTAGAGAATTTTTGCGGGGTACCCCTTATAGTGCTTTTCAAAAAATAACTTATGTAAAATTTTAATTTACAATCGTTTAACAAATTACAGTGAAATTAAAAATTCCATTTATATTTTATTTTTTTGATTGTCCTAATGGATTAATTTTGCCACAGTAATTTATTAAGTTTAGCAATCTATAAGTTATAGAAAGTCTGAATCAATTTTCAATTCTTCCCAAAAGACATTGCAAAACCTAATAGTTAATTAAAAAAAACACTTATAAAATGATAATAGAAATATTTTATAAAAGACTACTCTATTTTCTAATAACAGAGGATTTTTTAACTAAAGAATTTATAGTCTTTAACACAAATGATGAAAATATTTTCAAATAGTCAAAACACGTTTTTGATTATTCAACAATGACTTAATCACATGAATTTCAAAGATATTAATATTGGTTTAATGCTTCATAAACGAGCCTTAGAATGTGAAATAGAAATGTCACGGCTTTGTAAATTTTTCGGTTGTTCCGAACAGGATATTTTAGACATGTATACTGTTAAAAGTCTTGATTGTGAGATTCTTTTAAAATGGAGTCGCATTTTAGAGTATGATTTTTTCAGAATTTACACTCAAAATCTTATTCTTTATTCTCCTCCTTCAGCAATCATTACAAACGATAAAGAAAGTTCTCAGATGCCCTATTTCCGTAAAAATATTTATACAAAAGAGGTCATTAATTTTATTCTTGAACTTATCGAGAGCGGAGAAAAAACAAAAAATCAGATTATTGAAGAGTACAACATTCCAAAAACTACTTTATACAAATGGATAGAGAAAAACAGAAAATAAGCCAGCCTTTTTACAAAAAAATATATTCTGATATTCTTAGCAGAAAATTTCCTGAAAAGATGAATGAATGCAAATCTATACTATCCAAAAAAGAATTAAGCGTTTTGGATATCATTCAGCTCAACCAAAAGATTTTTGGATATAATGAGATAACATCTGATAACCAGCGTCTTCGTTCTTATGACGATCAATCTATTTTAAAAATTCTGGAATATCAGAAAGAATACAATTTAAATAATACCCAATTATCAATCCATTTCAAATTGAGCAGAAATACGATCGCAAAATGGAAAAATAATTTTAAAATCTAATATTTCATTCATTTTCAAGCAGATATTAACTAAAAATACATTTTTTAACACAAAAATTAATGAACAAAATTATTTCAACAGTACTGTTTCTCGGTATCAGTCTTTTAGCACATGCTCAAAATGCAGGAAGTATCGGCATCAACACGGCTACTCCTGAAAAGGAATTAACGGTGAATGGCACTATGAAGACATCCGGAATGACCTTAAAGGATCCTCTGGAAAAACTGGGAGCAGATGAAAATTATTCTTTTTTAATAAAATCTCCGGCTCCTCAAAACAAGATCACATCTTACAACGATTCTTTTGTACCTACTACTCCGGCGCCAATTAATCTTATTCAGTTTAAAATTACCTGTAATAAAAACGATAAAGATTGGGTAGATGAATTTGATACTAAAATTAATTCAGATAAATTTTTAGTTATCGTTGCTTCCCATGGATTTACACAACCTGTATATACAGTAACTGAAAATTGGATTACTCCTATGCACGCTATTTTTGCCTATAGTTCAAATGGTACATGGAAGCTTAAAGCAGATTATGTAGGGTTCTCAACGGATGATTCTCTTCCAAAGGGTGTATGGACGCTTAATTTATTAGTTTTTGATAAAGCTTATGCGAAAGAATTCAATTTTGCTCAGACCGTTAACAATACTACTGGAACTGGTTCCGCAGCAGCTCCTTTAATTCAATAATTCAAAATACATCATGAAAAAAATAACCACATTTTTATTTTTAATTGGTACTTATTTTTGTATCAACGCACAGGTTGGAATAAATACAGCAAACCCTCAAGGAACTTTGGATGTAAAGGGAGCAACTTTGGTAGAATCTTATGTAATTGATACTACAAATTCATACGCTACAGGTACTTATTATCTTCTTACACGTTCAAAGGATACAACACCGGTAGGAAAAGTAAAACTTCTTGATATTGCTCTCCGAAACGTAGCACCTGTTAATACCTATAATATTATTCTTAAAAACGTCCGTGAAGATGATGTTGTTAGCTTAAATACAGGACTGGAAACAGGAAAGTACATTGTTGCCATTACTGGTGCGGTTTTCACAGACGCAACACCGGGAGTAATTACGACAACACCTTACCAATCATTTGGAGCGTATTCTACGGAAGTAACTTCTGTGACAAGTGCAGGAAAAACTTATAATGCCATTAATTTAAGCTTTCAGGGAGCAGGTACAACTTCTGCCCAAAACGGAACATGGTCGCTTACTCTTTGTGTTTATGAAAAAGCACTTGTAAAAGACTGGGGAACTTACACAGGAAGTGTAAATAATACATTTACAGGAGTATCAACCAACACACCAATAGGACTTCAATAAAAAATCATGAAAAGAAAAATTTATAGTGTAATAATTGTTTTTGCCGGATTGTTCATTAATGCTCAGAATGCAAAAGTAGGAATCAAAACAGCAACACCCACAGAAACACTAGATGTAAACGGAACAAGCTCTACCAATACTTTATATCTTAGAAATCCCGGAGAACCCGACAAAACAGGCGGACATTTTCTTGCCACTTCTAAAAACTCACTGGATCTCTACGATCCAACACTTGAAAGCAGCGGGTTGTTTAATTATATAAAACTTACTATTTCCGGAGTTCCTGCTACGGGAATTACAGATTATGATACAAAAATAGATGCTACCAAATTTTTAGTGGTGGTACATAACTATTCTTTCCAGCTTAATAACGGCTCTCCGAAAGTTGCTCTTGATTATGGAAACAATGGCATTAATGATAAAAAACAAGGATCTCCCAATATCAATACTTTCAGAAGTAACGGAACATGGCACATCAGAGCAAACTTTATAAACAGCAAATTAATGGACTATATGAATCCGGATGGTACTTATAATAATTTTAAAGTAGATTTATATTTAATGGCATACAAATATCTTATCACGAAGCAAAATATCGATGACACACCAAAAGACCTTGGTGGAACCAATGGTTCAACCCAGGCTTTAAGTAAACCTTCCGGATTTTAATACGTTACATACAGTATTTCATTTTAAGATGAATTACAATTCACATTCTCTTAAAAAAGGCTGAAAAGCCTTTTTTTTATAATCAAAAACAAATTATTGATAATCAGCCACTTGATCCAGTCAAGGTAAAACAAGGGTTTGCTTGAGGGTTTTTGAGTGATGTTTAATTCTCGCGTAAAATACCATAATTATATGTTTGCCATAAATTATTTCGTAAAACCTCTCATAAAACATACAACTCCGAATAGAAAAAAGCACATGCAGGAAAAAATCACAACCGCAGAATCAAAATTATTATCCAAAACAGTCATCACACTTTCTATTATTTTCTTTTTTATATCCGTCGCAGATTTCTTTTTTAGCAGCAAGAGAATGCTATTGTATCCTACATTATTTGTTTTAATATTTAATCTGGTTATGCTATTTAATATTCATAGTCCATACAGAGAAAAATTAAAATTTGCGGATATGATTATTTTGACCATCTATTTTTCTTTTTTGTGTCATTATTTTTTTTTGGACTTATTTTTTGTACCCGTCTTTTGCCTGTTATTTATTTACTCTCTCCTGTTATTCAGTGGTTTAAAAAGAATTATTCTATACATGTTTATCACTGTGAGTATCACGTTCCTTTTGTTTCTTTTCAGGGAGAAAAATAATACATTAAGATCTTTTGGAGACAGTAATTTGTATGTTGGCTATTTACGCGCGACAGCTACTTTTGCTATTGGATTACTTTTCTATTATATCATTAATTTTTGGCTTAAAACAAAATCACCCGGAGAAACAATTACAATAAATAAAACAGACAATCATCCGGTAGCAACTTTAATCGACATTTTTGAATCTATCAACAGAAAAGATAATTCTTTCATGCCTTTATTTCTGACAACCAATTCTGTTTTCGTGAATAAAGTTAAAGAGATCTGTCCTAAAATTAATGATACAGAACTTGAAGTTTGCGCTTTAATAAAACTTGGATTAACAACGAAAGAAATTGCCATAGCTACAAATTCTACTTACAAAGCGATAGAATCAATCAAATACAGACTTAGAAAAAAAATGAATTTAGAATCCAGCATCAATCTTATGCTGTTCTTTAATGAAATGTAATATATTAAAACATCTATCTGTCAACACTTTATAAAATTGATGGATAATGAGGGGCTTCCCAAAGTGTTATAAAGTGTCTGTTTATTCTGCCTGTTTTCTTAATCATAATAATTTCGCCGACTGAAATAATACTTAAGATTTAAGTAAAAAAATATTTTAGAAATGAAAAAAATATTATTATCAACTACATTATTACTATCAGTTGCAATGCATTCTCAGGTTGGAATAGGCACATCTTCTCCCAATTCATCTGCAATGTTGGACGTCTTCTCTTCTAATAAAGGAGTTTTGGTTCCGAGAGTGGCTCTTGCAAGTTCAACAGATCAAACAACCATTCTTTCGCCGGCAACGGGTTTGCTTGCTTATAATACTGGTGTTGCCGGATTGAATTTTAACGGCTATGTCTATTGGAATGGCTTTGAATGGAGATCATTTGATGATAAATCAATAGTAAATCCTACAATTACAGGTTTAACCTGCTCTGCTTCAAGCATTTTTCCATCAACCTTTATTGCAGGTGTATCATACAGCGGAACCCTGACTGTGCCTTATACAGGAGGAAACGGAGGAAAGTATAACTCTCCTGCAACATTTACCCAAAACGGATTAACTTTTAGTTTGAATGCGGGAAATCTTAACAGTGGAAACGGAAGTATAACCTATTCTGTAAATGGAACTCCGGATTTCAACTCACCTAGTACGATATCTGTGCCTATCAATTTTTTAGGAAATTCATGTAGTGTTATTATTGGTCAGAATTCATCAGTAGCTAATCTTCAGTATGTAAGAAATGTAATTTCCCCGATTGATACAAATACACCTACAAACTCTATTACTACCATCGGCAACTTATCCATAAGATATAACGGAACAACTCCTACTGTTTCCAATTTGCAGTACAGAATCAACGGATTAAATCAAAGAACATCAGTTTGGTACTGGAAAGGAGGTACAGGAGGATCATGGTTTACCTATTATGCTCAGAACGATATAAATGCAAATACATGGAAGGACTTTCCGGCTGATTTTAATGTTGGAAACAGAGACTCTGCGCAGGCGACTATCAGTTTATTTGACAATAAGCAGGTATACAGAGTTACAGTAGTAGCCAATCCTAATTTATCAGCAAACGGAGTATTTCCGGCTCTGATATCTTCCATTACCATTTTCGTTGAATTGCTAAGTCCACAGTAAAAATGAAAATTATTAAAAGATTCTAAACACACAAAATGATAAACTAAATTGCAGAATGTGAAGGCGATCCCTTTTTATATTGCTTTTTTAGAAGAACATTTTCATACACTCAGGCTTTGTATAAAATAAGTTTGATTAAATAATTGAAAATGATAAAATTGTTCTGTAAAAGCTTTCACTTCTGCAATATTTGCTGCACTACCCTTCTCATCTCTTTCAATTATATTGAGTTTTTCATTAAAATTTTACTAAAAATATCTTCCTGCAACATTTATATAAACTTATATAAATCAATTATATAACTATATTGCTTTTAAATATTATTGTTTGAAAAAAATCTAATATTTATAATATAAAAACGCCAACATTATCTGTTGACGTTCTTGGGTTTTTAGTTATATTTTATGACTTAAATATATAATTTTGAATACTTTTGTTTAAAATCCAGATAAAATTCAAAAAATTTATTTTTCTCCATAAGAAAAAAAGATATTTCTTACTTTGTTTTATCAATAATCTGTCTGAAAAGGTTGTCCTGAACCTGATTTCCCGGCAGTGTTTTTGGGAAAGCATATAATCCGTAAACAACTTCTCCATATTTAACTCGAGTCGGAATTTCATCATTAATATCTACAAACGTTCTGAATGTGTAAGTTTCCGGTACAAAGAACAATGAACCGCCATTATAAAATTTTTCAATTCTAAGTTTTTTATGTTGAGTTCCCACTGCATTCGACATGTAATCTGCAAATGAATTTCCTTCATACAAAGCATTAAGATTCACTATTGCATAAATTTTATCCATAGCAAGATCAAATCGATACAATTGATAATTTGATTCTTTCGGATTTTTAAGCTTGATTTTATATTCCGTGGAATTGTATAAATTATTGTCAGATTTCCAGACACTTACCTTATAATTTCCTTCCGGAACTTTTTCAATTACTGTTTTATTGGGTTCGACAGTACGGTTAACAGTATAAGTATCGGATAGTTGTCCATTTTCTTTAATTCGCTCTAATGTTACTGATTTAATTTCTTTACTGGAATTTAAAAAAGCAATGGTTTGAGTAGGAGCATTATTCCATTTTTCTATCGTAACACCAACTACACAAATAATGAATAAAAGAACAAATATAAGACAGCCAATTTTAAAGACCTTATTCATTCTTACAAGCACTTATCACATTCATTACCAATTGCTTATTTTCTTCTTTTTCATTTTTAAGAAGAATAGATTTTAGTACGTAAGCTATAATGGCTCCCGGAATTAACCCAATTAATCCTCCTAAACCCGCTGCGATTTTATAACCCGGTAAAAATGCCAAAGGCTCAAATGATTTCCTCCCATATAAGCTCCGATCGTCATAAAAAGGATTGATATACCATAAATTATGATAGAACCCATTTTAGAAGATTCGTCTACCTCTACTGAAAGAACTTCCGGCTGTGTTTTCTCCCATTTTAAAATAACTTCCGCTCCAATTTTATTTCCCTTTCTAATTTTGATTGTATGGGTCCAATCTTTATCAAACAAACCAAATTCGTCTGCAGTGACAGAGTAAGAACTTCCGAACTGATTTTTAAGTTTGGTCATTAAATTAGAAGCCTCGTTTTTTAGAATTGTTTCCTTATCACCATTATTTTCTAATGAATAAATGATCTGATTGTTTTCCATGTTTTTAAATTTTATAGTTATTATTTTTTTGTTTTTATTTCTTCCAAAATATTTTTAATCTTGAAAAATTTATTTCTGATTAAATAATCTGTATCGTTTTTCTTTAAAATCTTATAAATCAATTATCTTCTTGTAATTGCATCCAATTTCATTACCTTAATTTTAAATTTCAATAGGCAAAATAAAACTACTGATATACTTCGGAAAGCATATCAATAGTTTTAAATAATCGTGTAGTTATAAATGTCTATTAATTTAATTTAAAGAAGAAAAATGCGACGGCTGCCCATTCTTTTTTAATTCCGCTAGCATAGCCAACAGTACCGTGACTGCCATTTTCTACTGTTCCGTTATCTTTGATATAACCGATAGTTGAATGACTGCTGTTTTCTACTGTTCCGTCTTTTTTAACATAACCAACTGTAGAACCACTTTTGTTTTCGATAGTTCCATCACTTTTGATACGACCAATCGTACCGTGACTTTTATTTTCAATAGAACCATCGCTTTTGATGTATCCTACCGTGGAATGGCTGCTGTTTTCTATCGTTCCGTCCGATTTGATGTAGCCTGCTGTATTACGGCTTCCTGATTCAATAGTTTGTGCGCTTGCGAATGAAATGCCGGCTAAAACGACAGCAAAAGTTAATAGTTTTTTCATAAATTTATATTTAATTAAAATTAAAGTCATTAAGAGTGACAAAACAAGCATCGATTTTTATGGGCTTTCCTACCGGATTTAAAGCTTGTAAATCGTCATTATCCTCATTAGTTAATTCTGATAAAAATTCTTCTTCCGAATTAGCAGTCCCGAAAACAATCCACGGTTTCCCGAAATCTGTCTCCATATAATATACCGGAACTTGCGATTCTCCAAATTCTGAATAAAAAATTTCGCCAATCGGAAAACCTTGTAGCTCTCCGATACGTTCAAAATTACTGCAACTGTAACGTTTTCCGATACATTTTAAAAGTTCTGAACGTTGTTTCGATTCGATTTCCCAACTGTTATCTTCATCACTTTGGGATGCATTATTAAAATCAGGAAGAACGGTTCTTAATACAAAATATAGTTCGTTATCCGAAGATTTATAAATACTGAAAATATCTTGTTCGATTGCCATGAAAATTAATTTAAGTGCATTGGAAAAATTGTCTAATCAATCGTGTTTTTGGTGAAAAATAAAGATAATAACTTCCGAATACTCCACCGGAATATAATTTCGCTACAAATTCGGGAACGGAGAATTCCGGAATCAGAATCTTCTGTTCAATATATTTTTTATCTTTTTCTATTAAAGTTTCCGTTGGATAGCTTGTCAACATTCTGTCAGACTGAACAGAAACTGCATCAAAAGAACCCGTTTTTTTATAACTGGTAATTTTTCTTGTTTTCATTATGTTTTTTGAGTTTACAGGATATAGTCGGAAATATTCACTATCCTTTTATTATTAGTTTTTAATTTTTTTGCAATATAGGACGTTTCAAAGAAATTAAAATTATTTTTTCTGATAAATATTCTTATTTTAAATCCTCATAATTCAAGGAATATGAAAAGTATGCATCTCCATCTTCGTCAAGAATAAAAAATGTAACTCTGTTATTTTGAAAATAAACCATACATGGCATATTTGAATGTAAATAATTTTTTTCTCCTTCCGGATGTATAAATTCATTATTTTCATATTTAAAATTTACATACATATCCGAAGAATATTTTAACAAGGAAGGCAACATTTTATTTTGTTGCAGTTTTTTCAATGTGCTTTCAGAAATCACAGTGTAGTTGCATCTAGATAGTTCTGTATAAGGAAATTCCTCTTCTGCAAAAAACGGAAGCTCATCGTCTATTAGTTCTTTTATCAATGCATTAATTGTTTCTAAAGAATGATCTCCCAACAAATATTTGTCGATCATCATTTGTGTATCATTATAATAAAATCCCGATTTAGAATTATTCAAATCTATCTGTGTTATACCTATTGCCATATTATTATTGAATGTTTTATTCATAAAGACAGAAGAATTTCTTCTATCTTCTCAATTTCCAATTTGTAAGTATCAACATTTATTCTTTTGTAAAGATTTTTACTTGCCTTTAGAAACTCTTTGATAAATTTATTTCTGTTTAAACAAAAGGAATTTTGATCTCCTATTTTAACATGTAAAAGTTCTTTTTCTTTTGTTAAAATAACTTCAACAGGCTGATCGGGGAAATAAAATTTTTCAGATTCCTGATTATTAATGATGATTTCATACAGAGAATTAATGAAATACGCACATAGCTGATCTATTAAATCCCAATACTTCAAACCGATGAGCCCTTTCCCATAACATGTTACGGACACAGCGCCATCTATATAAAAACTGTTTTCAGAAAAGTAATCTCTCAGTTCATTTTCATCCAATTCATTAAAACGAAGAAAATACAATTTCCAATTCTCTGATATGTTATTTAAATCATCAATGACAATATTCTTCTTTTTCAAGAAAAATTCTATGTGAATTTCTTTATCTTGTTTTCCTGTGATCATATTATTTTTTTAATTAGCTATAAAATATTATTCGGAAAATTGATACTCATATTTTGTATGAATATTTACAGACAGAATTTCCTTTATATCAATAAATCGAATTCTATATCCCTCATATAAATCTTTAGCAAAAGTAGCATCTACGGCTTGTCCAATCACAAATTCTATATAGTTAAAGTAAAGTATCTTCATGTCAAATTTTATAAATCAGGAGAAATAATTTATCTTAAATTTTAGATGCAATATAATATTAATTTATTCTTTAATCATTTATTAGCGGGACTTTGTAAGCATAGAATATTAATTATTTTATTTACATTTGCCCGATTTAAAAAACAACTATCATGAGAACACGTAAACTATTTGTAGGATTATTAATAGCCTTTAGTCTTACTGCGACCGCACAGAGTAAGATAAATGAAAATAAGTACAACAAATTCATTAAAGGAGAAAAATACACCGAAGCATTAACCTATCTACAAGAAAAAGGAGTTGCAAACCCTGACAGCTATTGGTTTAACAAAGATGTAGACCAATTACTTACTTTTTGCTTTGATCCTAATTTTAACGATAACGAATACAACATGATAGTTTCGTATGCCAACAATAGCTTCAAAAATATGGATTATAAAGATAGAAGTTATTATGAAATGGGCGGCTGCTATTTTGTTAAAACAAATCATTATTTGTGGAAAGGAGATTATGAAAAGGCTGCACAAGCTTATAAGGAATCGTTGGAAAAATTAGAAAAATTTAAGAAAGAAAACGATCTGAATCCTGAAGGTACCAAGGCTATAAAAAGTGTAATCGAGAGGCTTTATTTAAGCGAAACAGAAGCTCATAAACTAGTAAAAACATTAAGAAATTTTGATGTAAATAATCTTAATTTATCTGAAGAACAAGCCTATGCAGCCAGACAACAGATAAAAGGGTTATTATCTAGCTATGATAAGCCCCGTAAAGTTTATTTTATCACTTATCAAAATTATTCTACCATGAATGACGGTTTTGCGAAGGAATATTTTGCAATACCTGATTATTTTCAAAATAATTTTTTCTATAACATGCCTAAGACTGTAAAAGATAAATATTTCCCTACTATCAATTTACTTTATCTTTTTAATAGTGATAAATATAAAACTAAAGAAGAGGAAACTCAACAATCAGAGCAAAGAAAGGCAGCGTTAATTAAAAAGTACGGAAAAAATTTCGGAGAAGCTGTTTTTGAGAAGAAAATTATTATCGGAATGACCAAAGCTATGCTGGAAGAAGGCTTTAATAAACCTAGAAGTGTAGATGTTTCTGAATATAGTGAGTATTGGACATGGTCTGACCTAATGGTTACCATCGATAAAAAAACGCAGAAAGTAACTAATATAACAAACTTAAGGTAAATTAAAAAAAGGCTTTTCTCACACTAAGAAAAGCCTTTTTCATCACGTATCAGGATATTATTTAACGTATTTTTTTCCAATTTCTGCTATCAATTTTAAAAGAATTATTCAGTATAAATTCTTTTACTTTGTCTAAATTTTGCAACCATATATAAGTTCCAGATAAATTTTCAACATTTCCGACAACGTATCCATAATCTATGAATTCAGATATTTTGGTCATCAATTTTTCATGTTGTTCTTCTTTAAATATAGTGTCGCTGCTTGCAAATCCGACATCAAAACCATAGAGATATTCATCATCCCATGTTAAGTAATTAATTGATAATGGCATACTAAAATCAGGATGTCTGTAAGACAGCAAACCCAATCCTTTCCATGAACAGACCAAATCTATTATTTGCTCATCATTCATTGATTCGTTCAGATAAATATGTTCTTTTTCTTCCCCGTTTCGGCTGTCGTTAAAAACTACTATTTCATACTCATCTTTTTCAAGTAAAACATTTATCGATTTCAATTTTTCATTAAAATCGATCATAAATGACCTTGGATCTTGTTTTTCTTTTAATAAAAAAAGTGTTACGTCAAAACTGCTCATTTTTCTTTGACTTTAGTTAATATTGAGTTTTTTTGTGTTGAGTTTTTTAATTTATTTGATCTAATATATTCTTCGGAATATAATCTTGTGGATTTTCATATTTTCCTGTCCATGTTTCATTCGGCAAATATGTTTCTACCTCAATATCGTCGAAAGCACTGATGTATCCTTTTGTATCAAAATCAATAAAAAACATTATTTCTGAGTATTCCTCTGAAAAATTTTCAATAATATTTTTTACTTCTGATATAGAAATTTTATCCTCTGAAATAGAAATAAAAAAAGGCTCCTGCTGATCATCAGTTACATTAAAAACATTATTCCTAAAAACATATTGACCATCATTTGAAATATAATCCGGATTGTATTTTTCGTGATTCAAAATCCACCATGCTATTGGCATTAAGTAAAATTGATAAGCATTATTACGTTTGATGCAACCCAGGATATAGTTTTCTTCTAATCTTTGCTTTATGCTTTTCATGTAATTTAAGTGTATGATTGTTCAATTTCTTTAATCCTTTTTAGGGCTTTAGGATTTTTACTTTGACTGTTAAGCCATTTGTTAAATACCTCTGTAAATTCCTCTTGAGTAGATTTGATGAAGTAGTCCATATTAAAGGAAAAATAGCAATATTCTTTTTTGTTATCATCAAACCAAGATATTTCTCCGTTATTATCTTTTAGTCCGATAAACAGCATTGGAATATCTGTACCTTTTAATTTAAAATAATGGTTTGAGAAATAATTCTCGGCTCTATCATAATACTCTATTTCTTCATTTAGGTCTTTAAAATCATTTTTCTCATATAAAATATCTCTGCAGTTTGCAATACATTTTTCATCTTCAAAATAAAATGGAAATGATTCTGTGAGTAATATGGACTTATTTTTTTGAAACCACTCATAAACTTCAAGAATATTCCATTCATGATTCACTATTTCAGTTATTGCTGACTGATCATTAAGTTTTAAAATAATTTCACCCCAAATCTCATATTCTGAATTGAGTTCATCTTATATGGATTTTGTGTGAACATGAAATATTACCTCCATGAATTCATTTCATAGTTTGTAAAGTTCATATTCATATCTTCAATTCTTTCTTCAAGCGCTTTAATACCTGTGTATAAATATTTTTCCTTTTCAGACTCGTTTAACGTATAAAGAACATCAAATCCCGGAGTGGGTTTAGGAATCGGAACAGATAATTGGATATTGTTGCCTTCTTCATAAACATAATAGTTCCAATCTTTTTTTTCTAATAGTTTTTTTTCGCTCATAGTTTAAACAATTTTTTGAATAGTATTAAACCCACATCTAATTTTCTATTACATAAAAATAATTTGATATTTACAGTCTTTTTAAATTCCAAATTCGTCCTTCTCCCAAATCCATAAATTAACCATTGGTAATCCACAATAAATGGCAATTTCCGGACGATCCAATTGCTCTTCAAGATTTAATTCGTAATTCTCTACTGCCAAGTTGACTTCCTTCAAATTTGGTAATGTATTCAAAACCAGAACATCCGTAACTTTTGTTCTGTATAAATCCAGACGCTCTAATTTTTTTAACGGTTCTAAAGCTGAAATATCGTTTACCTCATAGCTTTCCAATAATGTTAACCATTTCAAATTGGGAAATTTCGATATTTCTGTGAAATCAATATTATTTTGAATGCATGATAAATCTAATTTTTCAAGCGATGGTAAAGTTTCAATGGAAGACAAATTCTTAATTGCACTATTTTGCAAATCCAGAACTTTCAGCTTTTTCAGGGTTTTTAATTGCAGTTTCTTTATCCCTTCTAATTTCAAAAATTTTAAATTCGGAAACTGGCTCAGTCCATTCACCGCACAATCTTCATAACTGTAAAAACTCAATCTTTTCAGGGATTTCATTTTTGGAAGTGTATTAATATCACATTTTCCGTCACTGCTTATGTCCAAAGATTTTAAATGTTTCAAATGTTCAAATCCCGTACAACGTAAATTTGATTCACTGTAAATATTTAAAAACTCCAAGTTTTTCAGATTTCCCAAATCGATAATCTTCTTTGTTTTTTCTATCCTTATTTCTAATTTTTTTAATTTTTTAAAAGCAAGAATAGATTCCACAGTCTGTAACGAAATATTGTAACCTATTTTTAAAGATTCCAGTGCTGTAAATTTTTCGATGGGATAGTTTGTGGGTTTATCCTGAGATTCATAAAACTCCAGCTCTTTCAGCTGTTTTTTTAGAGGAAACAGTTTTGAAAAAATTCGGGTATCTTTACTATCTTTTCCAAAACCGTTTAATTCAAAACTTGTCAAATTAGGAAAATGCTTGAAATAACTATGTTTTTTAATCTCCGAATCTCTAATTTCTACGCTTTTGATTTGTTTAGCAATGGGTAAAAATGCATCTACATAAAACTTAGATTTATCAAATGTGAGATTATGTAACCTTTCAAATTTTTCCAGATTATCAATTGTCTTTCCTTTAAAATTGGTAAAATGTATATGATTAATATAATTTTTGAGCCCTAATACATTTTTTAAAGCAAGTGGCTTTTTACCTTTCACCAAAAAAACACAGGTAATTTTTTTATTAAAAGGATTTTTCAATTCCTTTTTATCTTCAACTATCGTATTATTATCAAATCCAATTTCTTCAAGCTCCTTAAGCTCCGAAATTCCCTCAAAGCTCCCTATACGGCAGTTTACAAAATCAATATCCCCTACCGATTTTTTAAAGGGTATAAAAGAAATATCTTCAAACTGCGAGTCGGAAACACTAATCCTGTAAATTGATTTCTCTTTTATTTTTCTTGGATGATAGGTGAGGGTTATTTTATCAAGATATAATGCAGAAATTCCTTCTATATTGCTTAGCTCTTGAATGTTTTCAATATGACAGTTTTCAATAGAAAAGCTATGGTGTCCTTTACTAACTGATGTAGGAAAGCAATTCAGCCCGCTTGCATCAAAATTCATATTAGAAAAATGAAGTTCACTTGGAAAATCTCTCGTTACCTCACAATCGTTGTTTGTGAACGCCACATTATCCAGATGAAAAGAATAACAATTATCCAACTTCAATAATTCTGAAAAATTGGAAATGGTAGAATCGCTGAGATACAATCTTCCTACATTACTGATCCAGGGCAAGATGATAGAAAAATCGTCAATTGTTAAATTTTTGAGTTCTATTCTTGATCTTGCATAATCTTCCCAAGGTTCTTCTCCTAAAATTTCTTTTAATCTTTTATATGCTTCTGATGTTTTATCTATTTGATGATCTTCTCTCATTTGTTCGCTGTTTAATTTTCTGAATGGTTATTTTATTTAAATATTAATTTTTTTTCATTCTCGGCAAAAATTTTCTTCTGAAATTTCTACAGCAATTTTTCCAAGTGATGATTAAAATTAGAAAAGCGCCAAATAACTTTTTATTTGGCGCTTTTTGCAATTAGTGACTTCGGAGGGGTTCGAACCCCCAACCCTCGGAGCCGAAATCCGATATTCTATCCAGTTGAACTACGAAGCCGATTATAATTGATAAACGATAATTTATAAGTGACATGATAATCATTCATCAATTATCATTTATCAATAATTATTTTAGAAAGTAATCTTCACTCCTCCCAAAATCTGTGCACCAAGAACTTTGTATCCTTTGTACGTCTGATATTTTGAGCTCAGAAGATTATTCCCGAGCGCGAAAATACTGAAATTTTTGTGAACTTTATACTCTGCCGAAAGATTTAAATCTGCATAGCCGCCAACTTTGTCATTCGTATTCTCTGTAGATTGGTAAAACATCGGGCTTCCGACACCTTCAATCATGAAAGAATTCGTTGTTCTGTCACTTGCAAAAATCCCTTTAAAACCAAGCATTAATTTCTGATCAAGCATTGTATACTTCGCTCCAAGACTTGCTGTCAACAATGGAACGTTGTAAATATTTTCGTAATTATTTAAGTCAAATTTTGTGAATTTTACTTCTGTATCTAGTACTAAATTCGCCAAAGGAAAATACTGCAAACTCCCTTTGATATCACCTACATTTCCGTCATCATAAACTGTCGAAAAAGTATTGGCAAAGTTGTAGGCAGAGCGGTTTAAAGTATAGCTGTTATCAAAAATACTGTTTGCCTTAAAGAACATAATATCTCTCATTTTTCCATAGCCTGCTGAAACATCGTATTTGAACATTTCATCGATATCTCCTCTCAAACCTACATAAAAATGATATTTTGTTTCTGTTGGTCTTAAATATTGATCAGAAACAATGAATGGGTTTTGTTGCAATAAATCAGCATATGTATTGATTTTCAAACCTCCGTCAACTCCTCCGTAAAATTTAAATTCTTTGGCTGCAGCAAATTGAAATTCCGCTTCCGGAAACCAATATGTCTTATTATTTTTCATTTGCCCCGCCATCAGATCGTTTGAATTTTTGGCATTCAAAAACGAAAAGTTAGAACCTAATCTTAAATAAGAATCTCCTTTGCTAAATGTCACTTTTGGAGTTAAACTTGTATTAAAAAAGTTTGAAGAATTTTTATCTCTTATAGCAAAATCAGATTTTACAGTTTCCAATTCAACGCCTAAATCTGCATTTAAATTAATTCCGGATTTTCCGATCTCAACGCCATGTTTAGAGAAATTCGCCAACACTGAAGCCTGATTTTCCTGAGCATCAAAATGATCTTTTAAAAATGAAGATTTTACACGTACATCATTTAAAATTTCATTGGAATAAAAATCGTAATAACCATTTACTTTAAACTGATTCACTCTTTGATCCAAATCAACATCTCCAGGATTTAAGGCATAAATACCATAATAATTATAGCTGTTTAAGCCATATTCGGCATTCAAATTAAATTTTCCCTTATCTGCGTAAGAATTAAGATAAGCTCCCAACGTTGTAGAACTTTGCTTGGAATCCCAATCATATTCTTTTTTCAACCCTTGAGTGGATAGGAAATGAGCATCTAACCCTACTTCAATTTTATTTTGTAATGTTTTAGAAATATTGGCATCACCTAAAATTTTGCCGTAATTCCCCATTCCGAACTGGATGTAATTATTCTGAGCCGAACCTTCAAATTTCGGAGTAACATCCGCTCCCTGAATCGTCGAAGTTTTGAAATCCGAAACCGCAGGAACATCTGTAATATTGTATTGTACAGGGTTCTGAGATTTCTCTTCCGGTGGATAATTTTTAATTGTTTCCACAGAAGTCTTCTTTTTTTCGATCTTTTTTACTTCCGGTTCTCTTTTTTTATTAAGAATCAGCTTTTCTTCTTTGATCTGGGAAAACGCAACCGACGAGATCCCTAAAAATAATATAGATAATATTTGAATTTTCTTATTCATACTCTTAATTTTAATCACAAAGGATTTAAAAATCTATTGAATATTATTGTTTATTTTTTTAATTAATCCTCCACCTAAAAAATCGTGGAAGATTCCAACACTTTCATCTCTTTTATACAAATAATTATAAAATGTTCCTTCAGATTTTTTACCATTATTTAAGTAATAACCTATAAAGTGATTAGGATTAAACCTAAAATCATTTATAACAATATAAGATGTATAAAAATTTATTCCTGACCTATTTAAAGGAGCAAAAAAATCGCCCGCCCAATTTCCTCCAAACAATCTGATAACTGACTCTCCAATATACGCCGTTAGAAAAGCCTCTAAAATACTTCGATCATTTAGATCCTGCTCTGAATATTTCTCTAAAATCTGATCAATTTCAATTTCTAAACTTTCTAATGAAAAATTGAGGTTAAATCCTTTTCTATTCATTATTGTAGCAAAATGCTCTGCGCATATCTCCGGCTTCATTGGCTCAGAAATAGAATATTCATATGGAAGATTTTCTCCTAAAAATATCATTACTTTTTAATAGTCTTTTTAACCTCTTTTGCTTCTGCAACAATTTCAGGGAAATCTTTGTAATTTTCAATGATCTGATCACAAGTGTAACTCGCCTGATAATTATCTTTTAAGCCAATATAATTTTTCGCCATCAAAACCAGCGCTTTTGCACCCCAATATTCTTCTGAAGCATAATTATTAGCTAACTTGAAGATCGTTTCATTAGAAGATTTAAAGGCTTTTCCTTTGTTTTGATAATATGCTTTTGCATACAAAGATTCTGCCGCAACTGATGTATTTGAAGACTTTTCAAGAGAAGTATAAGCGGTTTGCGCATCTTTATCTTTCCCTGAATTCATCAAACTTCTCGCCTTGATTACTTTTGCAGTCTCAATTACAGCTGCCGAGTTTTTACTGTTTGCTATTACCGCATCAGCTAATTTTTCCGCCTGAGAGAAATTCTTTTCATCTGCGTAGATCTTCATTAATTCTACATTTGCGTAATTTTTAATGTTAACATCTGATGAATTTTTAATATTTTCAAGATACTTCTTAGCTTCAGTTGTGTTCCCTTGGTTTACATAAATTTGAGCTAAACGAGTCTGTGCATCATCCTGATAATCATTGGCAACATTAGCAACTTCCTGTAAAACCAGAAGAGATTTCGTTGTATCTTTTGTTTGATAATAGCTTTCCCCTAATTCATATTTCGC
Organism: Chryseobacterium ginsengisoli; assembly: GCF_039542325.1. NCBI lineage: Bacteria > Pseudomonadati > Bacteroidota > Flavobacteriia > Flavobacteriales > Weeksellaceae > Chryseobacterium > Chryseobacterium ginsengisoli. The sequence continues at coordinate 18,558 of NZ_BAABHX010000001.1, forward strand.
TTGATAAAGCCCCTCTCCTGTTGGATTTTGAGTTAAATATTTTTCGTAATAAGAAATCGCATTTTTATAATCTTTCTTCGTGAAATATTGTTTTGCAGTCGATAGATTAATTTCATCAATTTCTGCAGCATCTACATTTACTCCTAAGTTTCTTGCGAAACTTTCATAACCTGCAACATCACCATTTTTGGTAAAGATAGGTTTCGCAGCCTGAACTATTTTTTCTGCGTAAGCTGTATTTTTATACTGATCTCCAAGAGTTCTTAATTCAGATAAAGCCTTATCACCTTGATTCTGATCGATATAATTCTGCGCTCTGTAAATCGATGCATTTGCTACTAAATCTTTATCAGATGAAGTTTTAATTACTTTATTAAAGAAATCATTAGAATTATTAAAATCATCCTGTGCTGCGTAAGCCGTTCCGATTTCGTATTGAGCGTCGTCGTAATAATCAGAACCAGGATATTTAGATAAAAGATTTTTAAGATTTGTAATTTTTGCCTGAGTATCACCTTTAAATCCTAAAGCCATTGCCTTTTGGTACAAAGTATAATCTGTTGCATCTTCATTTTTATCGTAGATCGCGATCGCTTCGTTCAAATTATTATTTGCATAATTGATGTCCGCTAAACGAAGTTCCGCATCATTTTTAAACTCAGGTTTCGGATTGGTCAAATATTGTTTAAAATATGTTTCCGCTTGATCGAATTTTTTAGATTTAAAATAAGCATATCCTAAATCGTAAGGCAATTGCTGTTTTTCTGGGAAAGTTTCGGTAAGTAATTTTTCATAACGGGCAATCGCAGAAGGATAATTCCCTTTTTGATAATAAACCTGTCCCAACCAATATAATGCTCTGTTATTGAATTCTTTATTGATATTAAATCCTAAGCTTCTCAATAAATATTGTTCAGCCCCATCGTAATTTCCTTTATTGAACTCTTCTGTTCCCAATAAGTAAGAAACTTCCTGATCGATTTTATTGATTTCCGGAGTTGAATTCTGCAATCTGTCAATCGCATTTAACGTTTCTTTGTAATTTCCTGAATATAAGTAAGATTTCACCAAAAGTGATCTCATTTCAGGAGCATTTGCATCATTTTGATTTTCATTAATATAATTCTGAATAACTGTTGAAGCACTTTCAAACGGGTTTCCGATGTCATAGCTTAATTTTGCATATTGTTCGTGCGCCAGTTTTTTTACTTTTTTATCATAATTCATCTGATACGCAGAACGGAATGCAGAAAGTGCTTCTTGTTTTTTACCAACCGCTAAATAAGCATTACCTAACTGATAATAAGCATTTTGAGCCAAAGCGGAATTACTGTTCAATAACTGATTGTAATAAGAAACCGCTTCATCATATTTTTTAAGCTGAGCCGCGACAAATCCCATCTCGTAAAGATCATTTTCAGACGGATTTTGCTGAACAGTCAGATAATCTTTTAAGTGAGGATAAGCCGAAGTGTAATCATTTTTCATGAAATAACTTTCACCGATGATCTTGTGAACTTCAGCCTTATAAGAATCGGAAATATCTTCATTTAGCAAAGCTGTTCCTTCGGAAATTGCCTTGTCATAATCCTTATCATTATAGTACATCTGAACATAATAAGGACGAACCAATTTAGAATATTTAGCCTGATCTTTTATAGAATCAAAATATTTAAAAGCTTTATCATTCTGTCTGTTCGAATAATAAAGGTGACCCAACATATAAGCAATATCGCCTTTTTGAGATTGATCTGCTGTTTTGTACGCTTCTTCCAATGCATCTGTTGCTCCTTTAGAATCGCCCATCATGAATTTAGCATACCCTAATTTCAGGATATACTGTGTATTTTCTTCTTTTGAAAGCTGGTACTGATTTACTTTTTTCAAAGTTTCCAATGCTTTCTGAAAATCTTTTTTAGCCAAATAATAATCAGCCAGCGGTAAATTTGCCTGAGCAAAATAGGCAGAATTCGGATATTCTTTCATAAAAGCAGTCAAACCCTCTTCTGCGTGATTTTTCTGAAGAATTACCCCGATTACATTATCAAAAAACTGCGCAGCTTCCTTCCTCGACCTTGACAAATTCTGATTATAGAAATACTGTCTTGCATATTCGTATTGAGAAGCGTTGTATATTTTGGTCTGATAAAGATTTTCAGCTAGATTGAATCTGTAGTTTTCCTGTTGTGTAAAGTACTGAGACTGCTGCGCATCGGAGATTCCGAAATACATGACAGCAACCGCTAAAAGTATTTTTCTTGATTTCATTAATTTTAAATTTTGAAACGTGTAAGCCTGAAAATCAGGTCTAATATTTAAAATTACGGGAAATATTTATCCACAATTTATCAACGAAAATATTGAAAAGATATTGTATAAACAAGCCTTTTAACACATTGTTAATAACTCCATTCTTTTTTAAGACTTCTTAACTTTTTGATAAGAAACCTTAAGAAAATAAAAATTATTTCCTAGAAATAATTACATTTGCTTTTTTCGAAATCAAATATAGAATTGAATGAATCAACTTTTTAGAAGGAAACCATTGAATGCCACAATTTTGGAAGGAGGTGATGGTGAAAACCATTCTTTAAACAAAGTTTTAAGTGTAAAAGATTTAACGTTTTTCGGTATTGCTGCAATTATTGGAGGTGGTATTTTCAGTGCGATTGGTAATGCCTGTTTTTCTGGCGGTCCCGGTGTTATTTTCTTATATGCTATTTGTGCCGTTGCATGCGGATTTACAGCAATGTGTTATGCAGAATTTGCTTCGCGGGTTCCGGTTTCTGGAAGTGCTTATACTTATGCTTATGTTTCTTTTGGGGAGATTTTTGCATGGATCATTGGTTGGGCTTTAATTATGGAATATTCCATCGGAAATATTTACATCGCCTTTTCGTGGAGTGGTTATTTTACCAATTTACTCGACACATTTGGAATTCATTTGCCGGAATGGCTTACCATTAATTATAAATCTGCACATTCTATTTTTGATAATAATACAGCTTTTATTCAAAGTATAAATAACTATCTGTCGAATAAAGCCAGTCTTGTACATAATTCTCCTTTAGAAAGTTATTTAACCTCTAATGAAGTGAAAGGACATCTGAAAGAAGGGCAAAACATTGCAACCATTCTTCAAAAAAAGATAACAACACTACAAAATGCAGAAGGCTTTTTAGCATGGAAAAACCCACCACTTTTAGGAGGTTTAAAAGTAATATTTGATTTACCTGCTTTATTAATTAATGTATTAATTACCTATTTGGTTTACAGAGGAACTAAAGAATCTAAAAACTTCAGTAACTTAATGGTTTACATAAAACTAGCCGTAATTCTTCTTGTGATTATCGTAGGTTTTGCCTATGTTGACATTGATAACTGGACACCGTTTTTACCTAATGGTTTTGGTGGAGTTATGGCAGGGGTTTCCGCAGTTTTTTATGCTTATATTGGCTTTGATGCCGTTTCTACTTTAGCAGAAGAAGCGAAAAATCCTCAAAAAGATTTACCAAGAGGGATGATTTACTCTTTGGTAATCTGTACAGTTGTTTATATTATCCTGGCTTTGGTTCTTACCGGAATGGTTTCCTATAAAGAATTGGGCGTTTCTGATCCTTTAGCGGAAATATTTGCATTAAAAGGAGTAAAATGGATGCTTTTCATTGTATCAATATCTGCAGTTGTAGCAATGACAAGTGTTTTATTGGTTTTCCAAATGGGACAGCCAAGAATCTGGATGACAATGAGTAGAGATGGCTTGATGCCAAAAAAATTGTCTGAAATCCACCCTAAATATAAAACACCCGGTTTTGCAACAATTCTTACAGGTATTGTTGTAGGGCTTCCTATATTTTTTACAGACGAAAATTTAATTTTAGATTTTACAAGTATTGGAACCTTGTTTGCCTTCGTTCTTGTTTGTGGAGGTGTATTGATGCTTTCGCCACAAAGTGAAGAAGAAATGGCTGAAAGAAAAGGAAAGTTCAAAATTCCTTATATCAATTCAAAATACATTTTCCCTATCGGATTTGTTTTGAGTTTGATTTTTGTGAATTATCTTTTCCCCACTTATTTTTCTGATATATTTAAAGATGTAGTGAAGAATATTCCGCTGATTTCTTTTTATTTGGTTTGCATAGTTATTTCTGTCTTAGCTTTTGTTAAAAACCTTTCTTTAATTCCAGTTTTAGGGTTAATTTCTTGCTGTTATCTTTTAACAGGAATGAGTACAGAAAACTGGTCTTGGTTTGGAATTTGGTTGGTTTTAGGATTAATTTTCTATTTTTCTTATGGTAGAAAAAACAGTAAACTTGGGAAAGCTTAATTTTCAATAGGTTAGAAATAAAATATAATAAAAAGGCAAAATTGTTAATCGCAGTTTTGTCTTTTTTCTTTTTAGTAGTTTTCTTTGATCTTGGCTAAATTATTGCTTTAATTCTTCTAATATTAAACTAAAACTGCCATGTCTGAAAGAATAAAAACATTCAAAGAATTTTACCCGTTTTACCTTACTGAACATAGTAGAACAGGAACCAGAATATTTCATTTTATCGGAACATTACTCGTTTTTTTCGTGATCGGATATGTTATCAGTTCAGGAAAAGAAAGATTTCTGTGGTACATTCCGATTTTCGGGTATGGTTTTGCATGGTTTAGTCATGCTGTGATTGAAAAAAATAAGCCCGCAACTTTTAAATATCCTTTATGGTCGTTAATTTCGGATTTCAGATTATTTTTCGAGTTATTGATTGGGAAGCAAAGTTTTATTGGGGCAAGTAGACCCAAAAAGCCTTGGGAATAATTTCATCTATAAAGTTGAAAAAAATCTGAATTGCTAAGGTTTTTAAAAACTAATTATCATTAAAAGACTGATTTCAAAAATATTTTCGGCATAAAAATTGTCTATTCCAGCTCTAAAATTTGAATTATGAAAAATATTACAACACTTCTAAAAGTACTATTTTCTGCAGTTTTCATATTGGTATTGGCACAATGTACTGCAACAACAAGCGCTTCCAGTGAAAATGAAAAAACATTTATTGTAGGACCTGAAACTGCAGACTGCACAGGAGTTGCTCCAATGAAATGTCTTCAGGTAAAAGAAAACAGTTCAGGTGAATGGACAAATTTTTACAGCAATATTGAGGGATTTACTTACGAGCCAGGTTATGAATATGTTTTAAAAGTAAAAACCGAAAAAATTGAAAACCCTCCTGCAGACGGATCTTCAATAAAATATACATTAGTAAAGCAAGTTTCTAAAACGAAGAAATAAGTCATAAAAAAACCTCCGGAATTTCGGAGGTTTTTATTTTTATAAATTGCTTTTTGTCCCGTGATTATGATCTTTTGGAGGTGGCGGATAATTCCCTTTTGTCACCTCTCCTACTGTATTTGCGGTCGTCATTGCTACAACCAGATCATTCAGCATTCCGCTTGCTGCAGTTGGCGAATTTGGCAATAGAACCAAATTACTTCTGCTACTTGCTCCAACAGAATGCAATGTATCATAATGTTGTGTAACCACAATCAATGCAGAAGCTTCGTGAGAATTAATATCAACATTATTCAACATTCTTACAGATTCTTCAAGACCTTTTGCAATTTCTCTCCTTTGGTCTGCAATACCTTGTCCTTGTAATTTTTTAGATTCAGCTTCTGCCTTTGCAACCGCTACAATTCTGATTCTCTGCGCTTCAGATTCGTATTCTGCAGCTGTTTTTTCTCTTTCCGCAGCGTTGATTCTGTTCATTGCATGTTTTACCTGTTCATCAGGATCGATATCAGTTACCAAAGCTTTAATAATATCATAACCATAACTTTGCATCGCTTCCTGAAGTTCGGCTTTTACCGCGACAGCAATATCATCTTTTTTCAGGAAAACATCATCCAGTTTTAATTTCGGAACTTCCGCTCTTACAACATCAAAAACATAAGAAGTAATCTGATCATGTGGACTTTCAAGTCTATAAAAAGCATCTGCAACCTGAGTTCTGATCACCTGAAACTGCACGGAAATTTTCATTTTCACAAAAACATTATCCAGCGTTTTGGTATCGATCATTACATCCAATTGTTGAATTCTGAGATTCATTCTTTTTGAAATTTTATCTAAATAAGGTATTTTGAGCTGCAAACCCGCGTGACGGACTGAGTGAAATTTCCCTAAACGCTCCACAATTGCCGCAGTTTCCTGTTTTACAGTGAAAAAAGAGGCAAATAATGTCACTAATCCGATAAAAACAATAATTCCTAAATATGCCATAATTTGATTTTTTTAATGAGTCGTTATTATTTATGTTTTGTTAAAAATAATGAAAAATATAAGAACAATCAAAGAAGAATTGCTTTTAAAATATTGAAATTCAATATCATTTAAAATGATCTTAATATTTGATTTCTAAGTTAAAATTATTTTAAGAAAAGACTTAATTTTGATTATTAATTATCCATTATGGTCGATGCAAAAGAAATATTAAAATCACATATCTCAAGATTTGCTTCTCTTACTGACAATCAGTTTGAGTATGTTTTTGGGCATTTTAATATGATCAATCTTAAAAAAGGGCAAATGCTGATCACGGAAGGAGATTTTGTAGATCATGAGTATTTCGTTTTAGATGGCTGTCTGAAAGCATTTTACCTTAATGATGCTATGAAAATGTTTATCCTTCAATTTGCCATGCAGAATTGGTGGGTAACAGATTTCGATGCACTTTACAGCAAAAACAGAGCAACTATCAACGTTGATTGCGTTACGAATGCAAGTATTTTATCCATTTCAAATGAAGATAGAGAAAAGATTTGCAGTGAAATTCATGAAGTGGAACATTTTTTCAGGTGGCGAACAAATAAAGGTTATGTTGCAGCCCAAAAACGTTTGCTTTCTTTCATGAATAACGATGCAAAATTCAGGTATGAAGAGCTTATGGCTTTGTATCCTCAATTATACAATTTAGTTCCTAAACACCTGATTGCCGCTTATTTGGGAGTCACGAGAGAGACTTTAAGCAGGCTTCACCAATAATTAATAACCTTAAAAACACAGATTAAACTTTCCCATATTTCGTGATGTACATCACGTAACTTTTCCTTCGATTCGGCTGAACTTTGTATCAACATTTAAAACAAATCAAAATGGATACAAAAAATTTTAAAGTAAACAGCAAAAACAGTTTAGTAGAGTGGATCGGAAGAAAAGTAACCGGAGCTCACAACGGAACCATCGAAGTAAAAGACGGAGATTTCACTTTTGAAAACAACAATCTTTTATCTGGCAAATTTGTAATCAATACAAGATCAATTACGATTCTCGATGTTGAAGATGCCGAAACCAACGTACAATTTGCCAGTCATTTGGCTTCAGACGATTTTTTTAATTCTGATCAGTTTCCTGATGCAGTTTTCGAAATCAAACATGCAGAACCAGACGATAATAACCTTTATTACGTAAAAGGAGACCTTACAATTAAAGGAATTACTCATTCAATTGATACTACTTTACAAATTGTAAAAACAGACAACGTTGCAGTTTTGGACGCTAAAATTGTAATCGACAGAACAAAATTCAATATCAAATTCAGATCATCAAATTTCTTTGCCAATCTTGGCGATACTTTGATCTACAATAATTTCGATTTGAATGTACATTTAGTTGCAGATGCGCAATAATTTATTTAATCACATTTAAAAATTTAACATTATGCCATTCATTAAAATAGATGTTTTACGCGAAGATATTAACCGCGAAAAAAAACAGGAATTAATCAGAAAAATCAGTGAAGTTGTTACTACAGTTTTGAATAAAGATCCGCATTTAACCCACATCATGATCAACGAAATAGAAGATGACAACTGGGGATATGCCGGAGAACAGGTTTCTGTGTTAAAAGAACAAGGATTTTCAACAGCCCAAAAAAAATAATTTAAAAATGAAAAAACAAACAGTAATCGTAACAGGCGCATCATCAGGAATAGGTTTGGAAGTTGCCCGTTATTTTTTAGACAGAGGTGATAATGTCGTGATTAATTCACAAACAGGATCAAAATTGCATGAAGTTTATAATGAACTGCGAGCGGGAGAAAATCTGGCGATGGTTGCAGGAAGTGTTGCCGATAAATCAACTGGAGAAGCGTTGGCAAAAGTTGCTATTGAAAGATTCGGTTCTATCGATGTATTGGTCAACAATGCAGGAATTTACGATAACAAACCATTTTTGGATGTTACCGAAGAATATTTAGATAAATTTTTAACAACGAATTTAAAAGGAACATTCTTCACAACGCAAGCTGTCATTCCTCAAATGATCAAGCAAAAAGACGGAGTTATCATCAACGTCGGAACACCTTTAGTTTACCACGCAATTGCGCAATCTCCATCGACTGCGCCGATCTCAAGTAAGGGAGCAATCCATGCTTTGACATTACAATTGGCGGCAGAATTTGGGAAAGATAATATCAGAGTAAACACAGTTGCACCTGGATTGATCAGAACACCAATGCACGATGAAAGTATTGACAACAATGCAGGAATACATCTGATCAACAGAATCGGAGAACCGGAAGAAGTTGCGCAAATGGTTCATGCTATTGCCAAGAACAAATTTATTTCGGGCGCCATTATTAATGTAGACGGAGGAATGGGCGCCGGACACAATTTATAAAAATGAAAATCTTATTAATAATCGCATGGCTGTTCAGTTTTCCATTGAACAGCTATGCACAAAAAACAAGTGTCATGAAAACAGATCAAACACAAGAAGCTGAAATAAAAAATGTTATTGAAAACTATTATTTCAAAGGAATTTATGAAGGAAACACCGAGCTTTTAAGAAAGGCTTTCTATAAAGATGCTTTGCTTTTCGGAGACATAAAAGGTGTCCCTTATTTTAAAACCGCAGCACAGTATATCGAAGGTGTCGGAAGTCGTGTAAGTCCACAAAAATCAGGGAAAGATTTTAAACCGACAATCATCTCAATTGATGTGATAAACTCGATTGCCACAGCAAAATTAAATGTAAAAATGTATGATTTTAATTACTATAATTTTATAACTTTCAATAAAATTAACGGTGAATGGTTCATTGTCAACAAAACATTAACCGACGTACAACCTTAATCTAGTTTTTTAACCAAAATCATCAAAATCATGTGGAATAAAAATAGAATTACAGAATTACTGGGAATTGAATATCCCATTATGCAGGGTCCTTTTGGCGGAGGTTTATCAACGATTGAACTGACGACAACGGTAAGTAATCTTGGCGGTTTGGGCGGATTCGGAGCTTATACTTTATCACCTCAGGAAATTTATGATATTCACAAACAAATAACATCTAAAACCGACAAACCTTATAACCTTAATCTTTGGGTAAACGATCACGACATCATCGATGAAGAACACACAAAACAGCAATATGAAAAGGCAATTGAGACTTTTAAACCATATTTTGATCTTTTAAATACCGAAATTCCTGCACCACCACCCTCTTTTGAATCGAGATTTCAGAATCAGTTGCAGGTTGTTTTTGATATTAAACCTAAAGTTTTCAGTTTTATGTTTGGACTTTTAGATCAAAATATAATTGAGGATCTTCACAAACAGGGAACAATCGTTTTCGGAAATGCTACAACTTTAGATGAATCTACTGCTTTGGAAAAATTGGGAGTTGATGTTATTGTTGCTTCTGGTTTCGAAAGTGGCGGTCACAGACCTTCATTTTTAGATAAATCCGAACTTTCTACAACGGGAACTTTTGCCTTGATTCAATTGGTTAAAGATAAAGTAAAAATCCCTGTTGCAGCAGCCGGAGGAATTGCCAACGGTCGAGGAATCGCCGGAGCTTTCACCTTGGGAGCTGAAGCTGTACAAATCGGGACTGCATTTTTGGCAACCGAAGAATCAGGAGCCTTACCTATTCACAAAGAATTTTTATTTTCCGATGCAGCAAAATCCACCACGCTTTCCAGAGCTTACACAGGAAGATTAGGACGCGGAATTACTACTAAAATCACAAGAGACGTATTGACTGCAACAGACAAAACATTGCCTTTTCCTTTACAAACAACCTTCATGGGAGCATTGAGAAAAGCTGCTCTGGAACAACAGAAAAATGATCTGGTTTTCTTTTGGTCTGGTCAGATTGCGCCGCTTTTAAAGCATAAAAAAGCCTCAACTTTAATGCAATCATTAATCGAAGAGGCTTCTGAATTATTAAAATAAATAGAAATTATACCGTCATTCCGATGTCAATTCCTTTGATTTTTCTGTAAAGATCGGTTGCATAATTGTCAGTCATTCCGGAGACGAAATCGATTACTCCGAGAACTTTCTGGTAGTCGGTTCCGTTTTCGTAAATGAATTGTTTTGGAATTAATTTTAATGCTTTTATATCGTAAGATTTAATTTTTTCTTCAGATTTTAAAATCGACGGAATAAAATGATCCAATAATTCATACATTACGTTGTAACCTGCATTTTCAATTTCTACAACGGCTTTGTGATTGTAAATTTTCTCCACCGAAAAACTCGCAATATCTTGTAATGCTTTATTTTCATTCTTGTACATATCAAGCAGACCGTTGCTAAGATTTCCTTCAAGAATCGTTTCAAAATTATGCTTATACATTTCGAGCGATTTATTAATCAATGCGTTGATAACTTTCGCTCTTAAATAAGAAATCTGCTCGTTTTCATTGGAAATGGAACTTAGTTTTCTTTCAATTCTGTCAACATCGCCCGTTTCAGATTTCACCAGTTCGAAAAATAAATTCTTACAATCTGCTGTCGAAACAATACCCAATCTGTGGGCATCTTCCATATCGATAATATTGTAGCAAATATCATCTGCCGCTTCTACCAGCCAAACAAATGGATGCCTTTTGAAAATATATGGCTCATCGTTTTCTAAAATTAAATTTGTTCCTTTGGCAATCTCAAGGAAAATATCTTTTTCATTCTGAAAGAAACCAAACTTTTTCCTGTGAATAATGCCTTTCTTTTTGGCAATCGCTTCACACGGATATTTTGCAATACTTGCCAATGTAGAAAATGTCAATTGAATTCCTCCTGCGTCTTTTCCTTGCTGCTGTTGTGCTAAAACTCTGATTGCATTGGCATTTCCTTCAAAATTAACCAAATCCGCCCATTCTTTTTCATTAAATTTTGGCTTTAAATCGGTTTCATTTCTATCAAAATAACTCGCAATCGCATCTTCACCGGAATGTCCGAAAGCGGGATTTCCGACATCGTGACACAAACAAGCCGCTGCAATTACATTTCCTAAATTATGAAGGTAAAAATTCCTGGAATCTTCTGTTAAATCATTTTTATAATTGTCATGAATAAATTCCCCGATAATACTTCCCAAACTCCTTCCAACAGATGAAACTTCCAACGAATGCGTCAAACGGTTGTGTACAAAAACACTTCCCGGAAGCGGAAAAACCTGCGTTTTATTTTGCAGTCTTCTGAAAGCGGATGAAAAAATAATTCTGTCAAAATCTCTCTGAAAATCCGTTCTTGAAGCCTTTGTATGTGGATTATTTCCTGTACGCTGATTGGTGAAAATCTGGTTTAAGTTCATCATTTTTCAAAATTACTCCAAATTTTATTTTTTATGAACTAATCGGATGATTTTTTCTAAAAAACTCTGATTCGCAACTTCTATTTTTCCGTAAAAATACCTGAAAAACTTTCTTCTATTTTACGCTAACTTTATGATTACTAATAACCAAAAACACGATCATGTCAGAATTACTACAACAAATATTGGGAAGTACGATTGTCACCGCCTTTTTTACAGCGATCATTGCTTATTTTTTTCATAAAAGAACGGAACGGCACAACTCCATCATTAAAAGAGAGTTTGAAGCTTTATCGAAAAAAGATAACTCTTATTTTGAATGGCGGAAAAATACTGTCGAATTATTAGGACAAGTTTATATTCATCTAAATCGGTTGAAGCTTGCTTTTCAAAACAAATATTCTAAAATTCAAAAATATGATCAATTTTATGAAGATGAAATTATCTTGAAATCCAATCAACACATTCGGGATTTACTGATCAATAACGGACATTCTCTCCCACCGGAATTATTGGATGAAGCGACAAAATTGGTCGAACATTTTGATGTCTGGTTAACAAAATACAATCAAATACGAATTTTAGATAAAGATTTTAATACAAAACAGATTTATGTTGGTCCCGACGGTTTTAGATTTCCTGAAAATGCAGAAAGAATGTTTAAAGAAAAATATATTGAGATGTTCAACGAGTTACATCGGTAAATTTAACTTAATTAAATTTTTTCGTGGCAAAATTATTGTTGTGTAAGATCTAAATTTAAAACATGCCTGAAGGTCCAACAATAGTATTAATGAAAGAAGATCTGCAAAAATTTGTCGGTCAGAAAGTAATTGAAGTTGAAGGAAATTCAATTAAAGAAACATCGGGAATTAAGAATGAGATTTTACGGGAGATAAAAACATTCGGGAAACAAACTTACCTTATCTTCGATACCATCAACATCCGGATTCATTTATTAATGTTCGGTTCTTACAGCTTGTTCGAAAAGAAAGATCAGAAAGATAATTTACGATTAGGTTTGATTTTTAAAGATGGAGGAATGTATTTTTATACCTGTAATGTAAAACTTGTTGATTCTGAATTTTTAGCTAAAATCGATTGGGAAGCCGATGTCATGAGTGACGATTGGAATCCTGAAAAAGCGAAAGAGAAATTAAAATCAAATCCTAAAATGATGGTTTCCGATGCTTTGATGGATCAGGATATTTTTTCAGGAGTTGGAAATATTATTAAAAATGAAGCTTTATTCAGAATTGGAGTTCACCCTGAAAGTTTGATTGGCAATTTACCTCCAAAAAAATTAGACGAACTAATTGAAGAAGCCCGAAATTACAGTTTCGACTTCAAAAAATGGAAAAAAGCAAATGTTCTGAAAAAACATTTTCAGGCTTATCACAGAGAAAAATGTCCAAAGTGTGGTTCAGAAATTATAAAAAAAGATACTGGTTCAGGCAAACGAACAAGTTTTTATTGTGAAAAAGATCAAAAATTATATTAAAAACAATTTTCATGAAATCATTTTACTCATCTATTCTTCTCATTTCATTATTTTCCTGTAAACAATATGAAATAGAAAAAAACTGTTTTGAGGACGGCAAAGAAAAAGATACTAAATACAAAGAATTCAAAATCGATACTCCTGAAGAAATCTTGAAGGCAAATCCTTCTCATGTAAAATTCAGCATCAATAAAGATCTGAAAACTTATGAAGAAGAATTTAATGATGAGAGAAAATCAATGTCTGACTATGATGAAAATGCATGGAAGAAAAGAACGGAAGAATACAATGCAAAATTTGGTGATCTAAGAAAAAATTTTGGCGAACAGTTTCTTTATAAAAATATTCAGAAAGAAAATAATGATACTTACGGAATTGGCGAAAATCAGTTTGGGTATTGGTTTCTTGAAGTGAAAAACAATATTCCGAATGCTTACTATTTAGGTTTGAGCAATTTTACTCATTTTAATAATAATCAACCGGAAAATTTTGTATCCGGCAACAAACTTCTGACTTATGGAAGTTTTATAAGAATCAGTGAAAATTGGGGTTATCCTTTTGGTCCGCCAAAAGAAGCCGTAAAAGATCAGCTTGTTTTTGAAATCGATCTTGATGAAGTAAGAAAAGACAGTGATAAAGACCGTTTCAACAATTTATTTGAAAGATTAATTTTATTAAATCCAAACTCTGCAGACACTGATAATGATGGAATTTCGGATTTTACAGACATCAATCCGTTGCATAAATCTGAGAAATCTAAATTCACAGATCTGTATTCTCAGGTTGTAGATCATGATTATAAGAGCTTTGATTTTTCCAAAAACAATTATTCTTTTGCGGGATATTTTTCGGACTGTGATTATTTCCAAAAAATTAAACCAACTCATGTAAAAGTGCTTGTTTATCCTGAAAAAGAAAGATTTAATTTAAAATCTGATTATAAATTGAACATGTTTTCTCAGTATCTCGGAAAAATTAAAAGAGATAAAGACGGTAAAAAATTCTTTATCAATTATGGAAGTGGTGAAGGTGGCGGTTTTGTTGAAGCTATTTATCAAAATGGAAAATGGATTTTATCAAAACAGTCAACTCATGCTATTTAATTAATTATCAAAATTTAAAGATCCTCCAGAATACGCTTTAAAAAACTCAGATCTGTAAACTTCTCCTAAAGGGATTTCCGCATCATCAATGTAAATATTATGATTGTCGAAGGAATCAATAAATTTAATATTGACAACATAAGATTTGCTCACTCTCAGGAAAATATCTGCAGGAATTTTCTGATGTATTGTTTTTAAATTCATCGCTGTAATCAGCTTTTGCGTCTGTGTGTGAATGACAACATAGTCTTTCAAACCTTCGATATATTTAATCTCGGAAAAGTTGATTTTATAATATCTTCTGTCCGCTTTGATGAATAAAAAATCGGTAGTATTTGATTCTACAGTATTTTTTACCGTTTTGCTGGATAATAGATCTTTATAAAGAACAGCTTTTTCAATTGCTTTTTCAAGTCGTTGTTTATCAATTGGTTTCAATAAATAATCAACCGCATCCAGTTCATAACTTTTCAATGCATATTGCGAATAAGCAGTCGTAAAAATTATTAAAGTATCTTTTGGCAGCGTTTCTGCAAATTCCAGTCCTGAAATTAACGGCATTTCGATATCAAGAAAAATTAAATCAATTTCTTTTGTTTTCAAAAATTCTGTTGCTACAGGAACATTCGAAAAGCTTCCTAAAATTTCAATCTGCGAAATTTCTTTGATTAGCGACTGCATTTCCGCTCTTGCCAACGGTTCATCATCTACAATTATACAATTCATACAGGAATAATTAAGGTTACAAAATATTCTTTATCAGTCGAAATAATGTCCAATTCATAGGTGTTTTGATATAACAGTTCCAATCTTCTTTTGATATTGACCAATCCTAAACCGCTATAATTTTTATCCGAAACAGAATAGGTATTATTTTTTGAATTAATGCACTCGAAATAAAGTTTTTCATTCTCCATTTTAATCTTAATTTTGATATAATGTTCACTTCCATTGATATCAACACTATGTTTTACAGCATTTTCCACAAACGTTGTAAAAAGGTTCGGCGGAATAAAAATACTATTCAGTGTTCTTTTCTCAATATCTACATGAATATCAACAGATAAGTCTTCTCTTCTTATTTTTTCGAGGTTGATAAAGTTTGAAAGAAAATCAATTTCAGAGGTGAGTAACGTTTTTTCTTCGCCGTTTTCATATAACTGATACCTTAAAAATTCGGACAGTTTCATAATAACGGTCGTCGCTTTTTCGGGATCGGTTCTGATGAGTGCTTTTACATTATTCAGCATATTAAACAGAAAATGAGGATTGATCTGGTTTCGAAGCTCATTCAGTTCCATTCTTAGCGTAAGATTGTTGAGTTCTGTAATTCTCTGGCTGTCTTTTATCCATTTCTGCAAAAGTTTTACCGTAGTCGTCGTCAGAATAATCGGGATACACATCAAAACACCTTCATAAATTCCGCCTTTTCCGCCTTCTCTTGGAATATTCATGACACGATATTTAAGAAAAAAAGTTTCAAAACAGTAGCCGATCATATTTAATCCGCCCACTCCGAGAAAAATAAGAAGAATAAAATAGGTAAGATAGCGCGTCTTGAAGAAAAACAGTGGAACCAATACATATATATTAATATATACCATCCCGATCAATAAAACATACACAAAAAACAAGATGTAGTATTGATAAATTCCCGAATACCAATGCCAAAAACTCGCATTATAAATCAACAGAAAGAAGAAAATAAGGAACAACAAATGCCTCACAAACCTGAAACGGTCTTCCACAAGAAAATCGATGACGAGTGTTTCCTTAAAATTATGAGAATTGTATTTCATTCTTTTAAACTGTTTTTATCACTCAACAAAAATACGTTATAACGCAAGTTTTAATTAAAATATTATACAAAATCCGCATTTTATTATACAAATTGTTACGCCTTTGGTTTTCGTATAAAATACTACCTGTTTCGTATAAAAAACAATTTCCAGTGGGTAATTCTCTATTCCTTTGTCCTGTAAAATTTTCACTTATGGAACTGACAGCCTTTCAGGAATTAACAGAGCAAATCTCAATAGAATGTTTTTATATGACTGATTCTCAACAAGAAGAAAAGGTAATTCAACTTATTGACCTGCATCATTTTATTGACTGCTATAATCCACGGATTAAAATCATTAATTACATCAACCATCCGATCAATATCATTGAAGAAAATGGGGCTAAAAAAGGAATTTTATTCTACGATCTGAAACATCCCATTTCTTTAGACTTAAATCTTTTTGAAAGTTTTAAACGAAATAATCATCTGAAGGAAATCTGGTTTGTCTTTGTTGAAGAAGATTCCATTTCCAATTCTAAACAGTATCTCGAATTTATCGTAGAAAACAGTATTGAAATTTTTTATGATAAAATCTTCCAGTTCAATTTTTTCCAATCTATTATTAAAGAATTAAAATAATTATGAAAACATTTAGAAAAGCTCTTATTCCGTTTGCGTTTCTTCCTTTTAAAAACATTGTTTATTCTCAAAAAAAAGACAGTATTCCATTGAAAGTAAGAGCATTTGTTGCAGATAAATTTCCGCAGGCTCGTGATTTTAACTTAGAATTTACCCAAACAACACCACATAAATTCACTTCAAATCTTAATGGAAATGGCTTGCCTGACAACAAAGTAAAAGACTTTCATCAGATAAAAGCCAATGCCAATATTTATCTGGTCAAAAACAGAAAATGGTTGTTGAGTACTTCTCTTAATTACCGTTATACCGCTATAAATACCGAAAATCCTGTTTCGGATTATCAGGACAAAAACGAATATCATTATCATTCTGAAGCTATTAATGCAACTTATTTTTCTAAATTGTTTAATAAGATCGCTATTTATTCCGCTTCGATTTCTGTGGACGGAAGTGATGAACATTTTGAAAGAGTTCGCGGAATGCTGACCGGATCTATCGTTTTAAAAGCCAATCAGAAAACTAAAATGACATTGGGAGCAGCCGTATTTATTGATCCAAGTTCACAAGTTCCTGCCCTTCCGATTTTTACTTATGAACATAAATTCGACAATGGATGGGTTGCAGATATTATTTTACCGAAAAAAGTTCTGGTAAGAAAAGATGTTTTTTCAAACGGAAGGATTGCTTTCGGGACAGAAATGGATAATACTTCTTTCTACATTTATAAATCTGATAAAACTTATGAGTACAGACAATTGGAGATTAATTCCGGAGCAATTTATGAGCATAATTTAGGTAAATATTTCATCGGAACTTTAAAAACAGGAATCAGAGCAACTCCAAATGCAAGAGTTTTTGAGAAACAGGAATCTTTTAAAGACTACATTTTTGAAGCCAAATACAAGCCTTCTTTTTACTTCAATATCGGAATTTCTTACAATCCTTTCGGAAAACCAAAAAATTAATCAAGCGATTGATTTAACTTTTTAATAAAATTTTAATCTTATGATTAACTCAAAGATAAGCTGCATCAGCATTTAAAGATTATCATGGTTTCCCTTCCCATTCAAAATCTTTTTTGCTACACGAAAAATTTCAGTTAAATGAAATCATCTATAGCTTATTATTAATTGAATAACAGACTATTAAAAAAATAAACTATGGCAGTTCCGAAACAAATATTCCAGACTTTTAAGACTAAAAATCTTCCCTTCATTACTAAACTGCACATTTGGAACATGAAAAGAAAAAATCCCGAGTACAAATATTTTTTTTATGATGATCATGACATTGAAAAGTTTATCACAGAAGAATTTCCACCCGAATATATCGAAAACTACAAAAAACTAACTATCGGAGCTGCAAAAGCAGATTTTTTCCGTTACGCGATTCTCTACAAAAAAGGCGGAATTTATCTGGATGTAGACAGCTCTATCACAAAACCACTGAAATATCTTATAAAAGATAATGACGAGGCGATTATCAGCGCGGAAAGACATCCAAATCTTTTTGTTCAATGGGGATTAATTTTCAATAAAAACCATCCTTTTCTGGAAAAAACTTTGGAATTAATGCTTGATAATATCAAAACTCACCGCTACCCAAATAATATTCATGCAACAACTGGTCCTACAGTATTTAGCGAGGGAATAAGACAGTCATTACAGGAAAATCCTGATATTTCTTACAGGCAATTTGATGGTATTGAATTTCGTGGCTACTTAAAGTTTAAATATAAGCTAGGAAAATTTTTTCTTTATGAAAAGCGAGCGGAACATTGGAAACAAAAACAAATTAGTCAGGCAATTATTCAGGAATGCTAAACTTAATGTATCCTCATTTTTTGAGGTCGGAATAAATCCTGTGCACAATTAAAATAATTCTCATGCCTATCTCAATTAAAGATAAGGCATCAATTCTTTTTGTTTTAAGGAGAAGTTTAGAAAAAGATCAGCATCATAAGATTTCAACAATAATTGAAACAAAAGTTTGAAAAACAGATTATTTTTCAAAGAAAATTTGTGATTAAAATTTAAATTTTTTCTATTATTTATTAAAACATAAATGACATAATAAAAATTGTGTCATACATTTTTGTATGAAAAATTACGCTATAAATACTGATATAAACATCATAAAAAAATTCACTTGAAATTGATTAATAATAAATTTCATTAACATAAAAACTTTATACAGTTCCAAAATAAGTGATATAATATTGTCTCAAAGAATGTTATTATGTATTGCATTTTTTCTTTTTTGTATTATCAACTTTTAAATACAAAACATGAAAGTATTGAGAGATTGATAAAATTTTACAGATAACACAATAAAACCCTTTGTAAATTTTCAATTTTATATTAATTTAATGTAAACTAATTTTATCAAAATCTTAAACAAAACCACGTTAAAACACTGATATACATCATAATTATTTGTTTTGGCACATCATTTGAAAGTTGTAATATTGCAAATGTAAAATTGATAATAAATAGTCAAATAATTAAAAATTAAACAAAATGATCACTTACATCGGAATTGCAACATGTTTAGTAGTATTCGCATCTTATTTTGCAGCAGCAAGAAGAGAAGGAAACTAAATTAAATTTTCTGAACTGATAAAATAATCGGTTTCGGAACCAAGACGAATTATATTGTTATATGTTTTCAATCTGTAAAAAGATTGACTGCTCTTTTACTCATATCGAGTAAAAGGGCACAAAAAACATAGCAAAAGAATTTTACACTAAGGAAGACAAATTTTAATTTTTATAATAGCCGATAGGAAGTCGAACATGTATTTGTTCGGCTTTTTTGTTTTTTAAACTTTTATCTTTGCATAAAATTGAAGAAACGATGAATCTGTACGACCTTATTATTCAGGATAAAGAACAAGTAACACTCAATGATATTTTCCTTGAGCCCCGAAATAAGGAACAATTTGTGCAGCTCATCAAAGAGCATACATACATTAAAGAACTGCAGGAATATGGTCTTCCGGTGAACAACAAGGTACTTCTACAAGGAAGTTCAGGCTGTGGAAAAACGATGACTGCAAAAGCAATTGCGAATGCTTTGGGTAAAAATATCATTATTTTAAATCTAAGCAATATTGTTTCTTCGAGAATTGGCGAAACTTCGCAGAATATCAAAATGATTTTCGATAAAGCTTCCCGTGAAAGATCGGTGCTTTTCCTTGACGAACTCGACCAAATCGGAAAAGCGAGAGGAAGTGACGACAAAGATGTAGGCGAAATGAGGAGACTGGTAAACACATTGATCCAGTTGATTGATTATTATCCTGAAAATGCACTTTTGCTTTGTGCTACGAATCATCCTGAAATCATTGATACAGCATTGATCAGACGTTTTCAGCTGAAAATTAATTATGAAATGCCGTCTACGGAATTTCTGAATACCTTTTATGACAATTTATTGTCAAAATTTCCTGAAGATTTAAATAAAATAGATCGAAAATATGACGTTTCTTTTGCAGAAGCGAAGGATCATACTTTTACTTTAGTTAAATCAAATTTAATTAAAAAACTGGAGGCGAATGCCGTTAAAATATGAAAGAAGACATCCTTCACAACCTTAAAATCATCAACCAAAGAATAAAAAAAGCTTGCGAAAAAGTGGGTCGAAATGTTGATGAAGTGAAATTATTACTGGCAACAAAAACGGTTTCCGCAGAAAGAATTAAAATCGCTTTGGAAAGCGGACAAATATTAATTGCAGAAAATAAAGTTCAGGAATTAAAGGAAAAATATGAAGATTTAAAAGATATAACGCACCAAAATCATTTTATCGGTCATCTTCAAACAAATAAAATCAAGGATATTTTGAAATATGATGTTGCTTGTGTTCAATCTGTTGATCGTTTTGATTTGGCTGAAAAAATTCATCAAAGGCTTTCATTGGAAGGGAAATCGATAGAGATTTTAATACAGGTAAATACGTCGAATGAAGAAAGTAAATTTGGAATTCATCCCGATGAAGCAATTGATTTGGTGAAAAAAGTTGCTGAATTGGATACTTTAAAAATCAAAGGTTTGATGACAATTGGATTATTTAGTTCAGAAACCGAAAAAGTAAGGCAATGTTTTAAATTGCTGAAAAATCTTCAACAGAAAATCATTCAACAAAATATCTCAAATGTAGAAATGAAAGAACTTTCTATGGGAATGAGCGGTGATTTGGAAACCGCAATTGAAGAAGGTTCTACGATTGTGAGAGTCGGAACGGCAGTTTTTGGAGCAAGAATTTATCCTGATTCTTATTATTGGGATGAAAAGAACAAAAATTTATGATGAAAATATTTGGCATTTTTTTATTATTGATTCTGTTAATTTCCTGTTCTAAAAAATATTCCGGAGAAATAAATTTCAAAGGATGTAAAATAGCCTATCCTCTTCATAATGAGGAAAAAGACAAAGAGCTTTACGGAGATTTTGCAGTTTCCAATCAATGGGAATATGAATCGGCAATGCAAAAATTAGCAATTTGTCTTTGTGAAAAATATATCCAAAAACCTGATCCGGAAATCAAAGAAAAAATCATAGAAATCTATAAAGGTGATTTTGAATATTATCGCAGAGAAGTTTCCTTTAAAAAAGTGAATTTTGATTCTGTTTTAGCTAATAGAAAAGTAATTTTCGATCCTTCGATTTTTGTGAATTAAAGACATGATATTTTATATTTGGGTGATTTAAAATTTAATTTAATCGCTTTACCCAAATTATTAAACAATGCCTTTTCGATATACTGTTTTTTAACTATTTTTACATCATAATCTAATGATATATGAGAAAAATAGTGCTTGTGGGAATAGCAACTTTAGGAGGATTTCTAACAATCAACGCACAGTGTAAAACTGTATCTACCCTTACAGAAAATTTTGACACATGGAAAGATATTAATAAATGTTGGACCGCTCAACAAGGAAAAGCAATGCTTTATGCCAGTGATAAAAAAATTATATTTTATTCGATGACAAACCCCGGAGAAAATATGTATTTAGTAACTCCAAAAATTAAAGCCGGAAATTATACACTTACTCTTGACGCTTCAGACAACGGGGGAGAAACTACAATGGAATTATTTTCAATAAACAATACAGCCGATACAAAATCGTATGTTTCCATAGCTAAACCTTCAAAAATAACGGGAGATAAAAAAGTATTTAATATTTCTTTAAAAAAAGATGCCAATTTGGGGCTGAAAGTTTTGCTTAATGGTGTACATCAGGCTGTATATGTGGATAATTTGTCTTTGAAGTCAAAGAAATAATCTTTGGATAATTTACATATAGAATCCCTTTCGTTGATGAGAGGGATTTTTTATTTTGTGTTAACGAATCTAAACACAACGGAAATTCCGGCATCCTGTTGCGTCCTACTAGAATCTATATATCAGCTAATTACAACTCAATCATGTGATTGGGATATTTTTTCACTTGGTTTTGAGATAATTCTAATTTGAAAATGAGATTAAATTTTATTTATTTTAATTTTGATAAATCTCAATTAATAAAAAATTTAAATAAAGTGGATATTAAAGAATTCTTAGAAGATAATTTAAAAAAAATTAATTCAAAATGTTTTATCTGTTTTTGTGATTTAGGTAGTGACAATTTATCAAAAGAACATATTATACCCAAGTGGTTATTTAAAAAATTTAACCAAACGAATGGCGAGATAAAACTAGGAAATAGCTCAAATCTAAAATACCAGCGTCTTACAATTCCAGCGTGTAAAGATTGCAATAATGGCTTATTAAGTGAAATTGAACAAGATTTTAAATTAATTTTAGAAGAAAATTTCACAAATTTAACATTTGAAGATGAACTTACTATTGCTCAATGGACTTTAAAAGTAATGTTAGGAACAATTCTTAAAGAAACAATATTAGATAAAGATATCAGAAATCGGGGTGAAAAAATCCTTTCATTTGAAGAGATACAAAAGCTAATACCATTATTTATTTTACTTCAATCAGTCAA
This sequence comes from Chryseobacterium ginsengisoli, assembly GCF_039542325.1. NCBI lineage: Bacteria > Pseudomonadati > Bacteroidota > Flavobacteriia > Flavobacteriales > Weeksellaceae > Chryseobacterium > Chryseobacterium ginsengisoli. Next base: position 41,176 of record NZ_BAABHX010000001.1, read on the forward strand.
ATATGAAACTAAATTCGAAAATGGAAAACCGTGGTCATTATTTATAACAACTTTTGATTCAGAAGACTATGATTATCAATCACATTCTTTTTTCAAAAGTGCAAGTTTTAAATTTGGAAAAATTGGATTCACTATAACATTTGATGATAGTGGGTACTATAAAAAAGCAATAACTAACGAATTTAAATTTACCAATTTGTCACATAAACAATTTATTGTTTTGGCATACTCATTCTTTTCACTTAGAAGTAATGAATTAAAAGACCTTACAGCACATAAAGAAATTACCTCAAATATATTACTTATTAAAAATAAAAAGCTATTCTTTAAACCTAAAATATTATTGGATAAAAATTTTCTCACAAAATACAATCATCTTATTGAAATATATCAAAAAAGGTCAAATGTAAATAGTTAAAAATTGTACTTATATAAAAAATACTTAATTCTTTTCAAGTGAACTTTGCTCCTCATAATAAAACAAAAAATCCCTCTCATCACTGAAAGGGATTTATTATATTTAAAACTTTTTAATTACATATAAGCTTCAATCGGCTCACAAGTACAAACTAAGTTTCTGTCTCCGTAAGCTTCATCAACTCTTGAAACAGAAGCAAAGAATTTGTGATCTCTCACCCACTCTAGCGGATATGCTGCTTTTTCTCTGCTGTATGGTTTATCCCAAGAATCAGAGATTACGATTTGCTCTGTATGAGGAGCGTTTTTCAATACGTTGTTGGCAGCATCTGCTTCTCCGTTGGCAATCTCATCGATTTCATGTTTGATAGCAATTAAAGCTTCTGCAAAACGGTCGATTTCTGATTTGCTTTCAGATTCCGTAGGCTCGATCATTAGTGTTCCTGCAACCGGGAAAGAAACTGTTGGAGCGTGGAAACCGTAATCCATCAATCTTTTCGCAACATCAGCCACTTCAATTCCTAATGATTTGAACTGTCTGAAATCTACGATACACTCGTGCGCTACTCTACCTTCAGTATTTGAATATAAAATAGGGAAATGTTCAGCTAAAATTTCTTTTAAATAATTAGCATTTAAGATCGCGTGTTCAGTTGCTTTTTTCAAGCCTGAAGTTCCTAACATTTTGATGTAAGCGTAAGAAATATTCAAGATCAAACCAGAACCGTAAGGCGCTGCAGAAATCCCTTCAATAGCTTCTTTAGAGCCAATTCTGATGTTTGCATTGGTAGGCAAGAAAGGAACCAGGTGTTTAGCCACACAGATCGGACCAACTCCAGGACCTCCACCTCCATGAGGAATAGCGAAAGTTTTGTGAAGATTCAAGTGACAAACGTCTGCTCCGATGTTTCCAGGACTTGTGAATCCTACCTGAGCGTTCATGTTGGCTCCGTCCATATATACTTGTCCGCCATGTTGGTGAATTAAGTCTGTAATTTCAATAATATTTGCGTCAAAGAATCCGTAAGTTGACGGATACGTGATCATTACACAAGAAAGGTTTTCAGAATGTTGTTCTGTTTTAGCTTTTAAGTCTTCGAAATCAATTTCTCCGCTTTCAAGATTTTTAACAACAACAATCTTCATTCCTGCCATTGCTGCAGAAGCCGGGTTGGTTCCGTGCGCAGACTGAGGAATCAATACTACATTTCTGTGACCTTCGCCTCTTGAAATATGGTATTCTCTGATCACCATTAATCCTGCATATTCTCCCTGAGCTCCAGAATTTGGCTGAAGAGAAGTTCCTGCGAAACCAGTGATTTCAGCTAAATCTTTCTCCAATTCACGGATCATTTCCTGATAACCTCCAGCTTGATCAACCGGTACAAATGGATGAACACTTCCCCAATTGTCCCAAGAAAGCGGTAACATCTGAGTTGCGGCATTCAACTTCATTGTACAAGAACCCAAAGAAATCATTGAGTGAGTCAACGATAAATCTTTTCTTTCCAGACGTTTGATGTAACGCATCAATTCTGTTTCCGTGTGGTATTTGTTGAATACTTGTTCCGTAAGAATTTCGTCTTTTCTTAAATTCTCTTCAGGAATGCTGTATCCTTCTTTTATTTCTAGTTTGAAAGTCTGCTTATCTTTAAACTGTGCGAAAGAAGCCATCAGAACATTTAATTTTTCCAATGTTGTACTTTCGTTGATCGCGATGCTTACAACTCCTTCTGTGAAATAATTCAGATTAAGTTTATGATCAAGCATCATTCTCATTAATCTTCCTTTTTCATCTTCGCTTAAAGTGATTTTTACGGTATCAAAAATTGGCTCTTCAACCGTTTGATATCCTAAAGCTTTAAGACCGTTTTTCAAAGCATTTGCTTTAAAGTGAATCTGATCAGCAATATAATTTAATCCTTTAGGACCGTGATAAACAGCATACATTCCAGCCATTACTGCCAAAAGAACCTGAGCTGTACAAATATTTGAAGTTGCTCTTTCTCTCTTGATATGTTGCTCTCTAGTCTGTAAAGCCATTCTTAATGCACGTCTTCCGTACATATCCTGAGAAACTCCGATAATTCTTCCCGGAATATCTCTCTTATAATCTTCCTTACAAGAGAAAAATGCTGCGTGAGGACCTCCGTAACCCAATGGAATACCAAATCTCTGAGAAGTTCCAACTGCACAGTCAGCGCCCATTGAAGCCGGAGATTTTAGTTTAACCAAAGCCATCGGATCACAAGCAACTGCAACCTGAAGATCTAATTTTTTATATTCTACAATATCTTCCGTATAATCTAAAACAATTCCGTTTTTACCCGGATATTGTAATAGAACTCCAAAATAAGAACCATCAAACTCGTGAGTTTTATGATCTCCTTCTACGATTTCAATTTCCAATCCTTCAGCTTTTGTTTTTAAAACAGAAACTGTCTGAGGTAAAACCAAGTCAGAAACAAAGAATTTATTTGCACCTGCTTTTTTCTGATCTTTTGTTCTGTTATTGAAGAACATATGCATTGCTTCTGCTGCTGCTGTAGATTCATCTAATAATGAAGCATTTGCCAAAGCAAAACCAGTCAAATCACACACAACAGTCTGGAAATTAAGAAGAGCTTCCAATCTTCCCTGTGCAATTTCCGCCTGATAAGGTGTATAAGCGGTGTACCAACTCGGATTTTCAAAAATATTTCTCTGAATAGCCGATGGTAATAATGTATTATGATATCCAAAACCAATATAGCTTGTATAATCAGTATTTTTCGATGCCAATTCTTTAGAATGGATAAGCATTTCGTATTCTGAAAGCGGTTCTGAGATGTCAAGATCTTTTTCTAAACGGATAGAAGAAGGGATGGTTTGAGAGATGAGCTCTTCGATACTTGAAACGCCAACTTTTTCCAACATCGCCTGTTTATCGGCTTCATTTAGGGAAATGTGACGGCTCACAAACTGTTCTGTATTCATTTTTTATATTAGATTTTGTTTGTAAAAAAGATTCGTAAAATTACGATTTTTTCGAAAATTGTACAACTAATTTAAAATCACAAACAAATAACGAAAAGTATTCTATCTTATTCAAAATTAATAGGTTTTTATTATCATTTTAAATATAAAAACAGTTAAATACAACTTTTTGATTAAATTAAAACTGATTATAATTTTTTAAAAATTCGTAAAAATGAGTAAGAAAATTCTATTATTAGGTTGATAAAGTTTTTTGTGGAAATTTTAAATAATGAAACTTAGATTAAAAACACAAATTATGATTTAAACCATTAACAATCAAAGCATAATAATTTATGAAATTTTATTATCTATATTTATTCTAAATTAATATATTTGCAACATGAATATGATTGTCCCTTTCAAAGTTCCGGCTTTGACTCCTGCTTTTTCTATAAATACTGAGGAAATGTATTGTGGAACAAAGAAATCTTGCTGCAAAAAATTTAAAAAAGGAAAAAGATGTAAATCTTGTCCGGGAAGAAAGAAAATGGCTTAATGATTAAAGCTTTTTACTAAAAAATAGATCGCCAAAATTAATAGTAAAATACCCGCGATTATTCTTACAATTTTTGGCTGACCGCGTCGATTTGCAACTGTTCTCGGTTGTGATTTGAATAATTCTTCCGCTTTTTCTTTGAATTTTTCTGTACTATTCTCAAAAACTTCGGTTATTGTAATTCCCTGAACTGCAGTTTTGTGCAACAGTGAATTCGTCGCATGAAGCAAAATTTGGAATTTACCATCCTTGAATTCCGTTATCTTAAAAACTCTTTCTCCGTAAGGCTTTTCCAGTCCGAAAGGTAAAACTTTCACTACATCGGCATTTTGAGTCTGCCAATTGATAATGACCTCCTCTCCTTTTTTCGCATGAATTTTATTTGCCGTAAATGTCTTTATCGAAGGCGGAATATTATACCTGAAACTTTTCTGGTGACTTTCTAAATTCTGGTCGTAAGTATATCTCCTGCTTTTATCGCTCAATGTTTCGTAAGCTTCCTGAATTTCTTTAAAACGATCTGCGAAAAAGTCGTCATTTTCGTTTTTGTCAGGATGATATTTTAAAGATAATTTTCTATAAGATTTTTTGATGTCTTCTTCTGAAGCATCGTGAGAAATCCCGAGAAAATAATAGTAATCTTTCATTTGAACTATGCAAAAATAAGGAATTTATTTTCTTTTGTTTCCAAATTCCACAGGATTTTTGTCATTGCGAGCAAAGCGAAGCAATCTATTTTAACGCAAAGTCCGCAAGGATTTTTCTTGAAATGTTTGAGAATATTTTTCGTTCGCAAAGGCGTTTCACTCAGCGAAGGTTGAACGTAAGAATATCCATAAAGTTTGTCATTCAGAGCGAAACGGAATGGAGCATGGAATCTATACTTTTTTTGTAGATATTATTTTATAAAATCTTTGTTAAGATTTCTTGATATTTTGAGATTGCTTCGTCGCTTCGCTCCTCGCAATGACATGAAAAAATACCGGCGCGGGAAGCTTTGCTTCCCGCGCCGGAATTAACAATTTCAATTTAGTTACTTTCTATATTATGCTTCTGCAATATCTTCTTTTCTTTCGAAACCTCTGTGGTGACATCTTGAAGCGAATTCTTTTTTGAATTTACCTTTCAGTTCCTGATATTGCTCTTCATTCATTTCTCTGATTTTATCAGCCAATCCGAAAGGAGATTTTTCTTTGATTCCGTATTCTTCGAAAATACCTTTTACAAATCTTTTTCTTTCGATTGCTTTTTTAGCGATCATTGCAACTCCGGCAACTGCTAATGCTCCAAGAGCACCTTTTAATACTGAATTTTTCATTTTTTCAAAAATTTTAAATTTTACTACTTCTTGTTTTTTTATATAGACGAATGAAGTTTAATTTTACTTTACTACTTCTAAAATTTTTCTTCTTCGTTTGTTCTGTTTTGTCTGTTGAAAAAACCTCCTGAACATCTGTCTTTCCAGACTTCTTTGAATTTTTCTCTTTCTTCGGGAGATAAACTCATCATTCTGTCTCTCATCATTTTTTTCTCCTTAAAATCTCTCATTCCTTTTCCAAAATGGAAGCCTCCGAAAAGGATTTTACTTAAAATCAATATTCCCATTGCCTGCCAATACGTAATCGATTTCACTCCTAAAATATCGGGAAGAAGGCAATTCCAAAGAGCCATGACGATCCATGTAACTCCCAATAAAATCAAGGGTGGACATAAGAATAAAAAAATCCAGCCTTTTTTGTGTTTATTATGATTCATAACTTTCTTTTTACTAACTATTTAAATCTTCGTATAATTTTCTCAATCTGTTTCTCAAATGCTTTACCGCATAGTTTTTTCGACTGATAATTGTTTTAATGTTTTCGCCCTGTTCATCGGCAATTTCCTGAAGTGTTTTGTCGTTAAGCTCGTTTTCTACGTAAACCAATCTTTGCTTTTCCGGTAATTCATCCAATGCTTCAAAAAGCTTTTTCCAGATTTCATCCTGAAACATTTTTACTTCGGGACCTGCGCTTTCATCCAGCAAAAGAATATCTTTTATAGAAAAACTTCCGTCTTCATCTTCGTACACGAAATCTTCAAGATTTTCGGTTTTCTTTTTACGGTATTTGTCCGTGATTTTATTTGCTGTCACTCTATAAAGCCAACCGCCAACGTTTACAATTTCAGAAAGATTGGTAAGACTACTGAACTGATACCACACCTCCTGCAAAATATCTTCCGCATCTTCCGTGTTTTTCACTTTCGGACGAATATACGACATCAGCTTTCCGCCGTACTTTGAAACGGTTTGTGAGATGATATTTTCCTTCTCTTTTTGCGGCATTGTTATTTTTTCGACAATCTCCATATTGCTATGACGATTGATATTTTTGTTTTACTTTAATAAATTTAAAATATTTTTCCGGATTTTCTATTTTTCTTTTGTTAGTGGGATCTTTGACTAGTTTAATTACTCATCAGCAATTGTTATTAAAAAAGATTGCTTCGTCGCCTCACTCCTCACAATGACAAAAAAACGGAAAGCAAAACTCTCCGTTGTATTTTTAAAACTAATTAAATTTAATTCAGATAAATTCCGAAATACCAAGTCCATGCAATCAAAATAATCTGCATCGGAATCCTTTCTTTATAAAGATAACTCATTCCGGGACCTGAATAGTCTCCTTTAAATAAATTCACTCTTTTTTTCGAGGAATTAATATTAGCCAGGAAAACTAAAATCAAAAAGACAATTAATAAAATTGCAGTCAGTTCACGAATGGAAGGAATTATTAATCCAATTCCGGCAGCAATTTCAATTAATCCTGTAAAATATACCCAAAACATTTTCGCAGGTATAAAATCAGGAATCATCATCGCCATCCCTTTCTGAAACTTGAAATGTGCAAATCCTGTAAATATGATAAAAACTGCCATTCCCAGATTTCCGGAAAATAAAAAATTCCAGTCTCCCTGAAAAATTTTTGTTCCCAACAAAGCCAAAATAAATGTGGCAAAAAGAATGACAAGTAATTTCATATAATATTTTAATGGTAATTTATCTCAAATTAGTTGACTATTTAACTTTTACTTTAAAATAAACTATTCAAGTCATAATTATTTTCTTCAGCAAGATCTTTAACGATTTCCAGACCTTTTATAAATCCTGTGTTTATAGTGTCCTGCCATTCTTTTTCGACCTGAACTTCTGCGTGAAGTTTGGTTTTACCATCAAAATCAATTAAAATATATTTTTCGAAACAACCGCTCCATTGTTTTATTTCCATACTTTCTATATCTTCTACCCCATCTTTATCTACCATTCCCAAATGCTTAAAAATAACCTGATTGGGCTCATCCAGACTGTCAATTGTTGAAACCATTCCTTCGCCCTGTGCATTGGTGAAATACGTTTTTCCATTAACTTTCCAATCAGATTTCATAAAAGAATCGGAAGCCGGATTGAAAAATTTTGTCCATTGGCTGTACGTTTCAGTATCCCAAAGAATATCCCAGATCTTTTGCTTAGGAGCATCAATAATTTTTTCGTAAGATAAAGTTTCCATATGTTTAGATTTTTTATGTTTTTAGTTTAATTTTAAAATTGATTTTCAGAAAGTTGCTTTATGATTTGTATTGCGTTCGGAAATTTGTCTTCAAAAAACTCCTTAAATTCTTCGTTGGTCTGAATTTCACTTTTCAATTTTGTTCCCTCTTCATTCTCTTCTAAAATCCATGTTTCAGTAGCATCACCCCAATTTTGAGGAACTTCAATTCCATCATAAATATCTCCAAGATGCAAGAATTTCATTTCCTCATTAGGAATATTTTTTTCAACCCGACTATACATTCCATTATTATTCGGATCAAAAAACTTCACAATGCTTCCCTCCTCCAAAGTTCCCATGTAGAAAGAACCTTCTGTAAAAGCCGTTGTCCATTGTCTGTAAGAAATATCGTCCCAAAGTACACTCCAGACTTTTTCCGGTTCTGCATTTATCTGTATTTCGAAATTTAGTTTTTCCATTATTAATATTTAAGATTGATTAATTTTAAGGTTAAGTCCTATAAAAACTGCTATTTCAAATTAAATTTATCCTCCAACAAAATCCCCACCATTAATATGAATAATCTCTCCTGTGATAAAACTTGAATCCTCCGAAGCAAGAAAAACATAAGCTGGGGCGACTTCCGAAGGCTGTCCCGCTCGCTTCAAAGGATTATCTTTTCCGAAAGTCGATAGATTATCAAAAGTTTCTTTCACAAGAGGAGTCCAGATTGGTCCTGGAGCAACACCATTTACCAAGATTCCTTTCTCAGCAATATTCACTGCTAAAGAACGTATAAAAGTCGCAATTGCTCCTTTCGTAGCCGAATAATCGATTAAATGATCACTTCCACGATATGCGGTAACAGATGTTGTACAAATGATTCTTCCTCCTTTTTTCATTAATGGTAGAAAATCCCTTGTCAAAGCAATCATTGAAATAATATTCGTATCAAAAGTTTTCTGAATCTGTTCATCCGAAATCTTTTCAATATCATTTTTCGGAAACTGAATTCCTGCATTATTAACAAGAATATCTAATGTTTTCCAATCTTTTTTAATCTTATCTAAAAGTTTTGTTCTGAAAGCCTTTTTTGAAACATCACCTTTAAACAAAATACATTTCTGTCCTTCTTTTTCAACTAGTTTTTGAGTTTCTTTGGCATCTTTGTCGCTTTCTTTATAAATAATCGCAACATCGGCTCCTTCTCTCGCAAAATGAATTGCAACAGCTTGCCCGATTCCACTGTCTCCACCGGAAATTACAGCTTTTTTATTAAGAAGTTTTTTGCTTCCTAAATAGTTTTTACGGATAATTTCAGGATAAAGCCCGTCTTTAGGCACTTTTGATTTTGAATTTGACTTGTTCTGTGTCTTCATAAGCCAATCTTTTTATGAATACCATCAAACGGCAAGCCGAAAAAGGTTTAAGAATTATAAGCGTCTTCCAAATCCTGAATAACAATCTTCTGCATTCCCATCATTGCCTGAACAACTTTTCCTGCTTTTTCCTGATCAGAATCGCTCATTAACTGAATTAATCTTTTAGGAACAATCTGCCAACTGAAACCAAATTTATCCTTTAACCAACCACACATACTTTCTCTTCCGCCGTCATTCGTTAAAGCATTCCAATACTTGTCGGTTTGCTCCTGATCATCGGTCATTACAACCATTGAAACTCCTTCATTGAAATCAAAGTTGTGATCATGGGAAGAATCCATACAATAAAGACTATAGCCATCAATGACAAATTGAGCATGCATAACATTCTCCGGATTCTCGCCGTTTTCGGCTCCATCTTTATATTTTGAAACATTTCCAATACTGGAATTTGGAAAAATTTTGGTATATAATTCCATCGCTTCCATTGCTTTTCCGTTATTTTCATGGATAAACATTAGTGTAGGAACTATTTTCTGATCGTTTGTTTTTTCACCTAAATATATTTGCCAACTCACCTCATATTTATCCTGAATCCAACCATATTTTTTGCTCCAAGGATAAGAATCCAAAGGCATCATAACCGTTCCGCCATCCGATAACTGATCCCAATATTTCTGTACCTCATCTTCCGTTTCACAAATAACCATAAACGAAACTGTAGCATTTTTTTTGAATTGAGGACCGCCATTCAATAACATTAGTTTTTGACCAAAAAGATCAATATTCATTACGACAGGTGTGTCTGCAGTGATTTTTCCGTCAAAAATTTTACAGTAAAATTCAGCAGATTCTTTTGCGTCTCCATCGTACCAAAGACATGGGAAAATATCGTTGTTCATATAGTTTTAATTTATTTAAGTCATTTCGAACGAAGCAATCTCTATTAAAAGCTTAAATAGATTTTTCTTCGTAAGAATGACAAGTTGTGTGTTTTAATTATTTTTAAAAGAAATATGATTTTCTTTCATATAAACTTTCAGTTTTTCCATTGCATTTTTTCCGAAACCGTGTAATTGCATGATTTCTTTCTCGGAATAATCTGAAAGTTTTTCCAGAGAATTTATTTTCTCTTTTGCTAAAGCTCTTCGTGCAGGTGCTGCAAGAACGCCTTGTAAAAAGTTTCCATTGACAACAACATGACTAACAGCGCAAATGGAACTTAAACACTTTGCCATTATCACTAAATTTATCATGGTTTTGAAAAAATTAAAATTAATTAGTTGTTTTCAACATATTTATGGAAATTGTTAAGAATAGCATACCATCCGTCTCTTTGCATTTCCACAGAATTTTGTTTTTCGGGGTCAAAAGTTATTTTAACACTCGTCGTATTTTCATCAACAGAATCAAAAAAAATGTCTACTTTTCTTCCGTCTTCCATATGATATTCTATTCTCTCGTTTGGAATGACTTCATCATAAATTCCTTCAAAATCAAATCCAAAACTTCCGTCTTTTGCTTCCATTCTGGTTTTAAATTTACCTCCAACTCTTAAATCATTTTCAGAACTTGGACATTGCCATGTTTCGTGGGCAAAATTCCATTTTACGATGTGTTTAGGTTCATTATAATATTCCCAAACTTTCTGAACGGGAGCCAAAATCGTGATGTCTATTTTAATAGGTTCCATAATTGTATTTTTTAATGAAAAGGGCAACAAAAATTCAGTTACCCTTTTTTGTAATTTAGCTTAAAGATAAGATTATTTTGTATATTGTTCGTTATAGTTTATCATCCAGTGAACACCATATTTGTCCTGAAAGCTACCGAAATAGTCTCCCCAAAACTGGTCTTCGATTGGCATTTCAATGTTCCCATCTTCCGAAAGTCCTTTGAAAAGTCTGTCAGCCTCTTCTTTAGATTCAGGAAAAATTGAAACATAATTATTATTTCCGACATTCAGTTTTTGTCCGAAACTTGGAACGATGTCTGAAGCCATCAATAAATCTCCGCCAACCGGAAGTGCAATGTGCATCACCCTGTTTTTTTCTTCGTCCGATAAATTTTCAGTTCCGGGAGCATTTCCCATTTTGTGAATTTCACCCAAAAATTCTCCACCGAAAACGGATTTATAAAAATTGAAAGCTTCTTCTGCTTTCCCATCAAAATTTAAGTAAGGATTTAATTTAGCCATGATATTTTATTTTTAAGATTGTTTTTTGTTTAAACACAAATGGCTCGAATTTTTTTCACTAATAACACTAATATTATTTGTGAAATTTGTGTAGAGCATTTCTGTTTATTTGTGCTTTCTTTAAACACAAAGAGCGCTAAGTTTTTTTGAAATGATTGAGTATATTTTTTGTTTACAAAGGCGTTTCACTCAGCAAAGGCTGAATGTTTATTGCCCATGTTCTCATTCTGAGAGAAACATACGGAATTACTGAATCTGCCTCAACACAAACAGATTTTTCATTTTATTTATAAAAAGTTTAATTAAATTTTATTGATTCAAAAACTTCTCGACTTCACTTACTGTAAAATCAATCAATTTATCATCAATATTTCCTCCAAAATCAGCCATCATATAAGAACCGTGTGTTGCAGGGAGAATCATCAATTGTGAACCTTCTACTAATCGCCACATTTCAACAATATGTTCCGGTTTCATTACATCTTTATCTCCTGAAATAAACAAAGTCGGGGATTTTATGGATGCTAAAATATCTTCGCTCCAATCTTCGAAAGTCTGCATTCTTTTACTGTCTTTATCGAACATATTTTCGAGCGCTGAAAAGTCGGGATTTAAGTTTAAAAAATTAATTTTCAAAGGCTCAGGCATAGAATCTAATGTAGCATCCATCATACTTTCGAAGAAACCGTCCATCATTCCATTTTTCTTATAAAATGCGGATGCTACAACCAATTTTTCTATTAATTTCGGATAAAGGTGAGCGATTTGCATCACAGTATTTCCACCGTTACTGAATCCCCAAAATGAAGCTTTTTCAATATTAATTTCTTTCAAAAGAGCAGCAACATCATGCGCATCTTGCTCAAAAGTTTCGGGAATATCTCGATGTTCGGACATTCCGTGGTTTTGTAAATCAATTCCAATTAATTGAAATTGAGTTTCTAATCTGGAAATAACTTCCTTATAATCAAACAAAATCGAACCGCCTCCTCCATGAATCAGCACCAAAGGTTTTCCGGAACCGTAGATCTCATAATACATCTTGATTCCGTTGACTTGCTTATGACCTTTTTCAATCGGATTCATTGTTAATATTTTAAATCTTTATCAAAATCATATTTCATTCCTTCATAGCCCAGAATTCTTCGCATTAATCCGATCTGTCCACTTAAATAATCTTCACGACCAATGCACATTCCGACAAAATTCAGAACTGTTTCGGGGAAAAAATCGATATTCATTCCCATAGGAAATGCAGTGTCTAATTCTTCGTCTGTTGCTTCCAATAATCTTTGATAAACAAGTGGTGAGATCTTGTGAAAAGCTTCTTTTAATTGCTGTAAGGAAGGATAATTCAAACTTTCGTCCAGTGCTTTTCCCTGAAAGAAAAAATCTTTGAATTCAAATTCTTCTTTAAGTCCGAGAACAGCTCCCAAAGCGTACCGCATATCGAGAAAATTTCCAACCATCCAAATAATGTGATTGGTTCTGCCTTCAATTCTTTTCAATGTATCTTCTTCTGAAATTCCATCAAGAACCATTAGAAAACTTTGGCTGTGACCTCGAAATGCAGGAATGATAATGTCTAATTTTTTTGATTTTAGTGTGTCCATTTGATTGTTTTTTTTGAATTTTTATTCTTTCACGGATTTTCACAGATTATTATGATTAATCTGTGGAAAAGAAATTTATTCCGTCGGTATTTGAGAAGGGTCTGCAAATATCACATTCCAACCATGCCCGTTGATATCCCAGAAAGAATTTTGATACATCCAGCCATGATCCTGCGCTTCTTCGTGTTGGTAAGCTCCGTTTGCAACTGCAGCATTTACAACTTGGTCTACTTCTTCACGGCTGTCTAATCCGATCGCTACCAAAACCTGTGTTGTATCACCTTTTGGAACTGGTCTTTCTGAGAAAGTCTGGAAAAATTCTTCTTCTAAAAACATCACCTGAATATTGTCACTCATCACAATACAAACTGCTTTTTCATCTGAAATTTGCTCATTGATTGAGAAACCGATATTTGTCCAGAATTCTTTAGTTTTTTGAATATCTTTTACAGGAAGATTGACAAAAATTTGATTGATTTTCATTTTGTAAATTTTTAAGGTTTAACTTTTAACCAAAATTACCAAGTCATAATGAAAATCAACTTGCCATAGGACAAGATTTAATTTTTCTTTGGATGCGAAACCAATTCCTTACGAATCCGGCTCAAAGAAGTATCCGTAACTCCCAGATATGAAGCAATTTGTTTCAACGGAGCGAACTGTATAACGTGAGGTTTTTGTTCTAAAAGATTAAGGTAACGCTTTGTTGCAGAAAGCGTAAACATTTCTACAGAACGCTGTTTGTAAACGAAAAGCTGCTGTGACATCCAAGCTCTTCCCCATTCTCTGAGGTTCGGGATTTTATGAAATAATTTCTGGAAAGTTTCAAAACTGAATTTCCAGCATTCACAATCTGTGATACAGATAATATTTTCCTGAGTCGGAATTCTTTGAAAAATTGAGGAAACTTCGATAATAATTTCGTTTTCCACGAAAAAATGCGTGGTTACTTCGTTGCCATTAAAATCATTAACAAACGAACGCGCTAAACCTTTTTCCAAAATATAATATTCATTCGCCGTTTTCCCTTCTTCAAGGATAAAATCGCCTTTATGAAAAACTACTTTTTCGTGCGCCTGAAATATCTCTTCAAGTTCTTCTGTAAGGAAAAATGGGAAATCATAACAGATTTCTAAGGCTTTGTTGCTCATCAAGTCAATGTTTTTTAAGGCTTTAAATTTAAAATTTTTATTGGAAATGATAAAGAAAATATTAAACAAAATAATAACTTGTGGTAGTTGATTTTTGTGTAATCCTTTACACTAAGGCGTTATAAACTGTTTATATTAATTCTAAATTATTAAACATTTAATTTTTCTACCGCAAAAATGCACGTACTCTGTCATTCTGACGAAGGAAGAATCTAAGCTATATTTTTAGAGATTCTTCACTCCATTTCATTTCGTTCAGAATGACAAAAAAGCCGATTATTTAAATAATTTTAAAACAAAGAAAGCTGAATCGGTTTTGGATTCGACAGTTTTTGAGCATCTCCGAAAACAGTTTTCCCACCAAAACGCCATGAATTTTGACGTTCTTCTTCGATAACCTGTTGAATATCAAAATCGGGAATAAACTCCTTTTCGGTTTTTGTGACGATATCGTGAAGTTTGTTTAAAGTTTTTAGTTTGTCTGAATTTCCAAGCTTTGATTTTTCGATTCCTGATTTAAGAATTTGAAGACTTTCATCATACACTTTTGTCGGAACTGGAAACGGATGACCGTCTTTTCCGCCATGAGCAAAGGAAAATCTTGCAGGATCTTTAAATCTCGATGGTGCTCCGTGAATCACTTCACTTACCAAAGCCAAAGACTGCATTGTTCGTGGACCGACACCTTCTAACATCAATAAATCTTCGAAATTTTGCGGCTGTTGTTCGCGAGTGACATATAAAAGTGCTCCAAGACGTTTTAAATCTACATCAGAAGCCTGAACATCATGATGATTAGGAAGAATTAATCTTGCAAAATCGCTCATAATTTCCGCAGAATCGGTATGGGAAATTTCTAAAATTCCTTTTCGGTTTTCAGAAGCTTCAGAAGCTGTTAAGTTTAAAATTTGTCCTCTTGAAATTCCGTTAATTCCTGTATGAGGTTCTTCTATAAAAGATTTTATATTTTCAGAATGCCAATGATAACGTCTTGCTGTTCCGTCGGATTCATGCATTCCTTGTTGAACGACGCTCCAATTTCCGTTGTCTGACAAAATAAAATTGTGCAGATACAATTGATAACCATCCTGAATTGCTGTATTATCAACTTTTGCGGAAAGTTTACTTGCTTTTACCAAATCATTTCCGTTTAAGCCCGTTTTATCTGCAATTTGAAGTAATTCCAAAGGAGTTTCTCTGGAAAATTTACCTTTTCCACCACAAATATAAAGTCCGAGAGCTTGAGAATTAGGATTAATGGAGCGTTTCAAAGCACCCATAACGGATGTTGTGATACCTGAAGAATGCCAATCCATCCCCATTACTGCGCCAAAACTCTGGAACCAAAACGGATCTGCCAATCGGCGGAGAACTTCATCTTTTCCATAATCCATTAAAATCACCTCAACAATTGAAAGTCCAAGAATAGACATACGTTCGTACAGCCAAGGTGGGACTTTGCCATAATGAAGGGGTAAATCTGCTGTTCCGGAACGTTTCATTTTGTAAAGATAAGTTTTATAATAATGATTTTTTGATGATCGGAATCAGTTTTAAATTTTCACTTTAAACAAAAATGACAATTGTTGTGGATTTTTTTCTACTGCAGATGTTTCTGTTTAATTTTATGGTTAAATCAAATTAATGGATTGAATAAAAATTTAAATCTTTATGTTTTTCTTCATCGAATTTTTCGTTAAAAATAATTTTGTTCCCAAAAGGATCATCTACTTTAAAAGAAATGGCATCATAAAATGTTTTTTCTAATCCCGGGCGATTGTATTTGTATTTTTTATCAATCAATTCTTTATGATAATCTGCAATATCTTCACCCCAAATAAAAACCCTGCTTCCGGGAGTTCCGTCACCATGATGTTCACTTAAATGGAGAACAATATTGTCTTTCTTCACTTCCATATAAACCGGAGTGTTGTCTTCGAAATGATGTTCCCAAACGATTTCGAAACCGAGCCAGTCGATGTAAAATTCTTTTGTTTTTTGGTAATCAAAAATTCTTAAAATTGGAATGATTTGTTCTGCTTTCATAATTTAGGTTTAATTTCCAATAATAAGAAAAAGCACCCTTTTCAGGATGCTTTCATTTTATTAATTTTTAATTATTTTCTTTATTATGCTTTTTTCTTTATTTTTAATTTTAAGCATATACACTCCTTTAGGCAGATCATGAACATTGATACTATTTTCATTTTTTCCGGATCTTATTAAGCTTCCATTCATAGAATACAGCTCAAAGTTTTCCAAATTCTGATCAGAATATAAAACTTCTTTTACAGGATTTGGATATACTGAAATATCTTTTTTATCTGTTAACAAATCATTTGCTTCAAGATAAGAAGGTACTGATCCATTGAATCTTGCAAGAAAAATATTAGTTGATCCCGCAGATCCACAAACCATTATTTTTCCGTTACTCAAAATATCAATATCCTTAATAACAGATAAGTTGCCATATCCTTGCTGAGTTTTTCCGTTGGTTCCGAAAGTTGTATCCAGATTACCGTTGGTTGTAAGTCTTATTAAACCTATATCATTATAAGATCCCGAAGCAATGGTTCCAGCCAATAAAATTCTACCGTCTGAAAGCAACTTCATTTGATAAGCTGTATCATCGGATGTTCCTATTGCAGTCGTAAAAATACCTGTTGTATTAAAAGAAGTATCCAGTGTTCCGTTAGTATTCAGTCTTACAACGGCAAAATCATCTCTGCTGCTAGTATTAAGAAACGCAGATCCTCCCATTAAGATTTTTCCATTACTCTGAAATGCTATTGCAACCGGCTTATCGTTATATGACGGCGCAATTACGACAACATGTTTCCCGTCCGTACTGAATGATGTGTCTAAAGAACCATTTGAGTTATACTTTGCAATACCAAAATCAGCAAAATTATTTGATGACCCAGCTCCGTAAGTATAGCTTCCTACCGCAAACTTTCCGTCTATGTTTATAGCAATACAAGTTGCATCATCATTATTTCCCGCAAGATCTGTAGTAACCTTTCCATTGGTACCAAATGTACTGTCCAATGTTCCATCTATGTTTATTCTTGCAATAGCAATATCTTTGTAGGACCCTGTAAAAGCATATCCTGCCACTAGAATTTTCCCGTCATTTTGTATCGCTACAGTATGAGCAACATCTTCATTTGTACCAAATGCAACAGTAACTTTTCCCGTTCCATTAAATGTAGTATCTAGTGTTCCGTCTGCATTTAATCTGACAACAATAAAATCTTTTCTATTAACACTTCCTGTATCTTCCCAATATCCTACTGCAACAATTTTTCCATCCGGTGCAATTTTCATATCGTACAATACAGCATTTTCTCCTCCAAAATTTATTGATGTTGAACCTGATGAACCAAAAGTAGTGTCTAATTGGTTTGATGAACTAAATCTAAAGAATTTAAAAGTATTGTCCGTACCATAGGTTCCAATTACCATTTTTTGATTGGCGTCTATTTCAATACACTGTCCATAGGCTCCACTATTGTAGACAGAAAATCCTGAATTTCCATAAGTTGTATCTAAAATTCCGTCTTGTGAGAACCCTAATGCAAAAATTAGGGTTGATAAAGAAGTTAAAATGCGCTTCATTGGTTATTTAATTTTTTTGCAAATCTATCTTTTTTAAAGACAAAATGCAATTAAACGCCAATAAACAGTTTAAAATATTAATTAACAAATCATTAATATTTTAAGTTTTATTTAACATAAATTAAAACAAAAGCCCTGTGAAGATCTCACAAGGCTTTCTTAGAATTTTTTATTTCTGATGTTTTATTTTAAAGCCGCTAAAGCTGCAGAATAATTAGGTTCATCTGCAATTTCTGAAACCTGCTCCGTATAAACAATTTTGTTGTCTGCATCAGTTACGATTACTGCTCTGCTCAACAATCCTTTCATTGGAGAATCTGTAATTGTAACTTCGTTATCATCACCAAAACTACTTCTGAAATCCGAAAGTGTTTCAACATTGCTCAATCCTTCTGCCGCGCAAAATCTTCCTAATGCGAAAGGCAGATCTTTAGAAACATTGATCACAACTGTATTATCAAGTGCAGAAGCTTCTTCATTGAATTTTCTAGCCGAAGACGCGCAAGTGGGTGTATCAATACTTGGGAAAATATTGAAAACTTTTTTCTTTCCTTCAAAGCTTTCCAGTGTTTTTACATTCAAACCAGAATCTACCAAAGCAAAATCCTTAATTGTAGTTCCTACTGATGGTAAAGTTCCTATTGTGTTTACAGCATTTCCTTTCAATGTAATATTTGACATAATTTATTTTTTAGGTTTTTCAAATTTAATTAAAAAACTAATGACATCTATAGATTTTTTATGAACTTTTACAGTTTTAATAAGAGTTAGCCTTGTTTTAATATTCCCTTTTTTTCAGAAACAAGAAGAGTGGCAATTAATTTTACAAATTCTTTATCTATATCTTATTTAATTATGAATTTCCTACTTAATACAGCAATAAGATATGGTATTAAAAAGAAAATTTTTTATATTTGCCAGCTACCAAAATCCGAATATTATACGTGAGATTATGATTTTCAATCATATATCAATTTATTTTCCTTTATTTTTTAAGAAATAGGGCAATTATTGATAAAAACTGAAATTAAATATCATTTTCTTTAAAACTAATAATTGATGTATAAAACATTTTCGGAGTTAAAAAAGGCTGTAAAACAAGATTCAACTTCATCAAAAGTTATCAAAGTAGCTCTATTGGGTGACACTGCAACCCAATTTTTGAACGTGGCATTAAAAGGAAGTGCAAAATCTGAAGGTTTCAATCTGGAAGTTTTTGAAGCTGATTTTGGACAGATATCCCGACAGATCATGGATCCGTCTTCAGAATACTATGAGTTTGATGCAGATTACACGATTATCTTTGAATCAACACATAAATTATTAAATCAATATTATAAATCTTACGATTCTGCCAAAGATTTTGCAGAGAATAAGATCAAATATATCAACGAACTTTATAATACAATACACAACCGAACAAAAAGTCGTGTCATTTATTGTAATTTTCCGATTATTGACAGTAAAGTTTTTGGAAATTTTTCGAACAAGGTAGAATCTTCTTTCAATTTTCAGCTTAATAAGCTTAATTATTTGCTTTCTCTGGAAGTTGCAATGAATAAGGACAACTTCTTCATTTCTGATCTGCTTTCCATTCAGAATAAATGGGGAAGAGATTTTATGTTTGCACCAAGTATTTATGTCAATACCGAAATGGTGCTTTCAATTGATGCTTTGCCTATTGTGGCGCACAATATATTTAGCATTGTCTCTTCTTTGGAAGGTAAGTTTAAAAAATGTCTGATTCTGGATCTGGATAATACAACTTGGGGAGGAATCATTGGTGATGATGGTCTTGAAAAAATACAGATCGGAAATTTAGGAATCGGAAAAGCTTTTACAGAATTTCAGTATTGGGTAAAAGCATTACAAAAAAGAGGAATTATCCTTGCTGTCTGCAGTAAAAATGATGAAGATAAAGCAAAAGAACCTTTTGAGAAACATCCGGATATGATTTTGAAACTGGATGATATTGCTGTTTTTGTTGCCAATTGGGAAAACAAAGCGGATAATATCAGAAAAATTCAAAGTATTTTAAATATCGGATTCGATTCGATGGTCTTTTTAGATGATAATCCTTTTGAAAGAAATCTCGTGAGAGAAAATCTTCCTGACGTTTGTGTCCCAGAATTACCCGAAGATCCCGCAGAATATCTTGAATATTTATATGGCTTAAATCTTTTTGAAACGGCAAGTTTCTCTGAAAATGATATTGAAAGAACCAAACAATATCAGGTAGAAGCACAAAGAACAGTTGATTTGGAAAGTTTTACCAATGTAGAAGATTTTCTGAAAAGTTTGAATATGACTTCTGATGTTCAGAGTTTTAATAATTTTTCTAAACCAAGGGTTTCTCAGCTGACACAGCGATCGAACCAGTTTAATCTGAGAACTGTACGATATACAGAACAGGAAATAGAAAATCTTATAGCTTCAGATAAGCATCATACCATTTCATTCACATTGGAAGATAAATACGGTGACAACGGATTGATCTGTGTAATCGTGCTTGAGGAAAAAGATAAAGAAACACTTTTTATAGACACCTGGCTTATGAGCTGCAGAGTGTTGAAAAGAGGAATGGAAAGTTTCACACTCAATACCATTGCAGAAATTGCTAAAAAACAAGGCTATAAATACATTGCAGGAGAATATATTTCCACCAACAAAAATCAAATGGTAAAGGATCATTATAAAAATTTAAGTTTCATTAATGAAAATGATAAATGGATCCTGAATGTAAATGATTATCAACCGCAAGAAGTATACATTAAAAATAAATAACACTATGGACAGAAATGAAGTTTTAACAAAACTTACACCTATTTTTCGTGAACAACTAGACAACGAAGACATTGAACTAAACGCTGAAACTACTGCAAGTGATATCGAAGAATGGGATTCTCTATCTCATATTCAGCTTATTGTGGCGATAGAAAAAGCTTTTGGAATTCGTTTTACCTCTTCAGAAATTCAAAGCTGGAATAATGTAGGTGAAATGATCGATTCCATTATCAGCAAATAAAATCGTATGCTTCTCAATTCGTACTATTTCATTCTCTTCTTTACTGTATTATTTTTTGTTTATTACATTTTCGGAAAAACATCAAAAAATCAGAATTTGTTTCTTTTAATAGGAAGCTATATTTTCTACAGTAGTTGGAGCTTGAATTTTTTGTCATTGCTTATCCTTTCTACTTTAGCTACTTTTTTCATTGGAAACAAGATAAAAAAATCGGAAGGAAAAGCAAAGGCTTACTGGCTCAGAACCGGTGTTTTTTTAATATTAATTCAGCTTTTGTATTTTAAATATTTTAACTTTTTCATTGAAAATTTTAATGATTTACTAAAAATATTCGGACGTCAAGATCAGCTGGGCTTATTAAAAATTATATTTCCTATAGGAATAAGCTTTTATTCTTTCAGGATGATTGGTTATTTGCTGGATATCAAGAATAATAAACTTAAAGAATTACCTTCTCTTCTTGATTATTCGGTTTTTGTAGCGTTTTTTCCGTGTATTATTGCCGGACCAATTGACAAAGCATTACCGTTTTTGAATAATCTGAAAATTAAAAGAGAGTTTTCTTCTTCACAGTTTACAGATGGATTGAGACAGATTTTATGGGGACTTTTTAAAAAATTGGTTGTTGCAGACAATATTGCAACGATCACTACTCCATTATTTGAATCTTACCATACGATGAACGGAAGTGCTTTATTCATAGGAGCAGTTCTGTATTTTATAGAATTATATGCAGATTTTTCAGGTTATACAGATATGGCGATAGGAATTTCCAAATTGTTGGGAATCAAAATTCAGCCAAATTTTAATTATCCTTTATTTGCTCAAAATGTTTCCGATTATTGGCGAAGATGGCATATTTCATTAACGTCGTGGCTTACAGAACATGTTTTTACTCCGCTATCCATTCAATTCAGAGATTATGATAAATACGGATTGATCATGGCAATTATTATTAATTTTTTGGTTGTAGGTTTTTGGCACGGTGCAGAATGGCATTATATTTTTCATGGATTGGTAAGCGGAATCATGTTTATTCCCGTTATCTGGAAAGGAAAAATGAACAAAAAAATAAAAAGTTCAAACAATATTATCCCTACAAAAGAAGAGCTGAAAAATATTCCCGTAACATTTGTGATGTTTGCTTTATTGATGGTACTTTTCTTTTCGACCGACATGAAAATGGCTATAGGCTATTACAAGGAAATTTTCTCTCTTTCTTTTTTCCAGATTCCTAATTATCAGTTTCACAAAGAAATTGCTCTTCTTATTATATTCACATTAGGTATTGAGTGGATCGGAAGAGACAAAGAATATGGTATAAAAGAATTGTTCATCAACAATAATGTTGTAATAAGATGGGGATTTTATTATGTATTAGTATTTTTGGTGTTTTTATTTTACATTGCTCCGAAAGGGTTTATTTATGCACAGTTTTAAATTATGAAAAAATCAATCTATAGATTAATTAAATTTTCTATACTTCCATTACTTTTCATCTGCTATGCGATATACATAACCGGGAAAAATACAGGTGATTTCTATAAAAGATTTTCTTCTCCTCAACAAAACTCTTTAATATTGGGAAGTTCGAGGGCAGCCTCCATGAATCCTGAAATTATTGATCAGATTATACATTCCAAATATCCGAACGCAAAATTATACAACTATGCTTTTACTTGGGCACATTCTCCTTATGGTCCAAAATATTTAGAATCCATAGAAAAAAAAATAAAACCTGATACAAAAGACGGTGTATTTATTGTAACCGTAGAACCTACTGCATTGATGGTTGATAAAAATAAACCGGACGATCCGCAATATTACACTGAAAATGATAAATCAGTTGCTAAAACTTCTATGGTTGCCACAAATCCCAATCTTGAATACCTTCTTGAAAGCTACGATTTTTCCATTACCAACGAGTTTAATAAAAAAATAAGACCCGAAAAAAATCCTATGATTGAAGTTTCTGTATTAGATAACGGACAGGTCCACGGAAAAGTGATCAAAAGGTTTTCTACTGAAAAGAGAAAAGAAGTAAATGCAGAAAAAATGGCAGAATTAAAAAACAGGATCAACGAACTTAAAATTTCTCCCACCCGATTAGAATATCTTTCAAAAACCATTGATTTTTTAAAACAACACGGAAAAGTTATGGTTGTAAGAATGCCTGTAAGCAAAGTTCCTTATGATATTGAAAATTCGGCGGTTGCTGATTTCGACAAAATCATATTAGATATTACAGAATCTAAAAAAGTACCTTATATCAATTACAACAATTATCCAAATAACTATCAATGGGTAGATGAAGTTCATCTGGAACCCGAATTTATGGATAAATTTTCTGCAGTAATTGCGAAAGATCTTGTTCATTAAAACTTTAAAGACTCTTACATTTTAATCCTTTAATTTTCCAATTCCTTATCATACATTTTGGTTTAAATAATCTCGTATTAATCATAAAACGAAAATAAAATTACTTAAATCAGACCGTTAATTTTTTAAGTGAAATTTTTTCTATATTCGCAGTCCTTAAAAAATTACTAATCATGCGAAAAAAAATTACTCTATTATTATTTGGAGTTCCGTTTTTCAGTTTTGCCCAATCCGCGATTGGAAGCATAAATTCCGGAGCGGTTTCTGCAGATAATTTCACACATTCCGTAGGAGAAATTTATGTAATCCCGACTGATCCTGATCAGGCAAATTCCGGAACAATGGGAATGCTTTATCAATCTGTTCTGAAAGTTCTGGGAATTTCTGAGCTTGAAAAAGACAACGTAAAAATCTACCCGAATCCGACTGCCGATTTTATTTATGTTAAATTAAATTCAAAATCAAAAATCGAAGGTGCAGAAATTTATGATCTTTCCGGAAAGCTTGTTTTTAAAACAAAATTAGACACAGAACAATTAGATCTAAGACAACTTCAGCAGGGAGTTTACATGATTGTTTTCAAAAACTCCGACATCAAACCAATTAAAATTATTAAAAAACCTTAAAAAAACTATTTGAACATGAAAAAATTATACGCTACTATAGGACTATTTCTTGCAACTTTATTAAGTGCGCAGGTTCCACAAGCTTTCAGTTACCAGACAATTGCTTTTAATGCAGCGGGAGCACCAATTGCCAACGGAAATGTTGCTTTGAGAGTAAGCATTTTGGAAAATTCTTCAACAGGAACAGTTTTATACACGGAAACTCATAGCAAAACTACAAATGCGAAAGGTTTGGTGAATTTAAATATCGGTCAGGGAACTGCTACAACAGGAACTTTTGGAGGTATCAACTGGGGAACAAATACAAAATTTGTAAAAGTTGAAATGGATCCTGCAGGTGGAAGTAACTATACAAATGTTGGGACAAATCAATTGATGAGTGTTCCTTATGCTCAGGTGAGTAAAACAGTTGTGACAGGTGCAGGACAGGGAATTACACTTACTTCTCCAAATGGAACAGCTTATACTTTGGGGGTAAATGATTCAGGAACGTTGAGTTTGCCTACAACTTCTAGCTCAACAGGTAATAATTTACCATCAAATCTATATATGTATGGATCTTATAATTCATTTAACGCTTCAGCTGCTGAATTAATGAAAGGTAATGGAATTCCAAAATTTGGATATAAGTATCTTCAAGCAAATACTCAGGTGAAATTTTTAGCTTCTCCTGGTAATGGAGCACAAACTTATGGATCTGATTCGTTTGGATCAATTGTTTCTAACGGAAGCAGCTATAATGTAACTTCTAATGGGTTTTATCAAATATTTGTAGGTTTTAATACGACAACAACTATCGGTGTTAATTTTGAGAATTTTGTTCCTAAAGTTCAATTTACCTCGACAAACGGAACTACACCTACGACTAATGTATCTTACAATAGCACAACTGGGAAATTCACAATAAATGTGTATGGAGTTACCAATAGCAATGGTGGATCTTTTTATATTCAGTTAGCTCCAAATGGTATAGAACCTGAAGATTTGGGTGATAATTTAAATGATGGATCATTTGATGTAAATGGCTCCGCTATTAATTTTCCAAATCTTACTTCTAGCCCTAAAAACTTCAAAATAGAGTTTAGCCTTAATTTTGATGCAACGGGAACTTATACAATTACACAAATATAAATTTAAAGAGGCAAAAGCCTCTTTTTTTATGCAAATAGCCTAAATAAAACAAGGATATTTACTAAATTTGTGGAACTAAAAAATCAAATAATAAATAACAGTATAATGTCAGACAAATCAAAAATCTATTACACCCTTACGGATGAGGCTCCAATGTTGGCAACACACTCGTTTTTACCGATTGTAAAAGCTTTTACAAAATCAGCAAACATTGAGATCGCGGTTCCTGATATTTCTTTGGCAGGAAGAATCTTAGCAAACTTCCCAGAATTTTTGAAAGATGATCAGAAGATCGGTGATGCTTTGGCTGAATTAGGTCAATTGGCTACTCAACCGGATGCAAACATTATCAAATTACCAAATATTTCAGCTTCTGCACCTCAATTAGATGCAGCTATCGCTGAATTACAGTCTAAAGGTTTCGCAGTTCCAAATTATCCTGCTGAACCTAAAAATGACGAAGAAAAAGCTATTAAAGCTAAATATGCTAAAGTTTTAGGAAGCGCTGTAAACCCTGTGTTAAGAGAAGGAAACTCTGACAGACGTGCTCCAAAAGCTGTTAAAAATTACGCAAAAGCAAACCCTCACAGAATGGGGAATTGGGCTTCTGACAGTAAAACCGACGTTGCTCACATGGACAACGGAGATTTCTACGGAACAGAAACTTCAATTACTCTTGAGAATGCTACAAAATATAAAATCGTTTTCAAAGGAAATGACGGTGCTGAAACTTTATTAAAAGATTTCGCAGGTCTTCAGGCTGGAGAAGTGATCGATTCTTCTGTAATGAACTTAAACGCTTTGAGAGCTTTCGTTCAACAGGCTATCGACGAGGCTAAAAACAGAAATGTACTTCTTTCTGCTCACTTGAAAGCGACGATGATGAAAATCTCTGATCCAATTATTTTCGGAGCTATCGTAGAAACTTTCTTTAAAGATGTTTTTGCTAAATATGCTGAAACGTTCAAGTCTTTAGATGTTAATCCAAACAACGGTCTTGCTGATCTTTTCGATAAGATCAAAGGAAATGCTCAGGAAGCTGATATTAAAGCTGATATTGAAGCTGCTTTAGCAAACGGACCAAGAGTGGCAATGGTAAACTCTGATAAAGGAATTACAAATTTCCACGTTCCTTCTGACATCATTGTTGATGCTTCTATGGCTGCTTTGGTAAGAGGTGGAGGAAAAATGTGGAACAAAGACGGAAACGAAGAAGATACAGTTTGTATCATTCCGGATCGTTCTTACGCAGGTTTTTATCAATCTGTAATTGATGATATGAAAGCACACGGAAAACTAGATCCTACAACAATGGGTTCTGTTCCGAATGTTGGTTTGATGGCTCAAAAAGCTGAAGAATATGGATCTCATGACAAAACTTTCCAAGCTACAGCTGAAGGAACAATTGAAGTTCAGGACGAAGCCGGAAATGTTCTTCTTTCTCAAAAAGTTGAAGCTGGGGATATTTTCAGAATGTGTCAGACTAAAGATGCTCCAATCCAGGACTGGGTAAAATTAGCGGTAAACAGAGCAAGACTTTCTGAAACTCCTGCTATTTTCTGGCTAGATAAAGGAAGAGCTCACGACAGAGAAATGATCAAAAAAGTTGAAAAATATTTAGCTGATCACGATACAAACGGACTTGACATTAAAATTCTTGATGTAAAAGATGCAATGACTGAAACGTTGAAAAGAGCAAGAGAAGGAAAAGATACAATTTCTGTTTCAGGAAACGTATTGAGAGATTATTTAACGGATCTTTTCCCAATTCTTGAGCTTGGAACTTCTGCTAAAATGCTTTCTATCGTTCCATTGATGAACGGTGGTGGTTTATTCGAAACAGGAGCTGGAGGTTCTGCTCCAAAACACGTTGAGCAGTTCATCGAAGAAGGTTATTTAAGATGGGATTCTTTAGGTGAATTCTTGGCTTTACAAGCTTCTTTAGAGCATTTAGCACAAACTCAAGGGAATACAAAATCTCAGGTTTTAGCTGATGCATTGGATGAAGCGAATGCTAAATTCTTAGCAACTGATAAGTCTCCGGCAAGAAAAGTTGGACAAATCGATAACAGAGGTTCTCACTTCTATTTAGCAATGTATTGGGCTGAAGCGTTGGCAAATCAAACTGCTGATGCTGAATTGGCTAAACAATTTGCTCCAATCGCAGAAGCTATGAAAGAAAACGAAGAAGTAATTAATTCTGAATTAATCGGTGCTCAAGGAAAACCTCAAGATATTGAAGGTTACTACAAAACTGACAAGTACAAAACTTACGCAGCAATGAGACCAAGCACAGTTTTAAATGAAATTATTGACGGAATTTAATTTTCGGATTTAATATAAATGAAAGCTCCTTTTTAAGGGGCTTTTTTTATTTTTAAACACAAATAGCACAAATGTTTTTCACAAATAACCACAAAGTAAATATCCATCCCTTTTGTCATTCTGACGAAGGAAGAATCTATACAAAATATTATTTTAAGTTTTGGCTAAAGCCAATTTTGGTTATATTTAAAGTAAAAACGGGCTAAAGCCCGTTCCTATTGATGCTGTAAAGCCTTTATAAATTGTGCTATTTGTGAAAAATATTTGTGCTATTTGTGTTTAAAACCCTCTCCCACAATCACTCTCCGATGTTCTCTACCCCAATTAATCATTTCTCCGATAATTGTTCCGAAAGTTCTGCAGTATTCAGTTGGTTCATATTCAATTAAAACGGGAGTTTCGGGATAAACAGTACGTTTTAACAGCTTATTTAACTCCATTTCTTTCAACTCCTTTGAAAGCATTCTTGTGGTAATTCCCGGGATGCTTCTTTCAATTTCGCGGAAACGTCTGTTACCATTGCAAAGCGAATTGATGACTGGAATTCTCCACTTTCCGCCAATGAAATAAAGGGTGTCCTGCAATGCTCTAAGCTCTTCGTTTTGATCTCTTTCCATGTCTGCAAAGTTAAATGATATAATTGATGATACCGATATACTCTGTGATACTGGTTACAAAAGTATATCAATTTGAAATAACTTTGTCAAAAATTTTAAAGAAATGAAAAAGTTTAATAACAAACTAGCCATCGTAACAGGTGGAAACAGCGGAATCGGATATGCAACTGCAAAAGAATTAATAGCAGAAGGCGCAAAAGTAATCATCACAGGAAGAAGAAAAGAAGCGGTTGAAAAAGCAGCAGAAGAATTAGGAGCAATTCCATTTGTAGCAGATCAGGCAAATCTTGATGATATTGATTTATTAAAAAATGAAATCGAAAATCAATATGGAAAAGTTGATATTCTGTTTATCAATGCCGGAATTACAGGAGGTTTAATTCCCATTGAAAACATGACTGCTGAGAATTTTGATAATGTGATGAATATCAATTTCAGAGGAGCTTATTTTACTTTGAATAAATTGATTCCTTTATTAAATGACGGAGCTTCTGTTGTCTTTTTATCATCGATTGTTGCAACAACATACCATCCGAATAATTCAGTTTATCAGGCAAGTAAAGCTGCATTAAATTCAATTGCAAAGACCGCAGCGGCAGAATTGGCACCAAGAAAAATCCGCGTAAACATGGTAAGTCCGGGACCTACAAAAACGGAAATCATGAACAAAGCAGGTTTAAATGAAGAAAAACTGAAAGGCATCAACGAATGGATGATCGATGCAATTCCTTTGAAAAAAATCGGAACAGCGGAAGATGTCGCAAAATTAGTTGTTTATTTGTCCGATGATAACGTTGCTAGTTTCATGACTGGAACAGAAATCGTTATTGATGGCGGAATGGTTTTATAGAAAACAAAAACATTAAATTTTTATTAATGTCGGCAATTTTGTTGTCGACATTTTTTAGTTTGGATTTTAAAGTCTGAAAATTCTAATTCATCTTTTGATTTGTCCGGTTCACCTAATTTTTGATTTCAAAACCCTATTTCAACACCTACTTTTGAACCATAAAAATAAATTATTATGGACTCATTAAAGAAAAAAAGAACAGCAAAACCCGTTGCTACCATATTTTTGGTAGTCTTAGGAATTTTTATTGTTTTACAGCTTTTCAATAAACCATTAGAAGGAAAACATATAACTAAAAAGATTGAAGCTCCCCACGAAGTTCTCGCAATTCTGGAAAATTCATGTTTTAACTGTCATTCCAATCAGCAAAATTTAAGTTGGTATGATAAAATTGCTCCGATTTCCTGGGCGGTGAATAAAGATGTAAAAAGAGCAAGAGAAATTCTGAATTTTTCAGAATGGAATTATTCAGCAGGAGAACATCAGGGAAAAATGTACGCCATTTTAAATATGATGCAAAGCGGAAAAATGCCTCTGCACGAATACACAATTCTTCATCCTTCAGCAAAAATCACTCAAAAAGAAATTGATATAATTAAAAAATATACACTTTCTTTATCAAGTGTTACACCTGTAAAAAATGAACTTAAAAACATTCATCAAAATATTAAAATTACAGAAAATCATACACCTTCAAAATTTCCTATTTCGCCGAATGGCGTAAAATATACAGATGATTATAAAAACTGGAAAGTCATCAGTATGAGCACACTTTTTGACAATTCGATAAGAGTAATTTACGGAAATGATATTGCTGTAAAAGCTATCGAAACAGAAAATTTTCATCCGTGGCCAAATGGAAGCATCGTTGTAAAATCCGTCTGGAAACAGGAAAAATCACCTGACGGAGAAATCAGAGCCGGAGAATTTGTCAATGCGCAATTCATGGTAAAAGATTCTAAAAAATATACAGATACAGAAGGTTGGGGATTTGCAAAATTTTCAGGAAATGATCTCCATCCAACAGGAAAAACGGCATCATTCGCCAGAGAATCCTGCATCGCCTGTCACCGACAGTTAGCCGAAAAAACAGGATACTTATTTGATGTTCCCATGAAAGTAAATACCGAAAGATTAATTAAAAACCTTCAGAAATAATGAAAAAAATATTGCTAATCATCGTATCAGTTTGTGCCATATTCACTGCCTGTAAAATTGACGAACCGGATAAAGATTTACATCGCGTTATTTTCGATCCTGGAAATTTGAAATTTATTTCAACCTCATTAAATGCAACAAAGGAAACCTCATCCGCTTTGTATGGAAACCAAAGTGCTTTGGAATCATTGTCAGGTGAAAATAATCAGCCAAAACCTAATTCTGAATTTAAATTAGTCACTTGGAGATATCATGAAAATCCTCAGTACATCGGAGGAACGATTACCGGAGAATTATTAAGTGTAGAAAAAATTAAAACAGATAAAAATGGAAATATTTCTTATTCAGTTAAAAATGCATCTAAAAAAGAACAAATTCAACCCAATAAGGAGGAGAGAATAAAATACATCATGAGTTACAAACCCGTCATAAGACCATAATAATAGTAAAAGTGAAGTGTGATCATCTGGAGTTGAGAAATCGGCTCCGGATGATCTTTTGAGTGAATTGACTATCCAAAATTTACAGAATTATCAACAAAAAATATTACCTTAACACCTTTAAAATTCACGGTTGTCATGCAACAACAAAAAATAAAAATTTCACAAGCCGTCATTTGGATAAGCTCTATTTTCTTAGGCGTTTTATCTTCAATTCCACAATTGGCTTCTCATGCTTTCAATTGGGAAGAAGCTGTGGTAAATTCAGCTATAACAGCGGCTTTTTCTGTGATCATGTGGTATCTCAACATTTATATGCTGAACCGCAACTCAGAGAAAAGACGACAAAATATTTCATATTCAAGATTGATGGTCGCTTTGGCTTTCGGGATGGTTATTATGTTTGGACTGGCTTGGATTCAGCAATTGATCTTATCACATATCAATTTCGGTCCGACCATGTTAATGATCGAAGTTCGTGGAATTTTAATCAATCTTGTCTGTTATATGTTTTTGACTTTATTGCAAAACAATTACGCAGGTCAACAAGTTCAGCTTGAATTGGAAAAAGTAAAAAGTGACAATCTTGGAGCACAATTTGAATTATTAAAACAGCAAATCAATCCACATTTTCTTTTCAACAGTTTAAATACTTTAAAATCAATGGCGGAAACGAATGATTCTGAAACTGTCGATTTTATCATGAAACTTTCTGACTTTTACCGATTTACACTAGAAAGTAGAAAATTAGACTTAATTACTGTTCAGGAAGAAATGAAAATCATCGATTCGTATATTTTTCTACAAAAAGCTAGATTTGGCGAAGGAATTACACTTACGAATGAATTGAATAATGATGTTTTAAAAACATTAATTCCACCATTTACATTACAATTATTAGTTGAAAATTGTATTAAGCATAATATTGTTTCACAAAGCAAACCTTTACATATCAAGATTTATAATTCTGAAAATAAAATCATTATCGAAAATCCTATTCAGAAAAAAATGACCGTTGAAGATTCATTAGGAATTGGACTTGATAATGTAAAACTACGCTACAAACACCTTTTAGAACAGGAAATAGAAATCAATTCAGACGAAAAAATCTTTCAAATAAAACTACCATTTATCCATGAATATAATCATTATTGAAGACGAATTTAGAGCTGCAAAATCCCTTCAAAATTTAATTGCAGAATTAAAACCTGAAGCTAAAATCACAGGAGTTTACGACAGTATTGAAATGAGTATCGAAGCTCTTAAAGAAAGTAAACCTGATCTTATTTTCATGGATATTCATTTGTCAGACGGGCTTTCCTTTGAAATTTTCAAGCAGGTAGAAATCACTTGTCCGGTTGTTTTCTGTACCGCTTTCGATCAATACATGCTCGATGCTTTTAAAAGTAAAGGCGTTGATTATGTATTGAAACCATTTTCACGTGACGATATTGCCGAAGCTTTCAGAAAATTTGATGAACTAAAGAAATTTTTTCAGAAAACAGAACTTCCAGAACTTGAAGCTCTTTTACAGAAAATTGCTCAACCGCAAGCTGCCGCAAAATCAAGTTTTTTAGTTTTTAAAAATCAAAAATATACCACGATTCCAACGGAGAATATAGCCTATTTTTTTATTCATAATGAAATTACACACTTAATGACTTTTGATAAACAACAGTTTCAGCTTACTCAAACATTGGGACAAATTGCAGAGCAGGTTTCTCAAAAACAATTTTTCAGAGTTAACCGACAATACATTATAAATTTCAGTGCAATTAAAGAAATGGAGCATTATTTTCAGCGAAAGATTTTGGTAAAACTGACCGTTGAAACTCCTGAACAACTTTTAATTAATAAAGAAAAATCCCACAGTTTCTTCACTTGGCTAGAGGATCGCTAACCTCAAACTTCCCTCTCCCAGCATCCATGCAAAAAACTTCAAGTTTATAAAATACAGGTTCACCTTTCATTTTGTCTGGTTGAACCTTTTTTGTATTCTTTCGCCTCGAAAAGGTGCCTACTTTTGAATCAAATTAAAAGAAATGGTACTAAAAAATCTAATAGGAATGGGAGCTTTCGTAGCATTGATGTTTACCGTATCCGCCTTTGTTCACGAAGAAAAAAAAGAAACAGCAGCACAAAATATTTCAACAAAAAATGCCGGATTTGCGGTGTTGGAATTATTCACTTCTGAAGGCTGCTCAAGTTGTCCGCCTGCAGATCAGTTGATGGGTGAGATTGAAAAAAAATACAAAGATCAGCCGGTTTACATCCTCTCCTATCACGTTGATTACTGGAACAGAATGGGTTGGAAAGATCGTTTCAGCAGTGCTCAAAATTCTAAGCGTCAACAGGAATACAGCAGCAAGTTGGGTTCTCAGGTTTATACTCCACAGTTGGTCATTAATGGAAAAACTGAGTTTGTAGGTTCTGACAAAAAAACAGTAGAAAATACTATTTCAAGCGTATTGAATGGTTTAAATGACAATAAAATTGATTTAAAAGCAAAAATTATTTCGAAAGAAATAAGCTTTAATTACACTATTTCGCAAATCAATTCTAATGATAAATTACTTATAACTTTTGTAGAAAAACAAGCTTCAACTAACGTTGGCGGAGGTGAAAATGAAGGTCGTCATTTACAACATTTTCAAATCGTTCAGAAGCAATATCCTGTGAATTTAAGCAGTAAAGAAGGAACTGCAACATTTCCAATTCCAAATAATTTCAATAGCAATGATTGGGAAGTGATTGGTTTGGTTCAGAATACGAGAAGCGGAGAAATTACGGCTTCTATAAAAGCAATATTTAATTAAAATTTACAAACAATAGAATATTAACAACTTAAAACAAAAAAAATTATGAAAACTAAAACAGCAAAAATCATCTTTTGGTCAGGCGCAATCTTTATGTCACTTTGGTTCGGAGCGAGCGGTTTCTTTGAATTAACGAAAAATCCTGTAGTTTGGGACATCACTCGACAATTGGGTTATCCACCACATTTCATCTACATTTTGGGAGTTTTCAAATTATCAGGAATTCTGGTCTTATTACTTCCCAACAGACTTTTGAGATTGAAGGAATGGGTCTTCGCAGGAATGTTCTTTGATATTATTTTCGCATTTTTCTCACAAATTGCCGTGCTTGGTTTTCCGGCAACGATTGATGCGATTGTAGCATTTACCGTACTTTCCATAACTTATTTGATGTTTAGAAAAATATATCATCCTGAAACAATTTTTGGAGAAGCTTAAAGTAAAAACAAAGTACATCCGTCTTTAGTAAAACAAATATCAACTTTTCAGACTTATGTTAAAAATAAATCCTCCCAGAAATGAGAGGATTTATTGTAGAAAATTATGAGTAGAAAATAATTGTTTTTAATTAAGCATGAGCTTTTCTTAATTTAATCAAACTTAAAATAAACAGTCCTAAAATTCCTAAGACAAAATATCCTTCTGCAACCTGCAGCTGAATCTGAGGTTTTATCATTGCCACAATTCCGTAACTGATTGCCGAAGTGATGATGAAAGCCACTCCGCCTGTTAAACCACCTGCAATGCCTGCAGAGTTCGGAAACCTTCCGATACAGTAAGAAAAATAGTTATTAAAAATAAATCCAGCCGTCACATGAATTAAAAATGCAAAGGCAACCAAACTGTAAATGTTATTTGAAAAATAGGAAGCAATAAACATTAAAATGATTAGAAATATTTGGACGAAGTTCGCATAACGAATTTTAGGCAAAAACGCTTTATTGATTAACGCTTTTCCTAAAAAACCACCTGTCATCCAAGCAAAACCAAGAATCAAAGAAACATAACCTGCAACTACTTCCGAATAGCCCATTTTATGTTCAATGATAAAAGACCCACATAAATTGAAAAACATAATCATAGAATAACTCAATCCGCACATTATCATTCCATAGAAAAAATCTTTTGCTTTAAACATTGAATTATATTCCTGAATTAAAAATTCAAAGCGAAAAGGATTCCTTTTTTTCAATGTTTCACCTGAAAATATTAACTCCAACATTAATAGCAACAAACTATACCCTGCCAAAACATAGAAATTTGATTGCCATCCGAAGTTTTTCTGTAAATATCCTCCGATAAATGGCGCAATAATCGGACCTACAGACCAAACAATCGTCATGATACTTAAATAATGTTTTCGCTCATCTCCTTCATAAACATCAACAAAAAATGCTCTTTTGGAAACCACTGCAAAACCCGACAAAATTCCCTGTAACACGCGCATTGCATAGATTACAAAAATATTTTGAGTAGTTGCCGTAATTAAAAATGACACCACAAATAAAGCCAACGAAGCCATTGAAACTTTATATCTTCCAAAGGAATCGACAATACTTCCTGCAAAAAACTGCGTCAGTCCGTAACTGATTAAAAATATGGATAATGTAAGTTGAATATTACTTTCCGTCTGATGCAATTCCGTCGCCATACTCGGCATTGAAGGCAGGTAAATATCCGTCGCCAAACCCGACATCGGAATTACAGCAAATGCTAAAATTGTAGCAATAAATTTATTTTTTTCTTTGAGTGTTACCATCTCTGTCATTAAATATTTTCATGAAAAACTCAGATTCCCGATACAATTTTCAGGAATCTGAATTTTATAAAATAGTTTTAATTGTTTACTAATTTCATAGAACCTTCACTGTATCTTTCCCCGATATTTGGATATTTTTTAAGAATAGAATCGATGGTTTCCAAATCTGAAGACGAAAGTTCAAGATTGATCGCTTCAATATTTTCTTCTAAATATTTGATACGTTTTGTTCCCGGAATCGGAATGATATCTTCGCCCTGATTCAAAACCCATGCAAGAGCTAATTGTGTTCCTTTCACTCCTTTTGAAGCTGCAAAATCGTTGATTTCTTTGGCTAAATTTTTATTATTTTCTAAATATTCAGCCTGATAACGAGGCAGAGATTTTCTGAAATCTTCATCTCCAAAATTCTGAACCTCATTAATATTAGAGAAAAGTCCTCTCGCCAAAGGAGAATACGGAACCAAAGTAATTCCCAGTTCTCTGATTGTCGGCAGAATTTCTTTCTCAACATCTTTGGTTAAAATAGAATATTCTGACTGCAAAGCCGTAATCGGGTGAATTTTATTCGCTTTTCTAATAGATTCTGCGGAAGCTTCCGATAATCCTAAATACCTTACTTTTCCGGCTTTTACCAAATCCGCCATTGCTCCGACCGTTTCTTCAACAGGAATATTCGGATCTACCCTATGAGCGTAATACAAATCAATTTCATCAATTTTTAATCTTTGAAGACTCAGATCAACTGCCTTTTTGATCCATTCCGGTGAACCGTCAAAATATGTTCCCGGAGCTCCACTGTGACTGGCTTTTCCATCTTTAAACCTGAATCCGAATTTTGTCGCGATAAAAATTTTATCCCGGTTTGGAACCAGAACTTTAGAGATCAGTTTTTCATTTTCTCCATTGGCATACATATCTGCTGTATCCAAAAAATTTATGCCCAAATCCAAGGCTTTGTGTAAAGTATTGATACTTTCCTGTTCGTCTGTTGGTCCGTACGCAAAACTCATTCCCATACATCCTAAACCGATGGCAGATAACTGCTCTCTTGTGTTTCCTAATTTTCTAAATTTCATGATAGCTTGTGATTTAAAATTTATAGTGCAAAGTTATAATTGAAACCTGATGTCTGTAATATAGAATTCAAACGAAGAATTATAAAATTCAAACAACGGCTGTTCTTACCGCATTTGGCGTCATTCCTGTTTGTTTTTTGAAATAATTGGTAAAATAAGCAGGTTCTTCAAAACCTAATCCATAAGCAATTTCAGAGATATTCCAGTCTGTGTGTTTTAATAATTCATTGGCTTCCTGAATAATTCTTGAAGTAATCTGCTGACTTGTCGTTCTTCCTGTAATCTCTTTCACAGAACGGTTTAAAGAATTAACATGAATAGACAAATTTTCGGCATAATCAACCGGACTTTTTAATCTTAAAAATCTTTCGGGGCTATCAATTGGAAACTGTCTTTCAAGCAACTCCATGAACAATGACGCAACTCTTTGCGAAGCATTCTGATAATGTTCAAAATTTTCAACGGGACGCATTTTCATGGTTTCGTGGATCAAAAGATGAAGATACGCTCGAAGCATATCATATTTATGTAGATAATCCGATTGAATTTCCGTCATCATTTTAATAAAGATATCTGCGACAGTTTTCTGCTGTTCCTCATCAATAAAGAAAATCGGAGTTCCTCCAACTCTGAAAAGCGGCGATTCCTGAAGTGTTCCCAAACGATTTCCATCATATAAAAAATGATCGGTAAAAAGACAGAAAAACCCTTTCTGATCGTTATCATCGGCTTCCCAGGAATATGGAATCGCAGGATTTGAAAACAATAATGCAGGTTTGTCCACATGAACCCATTTATCGGCATAATGAAGTTTTCCTTTTCCTATAATTAATGAAATTTTATAATAATCTCTCCTGCTGTAAGGCGTAATTGATGAACAATTTTCTCGTGAAAATACATTAAAATGCCCTACTCCGGGAGTTTTAATGCATTGTAAACCTTTGTTAAGAGCATTGCGCTCGTAAAAACCTTTTACTGTTTCTCTTGATTCCATGATTCAAAATTATAAAATTCAAACAGAAATCAAATCATAAAATAATGATAATCGATAAAATAAAAAATGACCGATCTTTCGATCAGTCACTTCAAAAATTGAATGTATAGTTGATAATTGGTTTAATGATGATGTCCGTTTCCGTGTTTTTCTTTTACAACATAAACTTTCTTATTATTATGTTTATATTTTTTATCATTATTCTTGTTTCTGTTATAAACTGCTACGGGATTTTGACCTTTATAATATTTATTTTTAAATTTTAAATATTTATCACGTCCCATAATTCTTTCCAGCTCAACATATCTGTCATTTCTCCATCGATCGGGATTGCTTACGTACACTCTGTTCCAAGAGTTGTAATCATGATATCGGTCATTCAATGAATAAATTTCATTAGCCTGAGTTTTTGACAATAGTAAGTCTGCAATTACAGTCTGCCAATTTACGTCTGTGACGCTTCTTCTATAATCATTATAATAATCTGACTGTGCATAGCTTAAACCAAATCCTCCAACGAGCATTATAGTTAATAATAACTTTTTCATTTTCACTTTATTTAAATTAAACTACTATTGAATTTTCAATTAAAATGCCAAATGCATGAAAGGCACTCACAATGTTTGTTAAAGGAAATATAACTAATTGATAATCTTTGAACTATTTATATTTTAATTATTGAAGAAAATCTTAATGATGCTAAAATTTGTTATTAATTTTATAAATCTTGGACTTTCTTTATTATTTAATCTTAAAAATTTGTAATTTTAAAAGGAGAAAATTTATCAGAAATCATTAATTCAATCAAATCTCAATAATTATGGAAAATATAAAATTTGAAGTATCTCCATATCAGGACGAATTGCAGATACTAATTGATGAAAAAAAAGCGGGTTATATGTCCATAGAGATTGACGGCAGACTTCTGATCGTCTACTACACCAAGCTTGATGAAGAACGTGAAGGAAAAGGATATGCCAAAATGCTTCTGGACGAATTGGTTCGCTATGCCGAAGAAAAAGACCTATTGGTAGATCCTGAATGTGATTTTGTAAGACAGCAATTCGAAAATCATCCTGCGAGATACAAAGATATTTGGCACGCGTAAATTAATCTTTCCACCAAATTTTGAACTGATTGTCTGATTTATTCAGATCAACAGGTTCACCAATAATCGGGGTTAAAATATGTAGATTTTTCTCTTTTCCGAGTCTTGTTACTTTTTCCAAAGGTTCGTTCCATGCGTGAAGAGCCAAAGCGAATTTCGACGAGTGAACCGGAATAATATTTTTCGCATTTACATCAATACTTGCCTGAACAACATCTTCCGGCAATGCATGAATATATTTCCAAGCTTCGTTGTACTGCCCGTTTTCGATGATTGCATAATCGAAAGGTCCGTATTTTTCCCCTATCATTTTGAAATGAGCGTCGTAGCCGCTATCACCTCCCAAAAATAATTTTCTTGTCGGAGTTTCCAGAACATAAGAAGTCCAAAGTGTAACGTTTCTTTTTACTTTTCGTCCTGAAAAATGTCTTGCAGGAGTGTAAATAATTTTAAGGTCATTTTTTAAATTCACTTCTGTACCCCACTCTTCTTCAATCAACTGCTCAGATTTATAGCCCCATCTTTCCAAATGTGCACCAACACCCAAAGGTAAAATGACTTTTGAAACTTTGTTCTTAATTGCTTTTACCGTTGGATAATCCAAATGATCGTAGTGATCGTGAGTAATGACCAAATAATCAAGGTTCGGAATGTCTTCCGGTTTAAAGATATCCGCTCCGGAAAATGCTTTGTTGAAAAATTTAAACGGAGAACCATATAAACTTAAAACAGGATCAATTAAAAATGAAACTCCATTCGTCTGAATATAATAAGAAGAATGCCCCAACCAAACGAAAACATCCTGATCTTTAGGAATATTTTTTAGATCTGTATGAATAGAAGGAATATTTTTTAAAGGTTTTAAAAGCGGATCTTTTTTCTTAAAAAAGAAATTAAACATCACTCTCGGCATAGAATATCCTTCTGTAA
Organism: Chryseobacterium ginsengisoli; assembly: GCF_039542325.1. NCBI lineage: Bacteria > Pseudomonadati > Bacteroidota > Flavobacteriia > Flavobacteriales > Weeksellaceae > Chryseobacterium > Chryseobacterium ginsengisoli. The sequence goes on from NZ_BAABHX010000001.1 coordinate 79,832, forward strand.
GTGATGGCGTATAACTTAAGTTTTGAAACTGATTATCTTTATAATTCTTCGATTGCTGCATTCTTTTTAACCTTTCACCTTTCGCTTCTGAACCAAAAACTTCCTGACCTGTAATAACGAAATATAATAAAATTACTAAAACTACAATGGCAATAATTGTGTACATCATTTCTTAAAAATAGGAGTCAAATGTATGACTTTATATGATATGACGATTTAAAAATACAAAACCTTTATTTTTTACTTAAATTTCAAAGAATTAGGGTAATTTATTTACTGAAATCATTAATTGATTGCGTGAAACTGCTTAATTTAGCGTTCGGAAAAATTCAAAATGCGCCTAAAAAATTATTTAATATTATTATTGATTATTTCGCTGACTTCCTGTTTATCAGTAAGAAAGCATAATGAACAGCAAAAAGTCTGCATTTCTCCTGAAAAACAGAAAGAGGATGTTGATTTTGCTTATTCAAAATTACAAGAAACTCATCCACAACTTTACTGGTATATTTCAAAAGAAAATCTGGATCATAAATTTGACAGTTTAAAACAAACTATCAATGAGCCACTTACACCACTTCAATTTTATTTTAAATTGCAGCCCGTTATCGCAGAAATTCGTGAAGGACATCTTTCATTGAGAATTCCGTCAAAAAGAATTACAAAAAAAGAAATCAAAACATTAGAAGGAAAAAAAGGAATGTTCAGCCGTTTTGAATATTATGTTAAAGACGACCGACTTTTTATTATTGAAAACAAAGATTCTATACAAAATATAAAGCCCGGAACTGAAATCCTTACCATTGACCAAATTCCCGTTTCCGATTATATTAAAAGATACAGAAAACTAATCAGTAGTGATGGTTTTAATACCACTTTTCAGCCTTATTATCTGAAAGATGTTTTCTTTAATTATTACGTTGCAGAAAAAGGTTACGAAGATCGGGCAACACTTGAAACTGTTTATAACGGAGAAAAAAAGACCTATAAACTAACCCGGGAATCAAAATCTGAAACCGACCTTAAACAGGATAAAGAGAACAAAAAGCGAACTCAGGAAAAAAAGGTAAATGACTATATCGCTTTCAACAATTCTTATAACAGAAATTTCAAGTTTTTAGATAAAGACAGCACGATTGCTTACATAAAAGTGAAAAGTTTTTCGAGTGATTATTCTTCAAGATTTTATAAGGAAACTTTCAAAAAAATCAAAAATGCAAAATCATCCTATTTAATTATTGATGTTCGAAATAATTATGGCGGTTCGTTGGAAGAGATCAACAATTTGTACTCTTATTTAAGTCCGGAACCTTACACTTTGATAAAACCGTCACAGGTTATTTCAAAAACTTCACCTCTGAAAACCAATTATTTCAGAAAAAGTAATCCTTTTCAATTTATTTTAAAAACCTTGGCTTATCCTGCTTTTTTCTTTGCACAGACTTTCAGCACGTATAAAAAAGACGGTAAATTTTATTATAAAAGCAGATCGGACAAACAATCAAAACCTAAGGAAAATGTTTTCAAAGGAAAAGTTTTTGTTTTAATCAATGGAGGAAGTTTTTCCGCATCATCTATCATTACTTCTAAGCTTAAAAATGACAAAAGAGTGGTTCTTGTAGGCGAAGAAACCGGCGGTGCCAATGACGGAACTGTTGCAGGATTCTATTCTTATCAAACCCTTCAAAATTCTAAAATCGATTTGCCGATCGGAGTACTTTTGGTACAACCTAATATTATTTTTACGAATACAAAAAAAGGCGTAATTCCTGATGTTTCAATAACTGAAACTATGCAGGATATCATTGATAAAAAAGATCCTGAAATGGAATGGATTATGAAAGAAATCGAAAAAGAAAAAAGCACTAAATAATTTATAATAGTTAATGGTAAAAAATATCTTTACAGCTTTTAAAATTATTGTTTCCATCATTATTCTGTGGTTTGTAATTCATTAAATTTATAAAAGAAAATTATGTAGTTTTATGCCATGAAAAGTACTTTTTTTTCCGTCCGTAAAGAGGATTCGGAATCTTTCAAAAATATTTTCAGTGATTCGATGTATCACATTTTTCTGTTCAATGGAAACGGGAAAATTATTGTTGATTTTGTAGAGTATGAATTCAATGGCAGAACTGTATTTTTCTCTTCACCTTTTCAAAATATTCAGATTTTAAGTGAAACTCAATTTGAGGTTGAAATTTTAAATTTCCACAGTGATTTTTATTGCATAGAATATCATAAAAAAGAAGTTGCCTGTAATGGTTTACTTTTCAATAATATTTATCTTTTTCCGCATTTTTCCTTACATGAAGAAGTTTATAAAGAAATATCAAATTACTTCTCGAAAATTCAGAAAGTAGATTATCATGAAGATTTTTCAGGTTCTGTTTTACAGTCTTATCTTCAGCTGATCTTGGCAATTTCAAGTCGTGAAAAGAACAAGTTATTATTTGATAAAGAATTAATTAAAGATGATTTTAATGACCTCAAATCATTTCAAAACTTGGTGGAAGAACATTTCCTTTCAGAGAAAAACCTGGCTTTTTATGCCGACTTGCTTCATGTCACTTCAAATACTTTAAGCAAAAAAATTAAATCAAAATTCAATAAAACGCCTTCACAAATTATTCAGGAAAGAGTCATTTTAGAAGCTAAGAAACAGATTCATCTTACGAGAAAATCAATTAAAGAAATTGCTATTGAACTTAACTTTAACGACGAGTTTCATTTCAGCAAATATTTCAAAAAACATGTCGGAATTTCGCCTACACAATTCAGAAAAGAGGCAGGAATTTCCATCGTGGCAGATTTGTACAAATAACATCCATAATTGTCTATTCTATTGCTTTTAGGTTCAGCATAACTTTGTCAAAAAAATAAATTATGTTAGAACTTTTAGCAAAATCACAGAAAAATTTCATTCATTTTTTAAGAATAAGCATTTTTATAGTTATGGCTTGGATCGGTGGTCTTAAAGCTTATCATTACGAAGCGGAAGGAATCATTCCTTTCGTTGCAAACTCCCCTTTTATGAGTTTTATGCTGAACAAAAAAGTTTCAGATGCCGATAATTACAAACTTCATAAAAACAAAGAAGGTGAGGTGATTCCCGAAAATGTAAAATGGCATGAAACGAACGGGACTTACATTTTTTCTCACGGATTGGGAACTGTAATTGTATTAATCGGGATCACAGTTTTATTAGGCATTTTTTACCCGAAAATTGGATTAGTTAGTGGTATTTTAACGGCAGGAATGTCTTTTGTGACCCTTTCGTTTTTGATTACAACTCCGGAAGTCTGGGTTCCGAATTTAGGAGGAAGTGACTATGGTTTTCCTTTACTTTCGGGAGCCGGAAGGTTGGTTATAAAAGATATTATTATGATGGCAGGTGGATTAGTAATCGCTTCCGATTCTGCAAAAGATATTTTGAATTTGAGAAAGGCGTAAATTTTCTATATTAAGTGGTTTCGGCGGGCTGAAAGCCCGCCGAAACCTTTTCAAATTAAACTTGAAAGTTATTTTTTAAGCTCAACTAAAAGATTTTCAATCTGATCAATATGTTTTCCGTAAAACTTCTTAAACCACCATTTTCCGAATAAAAATAAAAGAGGCATTGTAATCACCAATGATCCGATAAGTATGGTAGCAATTTTTAAATTAGATAACGGAACCGGACGCGGAATAAATTCCAAAACAATAATTATTTCGCAGACCAAAAACGGAACAAACGCCAAATAGAATGACAGATAATATTGCTTATTCAAATTAAACTGATACAATAAGTCTTTCAGACCGTCGTACGTTTTCATCATAGGATCGGTGATGTTTTTATACAATTTAAAAAATTGACTGAAAAAGAAAAATGTCACAAAAACCATTGAAGCAATCAAAATAGTAATGTAAAATTTAAACTTAAAAGGTCCAGGAGATAGAGCGATCAAAGCGAAAGCAAAAACGAAAATTCCAACGGTTGACCAGAATTCCATGCGCATATTTTTGCGTATTTTCTCAAGCGGAAGATTAATTTTATTTTTTTGCTCAATGCTGATTTTCGGTGTTTCATCAAAAGAATCGTCTTCGTTCCATGTATTTTTCAGTTCATCTATATTCATGATAATTGATTTAAAAAGTTAGTATTTATTTGTGTTTAAGATATCTTTCAACTTGTTTTTGGCGCGGTTCATTTTCACTCTTACATTTCCTTCGGAAATTCCCATTTGTTCGGCAATTTCTTTCCCTGAAAAATCTTCCAGATAATAAAAAATAAAAGCTTTATCAATGGGATTCAGTTGATGAATCGCTTTATACATAGCATTCAGTTTTTCTTCTTTTTCATGATCAAATTCCTCCTGAATAATTTTATATTCTGAAAAATCATCATTTTCTATAAAACTTCTCTTTTTTTCATTTTTAAGAAAAATAATGGCTGTATTCAGAGCAATTCTGTACAACCAGGTTGAAAATTCGCTCTCTCCTTTAAACTTCGGATAAGCCTTCCAGACTTGGTAAGTGATCTCCTGAAAAAGATCATCGCGGTCATCTTTTTCGTCCATGTACATTTTGGAAATCTTAAAAATGATTCCTTTATGTTTTTCAATTTCTCCTAAAAATTCGTGTTCTAATGAGCTCATGATTTTTACTCTCTATAGAGTTAGTTGCTTATTGAAAAATATGTTACACTTTTTTGTGAAAATAAATAAAAAAACCCGACAGAAATTTCTGCCGGGCTTCCATTGTGTGTTTTTTTGATCATGAAAACTTATTCTACTACTATCTTTTTAGAAATAGCAGTACCATTGAAACTAATTTTAATTATATAAACACCTTTTTGTATTCCGCTGATATTGATTTTATTTGTTCCTTTACTTAATTTTTCCGAAGATTTCACCAATTTCCCTGAAACATCATAAATTTCAAATGCTGCTTCATTTTTATTGTTTTCAATAGTGAATACTCCATTTTTAACAGGATTTGGATAAATATTGAACTGACTTTCCAAATTGTCTTTCACTTCATTTGTTGATAATAAAAGTCCGTTTCCGATCCCTACTGCATACCAAGCTTTTACGTTTTGTAACTGTTCATTTCCTGATGCTCCGTATAAATCTGTAACCGCTTGTTTACTTGCATTATAGGCATCAATAAACTGACTGTTTGCTGTAAGATAATTGGTTAAAGTTCGATACGCTATTTTTTCAGCCTTTTGTATGGTAATTCCTGTTACACTAAATGCATTCCCAATATCATTAGTTCCTGAACCGCCCATTGATAAAAGGTAAAACCAATAATTTCCTACTCCGCTATTCGTGTGGACTCCTCCATTATCGTTTGTAGTATTATACGGCGGCAAAGTACTTTTCCAATACGTTCCCTGATAAGTATCCGGTTGCTGAGAACCTAATGCTGCAGGTCCTGAATTAGGATTCGACATACTTCTTAAAAATGTAAAACCTAAAGCCGGATTTGGAAGACCTTCACCAATTGTCCAGTTCGGACTGATATTAGAATAAAATTCTATTGCCGCACCAAACATATCTGCAAAAGACTCATTCAAAGCTCCTGACTCTCCCTGATAAGCCAAATTCGCAGTTCTACTGACCATCAAGTGAGAATATTCATGTCCCGCAACATCTATTCCCACAAAAGGATTGAAATATCCGGATTGCCCTTGATAAGTTCCGTTTCCATACACCATCGCAACAATTCCCTGTGTATCCAATGCGGCTGCATTCACTCCATTTACAGGCTGTCCTGCGCTTGCGAAATTGATATTGTAATAATTTCTGATGATAGAACCATTTCCGTCATAAGAATTTCTTCCGTGTCTGTTGATATAATAATCATGTGCATTTGCCATTGCCCAATGAACTTCCACCGGTGGTTTTGTTTCTGTTGTCGTGAAATTTGGTGTTGCACTTGTGTATTCAGTAATTGTACCTGTCAACTCTCCCGTAACTGTATTTCCGCTTCCGTCCCAATTTGTTCCGTTTAAAGTATGAATATTTCTTGCGTTATCTTTCAGACGGTAAGCTCCGTTGTTTGAATCAACCGTAATTTGTTGATTTCCTTTATAAAAAGTAGCGCTCGAAGAGGATGTGTCAACGAACGGTTTTGCGGTACTACTTATTCCGTTATTGTGATGATGAATTTTTTCTAATTTTTTCACAATCTGCTTCGTCGAATTATCTACATAATACATATAGCTTTGTAAAGCCTTCAAAGAAAGTGCATTGATCTGAGAAACAGAATATAATTTTACTCCTTTATCTGAAGCAACTTTTGTAATGACCTGATCAAAATCTGCAAAAGTAATATTCGGAGCTCTCATCTCTTCACTTACAATATTTTCAGTTTCAGATTTTGTAAGAGGCTGTGAAATTGGCAAATCGATATTATTTGTGAATTCTCCGTTTACGAAAGTAAGCAAGCCATTTTTCTCATGAATTAATATCAATTCATCCGCAACTTTTATATTTTTATAATAATGCTGAAAAGAAGAATGTTTAATGCCCAATTCATCCGTAGAAGTTTTTACCAACATAAACGAATGATATCCATTACTTCCCAGCCATTCTCCTAAATGACTGATAAGAAAATCCGACGAAATATTCTGTCCGCTGAAATCTGCGCTGAAATTTCCCATTGATGATGTGGTAATTCTTTTAGGCAAATTTTTCACGCTAGTTTCCGTGCGATCATTTTGCTGAGCCTTCACCAAAGAAATTGGTGCAATACCAACGGTAAATGTAAAAACTAAAGCCTTAACAATTGTAACTGTCTTTTTCATATTTATTTTTTGATTGAATCTGACAGTTAGTAGAAAAAGATAATATTTGTTACAAAATGACTAATTATTTTAAGTAAAATTTAAAATAATATTATTAATTTCCTCTATTTAAAGCTTTTTGAAGAATATTCAAATCTATCCAATTAAGCTTGGCTCCTATTAAAATGATGACAACAAGAACTATTGTTAAGAATACAATAATGAAAATATAAACTGAAATAAACCACAAGATTGTATTGAGAACATTTCCTCTGATCCCGAATTTATTAATGAAAAATTTCTGAGAACGCTCAAACCATGTCTTTTTTCTGATCTTTTTAGGCGCAACTTCCACTCCATTCAGTTCGTCTACTACATGTACAACATCTTCAATATATTTGCCGTACATATAATAAATCCAATATTTAATAATAAAACAAAGCAACATAATTGTGATCAAAAAACTAATCCCGAAAATTGCAACATGATAATCTTCATTAAACTGAAAACCAATCTCATCCAACGATAAAACAAAAGCCAAAGGAATGTAAGAAATGTAATAGGAAATATAAATTTCCTTAGAAACTAAAAGCTGGGTTTTGATATTAAACAAGTCATAATTTGTATTAATACTGGTTTTAGTAAGCATTTTATACAGTTTCAAAAATCTCGAATAAAAATAGACAATCAAGCCAATCGTTAAAAGTGTAACGAATATTGAAATCGTCTTTACATTAAAATCTTTTGTTGCAAAAGGAAAACCAATTAAAAGTGTCGGTAAAGTTACTACCATTAACCAAAATTCGGTTTTCATATTAATTTTGATCATCTCCAGCGGAGAATGAATTTCGTTCTGTTTTTCCAAAGAAATTTCCGGAAGATCATCGCTGTCTTTGTTCCAGAGTTCTTTAAAATTTTCTAATTCCATACTTTAGATGTTTAAAATTTAAACCGTCCTTTTTTCAATTATCTCTTTCAGCTTGGCTTTTGCCCGATTGAGTTTCACCCTCGCATTTACTTCTGTAATTCCCAGCTGCATAGCAATCTCTTTACCCGGAAAATCTTCCAAAAAGAAAAAAATAAGAGCTTTATCTATTGGACTTAACTGATGGATAGCTTCATACATCATCTTCATATTCCTGTCGTCTGTATCATTGTAAGACTCATGATGAATACTGAGATTTTCTATACTTTGATTCTGTATAAAACTACGTTTTTTTTCGCTTCGAAGAAAAACAATTGCTGTATTGAGTGCCGTTCTGTAAAGCCATGTAGAAAATTCACTCTTTTTCTGAAAATCGCTGTAGGATTTCCATGACTGATAGATGATCTCCTGATAGAGGTCATTCTGATCGTCAAGGTTGTCCATATACATCTTCGAGATCTTGAAAATCACGCCTTTATGCTTTTCAATTTTCTCCAAGAATTCTTTTTCCAGTGAAGACATTAAATTTAGGCTATGTTTCAGTTAGTAGAAATTTTAAATTTTTGTTACATTTTAAAATTAAACTTTAGATACCACACTTTATTTTAATGGCTTAATATTTGAAATTTATGAGTAACACCAAACAATATAAATATGCCTTACATTACAAAACAAAATGAAAAAAGTTTTGAACTTTACTATGAAGATTTCGGATCGGGACAGCCGATTATTTTAATTCACGGTTGGCCTTTAAGTGGAAAATCCTGGGAAATGCAGATTCCCGTACTTCTTAATCTGGGATATCGAGTAATTACTTACGATAGAAAAGGTTTCGGGAAATCTTCCCCTACTTTAGACGGATATGATTACGATGGATTAGCAAAAGATTTACATGAATTAATTTCACAATTAGAATTAAAAAACGTTATTCTTTTCGGTTTTTCAATGGGAGGTGGTGAAGTTGTTCGTTACTTAACAAATTACGGTTCTGATAATGTAAGTAAAGTTGCATTGATTTCATCCATTATTCCTTTGGTAAAGCAAAAAGAAGATAATCCGAATGGCGTTCCGCAGGAAAAACTTGACGAAATCATGAATGCTCTGAAAACGGATAGAATCACTTTTCTGGAATCATTTCACAAGGATTTTTACAACTACGGATTTCTTTCTCAATCAGTAAGCCAAAAACAGCTTGATTATGACTGGACAATTGCTTCTTTTGCAAACCCAATTGCCACAATAAAATGTGCCGAAAGCTGGGCAAATACAGATTTCCGTCCTGAACTGCAAAATGTAACTGTAAGAACGCTAATTGTTCACGGAGATTCTGATAATATCGTACCAATTGAAACTGCCGGAAAACAGGCTTCAAAAGGAATCCCGGACAACGATTTTTTCATCATCGAAGGCGCTCCACATGGTTTGAATGTCACTCATGCAGACGAACTGAATGATATTATCACAAAATTTCTGACAGCACTATAACTTTTCTTCCAATATATGTTTTTGATTTTCATTAATCAAAAAATCCGCAATATTATTTATTGCGGATTTTCTTTTTTATTTAAAATATGTAATTAAAAAATATAATCTGTACTTAAGAAATTTGAATCGTGATCTCTCACAATTGTATTCAATAAATTTTTGTTGGAATCTGTGATTTTCGCTGCCACCAAAGAACGGATCGAGAACGAACGAAGCGCATCAAAAACAGACAAAGTACCTTCTGCGCTGTCTTTTCTTCCCGTAAAAGGAAAAACATCCGGACCTCTTTGAGCCTGACAATTGATGTTTACACGACTCACCAAATTCACAAAAGGATCTATTAATTTTGAAACTTCCATCGCATCTTCACTGAAAATACTCACCTGCATTCCGTGATCTGCATTCACCTGATAATCGATCGGCTCCTGAATATCATCAAACGGAACAACCGGAATTACTGGTCCAAACTGTTCTTCATGATACAGTTTCATATCGCTGTTTACTGGATAAACAACCGCAGGAAAAACAAAAGACGCTTCGTTGTAACCTCCATTTTCATTAAGCACTTTTGCTCCTTTCGCCAAAGCATCATCAATACATTCTTTTAAATATGGTGGTTTATTAACTTCCGGAAGCGGTGTAATTTTCACATCTTTTTCCCACGGAAGTCCGCCTTTCATTGCAGAAACTGCAGCCGTTAATTTTTGTGTAAACTCTTCTGCAACATCTTTCTGAACGAAAATTAATTTTAAAGCAGTACATCTTTGTCCGTTAAAAGAAAGCGATCCCAAAATACATTCGCTTACCGCGACATCAAGATTTGCATTTTTTGTAACAATCGCTGCATTTTTTGCATCTAAGCTTAAAATAGCTCTTAAACGATTAACTTTAGGATGAAGTTTTTTCAAACCGTTTGCTACTTTACTGGATCCGATGAATGCCAAAACATTCACTTTTCCGCTTTCCATGATTGGCGTGATGATCTCTGAACCTTTTCCGTATAATGTATTTACGGTTCCTTTCGGGAAAGCTTCTTTGAAAGCATTTAACAAAGGATAATGCGCTAAAACACCATGCTTAGGAAGTTTAAACAAAATTGTATTTCCCATGATCAAAGCAGGAATCAACGTTGTAAAAATTTCATTCAAAGGATAATTAAAAGGTCCCATACTCAAAACAACACCAAGCGGAGCTCTTCTGATCTGTGCAATGGTTCCTTCCGCCTGTTGGAAACGTGAAGATTCTCTATCTAAATCTTTCAGTGCATCAATAGTTTGATTAATGTAATCTACTGTTCTGTCGAATTCCTTTGTAGAATCTGCCAATGTTTTCCCGATTTCCCACATTAACAATTTAATTACAAGATCTCGCTCTTTAATCATCAGATAAACAAACTTCTGCATACATTTTATTCTTCCTTCCACAGACATGGTCGGCCATTCTCCCAATCCGTTGTCATAGGCTTTTACACAGGCTTCAAGAACCTCAAGTGCTTCGTCCGGACCGATATTGGGAATGCTTCCCAAGAGTTTTCTTTCCAGTCCGTTTTCTGTGGGAATGCAGACCGGTGAATAAATATTCTGTACATCACCGTTCCATTCTACCAACTCTCCATTTAAGAGATAAACTTTCTGGTGGATTTCGGGAACTTTATATTCTTCGGGAATTTCGTTTTCGGGTTTAAATATTTCATGAAATGATGGTGTATTTACTGAATCCATAAATCTTTTATTTTTTTAATAGTATTAGTGTAAACTTTTGATAGAATAAAGGTAGACGTAAAAATTGACTTTAAAAAGAGCTGATTAATAGATTTGCTCTATTTAATAGGTTTTTGAATTAAAATTAATCTTAGCGAGTGGAAAAAAGAATAATTTTGCTTAAAAATAAAATTCATGTATTCAAAATTAGTTTTCAGCGCGATGTTATTTTTCTCGGCTTTTGCTTTTGCACAAAACTCTAAAACAGAAAATACGGTTTTGATGGGAGGAAAACCTGTTCATACTTATGCAAAATTACCATCCGTAAATAAAGCGGCTCCAAAGTTCATTCTTACAGATGTTACGATGAAAGATCAGACTTTAGATTCTTACAAAGGAAAATATCTGATTCTTAATATTTTTCCAAGCGTAGATACAGGAGTTTGTTCGGCTTCCGTTCGTCATTTTAATGAAGATGCAGCAAATATTCCGAATACGGTTGTTCTTTGTATTTCTAAAGATCTACCTTTTGCTCAAAAAAGATTTTGTGGCGCAGAAGGAATTAAAAATGTAGTAATGCTTTCAGATTTCCGTTCAGATTTCGGGAAAAATTATGGCGTGGAAATTACAGATTCTATGATGAAAGGACTTCTGAGCCGAGCTGTAGTCGTGATCGATCCTTCAGGAAAAATTGTTTATCAAGAGCAAGTTGCGGATATGTCACACGAACCGAATTATGAAGCGGCGATTAGTGCTGTGAAAAAGTAAATTTTTGCTTTAAAATATTTTAAAAACCTCTGGCTTATTACCAGAGGTTTTTAATTATCTGTAAATGAAATTACCATTTTTATCTACCAAATCATGAAATCTATGTTCACAATGACAGACATAATCTCCGATTTTGGCTATTTTATTATTAATATATTTTTTATGTAATATTCCTGTATCATCTTCATTAATTTTCAATAAAAGATAATCTTCGTAAATATCGATAATTTCTAACGGAATCCGGACAGCTACTGTGACAGTGAAAACTAAGAAGTCATTAACTTCTGGTTTTTCGTTGTGCCCGATTGGTTTTATTTTATATTCAAAAATATTTTTGTCAAATTCATTCTGAACTTTATCTATATTTCTGATATTTGTATGAATTCTTGTTTCTGTTTCGCCTTCAAACTTTATTTCTTTTTCTGAAAATAATATTCTTTCCTGTACTTCCCAATACAATCCTGAATCAACAGACTTTAAAACCATTCCTTTCTGAAAACCATTTTCAACGTCTGTGATTGTTACAAGCATTCCAAAATTTTTTAATACTGAAGATGATATCACTTTATGTTTATGAGTTGCATCCATTGTTTTCTTAAATTGCGTCTCCTACATATAGTTAAATCACTTTTTATAATATCGAGACGTGTATATTTTTCAAGATTTATTTTTTCGTTGTTACCAAAATTACTCCATTTTTTCCCTTTTCACCATAGATTGCTGTTGCTGAACTTCCTTTTAATACATTCATTGCTTTTATAGAATTCTGATTAATTTTTCTGAATTGTTTTTCATTAATAATTTTTCCGTTCAGAACATACAGCGGTCTGTAATCATCAATTTTTACAGATTGAATCCCTCCTAAAATAAGATTTTTGGATTGAAGAGTGTCTTTTTTATGGCTAATTGCTATACCTTCAACTTTCCCTTTTAATTTATTTTCCTCATCTTTTGCCAGACATTCCTGAGAAATTACAGTAGGAGCTCCCGTAAAATATGTCTGTTTCTTTGTAATTCCTGCAATAGTAACGACCTCATCTATTTCTTTAACCTGTACAGAATCATTTACCATTTTGTTTTGTGCATTCACAGCCATAAAACCAGCCGTCGTAAAAATAAAACCAACTGCAAATTTCGTAAGAACTGAATTAATATGAGAGTATTGCAGATCTCTGTTGAGTTGAGATTCGTTGAATTTTCCACAAATATTTTCTGAATTGGTCGAAAAGACATTTAAAATTTCTTCATCAGAAGCAACCGTAAAATCTCTGACAGTTTTTGAACAAACGGAACAGAATCTTCCTTTTTCTTCTGGAGTCATAGCTTCCCAGTTTTCATGACATGGTTTTGGTATCGTAAGTTTCATATTGATATCTTTTCTTATAAAGATGCTTGTTTTTGGAAAAAGGTTGGAAAGGATTTTAATTTTAATTACAAATCAGACACAAATTGTAAATCAAACTATAAGATTTAGAGCAAATATTTTTTATAATTTTATTTATATTTGGCGAAAATTGATAAAATGAAGGAAGAAAACATAAATAAATTGAATTCTCTGTTTTCAAATTTAAAAACGGAGGAGGAAAAACTAAAAGAAAGTCTGGCAAAAAAGAAAAGCGAAGATGATTTGTTTGTGGAAGAGTTTAAAACTATATCCAAAAATCTGATCGAGCCAAAGATGCAGGAATTCAGAAGAATGTTGAGAGAAAACGGATTTGGATGCAAAGTAGCTTTTAATGAAGAGAATAAAAACGGTTTAGGAATCAACTCACAACCCAATATGAAACTTCAGATTTCAAGAAATATAGATTCCAATTTTTATGCAAACGATAAATTTCCGCACATCATGTTTGTTGCCGATAAGAATTTAAAAAGAATCGGAATTCATCAGGATACTATTTTCCAAAACGGTACAGGAAATGCCGCAATGAAGGAACAAGCCTACACTCTTGAAACACTTAATGAAGAAAATATAGAAAAGGAAATTCTTAATTCTATTGAAAATATATTAATGAATAAATAAAATAAAACCTGCCATTCCGCAGGTTTTATTTGTATTATAAGTTGGTAAGCATTTTTTACGTTTAGACAAATTTTAAAAATTCTTTGTATACCAAAAAGCGATTAGAGTAAATAAAAAAGATAGAATAAACCAAAGAAAAGTTAAAATAATCAAACCCAAAACACTATATAGAGTAATCCCAAAAGTTTTCTCCAATGCTTTTGAGTTTTTAAATTCTTTATAACTTTCACCTTTAAAGAAACGTATCCCAAGGAAAATCAATAATCCTATACAGACAATTGTGGAGAATAACATTCCCATAAATGGTTCAAATATAGAACCGCAAGCCAGAAATAACTGCATACTTATTGACCTGAGTTTGTCATGTGAAAATATCTCGGATCAGGATATTGAAATTCAAAATCCAGTTCTTCAATTAATTTTGATGGCGAAATTGTTCTTCCTGTTGCCGCTCTTTCTCCTTCATAAGGCAAATCTTTCTGCGCATTGATCACTTCTTCTTTATTGGGATGAATTGGCGCGACAACATTATACACTTTAGATTCAGATTGATTATCCAGCATTTTTTCAACTACCGAACAAATGTCTGCGTAATGAATATGATTCACTAACATATCCAAATTGGAAATATTATAATTCTTTAAAAGCCTTTGATCTCCCATCAATCCAGCCAATCTTAAAATATTGGTCTGTGGAAATTTTTCTAAAATGAAGCTTTCACTTTCCACTTCTTTCGCTGATTTATCTTCTTCTGTAAAATCTTTTTCCGTTTCAGGATACACTCCCGTAGAACTCATTAGAAATAACTGACCTTTGTAATCGTCAAGAAATTCCAACAGATTCTCCTGCCTGTCTTTCATTGAAATCTGCGCTCCTCTTATTCCCGAAAACGGAATCGTAATGATAATTGCATCCAGCTCAGAAACAGCTTCCCATTCTTTCATTTCAGCATCGATCTCATCGGAAAATTTTACTAAAGCTGCATTATATCCTTTGGATTGTAATTCCTCTATTTTAGATTCTGTGGTTGTCGTTGCAAAGATTTCATATCGGTTTGATAATCGTTCTGCGATGTGATTTCCCAACCAACCGTAGCCGATGATTCCCAGTTTTTTCATATTGAATACTTAGTATTTATTAGTTTTAATGAACGTATTATTTTAAGAGCTCCAAAAATATCACTTTAATACTAATATTCATAGACCTCAATTTATAAAAAACTTACCGATGTACTGAGCTTTTGATCTATTAATTTTGTAAAGATTTATTATATTCTTTTGGTTTATTTGTGTGTATAAATTCTGCAAAAAATGTTTTTATTTTTCTATATTTGAACGTATTGCCTAAATCCAACCACATTTAGGCACATTTACAGACAATTTACCAGAAATGACAACTTTTCCAATTATAGCTTCGACATTATCACAAAAAGAACTGGGTGAATTTATTAGCGAAAAATATCAATTGAAAGAACCTTTTGATTGTAAACTCTTTAGAACCGGAGTAAATCACACCTATTTTATGTCCTCTACTCATACAAAATATGTTGTTAGAGTTTATTGTCATAATTGGAGAACAAAAATTGAAATCCAACAGGAATTAGAACTTTTAAACTTATTGAAAAACAATAATATTCCTGTGTCATTTCCGATTCCTGATAAAAATGGAAATTTAATTCAGGAAATTAATGCACCGGAAGGATTACGATATGTAGTACTTTTTACATTTGCAGAAGGTGAAAAAATGCGATTTATGACCAATGAAACCTGCTCTGCAATTGGTTCAGTTATGGCGAAGATTCACAATATCACCGCAGCCAAAAAAATCGACAGAATAACCTACAGTTCTGATGTTCTTTTGAATAAAGCTTATGATTATCTCAACTTATTTTTTTCTGATGATTTAAGTGAAATGAAATATATTAAACAAATTACTCCTAAAATATCGAAAAGTTTTGAAGACGCTGATTTGTCAGAAAATCAAAAAGGAATCGTTCATCTCGATATTTGGTATGATAATTTGAGCGTAAATAAGGAAGATGAGATTATCATTTTTGACTTTGATAATTGTGGAAACGGAGTTCTGATTTTAGATATAGCTTATTTTTGTAAACAACTTTTTTTCATTGAATCAGACAAGAACGAATATGAAATGAAGGTTGAAAGCTTTCTTAACGGCTACAGGAAAGAAAGAAGTTTATCCGAAGAAGAACTGAAATTAATTCCGGAAGCAGGAGCATCCATTTTTGTATTTTATCTTGGTGTTCAAACCCAACGATTTGATTGGTCAAATATATTTTTAACAGAAAACTATCTTAAAATGTTTGTCGGAAGAATAAAAAACTGGATGGAATATTACCACTTAAAAGAAATAAATCTTACCATCTAAATAAAATTTTCAACTTCAATAAAAAAACTCAGCGATATGCTGAGTTTATAATTTTAAATTCTAAGATTTCTTTTCTTCCTTCGTCTTTATGTCCGAATTTTTCGCTGCTTTTACAAATTCATTCGTATCACTGTAGAGAAGTTCCCAACCCGGAATATCTTTCATGACGGTCAAGAGATTGATATAAGATTTCAGATTTTTCTCAAGATCTCTGCGGCTTGCACTTGTCATTTGTCTAAGATCTGCATTGGCTTCTGCCTGATCTGCAAACTGTGCTTCAAAATATTCATGCTTGGTTTTCATGTCCATGAAAGCAACATTCAGAGAAAGAAGCGAAATTTTCTGCATATTTTCGGGCATTTCCAAAGTCTCGATCAGCTTTTTCATCTGAGCCGTCTGTTTAGAATAACTTAAACGATCCAGATCCAATCCGAATCTTTTAAAAATACCATACAAATCTTCTGCAATCTGATAATTTGCCACTGAAGAAATTTTTCGGTAACCATTCAGAAATGCTTTCATATTATTGTAAGCAACGTCCCTTTCATGATCTGCCGTAGCAACGTCCTTGCCTTTTCCGCTGTAGATTTGCTTTGTATACACTTTGTCATATTCTGTGTAAGAAGTCTGCAAAGTCGCCGTAAGAGGATGATTGGTAATAACAGGATATTTTCCTGACTGAATGTTTGAAATAATTCTCTGAGCTAGAGTCGCAAGATCTTTAGTGCTTAATCTCACTAATGATATTTTCATCTTTTAATGTGTTTGTTTGTTAGAAATATATTAATTACTCAAAACAAATATAAATATTTTTGCATTTACTTAAAAACATTTTGTTTGAAACAAAATGCAGTTGCATGAAGTTTCCCGCAACTTGTTGGAGACTTCCTGCAGTTGCAGGAGGTTATAAACAACAGTGTTTTAAATGAAATGCGGGTGCAGGAGATTTGTTTTAAGATCGTTTGTGAGGTTTTGCGGATGCGGGTGGTTGTAGGACGAGTTGTTTTAGAAAAAATTTTAATTTTTAAGAGATTGTGGAAAGTCGTAATTTTAATTTTATTTTAATATATATCTTTGAGAATTAAAAACAAACGTATGAAAAAATATATTTTACTTTTTTTTCTGTTTTCACAACAAATATTTTCACAAACCACAGATAAAAATAATGATGAGTTTAAATTTGAAGAACATTTTGGCAAAAGGGTTTACATTAACAAAACTGTTACTTCTTATAATTTTTCATCAATAACATATCAAAATAGTAAAGAAATTAAACGTAAAGAATATATTAACTTTAAAAATCCACAGCCATCTAAAATTTTTATTAGCTCTGATGAAGAAAAAGTGACAATCAGAGTCAATAGCAAATACTTTCGAGAAGATTTATTTTTTGAAGCAAAAAGAATCTATAAGATGGAAGAAGAGGATGGCTCTATTTTTTACAATTTTGTAGGTAAAACATCATGTGATATATATTATTATGTACCTAATGATGGCTATAATCAATCTTTAGATATAAAATGTTTAGACGAAAATAAAAATGGTTCAGGTTTATATTTTACCATGTCACAAAATGAGCAATTATAAAGCACGTAAAAATAAAAAAATTCAAACAGCTATTAATTAAATTAAACATAAACAAAATTTAGCCCGATATTATAAAATAGCCACACAACAAATGAAAACCCACAAAAAACTTCTATTTATCACACTACTCCACTTCATTTCAATAAAAACATTTGCACAAGAAAACAAAATTATAATTCCAAATTTTGATGATAAATATTCTAAATATGTAAAAAATCTTGAAAATGGAGAATTAGATATTGATTACACAGATTTTAGGAATAGCTTTTTAGAGAGCAAACAATACAATCTCAAAAAATCAAATTACAAAGACCTTAAAAACCAAGTTTACTCTGAGATAGAAAAGAAAAATTATCAGGGTGTCATCAATGCAACCAAAGCGATCTTGAGCATAGATTACACAAGTATGTTTGCCCATAAATATCTTCAACAGACTTATAAAATTTTGGGCGATGCCGCAAATCAGAAAAAATATCATGATATAGAGTTTGGTCTTTTGAATTCGATCATCAAAAGCGGAGACGGAAAAAGTTGCGAAACTGGATGGCATGTGACGCAGATTGAGGAAGAATATTTTATTTTGAGCATGATGGGCGCAGAGCTTCAATCTCAAAGCATCAGCAACGGAGGAAATAATATCTGCGACAAAATGGAAGTAAAAAAAGACGACGGAAGCTTAAAAACATATTATTTTGAAGCCAATAAAGTTTTTGAAAAAGAAAACGAAATGCTGAAAAAATAAAATCGCTTATTATTTTGTACATTTATCAAAATACAAAGAATGAAAAATAATATTATTTTCTTCATTACCTTTCTTTTAATCTCCTGTTCAAAAAATGAAAATACCATTCAAATAAAAGAAAAATCTAATAATGATGTAAATCAACTTTCACAAAAAATTGAAAAACATCCTGCAGAATATGATTTAAAAGACAGCGTAAAACTCTCATACATTAAAAATGATTTTTATAAAAACGAATATGGATTTCTTTATCAAAAAACACTTGCGCAAAGAGAGTTTAATGGACAACTAAAAGATGTTGAATATTTTAACGGAGTTATTCCTCAGGAAATTGATCCTAATACATTTCAACAGATAGAAAGTTCCTGGTTCGCGAAAGATCATAGAAATATATATTATTACCGTCCGACAAGTGGTGGAATACAGATCTCAAAAATAGAAAATGCAGACGTTCAGACTTTTCATATTCTTAAAGGAAATTATAAATATGCCCTTGATAAAAATAACTTTTACAAAGAATCCGATAAAATAAAAAGATTTATTCCTTTAAAAACAGAGCAAATACAAGATCATAGAGGAAAAGTTATTAAGCTGAAAATGGCGAATAGCGAAATGAATCTTGAAGAATAAAATTATATTCAAAAAAGAATATATTTTATTCAAATAAATTAATCTTATATAAATTGAAAAAGATAATCATTTTTTTAGTTTTAATTTCAATAATTTCCTGTCATAAACATCTGGAAACAAAAAACATTGCATCCACAAAAATAGATACTCCAACAATTGTAAAGAAGGATATTGTTGCGCAAAATTCAATTTTTGAAAATGTGATAATTTGCGACTCAGTATATCAAAATAAAAACTATAAAATTGTTTTAAGGCATTTTTCATGGGAAAAAGATTATGATGAAAACGATAAAAATACAGTCTTTACTTTCAGCAAAAAAATAAACGGAAAATATCAGGAACTTTTACGTGATTCTATTGAATCTCATGTCGGAACTTATGAATTTCAGGATTTTAACGGTGATAAAATCAAAGACATTCTCATCCAGAATATTTCTGATGTCAGAAGCAACTGGACGTATTATTTATACTTGGTAGATCTTAAAAATGACAAACTGACGAAGGTTAAAAATTTTAATCAGATTAAAAATCCACGTTATTTGCCTCAGTATAATTTAATCGACAATGAAGTAATGTCCGGAAGAAACTGGACGTCGTTTTATCAGATCAAGAAAGATACGATTTTCGACTTCGGATATGTGACCTATAATGGCGAAGATGATAACGGAAATGCTATTGATTTTGGCAAAGAATATGATAAAGTGCTGTCGAAAGTTCTTAAAAATAAAAATTATAAGTAAAAAACCTGCCTCACAGCAGGTTTTTACATATATAAAACTTTTGATTCAAATCCGAACTTATTAATTTTTTCTTCTTTTCATACATAAAAAGATAAAACTTATAGCAAGAAAAAACAATGCAAAATTCTGAATAAAGTTGATATAATCAATTCTTACAATTTCAAAAGATAAAAAATGATCTGTATTTGCTGAATATTTTTTAAAATAAAAATACTTAGGAAAACCAAAAGTTTTTATGATCCAATCTTTTGAATTTGAAGTTTCAGAATATAATAATCCTGCGAAAGTAATGATTAGTGTAATTAAAATTATTTTCCAATCCAACAACAACTTCCAGCTTAGTTTTCTTCGCTTTATAACTACAAAATTTGCAATTATTAAAACAAATAATAAAACTAAAAAGTATATTGTCGTAAACTGATTGTGAAAATCCATTACAAAACTGATTTATTAAAATTACGGATTAGAATGTTGCTTATTTTTAATTTCTTCACTATATCTATTTTTCAAGATTTTGTAATACTCTAAATTTTCATCTGTTTTATTTATTTCTTTTTCATAACCCATTGCAGCAAAATATAGAGGTAAGGAAAATGAATCATAATTAGCTGTTTTCACATTGTCCATCCAATTCATATCATAATCTCTTAAATGTTTTTTTAAATTAGAAATAATGAAGTCTCTAATTTTAATCTGTTCTTTTAGAATTAAATACTCTGGTAAAGCATTAAGAGTAATAGATTTTTGAAATAATAACCGCTCTGTTTCTTCTTCATCCGTAGATTGAGCATTATATAAATATGAAAAAATTAAAACAAATACTCCGTAAATTATAACTAATGGAATAGGTGAAAAATTTGATCCAAAAGCAAAAGCAATCAACATAAGAAATACAAAGGGAACTGATGTCAACAGATATCCCTTCAATAGATTTTCTTTACACTTTTTAGCCTTATACTCAGCCGAATTATTTCTATCAATAAAATAATGTCCGGTAGGGAAAATTGGCACAAATATCACTAAAAATTTAGTTACAATTGCCTGTTTATTAAGTTTCTTGGAAGATGTAATATCAACTATTCCGATCATTTAAAAATTCTCTATTAATTAAAAAGATTCTCATCCACAAAATTCGGAAGCGTCACTTTCAAATTCGGTTCAGCTTCCATTGCTCTTTTAATAGCGAAAACAGCCCCTTCATTTCTTGCCCAGCTTCGTCTTGAAATTCCGTTATTCACGTCCCAAAAAAGCATAGATTTTAATCTTCTGTCGGCATCATCGCTTCCATCTAACAACATTCCGAAACCTCCATTGATCACTTCTCCCCAACCAACTCCGCCTCCATTATGAATGGAAACCCAAGTTGCTCCACGAAAACTATCACCAATCACATTGTGAATCGCCATATCTGCCGTAAATCTTGAACCGTCATAAATATTGGAAGTCTCTCTGTAAGGCGAATCCGTCCCCGAAACATCGTGATGATCTCTACCTAAAACCACCGCTCCGATTTCTCCGTTTTTAATGGCTTTGTTGAAAGCTTCTGCGATTTTCATTCTTCCTTCTGCGTCTGCATACAAGATTCTCGCCTGCGAACCGACAACCAATTTATTTTCCTGCGCCCCTTTGATCCACTGAATATTATCCTTCATTTGCTGTTGGATTTCTTCAGGAGAATTTTTAATCATTTCTTCTAAAATCTGACAGGCAATTTCGTCTGTTTTCTGCAAATCTTCAGGTTTTCCGCTTGTACAAACCCAACGGAACGGTCCGAAACCATAATCAAAACACATTGGTCCCATAATATCCTGAACATAACTCGGGAATTTAAACTCTCTTCCCAATGTCGGATTTTCTGCCATTACATCGGCTCCAGCTCTTGAAGCTTCCAGTAAGAATGCGTTTCCGTAATCGAAGAAATACGTTCCTTTTGCCGTATGTTTGTTGATA
Source organism: Chryseobacterium ginsengisoli (assembly GCF_039542325.1). Taxonomy (NCBI): domain Bacteria; kingdom Pseudomonadati; phylum Bacteroidota; class Flavobacteriia; order Flavobacteriales; family Weeksellaceae; genus Chryseobacterium; species Chryseobacterium ginsengisoli. Next base: position 101,542 of record NZ_BAABHX010000001.1, read on the forward strand.
GCTTCTGCATGTTTTCTCAATGTTTCCTGAACTTTTTCTTTAAATAATTCAGGATCTTCCGCCATCATTTTATTAGATTCTTCAAAACTTTGTCCGACAGGATAATAACCTCCCGCCCAAGGATTGTGAAGCGAAGTCTGGTCTGAACCGATATCAATTCTTAAATCTTCCTGATCGAACTTTTCCCAAACCTCAACAATATTTCCAAGATAAGCCAAAGAAACAGTTTCTTGAGTTTGCTGAGCTTTTTTTACTCTTTCTACCAATTCATCAAGGTTTTCATGGATTTCATTCACCCATCCTTGATCATGACGGATTTTTGTGATCTTTGGATTAACTTCAGCAATAACCGTAACACAACCTGCAATATTTCCTGCTTTTGGTTGAGCTCCGGACATTCCACCTAAACCTGAAGTTACAAACAATCCGCCTTTTGGTTCTTTACTTATTTTTCTGAAAGCATTTAAAACTGTAATCGTCGTTCCATGAACAATTCCTTGCGGACCAATGTACATATAACTTCCCGCCGTCATTTGTCCATATTGTGTTACACCTAAAGCGTTGAATTTCTCCCAATCATCCGGTTTGGAATAATTAGGAATCATCATTCCGTTCGTCACAACAACTCTCGGTGCATCTTTGTGAGAAGGAAATAATCCCATCGGATGACCAGAATACATTGTCAAAGTCTGTTCATCTGTCATTTCTGACAAATATTTCATTGTCAAAAGATACTGTGCCCAGTTTGAAAAAACCGCACCATTTCCACCATAAGTAATCAATTCATGAGGATGTTGTGCCACTGCATAATCCAAATTATTTTGGATCATTAACATGATGGCTTTAGCCTGCTCGGATTTTCCGGGATATTCTGCAATGTCTCTTGCTTTCATCTCATAATCCGGACGAAAACGATACATGTAAATTCTACCGTATTTTTCTAATTCTTCTTTAAATTCCGGCAATAATTCCGCATGAAACTGAGGCTCAAAATAACGTAAAGCATTCTTTAACGCTAATTTTTTCTCTTCTTCTCCTAAAATCTCCTTCCGTTTCGGAGCGTGATTGATATTGGTTTCGTATTGTTTCGGCTGTGGCAATTGGCTTGGAATACCTTGCTGTATCTGTTCCTTGAAAGTCATTTATAGTTGATCGTTATTTATAGTTGATAGATTTTTTGTGGTTTTAAAGATATTCAAAAAAGAAAATTCCTGCAACTACTGCAAGAAATTATGCATTATGCAATTCCCTTCCTTTGGAGGGGTGACGAAAATTCAAAGAATTTTTGACGGGGTGGTTAATATTTATAATGTTTAATAATGAAATCCTCTAAATCTTTCATCACAATAGCCAAATTATTTTTGACATCGAAATCTTTAATCCTAAAAACTTTCAATCCTAAAGATTCAAGATATTTTTGTCTTACCTCATCGTAAATTTCTTTAGTATCATGACTCCAACCATCAATTTCAATAACTAATCCTAAATTTTTCACATAAAAATCTACAATATAATTCCCAATGATTCTTTGACGGTCAAAATCTATATTGTGAAATTTTCCTGCTCTAACCTGTTTCCAGAAAATTACTTCGCTTAGAATTCCGGCTTTACGTTTTCCGCTTAGTAATGGTTTTAATTTTGGATTATAAGGGAGATTTTCTACGAAGTTTTTATAAATGGAAATTCCGTTTATTTCTGTGATAATTTCTTTCATTATTTATTGTTGTTTTATTGTTTGTGTTTTATTAACCACCCCGTCTTCTCCCTTTGGTCGAATCCACCCCTCCAAAGGAGGGGAATTTTTACTATGGATAAATTCGAATGCTTAATTTTTCAAAAATAAAAAACCTCACTGAAAATTCAATGAGGTTTGAAACTGATAAATATAAAATGACTAATTATTATTCTTCACCAAAATCCAGCCTGTAAACGATCTTCCATCCGGAAGAGTGATCACATACCAGTAACTTGAAGTCGGAATTGCTCTTCCTTTTAATGTTCCGTCCCAGAAGAATTGAGTGTTTGAACTTTGCTCAAAAATCAGAGCCTGATAACGGTCGAATATTTTCACATTAGACATTTTGTCTCCGAATACCTGAAGATTTCTAACGATCCAATGATCATTCATTCCGTCTCCGTTTGGTGTAATGGCATTTTTAATATCTAAAACCACTCCTTGCTGTTTTACGATACAATCACTGTTTACAAATTTTACATAGAAAGTTGTAATTCCTGTTGGCAAATTGTAGAAAGTATTGGTTGCCTGCCAAGTGATTCCATCAATTGAATATAAAATCGATTGTGAGCCTGTCGCATGAACGGTAACATTATTTCCATTAAATTCAAGATTCTGAATAACAGGAACTTCATAATGTTTGATTTCAAAGGTTTTGGTGTAAGAACATCCGTTGCTCGCTGTGACAGTCAAGGTATAAGTTCCAACGGTTGTAATTCCTGTAATAGTATCTGTTGTGGAAATAATCTGCCCCGAAGGATTTGTCCATGTATAACTTGTGATTGTATATCCTTCAATATGAACAGTATAATCCAGTTTACCTTCCGGACAGAAATATAACGTCGGAATATCAAAAATCGGAGTTTTTTTCAATGATAAATGAATTTCCGCAACATTCGGACAAGAACCAGGAACGCTTACTTTTACATAAACAATATTAGAGCCCGTTGTTTGATTATAGACAAAATTTGTAGGTGTTGTAATCGCATTGGTTCCTGCATTCAGATCAGCCAATGATGGATAATAGGTAAAAGTAACATTTGCTCCGGTATAAATCTGTGTTTGAAATTGTGTTAGGTTAACATTTTCAATTCCGTTATTTCCTGTGTCACAAGTTTCAAGCTGGAATGGTCCCGGATTTTGTAAAGTCAGTTTATTCCCAAGGATAAAGTTGATCATTGCAATATCATTACAACCCGGAGAATTCTGTACTTTAAACCAAATTTGTGTCGGGAAAGGATTAGCTGTAAAATTAGCCGGATTTGCGATTGGATTCACTCCGTTTTGAGCATCCTGTTGCGTCAGATAAAATGTAAATATATTCGCTGGATTTGGAAGATCAACCATTAAATTCGTATAACTCAATAAATTCACTTCATAGCTTCCATCCAAATTCTCATCACAAACTGTAATTGTAGAATTAATAGCTTTCGGAGGGAAATAGGTGTTCAATTGAATTGATGCAACAGAATAACATCCTGTTGTATTCGACTGAAATCTCGCCCAAACCTGAACCGAAGAAATGTTGGTAGTAATTGTGTTTCCGATCTGATTTGCCGGATTTCCCGCATTTGCTTCCGCTTGTGTATTGTAATACGAAATTGTCATTCCCGACAAAGGGTAAGTATTTTGTGATTGAATAAACAGTTGAGAAACCACATTATTCAGCTGAAAAGTTTCACTTAAATTAAAATCTTCATCACATTTATTTAAAGTAGCACTGTTCAAAACAACAGGTGGTAAAAATGTCATTTGAATATTTAATTGAGTCGCGGAGAAACATTCACCATTATTAAATTTAACCTTAACAAAAACCGTCGCACTTCCTCCTGTAACCACAAATGTAGTCGGATCTGTTATTTCATTGGAAAAAGTATGGTTTGCTGCATCATAATTTAAATAATAAGTAAAGCTAACGTTAGAGCCTGTATAAATTTGCGACTGAGCCTGAGTAAGATTGTAAATTTCGCTTCCGTCATTATTATTATCACAAATATTATTTAACGTAATCGTCACCGGAGAATTCACCGCCGGAGTTGAGGTTAAGCTTACAGTTACCGGATAAATCTGTTGACAGTTATAAGAAGTAATTTTAACAAAAATCTGTTGAGTTCCTGTAAGTGCAATCGTATTGATCGGATTATTTCCACTTGCTGCATCGGCTGCATTCAGATAGAAAGTTGTTGTTGCATTCTGGTTTCCGATAATGGCTGATGAAAATTGAGACAACTGTACATTTTCCAGATTATCATTATTAAAATCACAAATCGTAAAATTGGATTGAACAGCCACAGGATGAACCAAATTGACATTAATTGCTCTTATCGTATAACAATCAGATGAATTTTCAAAACGAACCCAATAGGTCTGCGAAACAAAGTTTCCATTGGCTGTAATGACCTGATTTGGGCTTATCGGATTTGTTCCGAAACTTGCATCTGCATAATTCGAATAAAATGCAGTAACCGGAACCGTGGAAGGAGAAATTAGCATTCCGTTTGAAAGTGTATTTAAATTAACACTTATATCATCCGTTCCGTTGAAACAAATATATTCTGTCTTTTCGTTCACCATAATTTTTGTGAATGTCACATTCATATTTACAGTGGCAACTGCAAAACAGCCGTTCGGAATCTGAACCCTTACATAAATTGTATAAACTCCTTCTTTTACAGAAGTTAAAACTGTTCCGGTTCCTGTAAAAGCGTCATTATAAGTTTCATAAGCCGTAAAAATTACTCCAGGCTGAGTTGAGATTAATGGACCGACCATTAACGGATAATCGAAATGCTCCGTATTATCTGCATTGATATCACAGATCGATAAAGTATAATTAACCGGCGAATTCATATTAACACCCGGTCTGAACTGAAAATTAACAGGTCCTAAAACATAGGTACAGTTTCCTTCCTGAAGTCTTACCCAAATATTGGTACTGGTCGTAATATTTGCTGTTGTGATTGCATTTACATTATTCTGAGCATTAGATTGAGAGCTGAAGTAAGAAATTCCTGTAGTTCCTGCCGCAAAAAGTTCTGTATTTAATAAACTCAAATTGTAGTTCGCTTCTACTCCATCATTATTCGTATCACAAAGCTCTACTGTATTTTTTAGTAAACTTTTCGTCAGGAAATTTAATGTTAAAACTGCTACTCTATAACAATTGGGAGTACTTGGATTCTGAATTCTTACATATAAAACCGTGTTTCCATTTAATGTAAAATTATTCGGTAAAGCACCAACATTATTTTGTGCGTTTTGTAAAGTTGTGTGAAAACTAAAGTTGAAATTTGCAGGATTTTGGGAAGTTAAATTAGCCTGAAAACTATTTAAAGTCAAATTTACAGGAGAATTTCCACAGAAATCCTGTGTGTAATTTTTTGCTGCAGGATAAGTCGGATCGAAAGTCAACGGAAAATCGTCAGTTAAAATAAGGTCGCTGTTTCCGCAGATATTAAATTTAACATTGGCTGTAAAAACATCATTCTGTATTGGACAAATCGTAGCCTGAATTCCTGTTGCAACCGTTTGTCCTGCAGAATTTGTCCATGTAACTTCCGGCTGAATCACATTTCCAAGCGGATTGAATCTCCAACCTTCCTGTAAAGCCTGCCAAACTCCTGTGTTTCGGTTTGCGGGAGATACACCTTGAGTTCCGTCGCTGTTGATGACTCCTATCAAAGCATTTTCAAACTTTCTTGTCGGACAGGGTGTTAATTTTTTATCCACAAAAACTTCAATTACATTTGTTGTTTCATGCAAAACAATTTGCGATGAAGACCGATCTGTGCAACCTGCAACTCTTCCATCAAAAAAATTGATTACAAATTTTCTGTAAGGTGCAGTTCCGATCGTTGAATAATAAATTTCTGAAGAATCACCTGCCGAAAAAACAATATCATGGTATACCCCGAAAATCGAATTTTTCGGAAGACTCGTACTCGGATTTTGCCACTGAACATTCGGATAATTGATGTTTCCCAACTGACTCAGATCGAAAGTTACCATTCCGTTTGAACCTACAACAAGTGCATCAAAATATTGATTATAAAAACAAAATTTAAACGGAAGATCCAGTTTTACGGCAAAAAGATCATCGTAATTGGCATTAAGAGAAGTTCCCTGGTTCATTGCAATTGGCGGACTGTAAGTTTCAGAAGTAACTTCGTATCCTGTTGTCTGTTTCAGCACGGGATATTCTACATGAAGAGCTATACAGCCATTCGCGTTGAGATCATTGGTACAGGTAACATTGAAGCTTTCGTTTCCTGCAGCATCTTTCACTTTCACGTTTCCCGGAACCTGAGAAAGTCCGAAAACACAGGTAAAGACTAGTATAATTTGTATAAATTTTAGCATAAGTTTTTCTAGGATTAATCACTAACTAATGATAAATTTACTACTTTTAATTATATTATTTTCAATGATAAATATTTATTTATGTTAAATTAATATGCAAAGTTTCTATTAAATTATCATAATCTATTTAGATTTTAAATATTAACAAAAAAAACCTTACCGGTTAAAGTAAGGTTTGTATTTATAATCGATAAATTTTTAAGTTAAAACATCATCGTTTTCTTCTTCGTGGTCATCGTCGTTATCACTGATGCTCCAATAATTGTTTTCCTCATCTTCAGAGCCGATTTCCTCCTGTTCGTCATCATCTTCTGTTCCGGGAATATCCAATCCTTTGTCGATTTTATCTTCATCAAAGTCTTCATCCTCGATCGGGTTTCCGTCACCATCCAGCGGAATATGCTTTTCTCTTGAAAAAATATCTTCGTTTGGACTGTAATCCATCTGTTCCAGTTTTCTGTCTTGCTCTTGAGGACTGTTTTCGGGTGTCATAATATTATTATTTAGTGTTGAATAAATGTAAACAAAAATAGTTCCACGTTTCAAATGTTTTCAATAAATAATTTAGTTTGATAAATCATTATTGTTGATTTTTCTTTTTGTCGTTTTTACTTCACTCTTCAACTTTCCAAATTTATAATTTACATTGATCCCAAATGACCTGTAATAATCTCTTACATAATTGTTTTGATAAAAAGCAGTATCCAATGTTTCTGTAACAGATTTTCTAAACTTATTAAAAGGATTACTAACGGTTGCAGAAAAAGAAAGCTGATTATTAAGAATACTTTTACTGATGCTGAAAGAAGAACCGACAAAAGAATTGGTTGTATTCTGTAATCCTGCAGGCATTTTGCTGGTAACTTCCAGATTTGAACTTACATTCCAGTTATTTTCAAATTGATAATTTGCAGACAAATAAATATAATAGGTGAAAAGATTATTTTCAACAAAAACATCATTGACTTTCCCGCTGATAAAGAACATTGCAGAATTTCCATTAATGCTTAAATTAAGCTTTTTGTTAACCGGATAATTCAAATAATAGTCAAGTCCCAATCTACTTGCTTTACTAGAATTTTCGTAGGTTGTTTTCGTAATATTTGTAGAAGGATCATAAGTGGAAACCTTCAAATCGATTTTATTTGAAAAGGAATAAGAAAGTCCTATATTAAGATTTATTTTTTTATTAAATGAATAATTTGCCATCAAATCATTGTTTACAACAGACTTTAAATAAGGATTTCCGCTAATTTCGAAATATGGATTCGATTTATTCACAAAAGGATTCAGACGAATGATTCCCGGACGTTTTATCCGCTGTGAAAATCCAAAATTGATGCTGTGATTTTCTTTCCAACTTTTACTGATGGAAATATTAGGAATTAAGTTAAAATAATTCTGATCAACTTCCGAATTGGTTGAAGTAAAATTCACATTAGTCTGCGTTCCTTCCAATCTTAAACCTGTTTGAAAATTCCAGTTTAATAAGCTAAACCTTGTTGAAAGATAAGCTCCATAAATATTTTGTTTATTTAAAAATTCATCAGAATTGAATACATTTTCAGGAATCGCATCATAACCACTGTTATTTTTTCTAAGAATAGCTTTCAAGCCTGTTTCCAGAGATATTTTTTTAATATTTTTCACAAAATCAATCTGAAAGGTATTTTCATTGTTTTGATTACTATTATTTTGTTCGATTCGGTTTGAAGAATTGCTTAAAATATTGGTTATATCAGAAAAACTAGTCAAATTGTAATCATAATTATTGAATCTGTAAGACAATGTTAAAAGCTGGGTTTTATCATTTTTAAAGCCGATTTGATAATTAACCGAAGTTTCAAAACCATTTCCATTGTTGTTGGAATTATTTGCTGAAATATTATTTTCGCTAAGCAAATTTTGATTATAAAAATAAGAATCAAGAATATCTTCAGATTTGTTATTTGAAAAATTTGAACCTAACTGAACGTTTACCAAATTCAAGCTGTCTATCTCATAACTCGCATTAACGTTAAAATATCCGCCATTTCCTTTGCTTGAAGTTCTTCCTTTTTGATTTAAATAATTGGAAGAAGTCCGTTGATAATTCTGATACTCAATTTCAGGATTATTTCTTAAAAAACCACCACCATAAGCTGAAATACCAAGCTTTTTCTGTTGAATATTTAAAGAAAATCCTGCATTCTGTTCTTGCTTGGGAAATTTTGTCCCGAAATTAACAGAAGCATTATAACCGTCACTCATTTTCTTCGTCGTGATAATATTTATAATCCCCGAAACGCCTTCTGCATCGTACTTTGAAGATGGATTGGTAATCACTTCAATACTTTGAATTGTATTGGCTGAAATGCTTTTCAAAACATCTTTCGCATTGTTATTGAGAAGTTGGGTTTCTTTACCGTTCATCAGAATCTTAAAATTCGTATTCCCTTTGAAAAGTATATTTTCGTTGTTGTCAACAGCCAAATATGGGATTTTTTTCATCATTTCGATCAGACTTTTGGACTTGCTTTCCGGATCAGATTGGATATTATAAATGAAACCGTCGATTTTATTTTTAATTAAAGGTTTTTTACCATTAATAGTCACTTCTTTTATCGAAGTTTCCCGTTCGTTTTTGATTGAATCTTTTTTTGTTTCCTGAGCTCGTAAATTGTTCATAAACAATGTAAAGACTATTACTAAAAGTATATTCAAGTTTTTCATAATTGTTTAAAAAAGGACATAGAAATCCCGAGTGCAAAGTTTTTTTGCCCTTAAAAGGTTCGAGATTTTTATTGATTAATTTAGATTGAGAAGTTTATTTCTTCTGATTTTTCATCACGAAATAATAGGTAAGAAAGCCGAGTGCAACAAAAACTGTCATCACTCCATAAGGAAGAGGCGTATTTTCATCATGAGGCAGAAATTCCAGAACGATCAGACCTACTCCACCAAACAATAAAATGATTCCCCATTTCAACATTTCGGAATTAAATCCGGTCAGATTATTCAGAATCACGTACATTTTATCATCAATATTTTCCTTATTTAAAATTCTTCTTTTCAGGTTGTAATTGGTGATCACCACGATAATTACCGAGATGGCAATTAATATGGCAATCATGACTATGAAGGGTGCAAGATGTTTCATTTCGAATTATATTTAGCCAATAGACAAAATTACATAGCATCAGGTTACAAAATTTACAATAAATTAGAAAGTTGTAACCTAAAAGTAAAAATTTTGTCTAATGTGATATGTTTGATGAAGAAAAAACCATTAATGATATTCTAAAGGGAAACCTTACTGCTTTTCAGCATATTGTAAAGCAATATCAGAATTTGGTGTATTCTATTTTGAACAGAATGATGAATAATGACGAAGATATTGAAGATGTCGGACAGGAAGTTTTCATTAAGGTTTATGACAATTTAAAAAATTTTAAAAGAGAATCTAAACTCTCAACATGGATTGCGAAAATCACTTATAATGTGGCTGTAAATTACGTAAAGAAAAACTCAAAATATCAATTTAATATCATTGATGAACGCTCAGATTTTCAGTTCTCTTCCGAAACTCCTGAAACGAAACTTATCGGAAAAGAGTTTGATATTTACATTAATAAATTGATTAGTGAACTTCCGGTGCAGTACAGAACGGTGATTACGCTGTATCATCTAGATGATTTTAGCCTTCAGGAAATTCAGAAAATCACAAAATTTCCCGAAGGAACTATCAAAGGATATTTATTCAGAGCCCGAAAATTGTTAAAAGAAAAACTTGAAAAAGATGGATACCAATAAAAAAATTCAAACTTTAATTAATGATCAGGAAAATTATAATGAATTATCTGAAAGTGAATTAAAAACATACGAAATACTCGATGGTTCTTTAAAAAAAGGATCAGAAAAAGGATTTTCACTAGGCTTTTCTATACACATCATAAAAAAAATCGAAGCTAAAAAACAGCGTCGATTTAATATAAAATTATATGCTTTATTTTCTGTGATTTTATTAATGTCTTTCGCTTTTTTGATTACATTTTTTAATCAGGATCAATTTTTAATGATGTCTTCCCTATTTTTGGAATATAAATTTATCGTTTTATTCTTGCTTTTGGCTGTAATTTTAATTCAGTTAAGCAGCAGATTTATGATTTCTAAAGAATTAAAAGATTAAAATTTATTTGTAAACATCAGGATTTGCACAAGCCGGCATTTTTTCACCTTTTGAAAAAGCGATAAGGTTTTGTGCGGCTAATTTTGCCATTCCGTTTCTAGCTTCAATCGTTGCAGAACCAATGTGCGGAAGAACGCAAACACTGGAAAGTTCTAAAATGGGATCTTCTTTATAAATCGGTTCAGGATTCGTAACATCCAGTCCGGCTCCCCAGATTTTATGTTCTGCTAAAGCATTATATAAATCTTTTTGATTGTGAAAACCGCCTCTCGCTGTATTTATAAAAATAGCATTTTCCTTCATTTTTTCAAAAACCGAACTGTTGAAAAGTTCTTTTTGTTCCTGCTTAAAATTCGCATGAATACTTAAAACATCAGATTGAGAAACCAATTCATCGAATGAAACATATTTTGCATCCAATTCTTTTTCGGCTTCCTCATTTTGGTGGCGATTATGATAAATAATTTTCATGTCAAAAGCGGCTTTGGATTTTTTCGCCATTTCGAAACCAATTCTTCCCAAACCAAAAATTCCCAACGTTTTACCATACAATTCCTGTCCTAAAGCATGAAGCGGATCAAAATCACCCCAATTTCCAGCTTTTACTTTTTCAAAATTATAACTAGCTCTTCTTGCAACCGATTGCATTAATAAAAACGCGACATCTGAAGTTGCTCTACTCAAAACATTTGGTGTATTTCCAATCGGAATGTTTCTTTGATTAGCTTCCTTGATATCAACATGGTCGAAACCAACAGAATACAGCGCAATTGCTTTAATATTTGGACATTCGTTGAAAAAATCTGTATCATATTTAAATTCACCTCCGACACTTAAAATCATGTCATTACTCTTACAGTAACTCAACCATTCGTCTTTAGATAAATTTTCATGTTCGGGGATAAAAACCTCCAATCCTGCATCTTCCAGCATATGAATTCCAATCTCGGGAATCCTTTTGTTTATGAATACTTTCATTTTTATTTTTTTATTAGTTATTTGAAATAAAAAACCTCGCTACTTTTAAAAGAGAGGTTCTAAACTTTATTATTAAACATTATTTTTAATAGAAGCATATAGCAATAGTTTTAATTACAGACTAAATGATCGTATAAAATTGATACAATTTTCATTCCGAAACCCTTTAAAAATGGTCTATAAACTGCAAAAATAAATACTTCATTCACTAATATGTATTTATAAAATAAATTAAAAATATTTAAACCAAGGTCATTTATCTAATATAATTATTACTAAATTTGTTATGTTTTTACATTAAAATTAAACGTTTCACCAAATTGATAAAAATATCACAAAACATGACTCTTAAAAAAAATGCCTTCATAAAAGGTACAGGCTCTTATGTACCTCCAAAAATTTTAAAAAATGACTTTTTTGAAGCTATCGGCTCTTCTGATGAATGGATTTATAAAAATTTAGGAATTAAAGAACGTAGGATTGCAGAAGGTGAAGTTACCAGTGATCTCGCTTATAAAGCAGGTTTAGAAGCATTAAAGGAAGCCAATGTAAGTCCTAAAGATATTGATCTGATTATTGTAGCAACTTCAACTCCTGATAGACAAGCTCCGTCTACAGCATGTTTCGTTCAGGAAAAAATGGAAGCTTATCAAGCAGTGGCATTTGATATTTCTGCAGTTTGTTCGGGCGGATTATACGGAATTGCAATCGGTTGTCAGTTCATCGAAACAGGAATGTATCAAAATGTATTGATCATTGGTGCAGATACTTTTTCTACGATTACAGATTGGGAACGAAAAGATTCTGTATTTTTCGGAGACGGGGCGGGAGCAATTCTACTTTCCGCAACTACAGAAGATAAAGGTTTTTTTGATTTTAAACTTCACGCAGACGGTCGTGGAAAATATCATTTTAATATTCCTGCAGGAGGTTCAGAAATGCCCGCTTCTGAAGAAACACTGAAACAAAAGTTACATTATTTTCAGATGAACGGTAAGGAAGTTTTCAATACAGCAACCAAAGTTTTGCCCGAAACAATCACTGAAATTTTGGAAGCCAATAAGCTTTCTTCTGAAGATGTAGATTGGGTAATTCCGCATCAGCCGAGTATCAGAATTCTACAGGAAACTGCCAGAAAAGTGAATATTCCTTTCGAAAAAGTAATGACCAATATGGATAAATATGCCAATACTTCAGGCGGAACAATTCCCATCGTTCTTGACGAAACTTATAAAAGCGGAAAAATACAACCCGGAAATATTCTTTTATTTGCAGCCGTAGGTTCTGGATGGACTTGGGGAACAGCTCTTTATAAAGCTTAAAATCAATATTTTACTTAAATAATATAAAAAAAATATGCTGAAAGATCAGACATTTCTCATAACGGGCATTGCAGACGAAAATTCTCTTGCCATGAAAACCGCCGAAAAAATCCTTCAAAATAACGGAAATGTAGTTTGCGCAGGATTAGGTATTACCCCTTTTCACAAAAATATTTCCGAAAAAGCACAGGATTTCCTGAACAAAAACTATAATGACTTTCAGACTGCCTGTCAAAAAGTTTTAGGAGATCAGGTTTACACAACTCCATTAGACGTAACATTGTCTGAAAGTCTGGATTTTCTTGCAAAAGATTTACATCAGAAAGATATTAAGCTTAATGGTTTTCTTCACGCCATTGCGATGGACAAAACCATCAGACAAAAATCTGTAAAACCAATGCTGGAAGTTACTGTAGAAGAATTCAATGAAACGATGAATGTTTCAGCATTTTCTCTGATTTCCTTATCACAGGCTTTACTTTCGAATAATGTTCTTCAAAATGGTTCTTCTATTGTGTCGCTCAGTTATATTGCGGCAGAAAAAGTATCATCTTTTCCTTACATCAATATCAGTATTGCAAAAGCCGCTTTGGAAAGATTAACCTTGGAAATTGCCCATGAATTAGGAAGAAAATACGGTATTCGTGCAAATGCCATCCGATTTTCACCTTATATGGGAAGCAAAGCCGGAAATGCTACTTTAAATCCTGAAGATGTTGAAAAAGCAAATCAGACAAGTCCGCTTGGAAATGCTCAACCGGAAGATTTAGCGCATGAAATTGTTCATCTTTTCAGAAAAGAAACTAGAATTACCGGAGAAATCCGCCATGTTGACGGAGGTTTTCACATTATGGGATAAAATTTGGTGCTTATAGATTCGTTTTACCTAACATTGGAACAAATTTATAAGCCCCAAATTCTTCTTTTTCAAATTCTGTTGGAGAATTTTTTGTAAATCTGTATAAAACCTGTTCATCTGTCGGACCTAAAGGAATTACCATTTTTCCGCCAACTTTTAGCTGTTTTAATAATTCAGTCGGTAAAACAGAAGCCCCACAAGTCACTATAATTTTATCAAAGGGAGCAAATGTAGGAAGTCCCGCGAAACCGTCTCCAAAACTTTGAAACTTTGGATATAAATGCATTTCACGAAGCTTTTTCTTAGAAAAATCAAACAGATCTTTTTGTCTTTCCACTGTATAGACATGAGCTTTCATTGCCAGTAAAACTGCAGTCTGATAACCACAACCTGTCCCTATCTCAAGAACTTTTTCGCCTTGCTGTATCTGCAAAAGTTCAGATTGTTCTGCAACTGTCGAGGGATGCGAAATCGTCTGATGCGCCAAAATAGGAAAAGCCCGATCTTCATAGGCAAAATCCTCAAAAATACTTTCGATAAAGAGATGTCTCGGAACTTCATTCATTGCCGAAAGTACATTTTCATCCGAAATCCCGATTCTGTTTCTGAGATAATCAACCAAAATCTTTCTTTTCCCTTTGTGTACAAACGAATCTTGCGCCATTTAGATGTAATTATTAAGTTGCAGTTAATAGTTTCCTGCAAAAGTAAAAAAACATTCAGTATTTATCAACCTAAAACCTATCATCTCTTGCCCAATACCTAAAATCCTTATATTTACAAAAATTTAATACAGCTATGTTAAAAGCAGGTTTGGTAGGTGCCGGACATTTAGGAAAGATCCATTTACGACTTCTAAATCAGTCTAATAGATACGAATTTATAGGTTTTCACGATAAAGATGTAGAAAACGGCAAAAAATTAGAAGCCGAATTCGGTTATAAATATTTCGAAAATTTTGATGAATTGCTTGATCAGATTGATATGTTGGATATTGTAACACCAACGATTTATCATTACGATTATGCTTTAAAAGCTATTGAAAAAGGTCTTCATTTCTTTATTGAAAAACCTGTAACCCAAACTCTAGAGCAGGCAGAAGAAATTCTTCAGAAATGTCAGGAAAATGGTATTAAAGCTCAGGTTGGACATGTTGAAAGATATAATCCTGCGTTCATGGCAACAAAAGATTTCATTAAAAATCCAATGTTTATTGAAATTCACAGATTGGCGGAATTCAATCCACGCGGAACAGATGTTTCTGTTGTTTTGGATTTGATGATTCATGATTTGGATATTTTATTAAGTGTTGTAAAATCTAAAGTTAAAAATATTCACGCAAGCGGCGTTTGTGTAGTAAGTAAAACTCCGGATATTACCAATGCAAGAATCGAATTTGAAAACGGATGTGTTGCCAATCTTACCACTTCAAGAATTTCCATGAAGGTGATGAGAAAAAGCCGTTTCTTCCAGAAAGATGCTTATATTTCTGTTGATTTTCTTGAGAAAAAAGCAGAAGTTATCCGTATGAAAGATGCTCCTGAAAACCCTACTCCATTTGATATGATCATTGAAAATGCCGATGGAGAAAAGAATCAGATTTTATTTGAATATCCTAATATTCAGCCTAATAATGCGATTTTGGATGAACTGAATTCTTTTGCAGATTCTATTACCGAAAATAAACATGTAGAAGTTTCGATTGAAGATGGAACTGAAGCATTAAAAGTAGCTTTGGAGATTATGAAATTGATTTCTTAATGAATAATATTAAAAAATACTTTTTGCCTGTATTAATTCTGTATTTGGCACTAATGTGTTTATATATCAGTTATTTATTTATAATTGATGATTACAATATTACTAAAAGCATTTATCAGCCTTATAAAACATTCGTACAGTTGTCACCTTTTAATAACTGGAATGTTTTTATAACAATTTTTAAAGGAATTTTTGGTGTAGCGGGTTTTATAAAGTTTATAATCAATCGTAAAGTGATCAACTACTTCAATACGCTGTTCTTAGTAATTACTTTATTTGAAATTATTCTTCAATTATATAATCAAATTGAAAATTTTAAAAGTTTCTCAATTTATGTTGATTTGACTAGCACCATTATTACAGGAATTTTATTTCTAATCATTGGATTCTATTATTTTAGAAATGCAAAAATTAAAGAAATTATTCCACAAATACTCATAGGTTTTTCATTAGCGGTCATTTCTTATCATTTACATTAATTATTTTAAATATTTACAAGCGGGTTAATAAACTCGCTTTTTATTTTCAATAATTCATTCAATTGTTCATTTCTCTTCAATATTTTTTAAATATATTTGTGAATACTTAAAACAATAATTCTTAAAACAACCCCATAATATTTAAATAATTAAACTACTATGAAAAGAGTCATCCTATTATCCGCTTTTTTATTGTCTCAATTTGGGACATCACAGCTTTTAAAAACAAATGGTCAAAAAATTGTAAACGATAAAGGTGAAAATATCCAATTAAGAGGTCTCTGTTTAGGAGGATGGATGTTGCAGGAAGGTTATATGTTGAAAACAGCCGATTTTGCAGGTCCGCAATACAAGATCAAGGAAAAAATTGCAGAACTGATCGGTGAAGACGGAATGAATGAATTTTATAAAGCTTATCTGAAAAACGGCATCACAAAACAGGATATTGATTTTCTGAAAAAAGCAGGTTTCAATTCGATCAGACTTCCGATGCATTATAATCTGTACACTTTACCGATTGAAAAAGAACCGAAAAAAGGACAGAATACTTGGCTGGAAGAAGGTTTTAAAATGACCGATGATATTTTAAAATGGTGTGCAGATAATAAAATGTATCTGATTCTGGATCTTCACGCAGCTCCGGGAGGACAAGGAAATGACGTGAATATTTCTGACAACGATAAAACAAAAAAATCACTTTGGGAAAGCGAAGAAAATCAGAAAAAAACAATTGCTCTTTGGAAAAAACTAGCCGAAAGATATAAAGATGAACCTTGGATTGGCGGATATGATTTAATCAATGAACCAAATATTAATTTTACAGGGAAAAATCCAAACGGAACCGACGAAATGTCGAACGCTCCGCTTTGGAAACTACAAAAAGAAATTACGGAAGCAATCCGTACAATTGATAAAAAACACATTATCATCATCGAAGGAAACGGTTGGGGAAATAATTATAATGGTTTAACTCCACTTTGGGACAACAATATGGTTTTCAGCTTCCACAAATATTGGAACTATAATAATGATGAAACACTGAAATTTGCTTTAGATTTAAGAGAAAAGCACAATATTCCGATTTGGTTGGGAGAAACGGGAGAAAATTCGAATGTTTGGTTTACAGAGCTGATCCAGCTTTTAGATAGGCATAATATCGGTTACGCTTTCTGGCCAATGAAAAAAATCGACAATATTGCAGGAATTACCAATGTAAAAATCACTCCTGAATATCAAAAATTATTAGATTATTGGAAAAACGGCGGCGAAAAACCATCTAAAGAATTTGCAAAAAAAGCTTTAATGCAAATTGCAGACAATTATAAATTCAGCAATACTGAAATTAAAAATGATATTATTGATGCGATGTTCAGACAGACAAAAGACGGTTCCACAAAACCTTTCAAAAACCTTCAGGCTCCGGGGAAAATCTTAGCGACAGATTATGATTTGGGAAGAATGGGTTCTGCATATCTGGATAAAGATTTTATCAATCTTTGGGTAAGTGATGCGGCAAAAAGATCTGAATGGAATTCCGGAAATCAGTTGAGAAATGATGGTGTTGATATTTATAAATCGAAAGACAATCAATATTACGTCGGAAAAACAGAAAGCGGAGAATGGATTCAATACACAATCAATTCAAAGGCTGATAAAGCTTATACTTTTGACATAAATTACGCAAGCAACAACGATGCAAAAATCAGGATTGAAGATGCTTCAGGAAAGCAATTGGCAACTGTTTCATTAAGCTCAACAGGCGGAAATGAAACTTGGAAAACAGCTTCGACAAAAGGAATTAACCTTAAAAAAGGAGAAAATAAAATCCGAATCTATTTCGAAAATGACGGCGTCAACCTGAATTATTTTGAAGTGAAGTAAGAAAAAATCTTAAATTGCAAATCCCTTTTAGTTTCTAAGAGGGATTTATTTTTTAATTTTTTTAACCACAAAAGAAACAAAAGATTATCGCCTTAATTATTTTAAGTTTATTATTAAATTGAAAAAAGAGCACAAAAGTTTTAAAAAAAATCTTCTTTTTATTTTTTGAAAACTTTTAATAAGCTAAAAGTATTTAAACATTATGGTATTTCTTTTGTTTCTTTTGCGGTTAAAATAAAGATCACTAGCAAGTTATTATGAAAAAATTAGGACTATTATTTCTATTGATTTCTGCGTTTACTTTCGCTCAGCAATCAGCTTTAGAACAAAAAATCAATTCCATTATTAAAGGTAAAAATGCGACGGTCGGAATTTCCGTTCTGGGCTTTGAAAATGGTTTTAAATACAATAAAAATGCAGATAAAAAGCTCCCGATGCAGAGTGTTTTCAAATTTCATATTGCAGCGGCTGTTTTGGATTTTGTTGATAAAGGAAAACTTTCATTAGACCAAAAAATTTTACTGGATAAATCGAATTTATTAGAAAATACATGGTCGCCACTTCGCGATAAATATCCAAATGGAGGTATTGAAGTCCCTTTAAGTGAAATTTTGGAATTTACAGTAGCGAAAAGTGACAATAACGGCTGCGATATTATGCTGAAATTATTGGGCGGAACACAAACTGTTCAGAAATTCATGGATTCTAAAGGTGTAAAAGGTTTTCAGATCAAATTTAATGAAGCTGCGATGCACAAAGACTGGAATGCTCAATATGAAAATTACAGCACGATGACTTCAGCTGTTGACGTTCTGAAAAAGTTCTATGATGGAAAATTATTGTCAAAAAAATCGACTGATTATCTGATGAAAGTAATGCTGTCAACTTCCACCGGAAAAAATAAATTAATTGAACAACTTCCAAAAGATACGCCTGTCGCAAGAAAAACGGGATCTTCAGGCAAGAATGATGCGGGTTTAACGGGTGCAGAAAACGAAATTGCCATCGTAACTTTACCGAATGGCAAGCATTATGCAATAGCTGTATTTGTCAGTAACTCAACGGAAACGGATGTGGTGAACTGCAAAATGATCTCAGACATTTCAAAGACTGTGTGGGATTATTTTAATAAGTAAAATTTTAATCTTAATTTTAAAACCATTAAAAATGAAAAAAATATTATTAACAATCGGATTATTCAGCTCAGTATTATTCTTTGCTCAAAAAAGTGAAAACTATTTACAGATAGGCTATCACAGTATTTGCTGTGGAACTCCGTCGGATAAACCTGTGATGGATTTTATCAGCCAATTTCAGAAAAAGAATAAAATAAAAGGCTTCGAAACTTACAGACAAAGTGGTTTGGGAAGAGAGGGTGAATTTAATATTTACATAGGAACCGATGGATTTTCTAAAAGCCAGAAAACCAAATTTATCAGTGGATTGAAAGCTGCCATTGATAATCAAAATAATACAAGACAAAAAAATCGTGACGGAAGGGTAAGTTTTGAACAAACTGAAACAGTAAAAAAAGCTGATCTTTCCAACGCAAGAAATTTAACTCTAATCAAGAATAAATAATTAAAACTAAATAAGGAAAAATGATTCAAAACATTGTAGTTATCGGAGCAGGAACCATGGGAAATGGTATTGCACATACTTTCGCACAAAGCGGGTTTAAAGTAAACTTGGTAGATGTATCACAGGAAGCTTTAGACAGAGGTTTGAAAACCATTACTACCAATCTTGACAGGATAATTGCAAAGGGAAACCTTTCGGAAGAACAAAAGGCTGAAACATTAGGAAATATCACGACTTTCACGGCTCTTCAGGATGCTGTAGGAAATGCTGATCTTATCGTAGAAGCGGCTACAGAAAATCAGGAATTAAAGTTGAAAATTTTCGGTCAGATGGATGAACTTGCACCTGAAAGCTGTATTTTGGCTACGAATACTTCATCAATTTCTATCACTAAAATTGCTGCAGCTACAAAAAGAGCTGATAAAGTAATCGGAATGCACTTTATGAATCCTGTTCCAATCATGAAACTGGTTGAGATCATCAAAGGCTACTCTACTTCTAAAGAAACTTTTGACTCAATTTACGAAATGAGCAAAACGTTAGGAAAAGTTCCCGTAGAAGTTAACGATTACCCAGGTTTTGTGGCAAACAGAATCTTAATGCCTATGATCAATGAATCGATCGAAACGCTTTACAACGGTGTTGCAGGTGTTGAAGAAATTGATACAGTAATGAAATTGGGAATGGCTCATCCGATGGGACCGCTTCAATTGGCCGATTTTATCGGTCTTGATGTTTGTCTGGCGATCTTAAATGTAATGTATGACGGATTCAAAAATCCTAAATATGCTCCGAATCCATTGTTGGTAAACATGGTAATGGCTGGAAAATTAGGCGTAAAATCAGGAGAAGGTTTCTATGATTATTCAGAAAGCAAAAAAGCCGAAAAAGTTGCTAAAATGTTTTCAAAATAATTTTTAAGTTGTGAATTATAAGTTATAAATTTAGGCTCTAAACCTGCAATCTATAACCTAATAACTGCAACTTTGACAAAAATTAAAGAAAAATATATTCAGATATCATTGGTCATCATTACTTTAGTGGTGACCATTTTACGTTTTTTACTCAATGAAAAAGGGCGCATGAGTCCTGATTCCATCCGTTATATGCGTTTTGCACACGTTTTTCCGACGATCGATAATACAACGACACCTTTAGGGTATCCTTTGAGTATAAAATTCTTTACTTTATTTGGTTTTGATGAATTTTGGGGAAGTAAAATTGTTGGAATTTCAGCTTTCCTTTTTATCATTTTATTTACATGGAAAAAGAAATTTTTCTTTAGAGAATCTATTATTTTATGTGCTTTATTCAGTTTCCTTTCGATCTTTTCTTTTACGATGAGTGAAGCTCTGATCTTGCCTTTTGTCGTGTTATTTTTATATGTTTCTTCATTAATTATTGAAGGAAAATTAGAAAAAGGGAAAGCTATTTTTTATCTTTCATTAAGCTTAATTGCACTTTATAACATCAGATACAGTTCACTTTTCATTATTGGCGGAGTCGGACTTTTCGGATTGGTTTTCTGGAAAAGAAAATATGCCTCTACTTTTATTATTTCAGGGATTATTGGCGGAATTTTTGTGGTTTTATATAAACTATTGTTCATTGATTATTTTAATGAAAATTATGTAAAAAATGCTCTAACATTTGGTTTATATCCAACTTCAAAATTATTGGTTGAATTGTTTCAGGGATTGTGTACAACCTTCAATCCGTTCATTCACATTGCAAATCCGGGAGGCGGAATGATCAATTATGCTATTTATGGAATCGGCTTTTTAAATATCCTTTTAATCATTTATCTTTTTATAAAATATAAACTTACAGAAACTGAATTTTTCTTTGTTTTCGTAAGTATTGCAGGAATTGTCTGTTCTTATTTTGTACAGTATTTTTATCCTGTCAATGCGATTGATTATAGATTAATGGCGCCTTTCAGCCTTCCGATCTGGTTGATTTATTTTAGAAAACTGTTTCATCTATTTAATAGTAAAGTGTATGCAATAGGATTTTTAAGTGTGATGTCGGGAATTCTTTTTACATGGCTTTCAAAAGGAAATTATCTTGAAAACAGAAAAGAAATGAAACTGTTTTTACAATCCGAAAAACTGGATAAAGTTCCTTTGAAGTTTTATCTTGAAAATATAGAAGAACTTGAACTTGATAAAATACAGGTCGCGGAATTGATGAGTACGGTCAATCCTAACATTACGCTTACTTCAAAAGCAAAAGATACACTTCAGAAAACTACGTTAACGAGGTATAAAGTTTTACAAAAAATTAAGATCGACAAGAACAAATACCAATAATTTTATTATCTTTGATTTAAAGTTAAAACATTAGAAAAATGAAATTACCAAAGTTTTTATTAGCAGATAATTCGGAATTTCCAGAAGATTTATTCGTGGTTCATACAGAATATCCAAGATTTATCTTAAACGTTGAGGAAGAAGAAGTTGAGTGGTTAGACGATTTGGAAGGTGATGATGAAGAAACGATGGCAGATGAAGCTACAAAGGTAGTAGAAGCTGCGTTCAAATGGTGTGATGAAGAGTTGGCTAAGTACGACGAAGAAGAGGAAGATTAATAACAATCTATCTAAACATAAAAAAGGAACTCAATCGAGTTCCTTTTGTTTTATTCAGCTTTATTGAATTTCAATAATAAAAGATTATCCTGATACAATTCTAAAACATTTCCTGTAATTACATATTTGTTGGCTTTTCCTACCATATCCATGAAGTTTTTCTCAACACTCATATTATCACAAGCCATTCTTGTAGAACCCAATGCTCCTGCAGAAAAATTACCAGTAGAAGGATCTACTTTCGCAGTTCCGAAGTAATTATTACAACCTCCATTTCCGCTGATTTTTTCGCCTTCAATATTCAATGTAGGAATTTTTCCTTTCACATTATCAGCCAATGCCCATTTTGTACCCGCGAGAGAAGGTTGAGCCTTCCCAACTTTCGATGCAGAAGAACTCGACATCGTGCCACAGGAAACCAAAACTGCTGCTGTACATATACTTAAAAAAAGATTTTTCATTTTTTTCTTTTTGATTAAACCAAATTTACGGAAATATTATTATTTGAACGGTTTTCAGAGGATTTTATTGTTTTTTAACAGTAGTTTTTTATCCATAAATATTAAGAAAATAAAGTAAAACAATAGTCGTTTTTTTCATTATGATTAAATTTTTACAAATAAAAAAACGGACTTTTTTAAGTCCGTTCTATGTATTCAATATTATTAATTAAAAATTAACCTCTTAATTCCGCATTGAATTCTTTTTGGAAAGATTTAATCAAAGAATCCATTACAGTCGTAATTTCTTTTTCTTCCAATGTTTTTTCTTCATTTAAAAGCTCAAAACTCATTGCGTAAGATTTCTTACCTTCAGGAAGATTTTTCCCTTCATAAACATCAAATAAATTGATATTCTTAATATAAGGAGATTTATTCTTTTTAGCAGTCTGATAAAGATCTTCATAATTCACATTTTTATCAATTAACAATGCCAAATCTCTTCTGATCTTATTGAATTTAGGAATATCTTTGAATTTCAGTTCGTTTTTAGAACGTAATTCCTGAGCAAATTCCAACTCGATTTCTGCATAGAAACAATCCTGATCAATATCAAAATCTTTCAACATTTGAGGAGCAACTTTTCCGATTCTTACTAAAGCTTTTCCTTCAACTTCATAAGCTAGAGCATCGGAGAATCTTTCATCAGATAAAGCAACCTCTTTATAATCAATCGCTAATTTTTCTAATAAAACTTTAACGTAAGCCTTTAAATTATAGAAACTTGTAGCAGATTTTGGCTGCAACCAGTTTTCTGCAACTTCTCTTCCGGAAACAAGGATCGCCAATTGCTTTCTTTCCTCGTATTTTTCTCTTTTATGATAAATTTTTCCGAATTCGAAAAACTTAATATCCTGATTTTTTCTGTTGATATTGTAGATCGCATTTTGTAAAAGTCCTTCCAATAAAGACTTTCTCATAAATGCCAAATCGTTACTCAGAGGATTCAATAGTTTTACAGCATCCGTTTCATCTTTTACAGAAGTCAATGAGTTGTTCATTACTTCGTTGAAACCAAGGCTTTGTAAAGTTCTTGCCCAGTTGTTTTCCAATTCATCCTGATCTTGTGCACTAAGCTTTACAGGCGTGAACGAAATCTTTTGAGGAGCATCAATTTTGTTGTATCCGTAGATTCTTAAAATTTCTTCAATAACGTCAATTTCTCTCGTAACATCCGCTCTGTATGCAGGAACAGAAATTTCATAACCATTTTGAATTTCATTTAAAACCTGAATTTCCAATGCTTTCAAAATTTCTTTTACTTTTTCTCTGTGAATTTTCGTTCCTAAAATCTGTTCGATTTTTGAGAATCTGATGATCACATAATTATCCTCAATTTTCTTCGGATATTCTTCCAACAACTCTCCTACTAATTTTCCTTCAGTTAATTCCTGAATTAATTTGATAGCATGAGTAATTGCTGTTCTTGTAATATTGGGATCTACTCCTCTTTCAAATCTAAAAGATGCATCTGTATTCAATCCGTGGAATTTTGCCCCTTTTCTCACCGCAACCGGATTGAAATAAGCACTTTCCAGGAAAATAGTTTTTGTTTCTGCAGAAACTCCCGAATTTGCACCACCGAAAACTCCGGCAATACACATCGGATTATCTTTTCCGTCTTTGATCATGATTTCAGAACCATTCAGAGTTCTTTCAACACCATCCAAAGTTGTGAATTTTGTTCCTTCTTTTACATTTCCGACTTTCACTTTTTTGTCTGCAATTTTGTCTGCATCAAAAGCATGAAGCGGCTGTCCGAAACCATGAAGAATATAGTTTGTAATATCTACAACGTTGTTGATCGGGCTTAACCCAATCGCTTTTAATCTGTCTTTCAGCCAAGCCGGAGAATCTGTAACTGTCACATTTTCAATTACCGCTCCAATATATCTCGGACATAATTCTGCATTTTCAACTTCCAGTGTAAAATCATGAGAACCTTCGTTATTCAAAACTACTGAAGATACTTTTTCAAACTCAGACTTTTGCTTGTTTGTAGAAAGATAGGCATGAAGATCTCTTGCAACGCCATAATGAGACATCGCATCGGTTCTGTTTGGCGTTAATCCGATTTCTAAAACCTCATCATTTGTAATTTCAAAATAATCTGCGAAATTCTTTCCAACTTCATATTTTTCTTCATCCAAAACCATGATTCCGCCGTGATCATCACTTAAACCAAGTTCATCTTCCGCACAAATCATTCCCTGAGAAATTTCGCTTCTGATTTTTGCTTCTTTAATTTCAAAAAAGTTTCCGGTTTTATCATAGATTTTAGTTCCGACAACAGCTACAGGAACAGTTTGTCCAGCTTCTACATTTGGAGCTCCACAAACGATGTTCAATATCTTCCCGTTTCCTACATCTACTGTTGTTTTCTTTAATTTGTCCGCATTCGGATGTTTCTCGCAAGTTAAAACCTTACCTACAACAATTCCTTCCAGGCTGCCTTTTATGCTTTCAAATTTTTCTATCCCTTCAACTTCAAGACCGATATCTGTAAGGAATTCACCGATTCTTTCAGTTTTCAATTCCGTTTTAATGAAGTCTTTAAGCCAGTTGTTTGATATTTTCATCTGATAAATTATTATTTTTTAAGGTTAAAAAAACCTCGCTTATTTTGAAAATTTTACTTGAATTTTTCGCGCTACAAATGTCGCGTTTTTTTGAGAAATACAGAAATTTATAACAGATTTTAAGAGTTTAATTTCTCTTATTGATTATTCTTTCTGCTGCATAGATTCTGTTAAAAACAAAAGAGGTCTTGAAAATCAAAACCTCTTAAATTATTTTATCTAAATTAATATTACAAACCAATTACAGGCATTGATAACATTAAGATATTTTCGTTTTCTTCAAGACCATCAAGAGGTTCGATAATTCCCGGTCTGTTTGGCTGAGACATTTTCATTGTGATATCGTCCGAACCTAGAATTGTCAACATTTCTGTTAAAAATTTAGAACTAAATCCGATGTTGATGTCTTCTCCGTTGTAGTCACAAGGAATCTGCATATCTGCTTTGTTTGCATACTCCGTATCTTCTGCGTGAAGATGAAGAATGTTTGCAGACAATTTAAATCGTACCTGATTTGTTGATTTATTTGACATGATAGAAGCTCTTTTAATTGCTCCTAACAAAAGATTTCTATTAATTGTCAATACATTCGGATTTTCCTTTGGAATTACTGCTGTATAGTTCGGATATTTTCCGTCGATCAATCTACAGATCCAGATATGTTTACCAAAAGTAAATTTAGCCATGTTTTCGTTGAAGTCAATTGTAACGTCTTCGTTTGAACTTGCTAAAATATTTTTGAAAATATTCAATGGCTTTTTAGGCATGATGAATTCCATTGGTTCTGGGTTCATCAAATCCATTCTTTTATAGACAACCAATCTGTGAGAATCGGTAGAAACAAAGTTCGTTTCATTTTCTCCAAACTGGAACAAAACTCCCGTCATTACAGGACGAAGAGAATCATTACTAGTTGCAAAAAGTGTATTGGTAAGAGCTTCAGACAAAACTCCTGCAGGCATTGTAACACTTTGGGAAGCGTCAAATTCCGGCAATTCAGGATAATCATCCGCATTATCTAATGCCACCGCGAAGTTATCTTTTTCATCTAAAATCTCAAGCTGACTTCCCGTTCCTTCTGCATTATCTTTCACTACCAAGGTTAAGGGCTGTTCACCGTAAGTCTTGATGAAATCCTGAAAAATCTTTGCAGGAACAGCAAATTTACCTGTATCATCAGACTTCGCCTCAAGAGAAGTTACAAGAGTCGTTTCGCCATCCGATGCTGTAATGGTAACTTGAGTTCCGTCTAATTCAAAAAGATAGTTTTCTAAAATCGGTCTCGATTGAGAGCTTGATATTACGCCACTTACAGTTTGCAAAGCCTTCTGCAGTTCACCACTTGAAATAATAAATTTCATAGATTTAAAAATAAATTTTTACAAATATAATAAATAGAAAATAGATGGAGAAGAATAATGATGTGAGTTATTAACAACTTTTCAAAAGAATCTTCTAACTATCTCTACTTTATTTTTTTGATTAATATGATTCTCATTAGGATGATAAATTTAACAATTATTTTCATCAATTAGTTATATTTGTAAATAATCTTTTCACAATGCGAAAACCACCCATTCATAAAAGTTTTTTTAATGCTTTCCGAGGTGTTTTTCTGATGATTAAAAGTGAAAGAAATTTCCAGATTGAGGTTTTTGCCTTTTTTATCAATCTTCTTTTGATTTTTTATTTAAAACTTTCTACAATCGATACCGTTTTAGTCTTAACTGTTTCATTCGGAGTTTTGATTGCAGAAATTTTTAACACAGCTATTGAAAAGATCTGCGACATTATTCAGCCTGAATTTGATAAAAGAATTGGTTTCATTAAAGATATTTCTGCGGGAGCCGTTATTTTAATGACGATTTCATCTATAATTGTCGGAATTTTGGTCTACTGGAAATATATTTTTAATTGATTTTGCAAATCTATTTTCCGACATAAATAAATCCTGTTTTTCCGGACTTGAAAACTGTTTCAATTCTTTTATAATCCTACACTTCATATTCGTCAGCTTGCAAAATTTCTTCATTTGTGACTTCAAATAAAATACCTTCGACTTCATCTTCAACATTTCCTGAAAATCCTAAAATCGGGTGATATTTTTGATTGCTTTTTCTCAAAACTTCAGGATCTGTAATTTCCAGCATTTCGAGTTTGTAACCCGTCAGAATATCTTTTTCGCCATTTAAAATTCGACCAAAAGTCTCGATTTGAACCTGCTCTTTCTGCAAAGTTCCATAAGAAAATAAATTAGGCATTATAAATATTTTTCAATAATTGGGATTGCAATTTCAGCCATCATTCCATATCCTTTTTCGTTGGGATGGACACCGTCTTTGGAAAGTAAAATTTCTTTATCCTGTAAAAAAGCGGAATGAAAATCGATATAACGTAACGAGTTTTCAACCGCAATATCTTTCAGAATTTGATTGTAAATCAAAACCTCATCATTCGTTCTCAACTTTCCGGAAGCGACGACTACTCCATCTACATTGCTGGAAAACGGAAGAATGCTCACCAAATAAATATCGTTGGAATATTTTTTCACTTCCTGAACTGCCTTTAAAATATTGGTTTTAAAATTTTCAGGATTTACCATTTGAATATCCTCTTTTACAGCCAAATCATTTGCACCGTAACCCATAAAAACAATATTTCCTTCAGCAGAATTTCTGGCAGCCATTTCGTTTGGAATTCTTTTAACAAGACCTTCCGTTGTTTCACCGTCTATTCCAAGGTTAAAAAGAATCAGTTCGTTGCTTTTTCCTTCATTGTATTTCTGCAAAGCATATCTTTTCAGGATATCTACCCAGCCTCCAAAAACTCCGTCATATTCTCCGTAAGTGATGCTGTCGCCGAAGAATAGTCCGTACATCATTTTTTTCATTTATTTTTTTTAATTGTTTTGAATTGAATGTTGAATCATTAAAGTTTAATTTTAGAAGTTAAGAATGCTGAGATCCTTCGACTCCGCTCAGGATGACATCGCTAATACTAACTGCGTTGAACTTAGGTCGTGAAAATAATATTAAACTTAAATTTTTATAAAACTTAATAACCTAAACTTCTTAAATTTAAATCTTAATGGTTCAAGTTTAAATCAATCCAAAATTAGCTTAATATTTTCGTGTGATTCTATAATTTCAATTAAAATTTCAAATAAGGTTTGTCCGTTTCCATCAATCAGTTCATCCAGTTTTTGTTGAATTAATTTGACATTGAAAGGTTTTCCTATTCTGATTTTATTCTCATAGAATTCTTTCGTTAAATCAAAACCTAAATCCACTTTTGATTTTTGAGAATCTTTCCAGGTTATATTTGAATCAATTCCATACAGAATATCATCAAAACCATCCAAAGTTCCGACTTTCCAATCTTCATCTTTCATGAAAAGTTGAGAAATTTCTTCATAGAAACCCTCCAGATTTGAAAAATGACTGCCATTGATGACAGTCATTTTTTTATTTGAATTTTCGTTATTCATAACTATTTCCAGAAACTTATTTTTTAATGAACTTTATTTTTTCATTATCTAAATTAATAAAATAAATTCCGGTATTTAATTCTGATACTTTAATAATATTATTTTCTTTCTCTACATTACCAGTTTTAAGAAGTTGTCCTGCAGCATTAAAAATTTTGTAAGCCGTTTTTTGCTTAAGTCCTGAAATTGTTATTTCATTTTCTGCCGGATTCGGCGCCACTGAAAAAGATGAATTAT
This sequence comes from Chryseobacterium ginsengisoli, assembly GCF_039542325.1. Taxonomy (NCBI): domain Bacteria; kingdom Pseudomonadati; phylum Bacteroidota; class Flavobacteriia; order Flavobacteriales; family Weeksellaceae; genus Chryseobacterium; species Chryseobacterium ginsengisoli. The sequence continues at coordinate 130,058 of NZ_BAABHX010000001.1, forward strand.
GATCGACATCTTTCGTAGATAAAACTCCTGTTCCCACCCAATTGGATATGATACCCGTTAAAGCAAAATTCAGTAAAGTACCGTTTACAGTATTAAATTCATCATTCAGAGTAGTAACAGTTGGGTTATTTCCGTTCGCAATTCCCTGATTAAATTTATAATAAGAAACCAATCCTGTCTGTGGCAATACAAGTGAATTATTCATATTGGCAGTAATCTGGCTTTGGGTTCTTTCGATATTCCAGATTCTGAATTCGTCCATCGTTCCTTTAAATAGCTGTGAACCATCTGTTTTTGCTCCAAAAGACATTAAATTTGCAGTTCCCCAAGATGTAGTACCACCTCCTAAGAGAGTTTCCGAAACACCATTAAGATAAATCTTCGTAGTATCGAGAGCCGCAGACCTTACAATTGCAATATGATTCCATGCATTCAAAGTAAGCGCATTTGAAACCATAAAATTATTAGTTCCACTTATATAAACATAAATAATTCCTGCACCACTTATCAAAATACTTACATAGTTCGAATTGCTTGTCTGTACAAAAAATACACGACTAATACCATAAGCAGTCGGTTTTATTTTCGCCTCAATAGTAAAATCCTGAGTGGCAACATTGTTAAACATCGTAGGAACATTGAAGGTAACATAATCATTCGCTCCATCAAAATCTAGCGCATTTCCGGACTGAGCCTGCGCGAAAATCATTGTAAAAAATGAGAAAAATAATAGGTAGTAGTTTTTTAACATAATCAAAAGTTTTATGAACCAAAATTAGTAAAAAAACAAGCAATAAGAATATTCAAGTAAAATAATTTAATGATAAATAAATATTGAAAATATTTTTTAAACCATAATTGAAACATTCTCAAAATTTATACAAGAGGTTTAGAAAATGTGCAAATAGTTTATCATCCCGATGTTAGCAAATTGAAATTAGAAAAAGTAATATTTAATAAAAAAAAAGGATTCGAACATTACATCCGAATCCTTTTATATATTGAAATTTTAATAAATTTTACTTGAAATATTCCACTCCATTTTTGAATATGTTGTGGTAATTCGCAGTTGGAATATTTTTCATCAACCCTTCTGCAAAACGTTCCGGGTGTCCCATTCTACCGAATATTTTCCCATCCGGACTTGTCACTCCTTCAATTCCGAACAATGAATTGTTTGGATTGAAAGGCATTCCATGAGCAATGTTTCCGTCTAAATCCAAATACTGCGTTGCAATCTGTCCGTTTTCGTATAACTTCTGAATTTCTGCTTCCGAAGCCATAAAACGACCTTCACCATGAGAAATCGGAATGGTAAAAATCTGATCTTTCATTCCTTTCAACCAAGGTGATTCGTCATTTACAACTCTTACGTTCACCATCTGAGAAATATGTCTTCTGATTGCATTGTGAGCCAACGTTGGAGAATTTTCATCTAAATCTTTGATTCTTCCGTAAGGTAACAATCCAGATTTAACCAACGCTTGGAAACCGTTACAGATCCCGATAATCATACCGTCTCTGTCTAACAATTCGTGAACTGCATTTCTCATTTTCTCGTTTTTCAAAACGTTAACGATGAATTTTGCAGAACCATCCGGCTCGTCACCTGCTGAGAAGCCTCCTGAGAAAGCCAAAATCTGAGAAGTTTTGATTTCCTCAACCCAAGCATCAATACTTTCGTCCAACAACTGGTGATTGATATTGATTAAAGGTAAGCTATTCACAACTGCACCTTCTTTTGCGAAAGCGTTCAACGTATCGTATTCACAGTTTGTTCCCGGGAAAACTGGTGCGAATACTTTTGGCTGAGCAATTCCGTGTTTTTTAATGATAATATTTCTAGGATTGATTGAGTTTAATTTCTCATCAATTTCAACCGTCAATTTTTCTTTTTCAACTGTTGGGAAAAGATTTTCAAACGTATTGGTATTTGCAGCTAATAATTTTTCAATTGCAAATTCAACATCATTAATTTTGATAACATTTGAATTTTTAACTTCTCCGATGAATTGAAGATTTGTAGCACTTAATTCTTCTTTAGATTCGATGATTAAGCTACCGATATTTTTCGATAATAAAACACTTTCATCAACTGTAATTTCAGCACCTAATCTGTTTCCGAAGCTCATTTTAGCTAAAGCAACCGCAACTCCACCTTCTTTCACCGTTTTCACAGAAACGATTTTTCCAGCTTTGATATTTTCGAAAATAAATTCAAAAATAGTTTTTAAAGCATCATAATTTGGAAGTCCGTTTTCCTGAGCGATATGATTGAAGAAATAAACTTTATTTCCTTCACCTTTAAATTCAGGAGAGATAATATTTTTCTTTTCTCCGTTCGCACAAGCGAAAGAAATTAACGTTGGCGGAACATTCAAATCCTGATACGTTCCACTCATTGAATCTTTTCCTCCGATGGCAGCCAGTCCAAAATTAATTTGAGCATCGTAAGCTCCTAAAAGCGAAGCTAAAGGTTTACCCCATTTTTCAGGGTTCTGACCTAATTTCTCAAAATATTCCTGGAAACTGAATCTGATATTTTTATAATCGCCACCCATTGCAACGATTTTCGCCACACTTTCTACAACTGCGTAAGAAGATCCTAACAAAGAATTCTGCTTAGAAATCTCCGCATCAAATCCCCAACTTGCCAAAGAAACTGTTTCAATATCTTTTGCTCCGATGATTGGCAACGTTTGAACGCTTCCTTCCATCAAAGTCTGCTGATATTTTCCGCCTAAAGGCATCGCAACCGTAGTTGCACCGATAGAAGAATCGAACATTTCCAACAAACCTTTTTGAGAAGCTACATTTTTATCGCTTAATATTTTTAAGAAATTCTCTTCATTGAATGTCTGAGTTTCTTCTTTTACTTCATTAAGGTGGGTAATTTTAACTTCCTGGCTTTTAGAACAACCATTGGTATCCAAAAATTCTCTTGAAAGGTCTACAATTTTATCGCCTTTCCAGAACATTTGCATTCTGCCGGAATCTGTTACTTTTGCAACTTCAACAGCTACAATATTTTCAGCCTCACAGAACTTGATGAATTTTTCTTTATCTTTTGGTTCAACCACAACCGCCATTCTTTCCTGAGATTCAGAAATAGCAAGCTCGGTTCCGTTCAAACCTTCATATTTCAAAGGTAAAACATCTAAATTAACTTCCAAAGAATCAGCAATTTCGCCGATCGCTACAGAAACACCTCCAGCTCCGAAGTCATTAGATTTTTTAATCAATCTCGTCACTTCCGGATTTCTGAACAATCTCTGGATTTTACGTTCTTCAACCGCATTTCCTTTCTGAACTTCAGAACTCATCGTGTGAATAGAAGTTTCGTCCTGTTCTTTCGAACTTCCGCTTGCTCCACCAACACCGTCACGACCTGTTGCACCACCTAAAATGATGATAGAATCACCGGCTTCAGGTTTTTCACGTCTTACCCAATCAACAGGAACGGCTCCGGCAACGAAACCTACTTCCATTCTTTTTGCTTTGTAACCTTCATCGTAAATTTCAGAAACCATCGTAGTCGCCAAACCGATTTGGTTACCGTAAGAAGAATATCCGTTTGCAGCCTGTTTTGTGATTGTTTTTTGAGGTAATTTCCCCGGTAAAGTTTGGTCAATTGACTCCAAAACATCAGCAGCACCCGTTAATCTCATCGCCTGGAAAACGAAAGAACGTCCAGACAAAGGATCTCTGATCGCACCACCTAAACACGTTGAAGCGCCACCAAAAGGCTCGATTTCTGTTGGGTGATTGTGTGTCTCATTTTTGAATAATAAATACCACGGTTCTTTTTTACCATCGTATTCAGCTTCGATTTGGATGGTACAAGCATTGATTTCATCTGAAACCACCAAGTTTTCCAAATCACCTGTTTTACGGAAATATCTTCCGCAAACTGTCGCCAGATCCATTAAAGAGATTGGTTTCAATTCGCGTCCTAAGAATTTTCTTTTTTCAATATAATCATTGAAAATCGTTTCCAATGTATGTTTAAACTGTCCTCCAAATTCAATATTTGATAATTCTGTTTCAAAAGTTGTGTGACGACAATGGTCACTCCAGTAGGTGTCTAAAACTTTAAGTTCCGTTTCCGTAGGATTTCTCTCTTCAGTTTTAAAATAATCCTGAATAAATTTCAAATCGTCCAATCCTAACGCGAAACCATGATTATTAAAGAATTCTTCAAGCTGAGCATCATCAAAATTGATGAAATTTTCGTGAACAATCACTTTTGACGGTATTTCTTCTGCAGGAATATTTAAAATCGATAAATCTTTTTCCTGAGATTCAACCTTATTAATTAAAAGGTCTTTGATCTTTGCTAAATCAGATTCGAAAACTCCTTCAAACTCGATTAATTTTCCGCTTCTTACTTTAGACTTCTCATTTTCAGTCAATAAAGCGATACATTGTTGCGCAGAATCCGCACGCTGATCGTATTGTCCAGGTAAAAATTCTAATGCGAAATAAATTCCTTTTGCAGGGTTTTCTTCGATTAAAATATCAGTAACCGGATCTACGAAAGTGCTGTTGACCACTTTTTCGAATTCACCATCGTTTAATCCAAAAATATCGTAAACGTTATAAACTTTTACGCTTTGGATAGACGGAGCAACCGCTTTTACTTCATCAAAAATTTTTGGACTTTCTACATCGAAAATTCCTCTTTTTTCTACGAAAATTCTTTTGTTATTAGACATTAGATGTCAGATTTTTAAATATTAGATTTATTACTTTCTTTTTTTTCAGAACCAATATATGATTCTCTATACTCTTTATCCCTTAAAGCTTCAACATCAAATTCTTATCAAGTGTTCCGTCTGCATTAGAAGCTCTTTGGGGAGCTGATATCCAACCCGATTTATTCAATACAAATTTAAAGGAATAAGTCTTACCCTTTTCAAATTTGGACATAGGAACTTCCAGTTCGAACCTGTTTTTATCTTTTTGTATCATTTGGTATTCTTTATTTTCAGAATTCCAATCGTTAAAAGAACCTGCAATAGAAACAGTATTGAGCAATCCGGCATCCAAGTTTTTGGGATGGATATAGCTGAACAAAATGCTATTTCCTTTTAACGTATACCCATAGATCTCTTTTGCATCCGAAGACTTTGTAAAATCTTCCATAATTTCACCAGCAGCATTCTGAAGAACGGGAAATGTTGTAGGTGTACTGTTATTAACAATTATACAAATTCCCATTTTAAGCTCAGGATAAATGGTAAACCAAGTTTGAGTTCCATAAGCACCTCCATGCTTATAGCCTACCTTTCCATATTCACTCACATAAAAATTATCCCAAAAATAGCTATGCCAATTTTCTTTGCTATTATCAATATTTTTTTGTGATTCCAATACCACCTTATCCTTCGAGTAAAGTTCGTCTTTCATGAACTTCATCAAATCTCCCATGCTCGATATCGTTTTCATTCCTGAAGAGCTCCATAGGTTTGATTCAAAATGTGGCATCAGCTTCCCATCATGATATCCGTTTGCTACAGACACAGTTTTATAAGCTCCGAATTGGGTATGCTGCATTTTTAATCTTGATAAAATATTTTCTTCGAAAAGTTTTTCAATACTCTTCCCATATACATTTTCCAAAATAACCCCGGTTAGTTCTAGACTTAGATTACTATAATTGTATTCTATTCCCGGAAGTCCTTTTAATTTTACATTTTTCAAGTCTTTGAAAAACTGATCTCGGGAGTAAGTACCAGATAATTTTTTTAGTAAAAATGGGGTTTCACTTGTTATATTTTTATAGAGTTTTTCATCATCAGGTAATGTTCGCGGTAATGCGGAATTATAAGCGACAATGTTTTTAATCTTAACCGGAACACCATTATATTCAAGATTGGGATAATCTCCTTTTAAATATTTTCTGATATCGTCATCAAGATTTATTTTTCCATCAACAACAGCTTTTGCCAGCAATTGTCCGGTCATCACCTTGGTTACTGAAGCTATCTCAAAATAAGTTTCATCGTTTGCTTTGTTTTTTTTCCCTTTATCTATTTCGCCATAATGTTTTGTATAAATTTTCCCGTCTTTCAGGATTCCAATGGAAACGGAGTAAGCCCCAGAATTTTTTGTAATCTTTTCAGCATTGGCATCCATAATGGTATATACATCTTTCTGATTTTGCGAAAAACTCTTCACAGAAAGAAAAATGAACAGAAAAAAGGGAAGACTTTTTAAAGTCATAAATTATTTTTATTTTACAAATTAATCAGGATTATTAACCCTGCATTATGATGAAACCTTTTAAAATAAAATATGCAGCCCAAAAAGACTGCATATTAATTTATACTTTAAGATCAGCCTCTAATCCTATCAGATCTTTGTTTGCGTCAATAATCGGCTGGACTTCATTCGCGATGAATTCTTCCGTCTGAATTGGTGCAAAACCAATGAAGTTTTTAGGATCAAGAACTTCTTTTAATTTTGATTTATCTAGTTTTAATGAATCGTCATTTAAGATTCTTTCGATAAGGTCGTTTTCTTTGCCTTCTTCTTTAACCTTTTTAGACGCTTCCATTGAATGAACTCTGATCACTTCGTGGATTTCCTGACGGTCACCACCAGCTTTTACTTCTTCCATGATGATGTATTCTGTCGCCATGAAAGGAAGTTCTTCCATAATATGTTTGTTGATTCTGTTTGGATAAACCACGATTCCATTCATGATATTGTTCCAGATCAAAAGGATCGCATCAACAGCTAAGAAAGCCTGAGGAATTGTTAATCTTTTGTTTGCAGAATCGTCCAATGTTCTCTCAAACCATTGTGTTGAAGCTACCATTGCAGAGCTCGTCGTCAAAGACATCACGTATTTTGCCAATGCTCCGATTCTTTCACTTCTCATCGGGTTACGTTTGTAAGCCATTGCAGATGAACCGATTTGGTTTTTTTCGAATGGTTCTTCAATTTCTTTTAAATTTTGAAGAAGACGTAAATCGTTTGTAAATTTATGTGCAGATTGTGCGATATTTCCTAATAAGGCAACAACTTTAGCATCGATTTTTCTGTCGTAAGTCTGTCCGGAAACTCCGAAAACTTTTTCGAAACCGAATCTTTTTGAAAGTTCTTTATCTAAATGTTTAACTTTAGAATAATCACCATTGAAAAGCTCCAGAAAACTTGCAGCAGTTCCAGTTGTTCCTTTTACTCCTCTAAATCTTAATGTTTCTAAGAAGAAATCAAGCTCTTCGATATCAAGAACTAAACTCTGTAACCAAAGTGTTGCTCTTTTTCCAACAGTCGTTAACTGAGCCGGTTGAAAGTGTGTAAATCCTAACGTTGGAAGGTCTTTATACTGAATTGCAAAATCTGAAAGATTTTTCATCACGTTAACCAACTTTTTCTTTAAAATTAAAAGTCCGTCACGAATTTGAATTAAATCTGTATTATCTCCTACAAACGCTGAAGTTGCTCCCAAGTGAATAATTCCCTTTGCTGAAGGCGCCACATCACCATAAGCGTGAACGTGTGCCATTACATCATGACGAAATTTTTTCTCGTATTCAGCAGCTTTATCATAATCGATATTTTCTGCATTGGCTTTCAATTCAGCGATTTGCTCGTCTGTAATGTCAAGTCCAAGGTCTTTTTCGATTTCAGCAAGAGCTATCCAAAGTTTTCTCCAATTCTGGAATTTATTGTTATGAGAAAAATTAAATAACATTTCTTCGCTTGAATAGCGTTCTTCCAAAGGATTTTTGTAGGAATTCATTCTTTTCTTTTACTTTTTTAGATATGCAAAAATACGATTTTTCATCGAGAGATAAAAACGCTTTTTTTTGACCATAGATTTACTAAATTTTTTTTAAATATTTTTTCAACATATCGTGAATTTATTCCAATTAATTTTATATTTTTATCCTTAAGCAAACCTTAAAAAACTTACAAAATAAACCAAATTAAAACAATTTATTATGAAAAATTTAAAGAAACTATCAAAATCAGATTTAAAAATGATCTCAGGAGGATGGGTTCCTCAACCTGGACAAAGCTGTCCACAGGGAACATGTCAATACAAGGAAAACGGACCTTGCAGAATCTATAACGAAAACCTTTGCATTTAAACATAAGCCTGATTTTTCAGGCTTTTTTATTTTCCGAAATTTTTGAAAAACCTACATTTGCTGCTTCGTTTTAAAACAATAATGAAATGGGCAGTTTGAAGAAATTAGAAATTAAAAAGAATATTCAGAAAGAAGAAGATAAAAATCTGTCATTCCGAGTTTTTGATTTGACGGAAGAAAATTTGAAAGAGTATTTTAAACCTCACAAAAAAGATCATTTCTTAATTATCATCATTGAAAACGGAACGCTGCAACTTCATATTGAAGATAAAATTCATTATTTAAAAGCCGGAAAAATTTCCGTTGTATTTCCGGAGCAGGTTCATTTTATTTCAGATTTAAGTGATGATCTAAAAGGAAAAATTATTTTATTTGAAGAAATATTATTCTGTTCTGATATTCTGAAAAATGAACTGAGCACTTATAATGTGAATCTTTCAACACAACTTAACTGTACAATTCTCTCTCCGGAAGATTTTGAACAAAGTTTAAATTCGATTCAAATTATTCAGGGAATTTACCAAAAGCCTAGTTTGATTAAAAAAGAACAGGCTAGATTTCAGATTAAGATTTTTTTGTTAGGTTTAATTGAATCTGTCCATGGTCTGCATCCGATTTTGCATAAAGAAACTGTTGACAAACCTATTTATGTTAGATTTAAAAAGCTACTGAACGAACATTACAAGCAACACCGAACTGTTCAATATTATGCTGAAGAATTAATAATTACTCCAAAAAAATTAAATTCAATTACTAAAAAGCACTGTGGAGAAACAGCGATTCAGGCAATTCATAATCGAATTTTAATAGAAATAAAGCGTCAGTTGATGTTTTCAGACCTTTCACACAAAGAAATTGCTTTCGATCTCGGTTTTAATTCTCCTTCCGCTCTCAACAAATTTGTAAAAGCAAAATTGAAAGAAACACCAACCGAACTTCAACAGGAACTGGCGCAAATGTATAACGCATAGTCTTGTTTGTATAACATTGCTCATTTTGGCTTATCTAATTTTGCGTCATCAAAAATTAAATAAAAAATGAGCAAATTATTTATTGCAGGAGAAGTTTTTCATGGTGCAGGAACACTTTCTGAATTAGCAAATATTAAAGGTACAAAAGCAGTAATCGTAACAGGCGGAAGCTCGATGAGAAAAAGCGGAACGTTGGATAAAGCGTTTGCTTACCTTACTGAAGCAGGAATTGAAACTCAGATTTTCGAAGGTGTGGAGGAAGATCCTTCATCTGCAACTTGTGCAAAAGGAGCTGAAATGATGAAGACTTTTCAACCGAATTGGATTATTGGTTTAGGCGGTTGTTCAGCTATCGATGCGGCGAAAATCATGTGGGTATTTTATGAATATCCGGATGTGGAATTTGAAGCTTTAATCAAACCTTTTACGGTTCCTGTTTTAAGAAATAAAGCTAAATTTATCGCAATCCCTTCTACAAGCGGAACAGGAACTGAAACGACAGGTCTTGCTGTAATTACCGATAGAGAAAAAGGTGTAAAATATCCGGTTGTTTCTTATGAATTAACTCCTGATATTGCGATTATTGATGGAGAAATCTGTGCTTCTATGCCGGCTCACGTTACCTCAAACACAGGTCTTGACGCACTGACTCACTGTGTAGAAGCTTATGTTTCTAATATTGATAATAATATTGCAGATGTACTTTCAAAAGGTGGTCTGGAAATCGTTTTTGACAATCTGAAAGAAGCTGTGAAAAATCCGAACAATATTACAGCTCGTCAAAATATGCACGATGCGTCATTTATGGCAGGTTTAGCTTTCAATAATGCTTGGTTGGGAATTGTTCATTCGTTGTCTCATCAGGTTGGAGCATTGTACGGAATTCCTCACGGAGCTTCAAATGCAATTTTCCTTCCGAATGTTATCCGTTATAACTCTTTTGCTACTGAACGTTATCCTGATTTGGCAAAAATAATCGGTAAAGAAACGACTGAAGAATTGGCTCAAGCAATCGAAACATTGCGTTCTGAAGTTAATAACCAATCAGCAATCAAAGAATTTGGAATTTCAAGAGAAGATTGGGACAAAAATCTTGACTATATTGCCAATAATGCCTTGATAGATCCTTGTACAGGTTTCAACCCAAGAATTCCAACTTTGGAGGAATTGAAAGCAATTTACAATGCCTGCTATGAAGGTCTTGTATATGCTGAAGAAGTTGTTGCAGGATAATCTTATATCTAAATTTTAGGATAAAAAAACAGGAAGTCAAAATTGATTTCCTGTTTTTGTTTTATTGATAGATCACGACATCATCTTTTTTAATCTGATAGCCTGTCTTTTTGTAAGGAACCAAAACATAGCTTTCTTTAATATGATTTCCGCTTTTCCAAAGTTTACCTTTTCCCTGTCTTGTAAGAATAATGCTTTTTGCTGCTCCGTCAGGAATGAAAACTTCCGCTTTTTTCATGTCTTTACTAAAAATAACTGCCGTCATTGTAGTATAACCCTTTTCCGAACTTACTTCATTTAACTTGATTTTTTGTTCGAAAACTCTTACACAATCATTTTTGAGTTGAGAATAAGTGTAACCTGCAGAACCTTTACAGCCATGAACATCTTTGTCACCTCCTACCATCGGAGTTTTTTGTGCAAAAGCTAAAGATCCAAGAAGCATTGCTCCCAATAAAATAGTTTTTTTCATATTTAATTTTTTTAATGTTTTCAATTTGGTAAAAAGTATGCCAAAAATATGGTATCAGTTTATTTAATTCTAAGATACAAAAAAAGCCACTCAAAATGAGCGGCTTATAAAATTTATTTTGTCCAGTTGATTTTTGAATGTTTTACATCTTCGGAATTTGTCCCGATCATGATATCAAAATCTCCTGATTCCCAATCATACTTCAAATCTCCATTGTAGAATTTCAAATTTTCAGGAGTAATGTCGAAAGTAACTTTTTTAGATTCACCTTTTTTCAGCATCACTTTTTGGAAACCTTTCAATTCTTTTACAGGTCTTGTAATGCTTCCAACCATATCTCTGATATACAATTGAACCACTTCCGCTCCGTCATAATTACCAGAATTCGTAACCGTTACAGAAGCCTGAATCATTTGATTCCCCTTTGGATTAGCATTAGAAACCGCCACATCAGAATAATTGAATTTCGTATAACTCAATCCAAATCCAAACGGATAAAGCGGTGTATTACACTCATCCATATAATTTGAACGGAATCTTTGATATTCACATTTATCAACCAATTTCTGGTCTAAAGGACGACCTGTATTTTTAGCATTATAATAAATCGGAACTTGTCCTAAACTTCTTGGGAAAGTCATTGGCAATTTTCCAGAAGGATTTACTTTTCCGAAAAGAACATCTGCAATCGCATTTCCTGCTTCTGATCCCGCAAACCATGCATTAAGAATTGCATCCGGAGTATCTTTTACATTCGTTAATGCTAAGGGACGACCTGTGAAAAGTACCATTGCGATTGGCTTTCCTGTCTTTTTTAATTCATTTAATAAATCAACCTGAGACTGAGGAATTGTAATTTCTGTTCTTGAAGAAGATTCTCCGCTCATTTCTGCAGATTCCCCGATTGCTAAAACGATAACGTCTGCTTTATTGGCAACGTCAACAGCTTCTTTTAATAAAGCTTCTTTTGAACGATTATCTCTGTCGGTTTTCTTACCGTGAGCTGCATAAATGTCTTCCAATTTTGCATCATAATCGATGTTTGCACCTTTTGCAGAAAGAAATTTGACTTCTTTACCAAAATTCTCCTGCAAACCTTGCATTAAATTAACCGCTTTTGCATGTTGAGCAGCAACACTCCAAGTTCCGGGCATGTTTAATGAATTGTTTACCAACGGTCCGATCACTGCAACAGTTCCTGATTTTTTTAAAGGAAGAACCTGATTTTCGTTTTTCATTAAAACCATAGATTGAGCTGCCGTATTTCTAGCAATATTTCTGTTTTCCATACTGAAAACTTCTTTTGCTGCTAATTTTGCATCTCCGTATTTATAAGGATCTGTAAATAATCCCAAATCATATTTTGCCTCAAGAATTCTCTTTGCAGCCATATCAATTTCAGCTTGAGTCACTTTCCCTTCTGATAAAGATTTTTTAAGTGTTGTTAGAAATCCTTCACCTACCATGTCCATATCAATTCCTGCTTTTAAAGCCAAAGCTGAAACCTGTTGAAGATCTCCCATTCCGTGTTCAACCATTTCATTGATTCCGGTATAATCTGTTACAACAAAACCTTTAAAGTTCCATTTATTTCTCAAAACTTCAGTTTGCAACCATCTGTTTCCCGTTGCAGGAACTCCGTCAACTTCATTGAAAGAAGCCATTACAGAAGCTACACCTGCATCAACAGCTGCTTTATATGGTGGAAAATATTCGTTGAACATTCTCACGTGACTCATGTCAACTGTATTGTAATCTCTACCCGCTTCACCTGCTCCGTATAACGCAAAGTGTTTTACACAAGCTAAAATCGTATTACCAACAGAAAGATCTTTTCCCTGATAACCGTAAACCATGTTTTTGGCAATTTCACTTCCTAAATACGGATCTTCACCGGAACCTTCGGAAACCCTTCCCCATCTTGGTTCACGGGAAATGTCTACCATTGGAGAGTAAGTCCAATTGATTCCGTCAGAAGAAGCTTCTTTTGCTGCAACTCTCGCCGACTGTTGAATCAAATTCATATCCCAAGAAGCGGCTAAACCTAATGGAATCGGGAAAGTGGTTTCGTAACCGTGGATTACATCCATTCCGAAAATCAAAGGAATCTTAAGGCGGCTGTTTTCAACGGCTACTTTTTGAACGGCTCTGATTTTATCAGCACCTTTTATATTGAATAGTCCGCCAACCAAACCTTGTTCAACTTTTTTTCCGATATCGGAACTTTTTGCCAAACCTGTAGTAAAATCGCCTGAACTTGGTAAATTTAGCTGTCCAATTTTTTCGTCTAATGTCATTTTCGACAAAAGATTATCTACAAAAGCTTTCTTTTTAGCCTGATATTGAGCCGTCTGATAAGACTGAACAGGCTTCGTTACCATTTCCTGCGCCAAAAACATCGGAGCCAATGCTAAAGTTGCTATTACAATTAACTTTTTCATAAATCTATCTTCTTTAATTATAGTTCTGTTTTTTGTTTTAATTTTTATATTACTTCAATAAAGTAGTAATCTGTCTCACCTGTAGTTTTATTTTTAACGCGAGATTCAATTGTGTTTCCAAATCTGTCATATTTTTCAATTATGTCAAAATCCTGCTCTAAAACCTGAGTGTTTCCATCTTCATCTTTTTCAAAAATATGCTTTTTATTCAGAAAAAATTCTGATCTGATTCTTTTTTCGTTTTCTAAATAATGGATGGCAACTAATTGACCTTCTTCATACTGATGCACTTTATCTTTAAAATATTCAAGTTTTTCATATCCTTCACTGCAGTCATCATAATCAGTTTTTGTTTTACAGTAGAAATATCCGTATTCAATATTATATTTATCAAAATACTTGTAATCCTGAATATAATCCGTTAAATGATCGGTTGAAAAGTCAGGTCTATAAAATTTTTCTTCATAGACTGTTCTATTCCCAAATTTATCATATACAAAAACTTCCAGGTTCATCAATTTCATGATGGGCTTTAAATTCTCTTCATCCTGGGATCTTATATATTTTTTTACAAGCGTGATATTATCATCATTTCCTATAAAACCTATTCTATTTAGAGGTCGTTTCTCATCATCATAAAGGGTAATTTTATAGTCGTATTTCTCTTCCGTATGTATTTTTTCTATGGTTAAATCATCTTCATATTGAAACCATTTTTCTTCGTTGCTGCTGTCATCATTCAGTTTAAAAAAAATTTTATTCTGATGAATAATTCTGCCTTTATCATCATATTCAGCCCTAATGATATATGACTTTTCATAGCCATCGATATCAAAAGTAAGTTCAATTAGCCGATTATTTTTAAAGCGATATATGATACGAACATCCTGTGCATCAATACTGATCTCTTCAATCCCGTTTTTAAGATTCTTAATTTTCCAAAAGTTGTTCTCTTTAACGGAAAAACTTGTTGACTCGTTGATTTCAAAGCAATTATCAAAGGACATATGTTTTGAAGAAATTTCCCCCGATTTGCTGTAAACGGTTGAAATTTTATAATTATCATGATATTCATAAACCCTATGGTGTCTGTCTTCCTGTCCAAAATCCTTTCGTTCAATCAACTTTGAATTTCGATACAGGTTCCAATACACCAAAATATTATTTTTATAATAATTGATGTAAATATCCTTATTTAATGTATGTTCAAGAGATTCAAAATTAAAATAACCGTGAAAATTTTCATGAAGCAATCTATTCATAGTGTTATTTTCCTTTTCTTTTTGACAGCATCCATTCATATAACTTAGGATTTGAATAGGTAGAATCCCAAGAATTGTGATTATCATTTGGAAAAATTGTCAATTCTGCGGATGGATTTACAGGATGTAATGCTTGATAAAAATTAAGTGCATTTTCGGGCAAAACGACATCATCCATTCCTCCGTGAAAAATTTTCAAATTTAAATTCTTGTATTGATCGATGTTCGCATACATTACTCTATCTGTCGGAGCGCAAACGGAAACTACTGCCGCAAACATTTCAGGATGCTCCATAGCTAATTTCAACGTTCCCCAACCTCCCATTGAAAGTCCTGTAAGATAAATTCTGGAAGCATCAACTTTATATTTTGACTGAATTTCTTTAATCAGATTATAAACTGTTTCCGTATCCCACCACATATTTTCCGGACATTGAGGTGCCAAAATAGCAACAGGTTCTTTGATCAGATTTTTATGTGTGAAAGGACTATGAGCCTTTACTATTTCAAGATTAGTTCCTCTTTCTCCTGAACCGTGAAGAAATACAATAAGAGGAACATTTCCTTTTGCATTTTGAGGATAATCCAAAATGTAGGAAATCTTTTCCTGTCTTTTTACTTCTTTGTTCAGTTCTCCTTTAATTTCCTGTGCGTTTGCATTCATAGAAAATAAAAGAGGTAATAAAAAGGTATATTTTAGTTTAAATTTCATGTCAGAATTTTTAAGTTTTGGCTAGATTTGTTTCTATTTGAGACAAATTGTATTGTTACTGGATTTTTTAGCCCCGATTGCAACGGCATCCTTTTTCTGGAATTGGCTTGAAAAAAGCGTTGGAGAAAAAGATACAGTGGAAAGCGGGAAATAGCTCCTAAAAATTTTATTTAATGTTATATTTTTCGGATTTAAAACTTAATTTTTTTAATCCTTGCTGGATTTCAGGAGCATTCATGAATAATTTCCATAAAAATCCAGTTCTATAATTTTCAATCATTGGAGCAATAGTTCCTTGATCAATTGCCAAATATCTAGGCGTTGTCCAGTTATCATAATTAATGGAGGTAGCGTCGTAAGGTCCTGCAGAACCAATAAATTCAGGTTTTTGGGTATAAATAAATCTTAAAAAATCCATCGATTCTTTTGGTGAATACGGAAAACTGCTTAAAGCCGCAGTCGGACTTATCACTCCGTGATCATTTTGTGGAAAATGAGCATCGTAACCAACAGTTCCGTCATTATTTCTTGAATAACTTGCCGTTAATCCCCAATAATTTGGTCCGTAACCTTTCCATTGCTTAGGGTTTTCAACGCAGTATTTATAATCAATTAAGACTTGATTTTTATTTAAATCAAAGTAATTTTTTATTAATTTATCTGATAAATTGGTTGGATCTAAACCGATGTAAGAATATTGAGTCCAAAATAATGGTCCTCCATATTCTTCGGCTCCATTATGTTTTACATACATTGGAAGTCCATATTTTTCTTTATCTGAAAGATACGTTCCGTTTCTTGTCCAGCCTTTGTAGTACGTTTCAGCGTCAATAGAATAAGTGGGTGATGATGCTGCTAAAATGTAAGTAATCAAACATTCATTATAGCCCTGCAATGGAAAGTTCATTTCCCATTGATATTCGGGTGACCAATGCCAGTAAAGAACTTTTTCACCTCCTTTTGTATACCAATTCCACTGAATGCCTTTCCAAAGTTCATCACATTTTTTTGCTAAAGCTTTTTCTTCGGCATTTCCATTTTTGAAATATTCGCGAACCATTAAAATTCCTGAAGTCAGAAATGCTGTTTCAACCAAATCTCCACCATTATCTTTTTTACCAAAAGGAACAGTTTTTCCCGTTTCTCCGTTAATCCAATGTGACCAAGCTCCTTTATGACGATCAGCTTTTGATAAGAAATCCATTATTGTAGTCAATCGCTTTATCGCATCTTTTCTTGGAACAAAACCTCTTTCAACTCCGACCAATATTGTTGCTAAACCCAATCCTGATCCACCAGTTGTAACAACGTGTTTATCATTATCCGGATAGATATTGTCTTCGTGATAGCGTTCTCTTCCCAACATTGAATGTGGCTCTGCGTAATCCCAAAAATATTTTAAAGCATCTTTCTGAACCCTGTCCATCAACTGTTCATCAGTAATATCACTTTTCACCGCTTGAATTTTTGAAACTTCCTGTTTTGAAGTCTGTGAGTTTTTACAAGAGTCTGAAATTAATGATATTGTGATGATTGAAAGTATTATCCTTTTCATGAAAAGTTCTTTTAAGTATATACTAAAAGAAGAGGAGAACTTTCATTCTCCTCTCAAGTTTTATAAATAATTGTTAGTAACCAGGGTTTTGTGTAAACAGACCATTACTTTGATTCATTGCATCTAAAGGAATTGGGAAAAGTTCATTCTTTCCTGTTTTAAATCCTTTAGCACCTAAATAAGTAGCTGCTTGTCCTGTTCTTACCAAATCTGGGAATCTATCATTTTCCATAGCTAATTCTACTCTTCTTTCCTGCCAAATAGCGGCTCTAAGAGCAGTTTGTGTAGACGCTGTTGTTCCACCTAAAGACGCCCTTGTTCGTACTTTGTTTAGATTTGTAATAGCCGTAGAAGTATTTCCTAATTCGTTTGCAGCTTCTGCATTGATTAAAAGAATATCAGCAAATCTTAAAATTCTAATATTTTGTATAGAACCATAACCACAAGCATTATTATTTAAAGATGATGGCACATAAACTTTTTGATTCCAAGTGTTTCCTGCTTGGGGATCCTGTTTGTGAATCAAATCTCCTTCAGCAGTTGTTTCTCCTTCTCTCAAAATACTCAATTCTTTTCTAATATCTCCAGGTTCAAACGCATTTTCCAACTCGGTTGTAGGAGTAAAAAAGCCCCATCCAAACTGATTCCTAACTCCTTGAACTTCAGCATACTGACTACCTCCGTACGCTGCAGAACAGTCACAATTTACTTCAAAAACAGACTCTGTTCCAAATTCTCCAGCCGGTCTGAATAAATGATTAAAGCTTGGATCTAATGAATAACCTAATGCAATAACTTGATTAGATGTATCATATGCTTTCTGATAATCTTTCATATAAAGATATACTTTTGAAAGCAACCCTAAAGCTCCTCCCTTTGTAACTCTTCCACGATCTGCAGCCGAATATGTTTGAGGTAAAACCGCTGCAGCTGCAGTAAGGTCAGAAACTATGAAGTTATAAACTTCTGCTGTAGAGTTTCTTGCTTTTAGATAATTTCCATCTGCAGGCAGTCCATCATATATAGGAACTCCACCATAAATTCTTACTAAATTAAAATAGAAATAAGCTCTTAGCATTCTAGCTTCGGCTACCAATCTATCTCTAAGTGTAGTATCCATCTGTATTTTCGGAACATTTGTGATAACCTGATTTGCTCTGTTAACAGCTTGCCATTGTCCTATCCAATAACCTCTTACTCCATCATCACTTACTGTAAACGTAAAGTTATCATAAGCATTTATAAATGATGCATCTCCAGGATTAGATCCTTTTTCCACATCATCACCAGTTACTCCGAATACATATTGTGCAGGAAAACCTGAATTCTCCCAACTTCTTAGAAAGCTATAAATAGCATTAGTTGCCTGCATTGCATCATCTTGTGTCGTGAAGAAATTTGCTACATCCGTTTGTCCTTCATCCTTAATATCTACAAAATCATCATTACAACTTACGATTAATGAAAATATAGAAAGTGTTAAAAATATTTTTTTCATGATCTTTTAATTAAAATGTTAAGTTCATACCTACTGTATAAATCGCAGAGATTGGGTAAATATTATTATCAATTCCCATTTGTACTCTATCTGTATTCGTAATCTCTGGTGAGAAACCATGATATTTGAAGCTAGTCCAAGGATTCTGTGCACTCACATATAATCTCAATTTTGTAATAGATAGAGCATTTGCAAAAGCTTTCGGCAAATTATATCCAACCTGAATATTTCTGATTCTGATATAGCTACCATCTTCTACATAAAAACTATTTGGTAAAATAATAGATTGATTAGATGTAATCATTGAATTCGTATTAGAAGTACCTGGTCCCTGCCATCTGTTTTCATACATATCCAAATCCCATGTCTCATTTCCATAACGTTGTTCACGATTATAATTGTATATTTTGTTACCAAATACGCCTTGAAAATCAACAGCAATATCAAAAGCATAAACGTTAAAATTAACACCAAACCCATAAGTTCCTTTAGGAATCGGACTTCCTAAGAATGTTTTATCTCTTGAGTCAATAACACCATTACCATCCTGATCTGCAAACTTAAACCATCCAGCTTTTGCACCACTTTGTCCCGATGCAGCAGCTTCTGCATCTGTTTGGAAAACGCCAGCAACTTGATAACCATAATAAGAACCAACTGCCTGACCTGCTTGTAATCTTACAATAGAATTTCCAAATAAACTAGCTCCAGTTTCTAGGTATGATCCACCATAAACTGATGTAATCTCATTTTTAAGTGTTGAAAAATTACCGTATATTCCAAAAGTAACATTGTCACTAAGTTTAGTGTTATAATTAACAGAAAATTCCAAACCTTTGTTATTAAAAGAATAAGCGTTGGTTACAAAATTATTCCAGTTACTTGCCCCAGATACAGTTCCTTGGTTTACTCCATAAACTACATTTTTGGAATCCTTATCATAATAAGCTGCATCAATTTTAAGTTTATTATTAAATAATGCCATTTCCAATCCTACATCTTTTCCTGTTGTAGTTTCCCAACCAATAGTTGGATCTATAAACTGGTCAATAGTCGCAGCAGGATACCCTGTATTACCAAAATAAGCACCGCCACCTATAATTGATGTATTTGCATTAAACTTTCTTACTACATTAGGATTTCCTAGCTCACCATAACTGGCTCTTAACTTTAATAAATTGAAGACGTTTTGTTCACTCATAAAATCTTCTTTAGATATTACCCAACCAGCACTAACTGCAGGAAAGGTTCTGGATCTATCAACACTAATTTGTGAACTAGCATCTCTACGAATAGATGCATTTAATAGATATTTACCTTTATAATCATAGTTAATTCTTCCGAAGAAAGATTGAATTCTTTGCTGATCTTGGAAAACTCCAGAAACAACAGCATCATCTCTATCTATACCACTTACATGAACAAGGTCTGTTCCGTTTGCAATATTTAAAGAACCATTTGTTCCGTCATAATTAACATTCTTAGCAGACCAATAGTCTTGTGATAAAGAAGTTCTCGTTCTGGAAAAACCTGCAAGCACCTCTAAATTATGATTTCCTAATTTCTTTTTCCAATTAATGGTATTATCCCAAACATAATTTCTATTTCTAAAATTTCTTGTAACTAATGTGGATGCTACTTGACCAGAAATAGGAACATAAGAAAGTGTTGGAGTGTATTCATATTGACTTGGGCTATAGTTATCACTAGAGTAGCTAATTCTTACTGTAAAGTCTTTTAAAAATTTCAATTCTCCCCATACATTATTAAGCAATCTCTCCTGTCTTACCTGAGAACGATAAAGATCAAGCATAGCTCTTGGATTTGCAATAGAATATCCATTGAAATATTGATAATCTCCTGTACTTGGGTTCATTACTGAGAAGATAGGCGGTGCAATAAAAGCAGTCAATAAGGGATTTTGCGATACATCAGTACGCATTTTGGAGAAACTAAAGTTATCCCCAATTGTAATATTATCAGTTATCTTGTAACTAAGATTTAATTTACTATTAAATCTATTAAAACCACTTCCTGAATTAATACCTCTTCCTGCTGCAAGATTACCTTCATCCTGAAGATATCCAACACTTCCATAATAATTAAGTTTTCCTAAACTTCCTGTCGCAGAAAAATCATTAGAATTTATAATGCTTGTACGAAGAATCTCATCAAACCATTTTGTATCAGCAGGAAACTGATTTCTATTTATTGATCCCGCACTTGATCCATTATTATCATTTACTAACTTTTCATTATATAATTCTATATATTGATCAGTATTAACCATTTCAGGAACATTAGTTGCCTTTTTAAATCCTATATAAGAATTGAAGTTATAAACTGGCTTACCTTTCCCTGTTTTGGTTTTGATAATTATAGCACCATTAGCTGCTTGAGCTCCAAAAATAGCCAAACTTGAGGGATCTTTCAAAACACTCATAGATTCTATATCTTGGGAGCTAAGATAGGAAATGTCAGTAGTAATCATACCATCTACAATAAAAACGGTATTTCCTGTTAAAGAACCAACCCCTCTAATGTCAACTCTTGGAGAACCTCCAGGAGTACCTGTATTTGTTATGTTTACACCTGCAAGTTTTCCCTGAATGGAGCTAATAGGGTTCGCATTAGGCTTATCCGCTAAATCTTTTGCTGAAACAAGACCAATACTTCCTGTTACATTCTCTTTTTTCTGAGATCCATATCCAATCATCACAACCTCTTCAATCTTCTGTTCCTTTGGAATAGTATCTTTACGAGTTGTCTGCGCATTGACATTCATACCAAAGTATAAAACAGCAATGAGACATGAATACTTTAAATCACTTTGTTTCATATAGTTTAATTTTATTCGTACAATCACTTTTTTAACAAAAGACTTTCGCCTTTTTCACGCCTTTTATTGAAAAATACTTTATTCTCAAAAAAAGACATTAGCCAAAATTATAAAAATATATCTTACAATGTTAATTTTGCTTAATTTTTTTATCATTTTGTTAATTACTGAAATTTCAATAGAAACTAATTAAAGTTACTTATTTTTAAGAGATTATCCAACATAATTGAAATTATTAAACATATTTTCAATTCATAATAAAAGACTTTCAAAGAAAAAATTATTAACATTTCGTTATTATTTCTTTATTTAAAAGCTTTTCAGCATGCTTATTAAACAAAAACAGCTTCATTTCACAAAAAAGTGTATTAATAATATTGTTGATTATAAAATTTGTTAAACTAATTATAGTGTTATAAATTTGGTTCATTATTTGAAAACTATTAACGTTTAATCAATATCAATGAAAAAATACATCATCGCTGCAGCTTTAGTAATAGGAACCGGAGCTGTTATTAATACTACAATGCAGTCTTGTACCACATTAGCAACATCTGATCTGGGTTTATCAATTATTAAAAAATTCCTTTTAAACGGAATTGATAAAGGGGTAAATGTCTACAGTAACAGAGATGCGTTCTTACAAAACAACATGGTTGATAAAGCTCTTCCGAAACAGTTGAGAGACATCAATTCGATGCTGGAAAAAGTAGCACCGTCTTTGGTGGCAAAAGAAAGAGCATATATTGCTGATGCGGCAGTTTATACTGTAAATATCTCAAAACCGATCTTAGTGAATGCCGTAAATAGTTTGAACTCCCAAGATGTGACAAGAATTATTCAGGGAGAAAAAGGAACAGCGACATTAATTTTAAAAGAAAAAACCTCACAACAACTAATTGCAGCTATTGCTCCGAAAGTTGACGAGCAACTGAATCAGTACGGAATTGTAAAAAGTATTAATACAGCATTATCAGGAAGTAATTTATTGGGAAGCCTTTTAGGCGGAAACAAAACAACTGTGAATTCCGGAGGCTTAAGCCAATTGGCTTCTGAGCAGCTTGTCAATGGAATATTCAACATTATTGAAGATTACGAAATCCAAAACTCCAAGTCACTTCTTGGACCGCTTGGAAAATAAAAAAAATTTCACTATATTTATATAGATATTTAAAAAGTAGATGGATATATTACAAGGAAATCAACATGCAAGTCCTGAAGATTTTTACAATTCTTTAAAGGAAAAACTGGAAGATCACCACGATTTTCCGGAAGATTATTTATTCAAATTTATTATTCCGACAGATCAGTCTAAATTGACAGAAATTTATAAAGTATTTGACGGAATCAAGTTTACATTAGGAAATCGCGAAAGCAAAAACGGAAAATATACAGCCTGCAATATCAATGCATTCGTTTTGGATGCCAATCAGGTAGTACATATTTATAAAGAGGTCGCAAAAATAGAAGGCGTAATTCTATTGTAGAAACGAAAAAGTCAGCTTTACCGCTGACTTTTTTAGTTTAAATTTTTAATGTAATGACGTTTATTTTTCAATAAAATACTTAACATTTTCAATCGGTCTTCCCAACATTGCCACAGAACCTTTGATTATAATCGGTCTTTGAATTAGTGAAGGATTCTCAGACAAAACTTTAATCCATTCTTCTTCGGATAAATTTTTGTCGGCAAAATTTTCCAGATATAATTTTTCTGTTTTTCGGATGATATGAAAAACACTTTGATTCAATTTCTTTAAAACGGTTTTAATTTCAAGAATACTTAGCGGATCGTCTACAATATTGATGATCTCAAACGGTACTCCATTTTCGTCAAGATACTCCAAAACCGCATTCGATTTTGAGCAATTTCCATTATGTAAAACTTTAACTAACATCTTTAATTATATTTAAAATTAAACTTGTCTTTAACAAATTTAAAAAGAAATCAAATCACAGTGACTTTAATTTATAATAAAACTTTGTTAAAACAAGCCATTTAATTCTGCCTCGATTTTTTCTAAGATAAATCCGAAATCTTCAGGTTTTTCTACAAAATCCAAATCATCAACCTCAATGATCAAAAGTTTTCCTTCTGTGTAATTGGAAATCCATTTCTCATATTTCTGGTTCAGTTTTGAAAGGTATTCTATACTGATCGATGCTTCATATTCTCTTCCTCTTTTGTAAATCTTTTTTACCAGATTCGGCACATCAGATTTAAGATAAATCAATAAATCCGGTGCAGAGACGAAAGATTTCATCAACGTAAAAACAGCTTCATAATTTTTAAAATCACGATCTGAAAGAAGATTCATATCATTCAAGTTCTCCGCAAAAATATGTGCATCTTCATAGATTGTACGATCCTGAATAATGTTTTTACCACTTTCCCTGATCTCTTTTACCTGTTTGAATCTACTTCCTAAAAAATAAATCTGCAAAGCAAAACTCCATTTGCTCATATCCGCATAAAAATCCTCCAAATAAGGATTGTGATCTACATCTTCAAACTGAGCATCCCAACCATAATGCTTAGAAAGCATCGTCGTCAAAGTAGTTTTTCCTGCTCCAATATTTCCTGTAACTGCAATATGCATATTTTTCCTTAGTTTATTTTTCTATTTTTAATAAATAACTAAACTCCGGCAGACTGAACTTCCGAGCTATCCTCAATCAGCTTCTGCAAGGAACTTTCTGCAGGATTTTTGCTTTCAATTTCCTGAGTTTTTTTCTCCAGCTTTCCTTCTGGAGTGTCTGGTTCCGAAGGTTTTTCCGCCGATTTTTCTACATTCTGTTCCGTGTCTTTTTGCTTTGGATCAGGTTCTGTTTGTAGTTTAGCTTCTTTATGTTTTTCGAGGTTGTAAAGATAGAGTTTGTTCGCTTTGATTTCAAAATAAGCAAGGGTATTTTTATCCACAATTTGGGCATCAGAATCCCCAAAAACCTTAACCATTTCTTTTTCCGGAACGTATTTTAAAATAGAATTATTTGTGATAACCAAAATAGATTCATTCTCTCTTCTGAAACGTTTACCGTTTTCAACAGGAGCTTCAAAGATTTTTTCGAATTTTAAGGTATAAACTCTGATGTGTTTCCTAGTTAAAATGTACACTTTATTTTCATACACCAAAAGATCCATCAGATCATCAAAACTTGCATCAAAAGGATAAGAATTGATTGTATTTTCGTTTCTGAAATTATACTGAATCAAGCGTTTTGTACTGTCGTCCAACAGCCATAATTGCTGCAGATCTTCCGCATACGCCATTTTAATAAAACCAAATTTCTGTTTAAAATCAACCTTCTGGATTTCATTTAAATTTTGATCGACGAATTTCATTTCCTGAGCATTTTCAGAAAACAGAGGAACGCTCAACGGATTTTGTACCGTCTGAACTTTAAAAGGAACCGTAAACATCATTTTCCCAATTTGTTTTCCCAACGAATCATACTTTGTAAAACTGAAATCTTTATTCTTGTAGATATATAAACTGCCGTAATCATCGGCAAGCATATCTTTTGCTTCCTTTAGTTTCAAAGTGTCTAAAGGAAGTGCTTTCTGCGCAGAAAACAAACAGAAAATCAATACAGATATTAAATGTAATACTCTCAAATTATTTACTAAAGATAGCGCTCCAAAAGGAACGCTACCAATTTACCTATTTTTATTTGTTTCAATAGAAATTGTGATTTATTTTTAATTTACTTAATCGCAACTTCATATATTTTTGACCAATTCTTTCCCGTCACCAACATATTATCTCCTTTAAAAGCGATTCCGTTTAAAACATGTTCGCTGTCATTTTTGGTATTTTCGTCTGTGATCTTTGTAAAATCAAATTTCCCGACCACTTCTCCTGTCGCAGGATTTATCTTTAAAATATATGGTTTGTGCCAAACATTTGCGTAAATAAATCCGTTGTGATATTCCAATTCATTAATTTGAGTATAAATATCTTTATTTCCACCAACGGGAACAGTTTTTATAACTTTTGAAGGATTATTTACATCCAAAAAATACAAATCGTTTGAGCCGGTATCCGCAATAAGATTTTTCCCGTCATAAGTCATTCCCCAACCTTCACCAAATTCATTAGGCAAAGGAAATTCCGAGATTTTCTTTAATGTGTTTTTATCGTAAACAAATCCTATTTTATTCTGATATGTCAGCTGATAAATTTTATCACCAACGATAGCGCAACCTTCAGAAAAAACATCGGCAGGTTGTTTTTCAGACACAGTTGGAGTTGTACTTCCCAATGTGTATTTTATTAATTGTGAAGCCTTTTCCAATCCGTCACTTTCATAGATCGTATTTCCTTCAATAAGAAAACCTTCTACAAAATTTTTCGGATCATGAGGATATTCAGCTACAATTTCAAAAGGAATATTCTGTTCAGGAGTTTTCGAAAAAACATTGATCGTTGCATCCTGGTTTAAAGTTTCGCCGCCTTTTGTCTTAATATTAAAGGTAACTTCATTATCCCCAAATTCAAAAAACTTAGGATCAATTGTTAAACTTGAAGTTTCTTTATCTCCAAAGCTGATCGAAATACTTTCCGCATTATCGGTCACATCTTTAGGAAGCGTCAACTTATCTCCGAAATGATATCCTTTTTCCGTCATCGAATTATTATAATCCGCTAAAGAGTTCAAAATATCTTTATTATTTTTACAAGATGTCAATAACAAGACCAGTGCAAAACCTACAACAAGACTTTTCTTCACTTTTACTATTTTAATTTAAACTAAAAAATTACTTGATCGTAACTTCATAAATTTTTGACCAGTTTTTCCCCGTCACCAACATATTTTCTCCTTTGAAAGCAATTCCGTTCAACACATCATCGCTTCCTTTTGTATTTTGTTTTGCGATTTCAGTGAAATCAAATGTTCCGACAACTTCTCCGTTTGCAGGATTTATTTTCAAAATAACAGGTTTTTGCCAAACGTTTGCATAAATAAATCCATTGTGAAATTCTAGCTCGTTTAATTGGTCATAAGTCTGAGAACTTCCCGCAACGGCAATATATTTCACCATTTTTGAAGGATCATTCACATCAAGGAAATATAATAATTTACTTCCGTCTGAAGCGATAAGGTTTTTCCCGTCATACGTCAATCCCCAACCTTCTCCCAACACATTCGGATAAGCAAATTCAGATAATAATTTTAAAGAACTTTTATCATAAATATATCCTTTTTTGCTTTGCCAAGTCAGCTGATAAACTTTGTCACCTGCAATCGTACTTCCTTCGGAAAAATCTTCCTGACCTTGTTTTGTCGAAGCTAAAGGAGTTGTTGTTCCCAATGTATATTTTAAGATTTGTGAAGAACCGTTCTGTCCGTCACTTTCGTAAATCGTGTTGCCTTCAATCTGGAAACCCTGCACAAAATTTTTAGGATCATGAGGATATTCTGCTACGATTTCGTAAGATAATTTTTGTTCAGGATTTTTTGCAAAAACATTGATCGTTGCATCTTGAGTCAATGTTTCACCACTTTTTGTTTTGATATTAAAAGTAACAGCATTGTCGCCTAAAGTAAAAAATTTCGGATCGATCGTTAAACTTGAAGTTTCTTTATCTCCAAAACTAATAGAAATGCTTTCCGCATCGTCTGTTACATCCTTCGGTAATGCAAGTTTATCCCCAAAATGATAACCTTTCTCTGTCATAGAATTGTTGTAATCTGCCAATGATTCAAGAACTTTTTTATCATTTTTACAAGATGCCAACATCAAAATCGCCGCAAAACCTACTATTATATTTTTTTTCATTGAATTCTAAATAATTTCTCCAAAATTAGCAAAATTTATTCCGCTGTACTAATTTCGTCGGCATGTTGACCAAATTGTAATATGTAGCCATTATTGTCGTAGATCGCAAACTCTCTCATTTCCCAATCGAAGGTTTCAATTTCGTAACAAACTTTTGCTTTGGTTTTTAAATCTTCCCAAAGTTCATTGACATTATCTACATTAAAATAGAATGAGCCTGTAAAGCCAATTCCGTTGAATTTTTCATGTGAATTTGGCGGGGAAAGCATTATCTGGATGTTGTCTTTCTGTAATAATGCCCATTGCCAATCTTCATTTCTGTTTAACAGGATAAAGCCAAGAATCTGAGTATAAAACCCTATCGTTTCATCGAAATTTTCTGTCCACAAAACCGGACGAATAAACGTAAATTTTGTCATTATTTATTTTTTTAGGTAAAAAAATATGATCTTAAATCTTTATTGAGCTGATTTACTTTCCAAATATGGCTTCAGACTTTGGTTGATAATTCCGTTCCAACCTTCTGTAAAAGCTTTTCGTGAAAAGTTTTCGCCCAAATCATTAAAATTGTCAATATCATCATGAATAATCTTCACCAAAGTTCCGCTTCCTTCAGGTTGAATTTCCCAGCTTACCGTCGTTTTCTTATCTGAAAGTTCGGGATAAGTCCAAGAGTGGCTCAATTTTTCATTGGGAACAATTTCTAAAATTTCTCCCTGATGATGATATTTTTTTTCTTCGCCCGGTTCATAAAAATTAAAAACTTTTCCATGTTCCAATTCAAAATCATAAATATCGAAATACCAGGATCTCATTTCAATTTTATCAGTCAATGCTTTCCAGACTTTGTGAATTGGCGCATTTATTTTATGTTCTACGATAATTGGATTGCTCATATTTTTGTTTTTAAAGATTAAAAATATTTTAAATACTTACATTCAGTTTATCCAAAACTTGTTCCTTTTCCATTTTCCAACGCTCTGACAATTCAGAAATCAATTCGTCTGTAAATAATACATTTATATTTCCATTTCCCAATCTCTCTTGATTTTCTTTAAAACTCTTAATAGATTCTTCTATAGATACATCACAAATTACTTCAACTATACAGTTTCCTATTTTCAGAAAATCTTTGGCAAATGTACTTACTGCAGATTTAATAGTTTCAATATCAATTCCTTCATTGGGATGAAAAATTTCTATGTAGGAAGGTTTTATTCCTTTTTCATTCTTAGGAGCATCAAAACTAACTTCAAAAAAGTCCTCATCTCCTATTTCGTCATAACAAAACCAATAATTACAAACATTACCAGATAAATGCCTCTTAATAACATCAGTAAATTCTATTTCCCTCTCATCATCAATTAAATCTTCCAAAACATATCGTAAATATGATTTTGTACACAAACAAAGCCATCCAATTTTCTCTCCAGATTCATCAAACAACGTTATATCTTCCCATCCCGTTTTTACATCAAGACCATAAATTCCCCACCAAAGATCTGCAGATGTTGTTTCTACAATAATTTTTTGCGTATTCACTTATTAAATTTAAAGTCTATCCGTGAGCAAATCCTGTAATTTTTGCTTCATCAAAATCCAACTGCATTTCAATGGTTCTCATTACATGATCGTCAAAAATTTTCTCACGTTTCATTCGGTGAAGTTCGTTTCTCTGCGCCTGAATGATCTGTCTCATGACATCTTTATTTTCACTCATTGCTGTTACATAATCTCCTGTTGAAGCCATACATTGTGCTTTGTCTGCCATCATCATCATTTCGTTTTCCAACTTATGTTTTTGATGCTGAACCAGGCTGTTTCTTTCCGCTAAATCTGAGAAATCATTTTCCAATTTATGCAAAGCTGTTTCTTTTAATTTCCGCATTAAAATTACCTCTTGTTTTTCTTCAGGAAGTTCGCTTCCAGAATCGTTTATCTTTAATAATTTTAAAATTGGCGTCAACAATAAACCTTGTCCTACCAATGTAATTAATATAATAACGAAAGTTACGAACAAAATGATATTCCGGTGCGGAAAAGCTTCACCGTTGGGTAAAAATGCAGGAATCGACAGTGCCGCTGCCAAAGAAACCACTCCCCTCATCGCCGCAAAACTTATGATAAAAGGTTCTCGCCAATCAGGTTTTGGAGCTTTTAATCTTAATTCTTTAGAACAGATTCTTGGAAAATACATTAAGGCATAACTGTAAAGAATTCTTGTCCCGATAATTGCTCCGCCAATGACAACACTATAAAAAATCCCTTCTGAAATCGTGTAATCTTTCATCGCTGCAACTACAACCGGCAATTCTAATCCAATTAAAATAAAAATGATGGTATTCATCAAAAATATCAAAACGCTCCAGACATTTCCAGACTGAATTCTTGAGGTATGACTCAGATAGCAATGTGAATTGTAAGACATCAACAAACCTCCCGAAACGACAGCCAAAACTCCTGAAAAGTGAAAATGTTCTGCGCCAATGTACATGATGTAAGGAACAATTAGAGTGATAATCGTATCAATATTTGAATTTGAAGGAATGATTCTTAATAAAGCTCCAAAAAGCAATCCCGATCCTATTCCAACAGCTAATCCTCCGATTGCCATTGTGAAGAAATCTTTCACTGCTTCTCCGAAAATAAACTGTCCGGAAATTACGGCAGCTAAAGCAAATTTAAATACAATTAAACTCGACGCATCATTAATCAAACTTTCTCCTTCAAGAATTGTTGTGATTTTTTTCGGGATTTTTAAATGTTTCAAAACTGAAGTTGCTGCAACGGCATCCGGAGGAGAATTTACTCCTCCCAACAGGAATCCCATTGCGACCGTTAATCCCGGAATAATTGATGAAGAAAGATAGGCAACGACGATAGAAGTTAAAAATACCAATCCAAAAGCCATTGAAAAAATTTGTTTTCTCCATTTGTGAAAATCCTGCCATGATGTGAACCAAGCCGCTTCAAATAAAATTGGCGGAAGGAAAATCAGGAAGACCAAGTCGGGCTCTATTTCGATGTGTGGCATTCCCGGAACAAGGCTTATCAAAAGACCTGCAATAACCAAAAATATTGGATAGGCAACCTTCAATTTTTGCCCGATCATTACGAGTATCATTACAGACAACAGTACTGCAATAGATATTATAACATAACTGTGAATCATTTATCTCTGAGTTTTTTAATGTTAAATTTTATTATTTTAAATAATTTAATTTCAACAAAATTTGTGTTTTTCTCTAAGCTATTTAAGATTCTTTCAGCATTATTTTGATTATTCTAATTTAAGAATATTAAAGCACAATATTATTTTTAGGAATAATTGCAGGAGGAAGATTTGTTTCATCCAACATATCTCTCATATCAATCTCAATGGTACGGCTTATTTGTGTGATCGGAACGTCATTCGGACTTCCTTCAAATGGATTTACCGAAGCTTCTCCTACACTATCCAATGTATGAAAACACCAAGTCACCAAAAGAGAAAACGGAATATTGAACCATAATGTAAAACCTTCTAAAAAGGTTCCATCACCCAATTTATCAAACTCTTTCAAAAGTCCAAACGGTACAAAAACAATAAATAACAACAAGAGATAAGTCGTAATCGATGAAAAATTTCTTGGATAAGGAAAGTTTTTTATTCTTTCGGCTTTCCCCTGATTATCTGTAAATTTCACCAATTGCTGATTGATCTGCGTCCATTGGAAATCATTGATTTCTCCGTTTGTATAAGCTTCGGACAATTCTTTGCTCTGAAAAGCCATCAATTGAGTTGCTCTGTTTTTTTTGCTTAAAATATATTTCAATTCATCGGCAGAAAGATAGTTTTTCAACTCATCATCCAACTTTAGTAGTTTTTCGCAAATATCATATTTTCTTGCATACTCTTCGTATTGAGCAGTATTCATATTTTCCCATGCTCTAGGTTCACGAAGCTGAAAACGAAGCGCAGTCAGCCATGCATAATGACGAGCGAACATTGATTTTACTTTCTCAGAGTTTTTCATGGAAAGAGAATCTCTTAAAGTATATCCAAAACTTCGGCTGTCATTGATAATTGCTCCGTAAATCTGCCTTGCTTCCCAAAGTCGGCTGTAACTTGCATTATTTTTAAATCCTACGATAAACGCAACCGCAGTCCCCATAATCGCGATCGGCTGCCACGGAAATGAAATAAACTTCCATCCGCAAAAATAAAAGAGCGTAGGAATTGTTGATAAAATTGCCAGACATAAAATACTTCTTTTTGTCCAAACGATAAATTCTATTGCGGTAAATTTTTTTCCTGCGTGCATATGTGTTTAGTTTTTAAGGTTTATTTTTTAATTTTTTGTGAACGGAATATTGTTATAAAACCCGATTTGAATCTGTCCGCGGTTTTTGTTTTCCTGAATCTGATTCATATAGCCGGCTTCAATTCTCATATTTTTATTAATTACATATCCTAAAGCTCCATAAACTCTGTTTCTGTCGAAAACCGGACTATTCAAATTCATAAAAATCTCATTATAAACAGATCCGTAGAAAGTTTTCGGCAGCATTTCCTTATTATTAATCGGAATATTTAAGCCTAAAAAATAACGGAATCTCATCCTGAAATCATCCTGTAAAAAACGCTCTTCCAATCTGTAACGATGCTGAAGGTAAAATCTCCCGAATTTTTGTTTTGTAATATATTGCTGGAAAATTCTATGCTCTATATTTTCGGTTTTTTCTCCCTTTATATAAGGTTGGCTTAAAATAAATCCATATCCCAATAAAACATTATTATTGTTTTCCGTAAGATCATATCCGATTCCGGTACGAATTAACAGTTGTTCCAGATCTCCTATTCCGTCGAAGTTTCTGTACTGAATTTCATTATGTAAATTTAATTTTTTGCTTATTTTATTATTTCCAAAATACATGTACCAAGCTCCAAGATCACTTTTTTGAGCCTGTAAAAAAGTTGCTCCCAATGTAAAAATCCCCAAAGCAGCCTTTGTAAAAATATTCTTCATTGTTTTATTACTATTATCTATCGTTTTCAACAAATTTAATATTTTAAATCAATAATAGCAAACTATAAATTCCTTAGAAAAAATCAATCTTCATATTTGTGAATCAGCTTTTTGGTTTTATTATCAAATGTAAAGGCATAGTAAGTGAATAAGGTTTTATAAAAAAAGACTTTATCACAATTATAACAACCTACCTTTTTCTCTGGTTATCCCCACCTTGCAAAAAATCTATTTTGCTCTACTTCTAATGACGTATTTCTAAATTTCTCAGAATAACTTCTTTCGTAAAAAATCATGCTTAAGGAAAATACAAATATCAACAGTATAAAACAACTTGTAAAAATCAAAAATATCTTAGCAACAGCTTTCATTTTAAAGTATAATCGTTATTAGTTTTTAAAACAGTTTAAGTTTTAAATTGTTTCAAATCAGATATATAAAAAAACCGACAGGAAAATCTGCCGGTTCTTTTTAACTTTATTCTGTATTTAATTAATTTGCCTGTCCTATTTCCAGCTTATCAAATTTTCCTTCGCTGTTTAGACTGAACTTAAAATATGTTTTAAAGTCGCCCCAACTTTCTGTGTGGAATTGTCCGAAAATCTCTTTTCCTTCGTTCTCGATTTTATCAATTGTTGTAAATTTTTCGTGTCCGCAAGCATCTTTTACAAATTTTTTGAAATCTCTCGGACTGCCGTCATCATATAGTTTTGCATCTGTTGTAAAGTAAGAAGTAAAAACTTCTGCGTTACCGTTTTGCCATGCATCGAAAGCTTTTTTTACCGTTTCATTTAGTTTTGATGTGTCCATTCTGTCTTTTGTTTTTTCCTGTGTTTGAATTATTTTTGTTGAATTATTTTTCTGTGCACATGCCGAAAACACTGAAAGTATTGTCAGCAAGAATATTATTTTTTTCATTTGAGCGGATGTTTAAGATAGACAATTACAAGATTCAGGATAATGAAAGGAAGCTCTATAAACGCACCTTTCAGATCTCCGTGAAAAAGCTCGAGACACATTATCAACAGAATAGTTCCCGCCATCAGAAAATTTCCCCAAACGAACGTCTGCGGAATAAGAATCATCACTGCACTCAGCAATGTAAAAACTCCTAAAATTGTAATTGCAGTATTGTTCAGTCCCAATTTACCAAGCATCTGCAGCATTTCAGGTTTTCCCGAAACCATTGCCCAGCCTTGTTTAGCACTCATGTAAACTGCAAAAAGAATCAATGCAGCATTAATAATTTTTAAAATCATATATATGTTTTTTTAGTTATGATTGTGAAAAGGCATTATTTAATAAAAAATTACTTTTGAATCATTCCCAATTCCTAATTAATCAAATTTAAATATTTTTTGCTTTCAAAATGTATAAAAAATAAAACTGACGAAAATTTCGTCAGTTTTATTAATGTAATTTCTAAAATTGTCTGTGATAGACTATGGATGCTGCTGCATTTTTGCAGGATCATCATAATTTACCATCCAATTAATTCCGAATTTATCTGTAAACATTCCGAAATATGCTCCCCAGAAAGTATCTGCCATCGGCATTGTTACTGTTCCATCTTCTGAAAGCCCTGCAAATAATTTGTCTGCCTCTTCTTTAGATTCTGCGTTGATAGAAATTGAAAAGTTGTTTCCAGCTTTAAATTGAGATGCATAATCGCAACCTGCGTCACTTCCCATCAAAATTGTTTCCTTAGAAATCGGAAGAGAAACATGCATGATCTTGTCCTTATCTTCTTCTTTCG
Organism: Chryseobacterium ginsengisoli; assembly: GCF_039542325.1. Classification (NCBI taxonomy): domain Bacteria; kingdom Pseudomonadati; phylum Bacteroidota; class Flavobacteriia; order Flavobacteriales; family Weeksellaceae; genus Chryseobacterium; species Chryseobacterium ginsengisoli. The sequence continues at coordinate 163,693 of NZ_BAABHX010000001.1, forward strand.
ATTCCTGACCTTCCATTGGAGGCATTTCTCCGAAAGTTCCGATGTAAGGATATTCCCCACCGAAAACAGATTTATAAAAATCAAATGCTTCTTTGCAATTTCCGTTGAATGTTAAATAAACGTTTACTGATGCCATAATGTGTGTTTCTTTTTTTAATTTATAAATTTAGTTTAGAGTATAATTATTGTTTTTCAGACAAATTTTTCAGTCTTGTCAATCCTTCCTGATAATCTTTTCCGATGCTGCCTTCCATATTCATGAAAAGTTTCATCACTGTGAATGGATAAGGAATTGTAGAGGTGAATCCCCAAGTTGCTTTACTTCCGTTTCCTTCCGGGGTAACCGACACATAAGCATTCGCTTCGCTTTTGTAAGGTGTAAGAAAAACAATTGCCGTCTCAATTTTTTTGTTGGCTGCATCTATTTTCTTTACTTCCTGACAACCTTCACCCGCTTCTTTTTTAGTACTTTTCCAGCATACTTTTTCTCCGGCTTGTCCTGTTGTTCCAGTCCATGTTTTATTCATATTCGGATCCAGGTCATTCCACGGGCTCCATTCATCCATTGCTTTTAATGTATTGGTATTCTGCCATACTTTTTCGACAGGAGCATTAATTGAAATTGATTTTTCATATTTACATTCTCCCGAAATAAAAAACGCTAAAACCAGCCAAAAAATTAAAATCGATGCTAAAACAATGATCGTCCATTTTAAAAATTTCATAATTTAATATTTAAAAATTATCTGTGCTGATCAATTAAAATCATATTTCCATCCGGATCTTTCAGATAAATATGAGCCGGACCTGAAGTTGTTTCGTCTGTATCTTTTTCCAATGTTAATCCCTGTTCTTTTAATTTTTTCTGAATATCACGAACATCATCAAAAGTCTCAAGATTCTGAGCATTCTGATCCCACCCCGGATTGAATGTCAACATATTTCCATCAAACATTGCCTGAAACAAACCGATGATATGATCTCCGTTTTTCATGATCAGATAGTTATGATCCATTGCTCCAGCCATGTGACTGAAACCTAATTTTTCGTAAAAATCTTTAGACTTCTGAAGATCTTTTACACTTAAGCTGATTGAAAATGCGCCTAATTTCATGCTTTTGTATTATTTAATGCTAATTTATATCCTATTAAAACCAATCCCCAAAGTAAGATCCCAAGAACCCAGAACCAAACCGGAGTCGGTAACATGATCATATTATAAACTGTTGCCAATAAAAAGAAAACTCCGCAAATAATTGCATATCTGTTCTTTCCGTCATTCGCAATTTTAGTAGAAATAAATCCTGAAACTACGGCTCCTAATGAATAACCGACTAACACCAAAAGCAAAGCAGCAAAAGGCAATGTAGAAACATAAGCTTTAAACGCTTCAACACTTGTAGGTTCAACTCCTGCAGGAAGCGGATACAGAAAATGTCCCAAAGCTTCCATCAGCCAAATGCAGATCGATCCCGCCAAAAGACCGCCGACAACTGCCAAAATTCTTCTTCCCATAATTATTGATTTTTAATACGAGTTTTAAAGTCTAAAGTTCCGTCGTAGCTTTTCCAGTCACCAATTAATTCAATATATTGAGCTTCCACTTTTTCGGTTTCTTTGTTCCATCGGAAAGTATAAATAAATCTGCCTTTGAAAATCCCGGAATGCTTTCCTTTATTTTCTTCAGCAAATTCGTATTCACCGAAGACAGTGCCTTTTTTCTTGGCATCTTTATATTTGGTAATCGTAAGTGTTCCTTCAAATTTTGTGTAATTCTTATCTACCAAAGTATATCCTGAAACGAAATATTCCTGGTCATTTTTTTTATTCTGTTCCGAAATATTAATCTTCAGTTTGATTTCCTGATCTTTATTTCCGATCGTTCCGCTGTAAGCCTTACTGTTATTCAGCCAAACATTTGAAATATTTGGCATTTGCGCGAAAATAAAGTTTGAAATGAGAACAAGGAATAATAAAAGTTTTTTCATGTGCGTTTTAAGGTTTTTATTTAAATATAACTTTAGAAATATCTGTCGGAACAAAATTTGCCCACCAAACATCAAAATCCAAAGTATCAGAATAATTTTTCCATTTACCTTTGAAAGTAACTGTTGCTTTACTCTCTTTTGTTATCTTTTTTAAGGTCTGAATTCTCAGTTTTCCTTTAAACTCTCCTGAATGTTTGTCTGAACCTAATTCTTTCATCGTGAAATCTGCAAAAACAAGCATATCGTTCGGTTCATTATTTACATTATATTTTTGAGTGAAAATAATTTCTCCGGAAAAATCTGACTTATTTCCTTCTACATCAGAATAACCAGAGATGAAATACTGCTCTTTTTTATTAGGATTTTTCGTTGCTTTTTGAATTCTTAATTGAATAACCGTCTTACTTGTTGAAATTTCTCCATAAAAAGGTGTTTCATAATTCATTAAAAACGCGCTGAAATCTTCATCTTTTAAAGGAAATTCTTTCACCTGCCCGAAAGAAAATGAAAATGCAAAAAGTAAAAAGAACAGAACTTTTTTCATACCAATATTAAACTCCAAATTGAGCCAAATGATGATTCAAATGTTTTGCAAACATATTGTTCCATTCTTTAGCTTTCAGTTTTCCGAAAGAAAAAGATTCTTTTCCATCAAAAGCTGCAGTTCCCAACTGTTGAGTTTTTTGGATAAAACCAATCAGTCTCTTTTTTTCATCTTCAAAATTTTTCCTGTCCGAAACAATAAACTGAGGCGCCGTTGGTCCGTTCTGCGAGTAAACTTTCTCACCAACAACTTTAGATTTTACAAAAGCTTTTAAAATAAACTTTGCAATAGCTCCTGGTTTTTTGTGCTTTTCAGGTTCATAAACCATCTCATAGGACACATTGCAATGCGCCAACATCTGATCCACCATCATTTTTCCCCACAATCCTTTTGTTTCTGGAGTAAGGTTATTTATCCTATCAATGTAATTCTGAGCATCTTTAGCATCAAAAACGTTTTCCATAGTCTATTTAATTGTTAAAAAACAAATATATTAGTTTTTTCTTATCATTTTTCATCATTTATTAAAAAGAATTTAATTCACTAAAATTCAAATAATTGCGAGTCATATTTTCAAATTATCAATCGTGAATTGTATTCTATTATTTTTTATGATACTATAAATTAGAAATTTATTTTCGATTGATTTTTTCTATTAATTTTCTCTTACTTATAATTTTCTAAAATATTAAAAAGCAAATCTTAATCAACAAAAAAACTCCTTACAAATGTGAGGAGTTTTATATCTAAAATTAATTCAAATTATCTTTGAACAGCTTTCTTCATTACATCCGGACGAAGAACTCTGTATCGAACTTCCATATCTTTAGGAATATAAAAAACCAGCGGTAATTTACTGTTGTATCTTACCGTTTCAGGTTGAAGAGAGACAAATTTTTTGGTCAGTTTTTGATCCGGACAAGCCATTAATGTTCCACCAGTTTCCCCTTTTGACTCTACCTCATAATAATTGTAACCCCAACCTTGAAGATCCTGATTATTCATTTTTCCTATAAGGAAATGTTTATTACAATCTAACATTTTTTCTTCTCCGACAAAAAATTCTACCTTAAGATCATTTTCGTTTTTTGCAATCGGAAGCTGAACATAAACTTGTTTAAAACCCTCTTTTGCTTTTGGAAACATTTCAATCTGCAATTTCTCAAACTTTTCAGTTTTCTTTTGAGCGAAAGCATTTACTCCGACAAACATGATCAATCCCGCAATAATTTTTTTTGAAAATTTCATATTTTTTGTATTTACATTTTACAAATTCCTTAAAGCCAAAAATCATTCCAAACTAAACAAATGTTTAATTTAATATTTGATATTAAGAGTTATTTTAATTTAAAATTCACTTATAAATATCACGAAATCTTCATATTATATCATAAAAAAACTGCAGTAATCTTACTGCAGTTTTTTGCTCATTTATAAATTTATCATTCTAAAATCATCACATTAGTTCCTTTCGTATGCGCATTCATCTGTGGTGCGTAATAATTCTGCATCGTTGTAATTCCATTCGAGAATTTCCCTGAAGCATTCGTAACATAATCATATTCAAATACATATTTTCCTTTCGGCATATTTTCGATATAGAAATTTGTAGAAGCATCTTTCGTCGATTGATAATACCCTAAATTATTTTTCCACTGATACCCCGAAAGTACATCAACCGGCTCAAATCCCGCCGCTCTCATGTCTTTGATATGAATAAATTCCATCGGACGGTCTGTATTCAGAATCATTCTTACAGTCACTTTATCACCAACTTTCAATGGCGTTTCGGAAGAGATTTTCTGCAATTCCTCACCATTTACCGTTTTGATTTTTTTGTACAATTCTTTCGTTATGGATATGTAATTCTCAGAAGATTTTATTTTATCCAGATCTTCATAATATTGCCAGAATAATCCTCCCTGAACAATTCCCGCTCCCGGTTTTGTTACGGTAACTGTTGCTAAATTTTTATCTAAAACATCCGTTTTCACAGTAGATTTTACATAGCCTGTTGCCTGAGTTTCAGGTTTTAATTCTTTTCCGCCCCAAACAATGGTTGCTTTGTCACTTTCCGCGCTCGTCCATGATTTTCCTGAATTTAAAATCGTAAAAATCACTTCCGAAGTTCCTCTCGAGCTTCCCCATGAATTCACTTCTTTCTGCGTGATCAGCCAGATTTTCATGTCTTCGATAAATTTTTGATCGTTTGGTTTCAATTTGTTAAAAGCTTCCAAAGCTCCTGCATGATTCACCACTTTTGAGCTGAACCAACCCCAATCATCAAGGTTTTGTTTCCAGTAAACGCCCTGAGTTTTTGAATCTACAGAAGTTTCTTTTAAGTAAGCCATTAATTTATCTGAAACATCTTTCAACCCATAGTCATTCATTAATAAAGCTGCGCGATGCAATCCGAAGAAAGTAAAATCTGTAAGTTTTGCTGTTTTTGCTTTTTGTTTTACTAATGATTTTAAAGTTACACCTTTTCCTTTTAATGGATATTGTTTTTCCCAGTAATTTCGGGTATTAAGATAATCTAATGTCCAATTTGTCCAGATGTTTTTTTCTTTAACATCCCAATATTTATTGATCTCATTATCTACATATTTTACCAAATTGGCAATCAATTCATTCTGTTCTGAACTTTGATAATCTTTCACATTATCTTTTAACCAAGAATTGATTTTTCCTAAATTTTTCAATATATACAAAGAAGTTCCGTAAGAACTCGGATAACCTTGATACCATGAGAAACCGCCATCAGGATTTTGAAGTTTTTTGAAATCATCCCAATCCTGATTGATAGAATTTTTCATCGAATTCACATCAAACAACAATGCCAGTTTCTCCATTTGCTCTGTTTCGTTTTTACTTTCCAAAACCCATGGAGTTTCTTCCAGCAACAGTTGTTTTAATTCCTGATTTTTTTCAAGATTTGAGTTTAATAATCCTTTACTCTGATATTCTTCGAAAACGGTTTTCATTTTCGGATTTGCTTTAAAAATTTCTGAAGCTAAAACATCGGCAAACCATTTATTGAAGATCACATCGGCAGAATTATTCTGGTCATTTTTCAAACTTGGAAGCGCAAACATGATTTCCCAAATCGGATTCGTCGTCAGTTCCAATGTATTTGAAACATTGGAAATCGTTGTCGAAGTTGCATTTTTAAGATTTTCCAGTTCGAAAGTTTTGGTTTCACCTTCTTTCACTAAAACCGGAACTGCATCTGTTACGAGCATTCTGTTGGGTAAAACGGCAACTCCTTTTTGTTCACCATCGGAATATTGTCCGGCTTTTGCAACAACTTTTAAAATAATCGAGGAAACGTTATTCGGAACTTTTATTTTCCAAGTTAAAGATGAGTTTCCGTTTTCATTTAAATCAAAGTTTTGAATGCTTGAATTTAAACCAAATTTCGACGAAATATCTTCGTTTGTAAAAGCGTCCAAAATCTGTAAACTTGCCGAACCGTTTAATTTTTTGCTCGTTAAATTGGAAAGTTTTGACTGAAGATTCAATTCATCGCCTTCTCTTAAAAATCTTGGATAATTCGGTGTTACTGAGAATTCTTTCTGAGTTACTACTTCTTTTTCCAACGTTGCCGCTCTTGCATCTTTTGTGTGAGCCAAGAACATTAATTTCCATTTTGTCAAAGCTTCCGGTGAAGTGAATTCGAAGCTTACGTTTCCTTCGGAATCGGTTTTTAAATCAGGGTAGAAGAAGGCGGTTTCGTTTAAGTTTTGGCGAACTTGAACCTTACCTAACACTTTTTCTGGTGCCGTTTCAACTTTTGGAGCTTTTACAGGTTCCGGAACAACATTTTGAATAACAGCTATTTTATCCTCTGTAACAGCTACTTTCATTGCCATACTTGCTTTTACTCTTCCTATTGGCGGCGGCGGCGGACTATATCCTGCAGCTTTCACTCCTTCCTGATTAACCAAACCTATACTTGTCTCAATAGCATTTCCGCTCACCCATAATACACTTCCATCATACCAATTAAAGATAGGAACTTCAACCTGTTTTCCATCAGCATACTCTAATCTTTTCTGATAATATTTTTGAAGGAGATATAGTCTCATTTCATAAGATGTTATGATTGAAGTTGGAGCATATAAACTGTACCAATTGAATGTATTGACAGCAAATTTATCCAAAGACATATCATACATATTTGCTAAAACTTCTGCATTGATTTTTTCTTTATCGTTTCCTAACACTTTTACAGACCATTTTTCTTTCGAATTCGGCTGAATTTTATCTCTGAAAGTAACGGTTTCTATTTTCAACGGCTGTTCAGAATCTTTTATGGCAAGATTTACAGATCTTGTCTGAACATCATTAAAAGCAACAACCTGAAACTGAACATTCAAAGTCTGTACATTTTTATCTTTCGGAATATCTGTTGTATATTCTAAAATTCCATTTTTAAATTGATGAACTTCTGAAACCGTTTTTCCAGATCCGTCCTGAATAAAAATATTCAGTAAAGTATTCGGAATTGAACAATAGATAGTAAATATAGCCTTCTCTCCTCTTGTAAACTCCTTTTTAGGCTCTAAAACTGTAAGGAAAGTTTTTTGATTTGTATTTAAAGAACTTTTATTCCAAACACTAAAATTCTGCACGGTTTTTATCGTGTCTTTACCTTCAATATTATACAATTCAAGTTGATAATCTCCAGCTTCTAATCTTCCTAAATCCAAATCTTCAGAAGATTCAGTTTTAGTGGAAATTATTTTTGATTTCCAGTTTTTTGGATCATCATTTTTATCGTAAAGGTCATGTGGAAATTTGCTGATAAATTCTTCTTTTGAGAATTTTGGCAAATCCTGAACTTCCGATTTAAAATTATTTCTGAAAATTCTGTCAGGCGATTCTAATTTTGATAGTTTTACCTGATAAGATTTTTTAAGAAGCTGTTCGTTGTAATTTTTGGTTTCAACTTTTAATTTTATATTTTCGTCTGAGAAGATATTTTCTATTCCTTCAGCTTGTATATAATGAGAAACCGAAGCTACTTTCAACTCTGTATGGGCTATTTGTGTTTCTCCGTTGATGTCTGTAACAGAAGCATTTATTTCATAATTATCGATCTGAATTCCGTCTAATTTTTCATCTTTTTTAAGATCAAGTTTAATTGTAAATTCTCCTTTTTCATTCGTTTTTACGTCTCCTAAAACAGAATTTTCATTGTCGTCATTTTGTGGATACCAACTAAAATATCTCCAGCGGATATTATGTTTTCTGATTTCATAACTTACCGTCGTATTACTCAAGGCAACACCTGAAAACATCATTGCTTTACCTTTTAATTCGATAGTTTGACCGTATTTATATTCTTCTTTTACAGGATCAAAAGTCACTTCAAATTTTGGTCTTTTGTATTCCTCAACTCTAAAATTATGATATCCGTCATTTTCATCAGTTCTCAGATAAAATGTTCCGTTCAATTTACCTTTTGGAAGAATAAAGCTTCCGTGATAAGAACCGAATTCGTTGGTTGTAAAAGTCTGAGAGGAAACTTCCTGACCGTTTGTATCTGTTAACGTTATTTTTTGTTTAATTCCTGAAACAACAGATTCAATTTCTTTATCACGACTTGTATTAATTACTTTAAAATAAACCGTTTGACCGGGTCTGTAGATCGCTCTGTCTGTAAAAATCTGAGCTTTACTACGTTTGGTTTCTTTATTTTGATCATTATTACTAACTCTGCTTCCATACATTTCCATGATCTGAAAGTCGTTTGTTTTTGGCTGTCGGATCAGGAAAGTTCTGTAATAATATTTACTTGCTGTAGTTGGAAACGTGAAAACTCCCTTTTCATTTGTTTTTCCATCTACTTTAGTTAAAGTTTTATTAGAAACAAATTCATAAAATGTAAGATTTTCATTAATAACAGGTTTTCCGTTTTCGCTGTTGACTAATTTCAGTTCATTTGACAATTGATTTCTGTCAGTTTTCGTCTGATAAATAATTCTATTGTCTGAAACCAGAAAATAAAAATCTTTTTCAGCTTCAGCATCTTTATCGCTTATTCCGACCACAGAATATTCGGCAAGGTAAATTCCGGACGGAAGAGGTTTTATTTCTAAAGATGTTTTATGAGTTTGAAAATCTTTAAGGTCATTTAATTTATAAATTTCTTTTTTAATAAGATTTTTTTTAACCTTAGTAAATGTATTAGGATAAGAATTTTTGGCATATTGTAAAAATGATGTCAAATCATCTTTCACTTCATAAATATTAATTGAAAAAGCAGAAACGTTTTTATACTCTGCAACAAAATGAATCGGCATATTGCTTTGCGTCTGCTGTTCATATTTAATGTTTAAAGAAGGATTCAGGATCTGATCTTCTTTATTTTTAATATTGCCGATAAAAGCTGATTTTGGATATTGCGTTTTTGCCTGATTTGCAATTTCAAGAGCTGCTTTTTCTTTCTTTTGAGCAATCAGTTGTTCCATGATGTCATCCATGATCAAAACTTTATAATCGCCCTCCGTTTCATATTTTAGGAGATTTTGAAGCTGTACCAACTTATCTTTACAATGATTAAAATCACAGTTATCCTGCAACTTTTTATGCATGAAATATAATTTGGAATTCCCCTTATTCTGAGAAATCAGTTCATCAAAAATACTATTGATCTCAGTGCGATTTGTTTCTAATTCATTTTTGGTAAAAAGATCATTATCAGAAATAAATGTGCTTTTCTTTATCAAATACCAATCCAGTAAAGTCGGGAAATACGATATATATTCATCGTATGAAAAAGCATCTTCATATTTTTTAAGAGAAATCTTTCTCATTTCAGCCTTTAGCTGATCAAGTTCCTGATAGTTTTTATTTAAATAATTTTTAAAATCAAGCTTACTCCATGTTTCAATTTGAGAAATATCCTGAGAATTTATATTGGTTCGCTGTCCAATTTCCCATGAATGTTCATTATAATAATCCAGAAAAAAAGTATTAACTAAAACACTAAATACAACTCTTTCTTCTCCTTTCAATTCTTTTTGTACACCCTGTAGTTTTTTGAAAAACTGAGATACAGAGTCATTATCCTCATCATCATTTATGTAATTTATTGTAGTAAATTCAGCCTTTAAAGACCGAATAAGCTGTAAAACATTATTATCTTTCATAGCCTGTTTTTGTATTCCTAAAATAATCGGAAGGTTAGATTTATAAATTCCTTTTTTAGAACTTTCAGCCACTTTCTTCCATTGCTCGTCGTAATATTTCTGAGCAAAAACCGCCGAAAAATTCAGCAGGAGAAGCAAAAGCATAAAAATCTTGGAAAATCTTTTCATATATGTTATTTTTGATAAATGAATTTCTTAAAAATACTGAAAAAATCTGTCATTGACAGCCAACTTTACGTATCCTTAACAGGAACCCTTTTTGCAGTATTTTTCATGGAGGAGCAAAACACGTTCCGTTATCCGACCATGTTCCTGATTTTCATTACTTATTTCAGCGGATACCTTTATACCAAATACCAAAAGACTAAGCATTTTTTTAAAATCGTACTTCTGAATATTATTGCAGGAATCATTTGTGCATTTTTAATCATTCACAATCATAATGAAATACGGCTGATAAAATGGTTTGTTATCGTTGTTTTAGGATTATTGTATAACAGCTTTTTTTTAGATCTGTATATCCGTAAAATTCCTTTATTAAAAGTATTTTACGTTGGCTTAGTATGGGGTTTGATGAATTGTTGGCTTACGCTGCCGGAATTTAATTTTCCAATCTTTTTCATCAGTTTCTTTTTCATTACCGCATTGGTTTTACCTTTTGATATTCGCGACATGAAAGTTGATACAGTAAAAACTTTTCCTACGATTATCGGAGTTCAGAATACAAAATATATCGCTTATTTATTAATTTTCGTAAGTAACATTCTTTCAGCCTGTTATTTGGACTTAAATTATTCTGTTGCATTTTTTCTCTCCAGTATTCCTACCTATATTTTTATTTACTTTTCTGAAAATGAGAGGAATGACGCTTACTTTTCATTTGGTGTAGAAACCTGTTCTGCACTTCCTTTTTTATTTTTATTAATAATGGAGTATTTTTGACAAATGAATATTAAGAAACTTTCCCTGTACAATTTCAAAAACCATTCTGAAAAAAAATTTGAATTTTCTCCGCAAATCAATTGTTTTGTGGGAAATAACGGCGTGGGAAAAACTAATATTCTGGATGCTCTTCATTATCTATCGGTTGGAAAAAGTTTTTTGGGAAATACAGACCTTAATAACATCAAAAAAGATGAAGATTTTTTCACTATTGATGCTGAAATTCAGAATGATGACAGCGAAGACAATATTAAAATCCTCCAACCCAAAGAAGCCAAAAAAGTCATTAAAAAAAACGATAAAAGCTATGACAGAATGGCGGATCATATCGGATATTTGCCAAGCGTGATGATTTCTCCGTATGATTCTAATTTGATTTCTGATTCGGGAGAAAGCCGAAGAAAATTTTTGGATTCAATGATTTCTCAGACTGATTCTGAGTATCTTTTTGATTTAATTCAGTATCAAAAAACGATTCTGCAGAGAAATGCCTTATTGAAATATTTCGCTAAAAACAGAGTCTGGGACAAAGATTCTTTGGAGATCTATGATGATCCGATTACAAGATTCGGTACAAAAATTTTTGTTAAAAGAAAGAATTTTGTTGAAAAATTAAACCCGATCGTTAAAAATTTTTATCAGATCATTTCAGGAGGAAAAGAAACTGTTTCTGTTATTTATGAATCACATTTGCTTGAAAATTCTTTTGAAAATTTACTAAAAGAGAGTCTGGAAAAAGACAGAATGCTGACTTACACCTCAAAAGGAATTCACAAAGATGATCTTCTTTTTGAAATGGATTCGGTTTTAATTAAAAAAATCGGTTCACAAGGACAGCAAAAATCGTTTTTAATTTCTTTAAAATTAGCGCAAATGAGCCTGATAAAAGAATTAACAAACAAAACCCCGATTCTTTTACTTGATGATATTTTTGACAAATTAGATGACAGTCGCGTTTCTCAATTAATTGAGTTGGTGAATCAGGAAAATTTTGGACAAATTTTCATTACAGATACGCATAGAGAACGTACGGAAAGCGTTGTGAAAAAGATTAATGAAGAAAGTATAATTTTTGAAATTTAAGATGAGAAAAAATAAAAAACGCGAATTCCAATCCTCTGAACTTGTAAAATCTTTTGCGAGAATTCATGGTTTTGAGCATAAATTAGTAGCTTTTGAAATTAAAGATTTTCTTGAAGAATATCTTGACGAAAGCCTTTTCAGTGAAATTCAAAGTGTAAATATTGAAAATAAATGTGTTATTATAAAAATCAATTCACCTTTACTGAAGCATGATTTTCAGATGCGCAAAAGTTTTTATCTGAAAAAATTTCAGGATAAATTCGGTGATGATAAATTTAATGATCTTCAGATTTTGTAGATATTGTACTGTTCATCAAATCATCCGCTTTTTTATCTAATCCGGATCTTAACGGAAGGAAAAATTTTAATGGATGTTTGGTAAAATACCTGAAAATTTCCTTATAAATTTCACTTACCTGTCCGAAATTCAACTTTCTTGATCTGAAAGCTAAAAACATGGATAAGCTAAAACTTACTAAAAAGTTAAAAAATCCTATTAAGAAAACCGTTATAAAAGAGATCCAAAAAGTATAAGAATCAACTGAAAAATCTTTTCCGTAAAGCCCAATCGCAAAATTTCCGGCAGCAAAGGTAATGTGACGAATATCCAAATCTAAACCGAAGAATAATCCAACGGGAGCTGTCGCGCCAAGAAAAACACCAAACCAGAAATTTGAAACAATTCCGGGCCAGTTTTTAGCATAATATTTAGATAAACCTTTTGCAAACTTTTTCCCGAATAATCTGCTGATCGAAAGATTTTTTGCAATTCTTTCCGGAATCTGATAAAAAACAGAATTATTCCCGATATTCCCTGAAATAATTCCTGAAATAAAAAGATAAAATCCCGCAATACTTGCATGAAGAATCGCCTTTGATTTAAACGGATCTAAATCTTTTAACAGTTTATCTGATCTTTCAACCGCTAAATTTTGCGAGAAAAATACGTCTAAACCGTAAATTATCAACAAAGCAACAGGAAATGAAAGTAAAACATTACCAACAAATGCGATAAACTGACTTCGAAATAATTTGGAAACCAAATGCGCAAATTCTGTGTTGTTGCTTCTTATATTTCCCTCTTCCGATAAAACCTTTGTCATCGTCGCAGCCGTCATTGCAGGCTGTTTTGTTGCTAAAGTGAAACTCATTAAATAGATCATCACAAATCCCATCGCATAATTCATCGAATACAAAAATGCATGCGAAAAATCGCTTCCGGGAACATATCCGTACAACATTTTCAATACACATAAGGCTCCAACAATAATTCCGCCTCCACTTGCTTTATAAAACATCGTCATGTATTCCTTCCGTGTGGAAGTGATGTAATGCGTTCCGGTTTCTGCGGTGTGATTCGTGATCAGATGCGAGATCAGTCTCGTACTGTCATTGATTAAATCTGAAATATTATTTTTATGAGATTTATATCTTAAAACACTAAAAACTAATTGCTTAGAATTAATTAAAACATCTTCCTCCTTGTCAATAACGAACAACTGAATAATTTCATAAATTCTTTGAATTTGCTGGCGGATTTTTAAAAGTGACTGATTAATTTTCCCCGAAATTCCATATTTAGAAGAATTTTTAAAAGAAATATTTACAAATTCCAAACATTGTTCTATATAGATCTTAATCTGTTTGTATCGGCTGTCTTTTGAATTCAGTTGAAGTTCAGAATTTTTTTCCAGTTCATCGGCAAGATTTTCCAGTTCATTTTGCAATGCCAAAAACGGATTTTCAAAATTTTTGTATTGAGGAGCCATTCTCACCACTTCTACTTCCATTGCAGCACCAGTGACACGCCAAGCGAGAATATTCATGGAAAAAAGCATCTCTTTCTTCACTCTCGGATCCAGAATAAAATCTGAAATCTCAAGGAGATCAAAAAATTCATTTACTTCATTTTCGGGAAGATTATGAAAATATTTGAGGTCTTTTTGGGGTCTTAAACTTACATTATCAATTAAATACCAAATCGTTTTTTCATTAACGACAGGTGGTAAAATTTTATTAAGAATCCTTTTTTTAAACTCGGGAACGAAAGCATTCTCAGATAAAATATTAGCTTCCGTCAAAGAAAGATTGAAAGGTCTTCCTTCAAAAATATGATGAATGTAATATTTAAAATTTTCAGTTAATTCAGGATTTTCCTTAAAAAAATCAAGTACATCTTTAAAATCATTTTTTTTTATCCCTTCCAAAAATTCGGCAAACGGCTCGAGAGAAAGGGTTTCATTCTTAAAAGAAAAATATTTTTTAAGATCAGATTTAAAGTTTGTACTGGAATGGAAGAATTTCATTAGTACAAATATACTACTTCAAACTTACATTCCTCATTTGTCTCATGATCCAGTTGTGTTTCTTTCTTAGATATGCTGATGGATTTTTGGGATCGTACTTCTTTGGATTTGGTAAAACAGCTGCAATCCAGGCTGCATCAGAAGCTGTAAGATCTTTCGAAGATTTCCCGAAATAGTACTGTGAAGCCGCTTCAACACCGAAAACTCCCTGTCCCATTTCAATAGAATTCAGATATCTTTCCAGAATAATATCTTTGTTCCAAACCTTTTCAATAATAAAAGTATAAACAGCTTCCAAACCTTTTCTCAACCAGCTTCTCCCCTGCCAAAGAAAGATATTTTTTGCTGTTTGCTGAGAAATTGTACTTCCGCCTCTTATTTTTTTGCCCTTTTCGTTATTTTTCATTGCTTTTTCAATCGCAGTATAATCAAAACCATCATGATTAAAGAATTTTTGATCTTCAGAAGCAATTACAGCCCTTTTAACATTATTTCCCATTTCGTCATAGGAAATATAATCTCTCTGTAATCTTCCGTATTCGAAAAGTCCACCGATCTGCGTCAATGTAATTGGCGGATTGAAAAATCTTCCCCAAACGATAAATACCACATTCAGGATCAGAACAATGAATATAATTTGTTTAATTTTTTTCCACATAATCTTGTAAAAAGGAATAGCAAAAATAAGCAAATAGTCTGATTATTGTAACTCTTTCATATAAGTTAACTGATAATCCGGCAACAATTCGGGATGAAAAATTTTAATATAGTCTTTTAAAACAAGGTCAGATCGTACCACACCGCTTTCAAAAAAGTCATTGGCTTTTGCCTTTTCTTTTCCAGTAATCACGTAAATTTTCCCTTTATTGAAAACATTCAATTTGCTGTAAAAAGGATTCATGCTCAGCATTTCTTTTTTTGAAACATGATTTCCCGCATTTACCCAATACTGAACGTCGTTTGATTTAGCAAAAACTTCTTCAAAGCTCATCGTTACGGCTTTTTCTTCATTATTTCCTTTTAAAACATAATTTGCATTAGCATCAGATATAAAATTTGCTACAGACGTTTTCCCACCCGGAAGATACCAAACATCACCATACATTTCATTGGCTAAAACTGTCGGTCTATTTTTTGACTTTAAAGCCAATTGTTTTAGTTCATTATAGTTTTTTTCTACTTCTTCATATTTGGTTTCCGCTTCTTTGTCTTTTCCAAAAAGTTTTCCAAAAAGCTTAATATAAGCCGTTTTCTCCAACGGTTTTTGCTCCATATATTCATCAAGGAAAATAACCTGAATTCCGTTGTTTTTTAATAATTGATAGGTATTATCAAAACTTGCGATATGATTTGTGAAAATAGCATCGGGCTTTAGTGATATAATTTTTTCAACATCATATTTTTGTTCACTTCCAACATTCTGAATTTTTCCTTCTTTTAATAAACTTTGAATTTTTTCAGAAAAAATATATTCCGGACTAGAAACTCCAATTACTAAATTTTCAGCTCCCAATTCTGAAATATATCCCGCCATACTTGCATTCAGTAAAATAATTTTCTTAAATGGAATCTGATTTTGCTTAAAATCATAAGTAAAATTTCCAGATTTTATATGCAAATCTCCATTTTCTTCTTTATACTGTACAAGATTTGAAACTGAAACAGCTTCAGTAGGCGAAATTTTTTGTTCTCTTTTACAAGACATTAGCGTCAAAAACGCGATTAATAGTAAAATTCTTGGTTTCATCTTTCAAAGAAAAGAAAAAAGTGCTATATTTGCAAACCTTTAAACGGTAAAAAAAACAACGGCCTCGTGGCGCAACTGAATAGCGCATCTGATTACGGCTCAGAAGGTTACAGGTTTGAATCCTGTCGAGGTCACCAAAAGCCAAATTGCGCCAACTGTCTTTAGTTGGCGCAATTTTTTTTAAAGATAGCTTTTAATAAAATTTCCCGTTCTGGAAGTATGAAAGTATAACCAACAAAAGCCATACCCACAACAATACTAGATCAGGTTGCCCAGAAATAGAATAATTTAATTAACATTTCTATTCTAAATTCATTACAAAGAAAATGAATTTCTACCGTCTTAATTTTTAATGACTTTTATTGTCTCAAGACCCTGTTCGGTTTTTACTCTAATCCAATAAGAAGCTGGAGTAAGAAATGACAAATTAATTTCTGCTTCAACGCTGTTTATTTTTTGTGTTATAACAGTTTGCCCTAAAAAGTTAATCACTTCAACTTTTAAAATGGGTTGTTGTGATGTCAGGAACAACTTATTTGTAGCAGGGTTAGGAAATAGTTTAAAATTATTCGTTGTTTTTTCTACTGAGGATACATTTAAATAAGTAGTGCAAGTAGTTCCGGTATTTATAATACTATTGCCAACCCAGTTAGAGAAGATTCCGTTTAAAGCAAAACCACTAAGAGCTCCATTGTAATTATTTCCACTGCTGTCTAGCAAGGTCGTTACGGAAGCATTATTTCCATTGGCTATGCCCTGATTAAATTTATAATATGCAATTAATCCTGCTACTGAACCGGGTAACTCACAGTTCATTGTGTTTGCTATTTCAGTGGGAGACAAAGCTCTATTCCAGATTCTTACTTCATCTATAGTTCCTTTGAAAAGATTGTCAGCATCGTTAAAGGCGCCTAATCTAACCATGTTTCCCTCATCAACTGGATCAACATCATTATTGGTATCTACTAATGCTCCATCTTTGTATAATTTCAGCGTTGTAGTCGCAGCGTCATAAGTTACTGCAACGTGATGCCAAGTATTAATCGACAATGGAACACTGTCTTCTACAGCAAACCAATCACCGTTATGCCCCGCAGAAATTTTACCGGAATTACTTACTGGTACCCAAAAAGCATGCAACCCATCAGAATCACCACCAGAGATAATGTTGTTGGGACTGTTTAAACTTTTCACATAAATCCACGCCTCTTTGGTGTAAGATACAGGCAAAATGTTTCCACAGCTTACATAATCATTTACACCGTCAAAATCTAACGCCGCTCCTTGCTGAGAAAATCCAACCTGGAAAATTAAAAGAAAACAGACAACCCAATTTTTTTGAAAATTTAGTTTGAATGGCATTAAAAGTAGTTTACTTTTCATAATAATAATTTTATTAATTAAGTCACAAAATTGTACTATTCTTCCGGAGATTCATACAAGGGGAAACCCCTGAATTGAAGATTGTATAATTTTCAATATCAGAAATTGATACATTTGTAGAAAAATAGATATATGCCTACGATTAAGAAAATAATATTCTTATTCATTACTTTTTTCACATTATCATGTAGAGAAAAAAAGGAAAATTTTTATTTTGAAAAAATAACTCCGCCAAAAGAAGAGCCTACAAAAATTTGGTTAAGAAAAAATGAAAACTATAATACGGATAAAGAACGTTACTTGAAAGTTTTTTTGGACTATTATCAAAGTAAAATTGCTAAAAGTAATTATTCGGACGCTTCCAAAATTCTGGATTTAGTGACTACAAAATTTGTTTATTATTATGATTTTGACCCTCGTCTTACCAAAGTTGTAAAAGAATTTGATGAAAGGTATAGAAGTGAATTACCACCCATAAAAACAATTTACATTGATAGTTATTATGGCAATTTAGAATTTGATAAAGACAATCTGAAAAAGGCTAAGAATTATTTTTTAAAAATTACAGCGTTAGAACCTGATGATTACAAAAGCTGTTACAAAATAGCCCGTGCTTATTATGATTTATCATATACCTATTTTGTTTTAGGGGATTTAAAAAACAGCATAGAAGCGAATGAAAAATCAAGAAACTACTCCATAAGAATCAGAGATCAGGAAAGTATAGCTTCTGTAGAGTCGAATTATATTAATATTTACAAAGCAAACGGTTCTTTTCAGAAGGCAGTCGCAAGTGCGGATGAAGTGATAAAAATATCTAAAGAAATCGGGAACACCTATGATTATTTTATGGGCAAATACAACAAATGTTCTGTTTATGGTTTCTTTAATAAGCATCAAGTGAAAAATAAATACATCCACGAAACTTACAAAGAATATATAGCCAGCAAATATGATAATGATGTACTTCTGCTTTGTATTTCTGATTACGAAATAGAAGCTTTAATTGAAGAAAACAAATTAAATGATGCTAAAACAGTTTTAGACAGAATAAAGCCTGTTGCAGAAAAAAATACCTCTCAAAACTGGCAAAAGGATTATCAGGCGACATTAGCTCTCTATCAAATCAATAAAGATGTAAAAACGTGTAACACAAAATATATAGAAAATTCACTGCCCAATTTGCTTGAGCATAAAAACTACGAAAGAGCCACCCTATTTTACGATGTTTTATTAGAAAAAGCAATTCAAAGCAGAAATCTGGACAAGGTTGTTTTTTATAATAATGAATTTTACCGCACAAAGGACAGTTTATCGAGCGCAAAAAGTAAGCTGATCAATTTAGAACTCGCAGCAAAATATGAAACTAAAGAAAAAGAGCAGGAAATTAAACTCCAGCAAAAAACAATTATCAATAAAAATGCTGTTATTTTGGCTTTAATACTTGTTTTTATTGCATTATTATTAGCAATTGTTATTTATTATTTAAAACAAAAACAAAAGAAATTATCTTTAGAAAAAGAACAATCATTGCAGTTTACTAAAAACCTTCTGGATAAAACCGAGGAAGAACGCAAAAGAATTGCATCTGACCTCCATGACAGCGTAAGTCATGAGCTACTGTCGCTTAAGCATTCGTTTGAAGTAAGCCAACTTCAGTTAAACGAAAAAGTGGATAGCATTATTAATGACATCAGAGCAATCAGCAGAAATTTACATCCCGTTTTGTTTGAAAAAATAGGACTCGAAGCCAGTTTGGAACAGTTCATAGAACGTATCCAAAATACACATCTTTTTATGATCTCATCCGAAATCCATTATCAGGATGGTCTCACGACTGAAAAAGAATTACAAATCTATAGAATTGTTCAGGAAGCTGTTTCAAATATTATAAAATACGCAGACGCTATCGCGGCAAAAGTAATTTTAACTGAAAATAAAGACACCGTTATTTTAGAAATTATGGATAACGGAAAAGGTTTTAATGTAAAGGAAACTCTGGAAAAAAAGGATGCTTTTGGCTTACACAATATGATAGAAAGAAGCAAAACAATTGGTGGGCAGGCTCTTATCACGTCAACTGATAAAGGCACAAAAATAATAGTTCAAATAAAAAAATAATATAATGAAAATTCTAGTTGCAGACGATCATCCTTTAACCCTGAATGGAACGGTTTCTTATCTTACCAATTTGGGATATAACGTAGTTAGTGCCTGCTCTAACGGAACGGCAGCACTTAATTATATTCAGGTTTATTTGCCGGATGTAGCTATTTTAGATTTAAATATGCCGGGTTTGGACGGATTGGAAGTGGCAAAAAAAGTTATGGAAAATAAATGGCGTACTAAAGTTATAATCCTTACCATGCACAATGAAATTGGAGTTCTGAACAAAGCAAAAGAATTTGAAGTAGATGGTTATATTTTAAAAGAAAAAGCTTGTCCTGATTTAGAAAAATGTCTGAAAGAAATTGCTTTAGGAAAGAAATATTATTCCGGAGCTTTACTTCAAAATTACATGATAGAACACACTGATGACCTTGGCAAACTCAACCTACTAACACTTTCTGAAAGAAAAATAATAGAATTAATAGCGGCTCAAAAAACCAGTAAACAAATTGCAGAGCTTCTTTTCCTGTCCGAAAAAACAGTAGAAGGACACCGTACCAGAATTATAGAAAAATTGGGTATTCCGAAAGAAAAAAATGCGTTACTGATTTGGGCAATACAGAATTATAAAAAATCCTTGTAGACTTAAAAATGATGATTAAAAATGAAAGATATCTTTCGCCATATTATAAACCTACGGGAACATTATTTTTTTTTACAAGTAGTTATATGCTGGATGAATTTCGGAGTAAATTATTAGATTTTGAAACTTACAATTTACCTTTAATCCAACTTAAATGAACCAAATCATCTACAAAAGTGTTTTTGAACATTGCTAAAAAAAAGCGATTCAAAATATATACCTAATTTTTTAAATTACTCCAATATTAGCCTGCATTAATTCTTCATTTTAACTACAAAAAAAAGTAATACAGATACAAAGAATTCTGTGGATACTTATTACATTTGGATAAACAAAAATTATAATATGATTAAAGCAAAAGGCTACGCAGCTCAAGATTCTAATTCTGATTTAGCTTTCTGGGATTTTCAAAGAAGAGAAGTTGGCGCTCACGATGTACAAATTGAAATTATGTATTGTGGTGTGTGTCATTCGGATCTGCACCAAATAAAAAATGATTGGTTTCCGGGTTTATTTCCGATGGTTCCAGGACACGAAATTGTAGGTAAAATCGTAAAAGTAGGCGATCATGTAAAAAACTTCAAAATTGGTGAACTTGCAGGAGTTGGATGTTTGGTAGATTCTTGTCAGGAATGTGAAAA
The DNA here is from genome assembly GCF_039542325.1 of Chryseobacterium ginsengisoli. NCBI lineage: Bacteria > Pseudomonadati > Bacteroidota > Flavobacteriia > Flavobacteriales > Weeksellaceae > Chryseobacterium > Chryseobacterium ginsengisoli. Next base: position 184,236 of record NZ_BAABHX010000001.1, read on the forward strand.
CTGCAAAAATGATTTAGAACAATATTGCCTAGATGGAAATACGCAGACTTATAATAATCTCGACCGCAGCGGAAATCCAACTTATGGAGGATATTCTGATACAATCGTCGTGAGAGAAGAATTTGTGCTGCATATCTCAGAAAAATTAGATTTAGCAGCCACTGCTCCATTATTGTGTGCGGGGATTACAACCTATTCTCCTCTTCGTCATTGGAAAGTTGGAAAAGGTCATAAATTGGCGGTTTTAGGATTAGGAGGATTGGGACATATGGCCGTAAAATTCGGAGTTGCTTTCGGAGCTGACGTAACTGTGCTAAGTACTTCTCCTTCAAAAGAAGAAAATGCCAAACAATTGGGTGCACATCATTTTGTTGTAACCAGTGATCCTGAACAATTAAAAGCTGTTCAAGGTTCTTTTGATTTTATTCTGGATACCGTTTCTGCGCCACATGATATGAATCTTTATATTTCATTATTAAAAACAGACGGTGTTCATATATGTGTTGGAGCGCCTTCAAAGCCAATGGAATTAGGAATATTCCCACTTTTAGGAGGACGAAAGAGTGTTGCAGGATCGGGTATCGGTGGAATTAAAGAAACTCAGGAGATGCTGGATTTTTGCGCAGAAAACAATATTGTATCCGATATTGAACTTATTGATATTAAAAACATATCAAATGCTTATGAAAGAATGCTTAAAGGTGATGTGAGATATCGATTTGTTATTGATAGCAAAACATTAAAATAAAGCATTAAATAAGTACATATTTAAATTTTAAAACAGCATCATAATTTGATGCTGTTTTTAATTTTTTGCTATAATAATTAAATCAAATCTGCTAATTTTCAATATATTTTAATCAAAATTAAGACTCATTAGAATAAGTGATGTATCCGTTTCCCTCTCCCGAATAATAGGTATCTCTGTCGCTTTCTGATAAAGTCAAATTATATTTAAAACGTTCTACCAAATTCATTCAACTAAACACCAAAGGAAAAATGTAAAGCATTTTATAAATACTTTTTTATCATCATAAAGACATCAAATTTAATATTACTAACATTTGAGATATACCTAAACTGATAATCTTAAGCTAATTCTGATATTTTTAATCTTTCTCTGCATTGGGAGAGCCCTGAATTCTATTTAGAATTAACATTCTTAATCGATCCTCATGTTGATCTCCCCATTGCCCTAAAGCACCGATTACAGGAATCAAACTCTCTCCAAACTCAGTAAGAGCATACTCTACTTTTGGTGGAACCACCGGATAAATAGTCTTTGAAATAAGTTCATGCTCCTCCAGTTCTTTCAGCTGAATATTTAAAACCCTTCGTGATGCATCCGATATTTTTCGCTGCAATTCACTTGGTCTTTTATGTCCCTGATTAATAAACCAAAGCAAACGTATCTTCCATTTGCCATAAAGAACTTCACCTATCAGATCAAGCCCGCAATTCAGATTCGGTATTATTTTTCTCTCATACATATTACAAAAATAAAAGTATGTTCCGATTTGTACAATAGGGGAATAATTTATCCCTATATGAATCGTAATTCCGTACTTGTATGAACTGTTTTTATACCCCAATTTTGTCCTATAAATAATTCTTAAAAATGGAACAACTTAATTTCAACAATGAGTTATCGGGCAAGATTGCATTGGTAACAGGAGGTACAAAAGGTACCGGAAAAGCCATTGCAGAAAGACTGCTGCAAGCCGGTGCAACAGTTATTATTACCGCAAGAAATGCACCTGAAAAAGAGAACAGCAATCTGCATTTTATTTCAGCTGATTTAAGTAAGGCAGAAGGAACGCAAAAAGTAATCAATGAAGTGTTGTCAACTTACGGAAGACTGGATATTTTGGTGAACAATCTTGGTTCTTCATCAACGCCCGCCGGTGGTTTTAATGCATTAAATGATGAAGACTGGGAATCGACCTTACAAGCTAACTTACTTGCTCCCGTTCGGCTCGACAGAGGATTTCTGCCCCAAATGATAAAGCAAAAAAGTGGCGTTATTATTCACATTGCTTCAATACAGGGAAAATTACCGCTGTATGACTCCACTTTACCATATGCAGCTGCAAAAGCAGGATTGAGAAATTACAGTAAAAGTTTATCAAATGAAGTTACTCCAAAAGGAGTTCGTGTACTCACTGTTTCACCAGGTTGGATCAGAACAGAAAATGTAAAAGTATGGTTGGAAACGATTGCTAAAAATTCAAATATTTCTATTGAAGAAGCTCAACAAGGAGTTGTGAATGCATTGGGTGGAATTCCTTTTGGAAGACCTGCCGAACCGGAAGAAGTAGCCGAATTGGTTGGTTTTCTTGTCTCACCAAGAGCCAGTTATTTAACCGGAACTGAATTTGTAATCGATGGTGGAACAGTACCAACAATTTAATCATCTTAAAAATATAAAAAAATGAATTTACCCAAAGTTATCACAGATTTAATTGAAGCACAAAACACTTTTGACAGCGCAGCCTATGCAAATTGTTTTTCTGAAAATTCAGAAGTATTTGATGAAGGTAAAACCCACAACGGGAAAGTAGAAATTGAAAACTGGATTGACAAAGCCAACAAAGAATATCAAGCCACTATGAAACCATTAGATTATAATGAAAAAGAAAACATCTTATCAGCAGAAGTTTCAGGAACATTTCCAGGCAGTCCTATTGTTTTGAAATATCATTTTCAATTATCTGATGGATATATTAAATCATTGAAAATAACCGGTTAATTTTTTTTAACTGACGAAATTAATTAAAGCTGAAATAAGGATTATCCTTCTGGAATAAAAAAGAACAGGGACTTGAAAGTTCCTGTTCTCTGTTCTATCAAAACCTTTAAAACATATGTACTATTTTTTGGATTTTAATAAGATCTTTTATGAAAACTAATCGTTATTAAGGATTAGAATAACTTTTTCACAGTTTTTCTCCTATCGTTTATTTATATTCAAAGATGCTATTTTAATGAAGTAAAAATGCTATACATTTCTGGAATTGATTTACATAAATCACACCTTTTTACAAATCTTCTAAGTTCTTCAACCGTTTTTGCTTAAGCTGTTTATAAAATGAAGGCGAAAGCCCTGTTATCTTTTTAAATTGGTTGGAAAGATGTGCAACACTGCTGTAATTGAGCTTATAAGAGATTTCTGTAAGATTAAGCTCATCATACAAAAGTAACTCTTTTACCTTTTCCACTTTATTGATAATGATAAATTGCTGCAATGTCATTCCTTTCACTTCAGAAAATGTATTGGCAAGATAAGTATAATCGTAACCGAGTTTTTCACTTAGATAATCTGAGAAATTTTCTTTCGGAAGAGATTCGGAATAATGGATCATTTCTGTGACCGCACTTTTTATTTTTTCAATCAAAATGCTTTTTTTGTCATCCAGTAATTCAAGTCCGGTTTTAAGGAGATTTTCCTTTAAAGCTTGTCTTTGTTCAATACTGATGTCATCTAATATTTCTACAAGACCAAGGTCTACTACGGCATTTCTGATGTTCAGTTTTTCAAGTTCCTGATGAACCACCATTTTACAGCGCAGGCTTACCATATATTTTATATACAACTTCATAATCCTTACTGTATTTCCAGCCCGCCAATCAATATGTTGACAGTTCCTCTTTCAAAGTTAGCTCTTTAAATCTTAATATCTATGATTTATGTAACAAATTGAAAGACTATTACAAACCTTTCTTTTTTTAATAGATGACCTTTACTTACAATAAAAATATTTTAATATGTCAAAAGAAAAGGAAACGAAGAAAAAAACAGATAAAACACCTGCAGCAAAATCATTAAAAGAGAAGCGGGAAGACAAACAAAACAAAAGGAAAGACAAAGAAAATGAAAGTCGCAATGCGACAACCTAAATGGTAGAAATAAAAAAAGAGGGAATTATACTCAGAAAAACTGACTTAAGTTTTGAAAACGAAGGGGTTCTGAATCCGGCAATCATTCAGGAAAATGGTAAAATACATTTGTTTTATCGTGCCGTTGCAAAAGGTAATTTTTCAAGTATCGGATATTGTATTTTATCAGACCCTCTTACAATAGAGCAACGGAAAGATTCCCCAATTCTCGTACCTGAATTTGAATATGAAAAGCACGGCATCGAAGATCCCCGAATTGTAAAAATAGATGACTTATTTTATCTCACTTATACAAGTTACGACGGCATCAATGCATTAGGAACATTAGCAACTTCTAAAGATTTCAAATCATGGAAAAGTGAAGGTATTATTGTTCCGAAAATTCCTTACGAAGAGTTTAAAATTTTATCAGAATCAGAAGGTTTAATACCCGAAAAATACAAAAGATACAATCAATTTCAGATCAGTCATACCAATAGTGACGCTATTTTTTTATGGGATAAAAACCTGATCTTTTTTCCGAGAAAGATAAACGATAAATTTTATTTTCTCCACAGGATAAGACCTGAGATTCAGATTGTAAGTGTGAAAAATATTGAAGACCTGAATTATGATTTCTGGCAAGATTATTTTTCTCATTTTAAAGATCATATTTTATTATCACCAAAGTATGATCATGAATCCAGTTACATCGGAGGCGGATGTCCGCCGATAGAAACAGAATATGGTTGGTTAATGATTTATCACAGCGTTCATGATACTGTTAACGGATATGTTTACAACGCCTGTGCAGCTTTATTAGATCTGGAAAATCCCGAAAAAGAAATTTCCAGACTTCCTTATCCGCTTTTCAAACCAGAAGAAGAATGGGAACTGAAAGGTGAAGTTAATAATGTCTGTTTTCCGACAGGAGCTATTGTAAAAAAAGATATCCTGTATATTTATTATGGAGCCGCAGACGAAAGAATTGCTGTTGCATCACTGAGTATTTCAAAATTATTGAAAGAACTGATGATGTTTGCAGTATAATGATAATTCAGAAAGGATTATCACATAAAAAAGAAAATGAATATGAACAAAGATATTAATTCAGACGTGGAGGACAAAGCAATAAGACAATCTGACAAAACAAAAAAACACACAATTAATAATAAATCCGAGATTGTCTTTATCAGTACTTTTCCTCCAAAGGTGTGCGGAATTGCAACTTATACTCAAGATCTGATAAAATCTCTACAGTCAAAATTCGGAGAATCATTCAATGCGATCATCTGTCCGATGGAAACAGAAGAAGAAACCTTTGAATACGAAGAAAATATTGAGTACAGCTTAAACACTTCCGATGCCGTTTCTTATCTTGAATTGGCGGCACAAATCAATAGAAATGATAATATCCGTCTTGTAATGCTTCAGCACGAGTTTGGCTTTTTTAATGAAACAAAAAATGGATTGCCTCTTTTTCTTAGAAATTTAAAAAAAGATGTCATCATTACTTTCCACACCGTTTTACCAAAACCGGATAAAGAGTTAAAAATTAAAGTAAAAGAAATCGCAGATGCTGCAAAAACCATTATCGTGATGACTAATATTTCGGCAGAAATATTATGCGATGAGTATGATATTTCTCCTGAAAAAATTGAAGTCATTCCGCACGGGACGCATCTTCTCCCTTTTACAGACAAAAACGCACTGAAAGAAAAATACAATCTTAAGAACAAAAAAGTTCTTTCAACATTCGGATTATTAGGTTCCGGAAAAAATATTGAAACAACTTTGAAAGCCTTACCGGAAATCATTGCAAAAAATCCGGATGTCATTTTTTTGATTCTTGGCAAAACACATCCTGCAATAGTAAGAAATGAGGGTGAGAAATACCGTGAATTTCTGGAAGATCTTACCTGTAAATTTAATCTGGAAAACCATATCCGATTTATTAACGAATATTTGCCATTGCCCGAGTTACTGGAATATCTCCAGCTTACCGATGTTTATCTTTTTACTTCAAAAGACAGGAATCAGGCTGTGAGCGGCACTTTTTCTTATGCCATAAGTTGCGGATGTCCTATTGTTTCCACTCCTATTCCACACGCTTTGGAAGTCTTAAAAGAAGATACGGGAATTATCATTGATTTTGAAGCTCCTAAACAATTAGCTGTTGCTGTAAACACATTATTGGATAATGAAAACAAACGCGAAAAATTACGTTCAAAATCATTAGAAAAAATGGCTCCGACAGCTTGGGAAAACTCTTCTATTTCGCACGCTTTATTATTTCATAAATTTAGAAATGATGAAACAGAACTTAATTATACATTACCGAAAATTAATCTTGGGCATATCCAAAATATGACAACAGAATTTGGAATGATCCAGTTTTCCAAGATTAGTAAACCTGATATCGATTCAGGTTATACATTGGATGATAATGCTCGTGCTATGATTGCTATTTGCAGACATTATGAAGTCAGTAAAAACAAATCAGACCTTGAATTAATTTCAATTTATTTAAACTTTATCAAATTTTGCCAGCATAATGACGGAAGTTTCCTGAATTACGTTGATGAACAAAAACAGTTCACCAATCAAAACTATGAAACCAATCTTGAAGATTCAAACGGAAGAGCAATCTGGTCTTTGGGTTATTTAATTTCATTAAAAAGCATTTTACCTCAGGAATTTTCTGAAATCGCAGAAAAGATCATTCAGAAAAATCTTTTATGGGCAGAAAAAATTCATTCTACGAGAGCAATGGCTTTTATTATTAAAGGGTTGTATTATCAAAATTCCGAAAAAAATATTCCGTTATTAAAAAATCTAGCTGATCGTCTCGTGAAAATGTATCAACATGAAGCAAAAGACGATTGGCATTGGTTTGAAAGTTATCTTACTTACGGAAACAGCCTATTACCTGAAGCTTTGCTTTGTGCATGGATCGCAACCAAAGATGAGGTTTACAAACAAATCGCTGAGGAATCTTTCCAATTTCTATTGTCCAAAATTATGATTGATGATAATATAAAAGTAATATCAAACAAAGGTTGGATGCAAAAAGAAAACACAGAAAACGATTCCCAAATTGGTGGAGAGCAGCCTATTGATGTTGCGTATACCATTTTAGCATTATCTACATTTTACAAAGCTTTTAATGATGAAAAATATTTACAAATGATGCAAAATTCTTTTAATTGGTTTTTGGGAAAAAATCATTTGAATCAGATTATTTACAATCCGGTAACCGGTGGTTGTTACGACGGACTTGAGGAGAAAAATGTAAATCTTAATCAGGGTGCAGAATCTACTGTCAGTTATTTGATGGCAAGACTTTGCTTTGATAAATAAGAACTGATGGCAAAATATTAAATTCAATTAATAAACTTACAGATAAAAAAAGGCAGAAGATATTTTTTACTTCTGCCTTTTTAATTTTAATATTTTGTGATGTGGTTTTCTATGCCGGATTATTTCTGTCTTTCTCCAATTCCCAAACACGGTGATTAGCTACAGCTTTGATGAAAGCGTTATCAGAGTTATTATTGTCTGAAATAATAATTGCTGGATCTTCGTGTTTTTTATTTTTAATGTTACTTGCATTATAAATTTCATCTGTTTCTTTTCCGAAATAGATTGCTTTACAATGCTTATAAGCTTCATTTACAAATAAAAGCGTTCCCGGTTTATTATCTTCATTCAACAGGTTTTCTGCAGAATTTTTACCACTGGAAACATACAGAGCATCAAAACAAACACTGGATGTACTTGTAAGAGAATGTTTCGGTTCGAAAGCTGTTCCATCATCTGCTTTTACTGGTGCAAGACTTCCCGCAATGATCTGTACTACAGCTCCTTCTTTTTCAAGTTTTGATTTCAAAGAGTTTACATCCTTTGCAACGACTCCATTTTCCATGATAAAACCGATAACACGGCTTTTTATAGTGTCCTTAACCGTATTTTTCATACTTAAAGCTTCGGAGCTTTTAGTCGAAGGTTCTTTTTCAGGACTTTGTAAGGTTTTCGGGTCTGCATCTGCAGGAATACTTCCGTTGGGTTGTTTTAATTTAGTCACATTTACACCTACTTTTTTTGCAACTAATGATGCTAATTCTTTATCAATAAAATTCAATTGACCAACAACTCTTTCACGGATTGCCGGAATCGTTACTTTTGATAATTCAAAGATCAATGCATTCTGTAGATGTGTCTTTTCAGGAACTGACTGGCTATTGTAGAATAATTTAGCCTGAGAATAATGATCAACAAAACTTTGGCTTCTTGCTCTGATTTTCTTTCCATCCACTCTTTCTTCCTGCGAAGTAAAACCGCCATCTTTCATCATTGCCTGAAACGGACAGCCGCCGCCGATAGAGTTTGGCTCATAGCTTACTTTTCCTTTTGCAATCTGTTGACGCATATGTCCGTCGCGCTGATTATTATGAACCGTATTAATAGATCTATTGATTGGAATTTCGTGGAAATTTGGTGATCCTAATCTTGATAATTGAGTATCTGTGTAAGAAAATAATCTGCCTTGTAATAATGGATCGTTCGTAAAATCAATTCCCGGAACCAAATGTCCCGGATGAAAAGCAATCTGTTCTGTTTCTGCAAAAAAGTTATCTGGATTTCTATTTAGTGTTAAAGTCCCGACCAATTCTACGGGTACTTCTTCTTCAGGAATCAGTTTTGTAGGATCTAATAAGTCAAAATCAAATTTATGCTCATCTTCTTCAGGAATGATCTGTACTCCAAAATCCCATTCAGGAAACGCGCCGTTTTCAATAGCTTCCCAAAGATCTCTTCTGTGAAAATCTGAATCTTTACCTGAAATTTTAGTTGCTTCATCCCAAGCTACGGAATGAACGCCCAATTTTGGTTTAAAATGAAATTTCACAAAATGCATTTTCCCTTCTTCATTGATGAATTTAAAGGTATGAACACCAAATCCTTCCATCATTCTATAGCTTCTAGGAATTGCTCTGTCGCTCATTGCCCACATAATCATGTGCATACTTTCCGGCATCAGGGAAATAAAATCCCAAAATGTATCGTGTGCAGATGCTGCTTGCGGAATGGCATTATCAGGTTCTGGTTTTACGGCATGAATAAGATCCGGAAATTTCATTGCATCCTGAATAAAAAATACAGGAATATTGTTTCCCACCAAATCATAATTCCCTTCTTCTGTATAAAATTTAATTGCAAAACCTCTAACATCTCGAGCTAAATCTGTACTTCCTGCGCTTCCTGCAACAGTAGAAAAACGTACAAAAACAGGCGTTTCTTTTCCTTCTTCGGATAAGAATTTTGCCTTGGTGTATTTTGCCAGACTTTTGTTGATTCTAAATGTTCCGTGTGCTCCGGAACCACGTGCATGAACAATTCTTTCAGGAATTCTTTCGTGGTCGAAATGAGTAATTTTTTCTCTCAGAATGAAATCTTCCAATAAACTTGGCCCTCTTTCTCCTGATTTTAATGAATCCTGATTGTTATTAATTTTCAATCCCTGATTAGTAGTAAGAGCCTGCTCGTCATTTGAAGTTGTGGAATGGCTTAGCTGCTCTAATTTTGAATTAGAAGATTCTTTCATAATTATTTATATTTTATTTTATTCGGCGTTTTAATAATTATTCAACAATCAAGCCAAATCATTTTATTTTAATGCTTGTGTTTTTCAAATAAATCAAACAAATAATAAATTACAGGCATGATTATTGATAATTTAACAACACCACATCATAAAATTTTATCATTCTTAATAAAAATCAAATCAACTGTTGAAAATAATGCTGTAACAAAATGTATGCGAAAATTAACGTTAGGAGTAAAAAATAATTTTTTCACTAATTTTCGATTGGCATTTTATTTTATGTAAGCTTTCAAAACTTAGATACAAATGGTAAAAAAATTTTAAAATCAGCAAATGAAAACAAATAAGAATACTTTTCTTTATAAAAATGGTTTAAGCATAGTTGTTGTAAGCCTATTTGTTTTATTTCTTTCGTGTCAGCTTATTACAGGTTGGCATGTGAAGAATGATGAGCTGTCTGAAGTAAAATTACCTTCTCTGAGTTTAACTCAATATATTTCCAGTCCGCATTTTATGCAGGCAACTTTTGAAAACTGGGAAAGCGAGTTTTTGCAAATGTGTATGTATGTTGTATTAACTGTTTCATTAAGACAAAAAGGTTCTGCGGAATCAAAATCTCTTACAGAAAAAGAAGATGTAGATAGAGAACCCGTTGCTCATAAAAATGCACCTTTGCCTGTAAAAAAAGGTGGTGTTATATTATCCCTTTACAATCATTCTCTTTCTATTTCATTGGGAATTTTATTTATCTTAAGCTTTATATTTCATTTCATTGGAAGCCTGAATAACTATAATGAAGAGCAGATTGAAAAACATTTAGCCACATTAGGCTGGAAGGATTATATTATAAATTCTCAATTTTGGTTTGAGTCTTTTCAGAACTGGCAAAGTGAATTTCTTGCTGTAGCATCATTAGTAATACTTTCGATATGGTTCAGAGAAAAAGGCTCTCCTCAGTCAAAGCCTGTTGATGCAGCTTATGATGAAAATTAAAATAGTATCCCTTATTAATATTTCCACTTAATTTAAAATTAACATTATGAATACCATCCGTCTCTATAAATTTAAAGATTCAATCAGCAGAAAAATGCAGTTTTTGAGTAAAGAATCTAATTTGGATTCTTTAGATGATCCAATACACTCAAAATTACTGGATATTGAAATTGTAACAGAATATATAATCAATATTTCCAATGATTTTATTTACGAGGATTTATCGTACAGCGAGCTAATCCATCTATGCAGCTCTGCAAGAAAAACCATAGAACACTATTTTGTTAAAAGTAATATTGATTATGATCTGATATAAAATCCTGATAGTACCTATATAAAATCCATTAATCCGTCTGTCAGTCTTTTCCACTGAATTTTGGAAATCCCTATCATTCCGCCAAAGCTTGTGAAAAGATTTCTTATTTTATCAAAAAAGCCCGCATTAAGATTAGGATATTCATTTCTTCCGTAAATCCCCATTTTTATAAATTTTTCGCCCCTATAAATAATAAATGATGAAGTTCCTTCTTGAGAGTAAAAATGCGCAATATGAGAAGTTTTTTTATTATAAGGAATTTTGGAGGGACGACAGATAATAATGTATGATTCAAGGAATTCATTATCTATATTTTGATCCATATCAATAATTTCTACCCAATCAAATCCTTCGGCTTCAAAATTTCCCGGTCCAGGAATATTAATTCTAATATAATCTCCGATAATGGGGTATCTTTCGACAAAATTTCCATCATAATCATATAGTTTAAATTCGGCAAAACCTTTTCCACAGTAATCTTCCCAATGATTAATATTAAAAAATCTTTCTTTTAAAATTTTAAATTGATTTATTGTGATTTCAGTACTTTCAAAGTTCGTCTGACTTTCAGTATCATGAAAGCTTCCTTTTATTTGTTTCGGTACTTTTGCAATTGATTTAGGCTTCATTATTTTAAATTTATGTTTTATCCAGCTTATCTTTTAATTCAATCCAAACCGGAGCATGGTCACTGGTTTTATCCCAGCCACGCACTTCCTTATCTACTCCACCCGATTTTAAATCGGGTATCAAATAAGGACTGAGTAAAATATGATCCAGCCTTATTCCTGCATTTCGTTCGTAAGCTTTGTATAAATAATCCCAAAATGTATAGATTTTCTCATCAGGATAAAGTGTACGGATAGAATCTAGCCAGCCTTTTTTTAACAAATCATGGTAAGCTTTTTTTACCTCAGTTCTGAATAATGCATCATTTTCCCATCTTTCAGGCTTGTAAACATCTTCTTCTGTAGGAATGATATTAAAATCACCGATCAAAATAGCCGGAAGTTCCATTTTGATAAGCTGATTTGTTCTTCTTTTAAAACGTTTGATCCAGCTAAGTTTATAATCGAATTTCGATCCGGGATAAGGATTTCCGTTGGGTAAATAAATACAGCAAATTACTATCTGATTGATAATAGCTTCAATATAACGGCTTTGCAGGTCTTCAGGATCTCCGGGTAAAGAATTTTGAACTTCAACAATTTCCAGATCTTTTGCAAGGATGGCAACTCCGTTCCAGCTTTTTTGTCCTTTCCAAATTGCCTGATAACCAGCCTCGTTTATCTCTTTCACAGGAAAACGCTCTTGTGGAGCTTTCAATTCCTGCAGACAGACAACATCGGGTTTCGCCTCTTTTAACCATTGAAGCAAAACAGGCAATCGTCCATTAATTCCATTAACATTATACGTTGCTATTTTCATGTTTATTGTGGCTATTTATCTGATTATCTGTCAATAATTATTCCATAGTTTCAAAACAATATTAGTAATTCACAAGAAAAAAATATTGCCTATCAAAAGGGCATTAAGTAAAGAAAATAGTATTAAAATCATCTTTATAAAATATGTTTGTCAAGATTAATACATTATATTTGTAAAAAGCATCCATTTATGAATGTACTTAAAAGAAATAACGTCATTGTAAGTGGAAACGGAGACAATGTGATGATGTTTGCTCATGGTTTTGGCTGTGATCAGAATATGTGGCGTTATGTATATCCGGCTTTTCAGGATAGCTACAAGATCGTTCTTTTTGATCATGTGGGCGCCGGAAATTCTGATCTTTCGGCTTATTCTTTCGATAAATATGCCAGACTTGAAGGATATGCAGAAGATATTGTTGAAATAGCCAGAGAATTAAATATTAAAGATGCAGTTTTCGTAGGACATTCAGTAAGTGCTGTTATGGGACTTATGGCTGCAAATATGGCTCCTGAAATTTTCAAAAGCCTCATTCTTATCGGACCTTCACCATCTTATATTAATCAGGATAATTATATTGGAGGATTCGACAGATCTGAAATTGATGAACTACTGGAATCTTTGAATAACAATCACCTCGGCTGGTCCATGGCAATGGCTCCGGTTATCATGGGCAATCCCGAAAGAGAAGAGCTTGGAAATGAGCTTGCCAACAGTTTTTGCAAAACGGATCCCGAAATTGCAAAACATTTTGCCCGTACCACTTTTCTGACAGATAAACGTGATATATTAAAATATACAAAAATTCCGGTATTAATCTTACAATGTTCCAATGATGTAATTGCACCCGTAGAAGTCGGTCAATACATGCACAATGAAATACCTGAAAGCAAATTGGTTATCATGAAAGCTACAGGACATTGCCCCAATCTTAGTGCTCCCGAAGAAACAATTGCTGCTATAAGTAATTATTTACATGGATAATAAATATACTCTTTCTTCTGCAGAAGATTTTAATGACTTTTTCGAATCAGCATTATGCGGCTTCGTGATTACAGATGGTAACGGAATAATTATAAGAATTAATAAACGTGCTGCTGAATGGCTTCATAGCGAGCCGGAAAATTTTATCGGAAAACGTATTTCTGATATCCTTGCTGTAGGAGGAAAAATCTATCTGGAAACTCATCTTTGGCCATTACTGCTTATGCAAGGTCATTTTGATGAAGTAGCTGTGGAACTTATAAATTCCGACAAAGGAAAAATGCCTGTCTATATTAATGGATATACAAGAAAATCTGAAGACGGACAGCCTATTTTTATGCGGTTTACATTATTTAAAGCTTCAGACAGAAGAATATACGAAGAGAATCTTCAGATGGCAAAACAACTTGCCGAACAAAATTTGAATATTGAAAAACAAAATGCTTTAATCAGAGAACAGTTTATTGCAGTTTTGGGGCATGACCTTCGGAATCCGCTTGGCGGAATCATGAGTGCAACACAGGTACTCACGAGATTTGGTTTTGGAGAGCGTGAAAAAAGACTTATCGATATTATACAGACCAGCTCAAAAAGGATGCATGAAATGATTAATAATATCATGGATCTTGCACGCGGTCGATTGGGTGGTGGAATCTCTATAAACCTCGAAGAAGTAAATCTTGAAAATTTACTGAATCAGGTAAGTGACGAATTAAAAATAACATTTCCTGAAAGAATTATAGATTCGAATTTTACGATCTCCAAAACGATAATGTGCGATCCTGCCCGTATTTCACAATTGGTTTCCAATCTTCTTGCAAATGCCGTTACGCATGGTTCACATGATACTCCTGTAATATTAAAAGCATTTACAACCGATACATATTGGGAAATTTCCGTGATTAATCAGGGACTTCCAATTCCCAAAGAAGCATTAACTCATCTGTTTCATCCTTTTCACCGTGAAAGTTCTCACTCAAGTCATAATGGTTTAGGACTCGGGCTTTATATAGCTTCGGAAATAGCAAAAGCGCATAACGGGAAATTAACAGTTGTTTCAGATGAACAGTATACCTGCTTTACTTTCAGAAGCGAATTTATAGAGAAATAATATAAGACAAACTCATTAAGAAAATCCTTTAACATTTATCAAGACACAGGTTCGAATCTTTCCACAAATATTTTACGGATTCTGTTTTAATGTTTCAGTAGAGTAAAAGCAAATCATTTATTAATGAAATTCACAGCGAAATTCTTCTTTAAATTTTTGATTATTAATTTCTTTACCATAAAACATAATCTAGAGCAATTTCATAATAGAGATCATTAAAAAAAGATTTTTTTCTTACCCTCTCACAGATTGGCTTTGTTTTTGCCAGGCAACAGTATGAAAACAATTTTTATCGTGGAAGATGAGACAGGCATCAGAGATGCATTACAATTGCTCCTGTCATTCGAAAATTATGATGTACGTTCTTTTTCCAGCGTGGAAACATTTAATAAAAGAGATAAATCGGTAATTCCTGATATTTTTATACTGGATGTAATGTTGCCTGATGGATTGGGTACAGACCTATGTAATCAGATTAAAGAAGAACCTGCGACATCCAACATTCCTGTTATGGTTATCAGTGCTCACGCAAAAGCTGAGAATGTGACAAGTGCATGCAAAGCAGATTCGTTTATCAGTAAGCCTTTCGACATTGATGATGTTCTTGAAAAAATTAAAAGCCTGACCGATTAATTACATTTTAATTGTAAGCAATTTAGCTGATAAATCTTAAACTGTTTATATTCAAAAAAAATATCCTGATAAAATCGATGGCTTTAAAGCTTCAATTTAATCAGGATAAATTAATTTATTGAAAAATAATCAAAAGATAATTTTATTTTACAGCAGCTTTCGCTTTCTCAGATTCCATCAAATGATGTTCTAAAGTCGGAAGCGTTGTACTTGCAAAAGATTTTAATGAAGATTCCATACCTTCAGAAGCTTCTTTTTTAAATTCTGCGATATCTTTTTTATGATCACTAACCATAAGATCGGTATATGCGTGGTCAAACTCTGCTCCTTTTTTTAATTTTAAATCATCATACATCTTTTGCTGATCGGCATCCAATGAGGTTGGTAAAGTGTACTTAGTTGCTGAAGCCCATTTTTTAAGTTCCTCATTAGCTTTGCTATGATCTTTTACCATCATATCTCCCAATGATTTTACGGTTGCATTAGTAGAATTACTTGCAGCAAGCTGTCCCATCATCACTTCCATCATACCTCCTTTTGCCGCTGCATCTGCAAATTTTTTGTCCTGAGTACTCAAAGAATTAGTTGTCTCTGAGGTAGAAGAAGATGTTGCTGTAGAATCGTTTACAGCCATTCCAGAATCTGCAGGAGCCGATACTGCTGCACTGTCGCCTGACTTTTCATAAGTTGTGGACGCATTTTTTTTACAAGCTATCATAGTTGCGACAGCTAAAATCATTAAAACTGAATTTTTCATATTATAAAATGTTTAGTGGTGGATTGCAATTTAATATTGCTATCGTATTTGTAACAATTTGTTTGCCAAAACTTTAAAGCAGCTGTCATTGCATCTTATTTTGTACATATAAACTGGAAAAATAATATTTTCGCTCAATTTAATCGTTTACAAAAAGTCGTAAAAAGATTTAATTTTTCTTATTATATGAAACTCTCCAGACAATACCACTTACATCATCGGCTACTAGCAAAGATCCATCAGCAATTTGAAGAACACCAACTGGTCTTCCATACACATCTCCTTTAGCTTCATTGGCTATAAAACCAGTGAGAAAAGGTTGATAAGATCCGGAAGCTTTTCCATTGCTAAAAGGTACATAAGCCACTTGATATCCTGTTAATGATGATCGGTTCCATGATCCGTGCTGCCCTATAAAAGCGCCGTTCTTATATTTTTCCGGAAACTGATTTCCTGTATAAAATGTTAATCCTAAAGACGCCGTGTGACTTCCTAGAGGAACATCAGGAACTATAGTCTTGGCAACCATATCAGGTTTTTCACCTTTTCTTCTTGGATCTTCATGTTTCCCAAAATAAGCATAAGGCCAACCATAAAAAGCATTCTGTTTAACACTTGTTAGATAATCAGGAACCAGCTCATCGCCAAGTTCATCTCTTTCATTTACCACAGTCCATAATTGTCCGGTTACAGGGTTCCAGCTCATTCCTACAGGATTTCTGAGTCCGGCTGCATAGATTTTTTCGCCACTTCCATCTGGATTTATTTCCAAAATATTGGCTCTTCTTACTTCATTTTCCATCCCGTTTTCGCCTACATTACTTCCGGAACCTACAGAAATATAAATTTTTGACTGGTCTTTATTGGCAATCAGATTCCTTGTCCAGTGGTTATTATATCCTCCTGCAGGAAGACTGACAATCTTTTTTCCCGGCTTTGTTATTTTTGTATCTCCTGCTTTGTATGGATAAACATACAATCCATCGGTATTCGCAACATAAAACTGATCTTTAATAATCAACATTCCGTACGGTTGGTTTAAGTTATCTAAAAATACAGAGGAAGATTCTGGAATACCATCTTTATTAGCATCACGGTATAGAATAATTCTGTTGGCAGATTCTCCTCCGACTTCAGCTTTACTTTTTCCACTGATATCGTTTTTAATCTTATCTGCTGTTGAACGCTCTGAATTGGAGAGCACCACAAATATATCACCATTTTCTGCCTGGATTATATTTCTCGGACTTTTAATATTTTCTGCAAATTTTGTCACAGTAAAACCTTCCGGAGCAGTTGGTGCTTTATCTTTAGGCCATCCTATTACGTTACTGAACTTGTTTTTAGAATTTTTTTCATCAGGTTGTGGTAGTTTTAAAGTATCGGTTTGTGTGACCACTTCATCACTTTTCCCAACATTTTCAGAATTGTTTTTCTTGTCTTTACAACTGAAAAAAAGCAATGTAATTGCCGGTAAGAGATAATTTTTCATAATTTTTAAGATTTGGTGTTAAGAAATAGTTTAAATACAAATATCAGACCTCCATAATTTTATTTTTATCCTGATAATCATCAAGAAATGACATTTTTAGATTTTTAGATTAAAAATATGCTTCAACTCCAAGTATAAAGTTTCTTTTAGCCGCAGGATTATAATAGCGGTTTCCAAAAGCATTAATATCATAACCCAAAACATAATCTGTATTATAGAGATTCTGAATCTTAAATGATAAATTCAGCTTTGTCTGATCAAGATTTACAGGAACTCTGAACTGGATATTTCCAACTAAATTGGACTTCGACCAAACCGAATTGGCATCATTCAAAGGCATTTTTGAGGTATAAAAATGAGAAAAGTCAACAAAAAATTTTCTAAAAAAAGTAAAATTAATCAAAGAACTGATCGTTGTTTTCGGAACACCCGTCAAATCATTTCCTGAAAAATCATTGCCATTCTGCTTATAATTCTGAAACCTGAAGTTATAGAAGTTTCCAGAAAAACGAAATTTGAACCGGCTGAAAAAATCATTTTTTAAATCAAAATTTTTAGATTCTAAAAGAAACTCCAACCCTTTCTGCACCGTTTCTCCTGCATTTACAAAATATTCCTGTCCTGCTTCATTCTGTCTTCTTACAATCGCATCTTTCATTAGGAAATCAAAATAACTGCCTTCCACAAAAAGAAAATTTCCAAACTGTTTTCTTATTCCGATTTCTTTATTCCAACCATATTCCGGATTGAGATTTGTGTTAAATTCATGATTAGATGCACGAATTTCTTCGTTTGTAGGCGCAGAATTTCCCTTTCCTATTTTTCCACGAACCGAAAAACCTTTTCCTAATAAATAACTCATCCCAAAATTGGGCAACCATTGGTTTTTAAATTTCATTTTCCCGCTTTCTGTTTCCGGAAAAAGCCGCTTCCAATCGTAAGAATTTGAATTTAAACTAATGGAAATATCGGTAAACCATCTGTCGTTAAAATTTAATTTCTGAGAAAGAAAATAAAAGCCTGAAGCATTTTTGACTTGGTCAAAATTCTGGGGATTTCCTTCATATCCTTTATTATTATCATAATTTTTAACAAGAATATTATTAAGTCCTCCTTCAAAACCCAATCGGTAAGCCAATGAAACTTTATCCCAATTTTTCTCATAATTAAGGTGTGTTCTTATGGCAAAATTCTTTTCAAAGCGGTTTTCGAAATTGGTAATAAACGGATTTTCAAAATCAACATAAGATCCTTGAATTAAAATGAAATGAGAGAAATTTTTATTAAGCTGATAGTCATTTGAAAGTCCTGCTAAAAACATCTTATTACGAATTCCTGCTTTTTGCTCTTTTGAGCCGGGAAGCGTTGCAGTTCCCGGTCTTGCCTGTTTTCTGTCCAATTGCATCTGTTCCAAAGTCAAACCTCCTGGAGTCTGGTGATCTAGATCCGAATACAAAGCTAAAAACTTGAGCGAGCCTTTTTCAGAGTATTGAAAATTATCTTTGAAGAAAATCTGCTTCCGTTTCATTTTAGATTGTTCTCTGTAAGAATCGGTTTGATAATAATTTTGAAAAACTTCAAAAAAATGTTTTCCGGATTTTTTAGACCAGTCGAAACTTTGATTAAAAGTACCATAGCTTCCAGTCGATAAATTAGCGGAAAGATTATTAGAATCTCTAGTTTTGAGAAGAATAGTTCCGCCTGTCACTGATCCGTAATCGCCACTTTCCGGGCCTTTATAAATTTCCATTCTGTCAATTAATTCGGGAGAAAGGATATTAAAATACGTATTACCTGAAGCATCGGACAAAATAAAATCATCGAGATAAACTTTAACATTACGAACACCAAAAGGCGACCTCAAAGTACTTCCCCGAGTAGAAATCCTGTAACTTCCAGGTGAACGTTCTTCCATTCTTGCTCCCGGAACCTGATTAATCGATTCCAGCATTCTTTCCGGTATATTTTGTATCATTAAATCTCTGGAAACCACAGAAACTGATTTTGTAGAAGAAATTAAAGTTGAAGGCTTTTTGTACACATCAATTTTTACCTCAGCGATCAGGTTTGCAGAATCTGTTTTTTGAGATAACAGGATTGAGAAAGAAAAGATTGAGAGAAAAAAATATAATTTTGTCATTAAATTATGTTTAGCAAAAACCATACTTTGTTTTATATTAAGCATAGTAATTTCAAAATTTAGATAGACATTTTAATAAAGATTGTTTACAAAGCGAAGCATCTTAGAGAAGTTTAGAATTTTTAATGAATTATATTCACTTATGATTATAGAAAATTTTGGATATTGTATGCAAATGCATATTTTATTTAGATCATGTCTTCTTTTTTCTTAAAAATACAAAATGTAATAATTACTTTTACCGTATCATTTCAACTTGTTACATATTTTATAAATTCTTATTTATGCTTAAAAAAAATATTTTTGTTTTTGCCTTTTTTGTTATTTTAAATTCATGCGGTATTCAACAAAAAAACTGGTCCGAGAATGATTGGTATGCTTATATAAAAACAAGTTCTGAAAAATTAGAACCTTCAAAAGTATATGAATTCACTGATGGAATGATCAGAATGCATGGCGAAAATATTGGGTATCTGATGTCTAAAAAAAGTTATACAAATTTTGAACTTTCTCTGGAATACAGATGGAATATGGACGATAAGTATAAAGGAAAAGGTAAGAAAAACAGCGGGGTTATGTACAATATTCCTACAGATTCACCTGATAAGATATGGCCTAAAGGTATTCAGTTTCAAATCAAAGAAAATACCACCGGAGATTTTATCTTTTTGGATCAAGTGACTGCAAAAATAAACGGAAAGATGGTTGAGCCGGGTACAAGCGTTACTTCTCCAAAATTCTCAGAAAATGAAAAGCCTTATGGCGAATGGAATTCGATCATGATCAAGTCCGTTAATGGAAAAATCACACAATTTTTGAATGAAAAACTAGTGAACGAATGTGTAGAAGCATCTTCTGTTGAAGGCCGGATTTCATTAAATTACGAGGGTTCGGCTATTGATTTCAAGAATATTCGATTAAAACAAATCTCGATAGAATAAAATTTTATTTTTTACTTGTTGAAACAATGTCAATAACAACGACGAAGATATAAGTCTCCGCCGTTTGTCAGTTTACATTTATTTATCTGTTCAGGGATTAGTCTAATAATTCTCCCATTCCGAAGACAGTTAAACCTTTTCCAAATTGTTCTTCAACTGCCTTATTCGCAGCATTAATATATTCCCCAGTTATCGGATCAACAACAGTTCTCAAAGGTCTTTTGCCTTTTTCGGTAGAAATAAGTTTTACGATCGCATCAGCAACATCCTGCGGATTCGTTTGATGCTCCTGAATCAGTCCGCCAAGTGCAGCCATCATTTTATTAGGAATCTCTGCGATGGCACCATATCCTTCAAATACAGCCTGATCTGAAGCATAAGTTGTTTTTTGTGCCATTTCAGTTGGAAAAGCACCCGGTTCCAGAATGGCAACATCTATTCCCAGACGTTTAACTTCGTAATGTAAACCTTCGCTCAGTCCTTCCAAACCAAACTTCGACGCGGCATACACTGTTGCGAAAGGAAAAGAAACCCTTCCAAATCCACTGGTCACATTAATAATTAGCCCATCTTCCTGTTTACGCATTGCCGGTAACACCTGCTTAATGAATCTCCAAGGTGCAAAAACATTCACATCAAACATTGCCTGAACATCAGCAGTTGTAAAGCTTTCCGCCACGCCATGCATTGAAAATCCTGCGTTATTTATGAGTACATCGATAGAACCCTCTTTAGCGATAATAGTTTCTATAGCTTGATTCACGCTTTTATCATCAGTAAGTGTAACATCGAGAACAGTTATGTTTTCAACCGCTGAAAGTTCCTTCGCTTTATCTGCATTTTTGCCTTCAGTATCTCTCATTGTTGCATAAACTTTGTGACCTAATGCTGCAACACTGTGTGCAGTCAGCCAACCAAAACCACTATTTGTACCTGTAATCAATACGATTTTTTTGCTCATCTTTTTATTTTTTAAATGATTGATGCAAAGGTTGGTCAACTCAGGTCAAAAACATTTACCATTTGGTAAAAAGCAACATTTAACGGATATTTTTTCTAATTCTACTGAGAGATTGTTGAGTAATTCCGAGATAAGAGGCCACCTGCGAAAGGGGAACACGGTTGACAAGCCCCGGAAACTGATTAATAAACGATAAATAGCGGGTTGTAGCATCTTCAGATACCAGCGGGCTCCTCCTTTCTAAAGCTTTCATCAGACAGTTTTTAACGATAAGATTTTCTATATCTTTCCAGCCGACGATGGTATTTCCAATCTCATCCCAGTTCTTTTTTGAAAAGACAAGCAGTTCGCAATCTGTTATAGCCTGAATATATTCTGAAGCAACCATTTGCGCCTCAAACTTTTGCTGATCTGAGACGAAATTATTTTCATCAACAAAAGAATGCGTAATCTCTTCGCTTTTATTGTTGTAATAACAGAATCGGGTTACTCCTTTTAGAAGAAAACCAACATATCGGGGAATTTTGCCGGCCTCAGAAAAATATTCATCCTTGCGAAGCTTCATTGTTTCGGCTTTGCTCAAGATCAATTCGATCTGCTGACTGTTCAGATTACCGAACTGTAATATGTAATTGACAAATTCTTCCATTATACAAATTTCGGGTTTACAGAGGAAAATATATTTACCATATGGTAAAAAATTTCTTTGAATTAAATCAGATTATTTAATCTCTTTTATGCTTACTGCAATGCCGCCGCTTGGTGCCAATTTCTTTTTTAAAACGGTATTGGAAGTTATTGTTTGTTTACTAATTTTATAATCTATCGTACTGGTTTTCCAATCTGCTTTTTCTCCATCTTCATAGATAGTGGCTTCATATTTTTTTCCTTTTGGAAGAAAACTAAAATTGATGGTTGCCGTTCTTTCATTTTCATCGGTGATACCTCCCACAAACCACTCGTTTTTATTTTTTGCTTTACGAGCAATTGTTATAAAATCACCAGGTTCAGCTTCCAAAATATAAGAATTATCCCAGTCTACGGCAACATCTTTAATAAATTGAAAAGCATCGGGACGTTTTTTATAGTTCTCTATTAAGTCAGCAGCCATTTGTAACGGGCTGTACATGGCGATATACAATGCAAGCTGCTTCACCAAAGTAGTTCTTACCCTTGATTTATTTTTACCATAAACAGAAAGATCGGTCTGAAAAATTCCTGGGGTATAATCCATCGGTCCTCCCATTAATCTGGTGAATGGTAAAATGGTCGTATGTTCCGGTTTATTGCCTTCTACAGATTCAAATTCAGTTCCCCTCGCCGACTCCTGCGCAATCCAGTTCGGGAACGTTCGGGAACGTCCCGTTGGTCTTACAGCTTCATGAGAATCGACCATAATTTTATATTTAGCTGCTTTTTCTGCCACGAAATTATAATGATTTACCATCCATTGGCTGTCATGATATTCACTTCTTGGAATAATTGGTCCTACATATCCTGTTTTTACAGCATTATAATTGTGCTTAGTCATAAAAGAAAATGCGTCATCTAATTGTCTTTCGTAATCGTTAACAGATGATGTTGTTTCATGATGCATGATAATTTTAACACCTTTAGCTTTAGCATAATTCTGAAGTTCCTCCACATCAAAATCAGGATAAGCTTTGGTAAAACTGAATATTTTTTCTTTTTCATAAGGAGCCCAATCTTCCCAACCTTCATTCCATCCTTCAACAAGCACTGCATCAAAGCCGTTTTCTGAAGCGAAATCTATGTATTCTTTTACATGTTTTGTATTTGCGGGATGGTGATTGTTGGGTTTTAATTTAGAATAATCCGTTTCTCCAATGATAATATTTGAATCATCAGAATAAGCCCAAGAAGCCCCACTTCCAATAAAATACTCCCACCATACACCGATATATTTCATTGGCTTTATCCATGAGGTATCTTCGATTTTGCTGGGTTCGTTTAGATTTAATATTAATTTTGAAGCTAGAATGTCTCTCGCATCATCACTTACAACAATAGTTCTCCAAGGTGTTTTCATTTGAGACCTTACGAAAGCTTTTTCTCCATTTCTGTTGGGGCTGAGATTAGCGCTCAGTTTATAATTTTTATCATCAATATTTAAATGCATGGCTGGATAATCGACCAGCGCTGCTTCATGAATATTAATATATAAACCATTGGCAGATTTCAGCATGAGTGGAGTTTGTACCGCTAATGTTTTTGAGGGAGCATTGGATGGCAGAGGCTCTTTTCTTACTTTATCAATAAGCGATGAAACCTCGGAAATTTTTGAAGTTGTAATAGAAAATTCATTGGTTTCATAATCTGATGGAATCCAGAATGCTTTATCATCTCTTGCTAGATTAAATTCCGTGAGTTCTTCATTTATTCTGAAGCTGTGTAATTTTTCCTGAACAGGAAATTCGTATCTGAAACCCAGTCCATCATTGAATAACCGGAATCTTATATTAACTTTATATCCTGTCTGAACCTGCTCCAGATATACCATCATTTCCTCATGATTATCTCTTATCGTTCTTTGCTCGCCCCACACCGGATCCCAAATTGTGTCTGATGAAGAATATTTTATATCCTGTACCTTAAAACCATCGAAAAAAGAAGTGTCAGTATTAATTATAAACCCTAGTTTACTGTTTTGTACGACATTTTTGTTTTTATAATTCAGAGTGTAAAACGCTTCTCCTTTTTCACTGAGTAAAAATGTAATTTGAAGATTTTTATCCGGCGACTGAAGTTTCTGCGCGTTTAAGGAAATCAATGAAGAACAAATTAACAGATAAAGGAAAAGTTTCATGGTTTATTTTTCTGATATTGTGAGCAAATATAAAATATTTTAAACCACCATCAGTTCAGGAAGTTTTAATTATTTCTGTAAATTTCAATTAAAAGATTGTCTAAACTCTAAAGGCGAAAGACTGGTCTTACTTTTAAACAATTTACTGAAAGACTGAGAATGTTCAAAACCCAGCTCATAAGCGATTTCAGTAACGGAGAGATTCGTTGTAGTAAGTCTTTCTTTGGCTTTTTCAATAAGTTTTAAATGAATATGCTGTTGAGTGTTATGTCCCGTAAACATCCGAAGCATATCTCCAAGATATCGTGGTGATACTTTTAATTCTTCCGATAAATACTGAACGGTAGGAAGACCATTAACTGCAGATATTTCCTGATTAAAATACTGATCCAATGCATGATCCAGCCGATTCAGCAAATCATTATTCATAATTTTCCGCGTAATAAACTGGCGTTTATAAAATCGCTGACTGTAATTTAATAACAGCTCAAGCTGAGCAATCATCACGTCCTGACTTAGATCATCGATGGCAGTTTTCAGTTCGTCTTCTATAATGGCAGCTATTGTAGTAATGATATTTTTTTCTTTATCTGATAAATGAAGTGACTCTGTAACAGAATATGAAAAAAATCCATACGTTTTTATTTTATGGTTTAAATTATAATTTCTAAAAAAATCCGGATGTATCAAAAGTGTAAATCCCAAAGCAGAATCTATCGACTGCACTCCTGCCAAAGGCTGTCCCGGCGAAGTAAAAAACATTCCTCCTTCGTTAAAATCATAAGTTGTCTGTCCGTACCGCATGCTGCAGCCAGCAGATTCATTATAGGTAATATTATAAAAATCCATCACGAAATTAGTTGCTAACATTTCCCCTGTGATTTTTACATCCTTGTAATTCAACATACTGATCAACGGGTGCCAGGGTTTTGGCAGCCCCAATTCCTGTTGCATTTCTGAGATTGTATGAAAATGACGCAGTTTGTTTTTAGGTTTCATCATTAATTTAATTATTATAAAGATAAAAAAAATCCGACCATTGATTGATGTTCAACAGCCGGCTGATTCTGATATGTTAAATGATCGATGTACCACCTTCCAGCATTTGCTGAATGTCTTCTCTAAAAACCTCATCTCCAACCGCCAATCGGTGAGTATACATCGCAATGGCATCTTCGCCACAAACATAACGTAATTTTTTTGTTCCGTCTGTTGCTGCTCCATACACAACTTCTGCAATTTGCTCCGCAGTAGTAATTTCTTTGGACTGACCGATAAAAGACATGAAAGAATTTAGCATCTCATCATAAGCAGGATGTGTAGCTACTGGTGATTTATTTCCAATTTCCGTAGCCACCAAACCCGGTTCGATGGTTTTGATTCCGATTCCGAATTGAGCGAGTTCAAAAGAAAGACTTTCGCTCCACCCTTCGATTGCCCATTTACTGGCATCATATATAGATCCTACAGGAAAGCCTGCCAATCCAGCCGACGAACCAGTTGTAATAAACAGTCCTGCATTTTTCTCACGGAAATATGGAATAAAAGCTTTAGTTACACGAACAACCCCTAAAAAATTTGTTTCCATCTGATCTACCAACTGCTCATCTGAAATAGCTTCCAAAGCTCCCATCAGAGCATATCCTGCATTATTGAAAACCACGTCCACCTCTCGTGTTTCCAATACTTTCTGTACAGTTTCCTGAATCTGTTTCAGATTAGTGACATCAAGTTTTAAAACTGTTACATTTTGTATTTTATTCAGTTCAGTTTCTTTTTCAGGATTACGCATCGTTGCTATTACATTCCAGCCTTTTTCACTGAATAATTTAGCTGCAGCCTTTCCAATTCCGGATGAAGCTCCAGTTATAAAAATAGTCTTGTTCATTTTTGTTATTTTAACAAAGCAAAACTACTTTCCTGCTATCATTTATTTGAAGTGGAAATGGTAAATTTTGTATTCAAAATGGTAATCTTCAATTCAGCTTAATGATCTTTTCACAACGATTCTTAGAGTAGTGTTTTAATAGTTAATCATAGTACAATACAAGTTTAACATTTTAATTACTTGATAAAAATGTAATTCTGGCTTAATCGAACCAGATTATCTATAAAAGTGTTTGAAGATACGCTCGTCTTGGTCACCAAAAGCCAAATGAAGCTACTTTAGAACAAGTAGCTTCATTTTTTGTATATCTTTAATAATCATTAACTCTAAAGCTATTGCAAGATAAGACAATCACTATCACAGGAATTTATAATAATTATTTTGATGCAACATCAAAATTTTAAACAAAAAAAATCCCGCTTTACCGGGACTTTAATTTCTTACATTAAGATTTATTTTATCTCTACAGGAACTGAGATTTTATCCCAATCCATTGTAAATCCATTGCTGTTTATTTTATAAACTAAAGTTTCCTGTGTTGCGGGTAAAGCCTTTGTTTTTACATCCACACGTAAAGCATCTTTTGCTTCTTCGTATTTATAAGCACCCCATTGTTTTGGCTCTTTATTAAAAACTGCAGTCCACGTACCACTTTGTTTAGGAATTAAGAAAAAGCTGTATTTACCTGCAGGAAGCTTTTTACCCTGAACGGTAATGTCTTTATCCGTTGTGAAAGTTGTTGCTTCATTGGCTCCCGCACGCCAAACTTTATCATAAGCTTCTAGACCACCCCAGATTGTACGCCCTTTTACAGAAGGACTGCTATAGGCAATTGTAATGGTTGCATCTTTTATTTTTCCCGTAGCAGTAGCCGGAGGACTCGCAGGTTTTTTAGCTTCCTGTGCAAAGGCATTTACAGAAATCGTCATTGCAGCAACAAGGACGGTAGCAGATTTAAGGATTGATTTCATATTATTTTTAATTTGTTTGTTTTTATCATTGTTCGTTTACGAATTTACGGCTTTCGGCTTATAAAACAACAACCCGATTGCAGAAAATATAATGACCGCTGCTGCTCCGATTACGTTCAACCAAAGGAAAGAAACAATATCGAACTGATAAACGACAATTACTGTAATTTCAGATAAAATTGCAGAAATAAATACAATCGCACCGTTGACTTTTTTATAATAAAATGCAACAAGAAAAATCCCCAATATCGAACCATAGAAAAGAGAACCTAACACATTCACCGCTTCAATAAGAGAACCCATTTGAGTGGCAAACATCGCTACACCAATTGAGAAAATCCCCCAAGCTAAAGTATGCAATCGACTGTACCTCAACTCAGTCGCATCATCAGGAATTTCTTTTTTAAATATTAAATGAACATCTTTTAATGAACAAGCGGCAAGAGAATTTAACGCTGCTGAAATCGAACCCCAACTGGCCAGAAAAATGACAGCAAACAACAAACCTATCATCCCTATAGGCAGGGTATTTTTTACGAAATACAGGAAAATGTAATTCGTATCCGTTTTCTCTGCATTAAAATTTGATTTATTGATTGCTTCCTCAACCTTGCCGTGAAGTGCTTTCACTTCAGCTTGTGTATTTTTAAAATCCTGAATTGTTTGTTTAAGTTGAGGAGATTGAGTTTCTTTTAACTTTAAAATTTCTTTCGATTCTGTATTAAATTTTGCTTGTAAATCCTGATGTTCTTTTTCAAAAACCGCAGCCTGTTCAGGTTTTGTTTCCTTTAAATGTTGGTACGAGCGTTCGTTAAAATAAATCGGAGCAGGTTTTAGAGAAAAGAAAGCGAAAAGCAAAGCACCAATCAACAGAATAGCAAACTGCATCGGAATTTTAACCAATCCGTTCAACAGCAAGCCCATTTTCGCATTGGTATTGTCTTTCGCAGTAATATATCTCCCTACCTGACTCTGGTCTGTACCGAAGTAAGAAAGCGCCAGAAAAAAACCACCAATCAATCCGCTCCAAATATTGTATTTATCTTTCCAGTCGAATTCTGTGGTGATTACATTGAGCTTTCCGGATTTCCCCGCCAGATAAAGCGCGTCGTTAAAACCAATTCCATTCGGCATATTTTGAATGAGCAAATAACCTGCAAAAGCCATGGTTCCCAGAATAATAAGAAACTGTAATTTTTGAGTGTGGGCGATCGCTTTTGCTCCTCCAACATAAGTATAAATCAACAGAATACCGCCTGTCAAAACATTCGTTAAGTAAATATTCCAGTTTAAAACGCTTGATAAGATGATACTCGGAGCATAAATGCTGATTCCTGTTGATAAACCTCTAGAAAAAAGGAAAAGCAGTGAAGTCAGTACCCTTGTTTTTTTATCAAAACGGTTTTCTAAATATTCATAGGCAGTATAAACATTTAAGCGCTGAAAAATCGGGATGAAAGTAATACAGATCACAATCATCGCCAAAGGCAAACCAAAGTAATACTGAACGAAACGCATACCGTCCGTATAAGCCTGACCCGGCGCTGAAAGAAATGTAATCGCACTTGCCTGAGTTGCCATAATACCGATCAGCACAATGTACCAAGGCATTTTATTATCTGCTTTCAGGTAGGATTCGTTGCTTTTTTGGCCACGACCAATGAATACGCCGTAAATCACCACTGCAACCAATGTAAAAATAAGAACTGTCCAATCTATCGTACTCATGCCCAGAATTTAGTAAACCAATAATAAAATACAATCTGAGATATTAATGCAACGGCTAATAATATATACCAGATATTCCAATTTTTAAGTTTATTGTTCATCAGTTTTTCTGTGCAGATAAAAAGTTAAAAAATAAACGTGCCGCACCCACATTTCCCGCAGGCAACTGTCTGAAAAAGGCCAACGGGGTATAAATAAAATTACCTTTCCCGTATTTGGCATATAAAGTAGATCCCTTCAGTGGTTCTTCACCTGTATCGTGCATTTCAAAAAGCGGTTCATATGCTGCATCCCATTTATCGGGGAAATAAGCACCACGCTCCTGTACCCAGCCTTTAAAATCATCCGCAGTAATTTTGTTCGGAAAATTCAGTAATTTATGATTTGGATTTAAAAACGTAACCGCAGCATTTTCTTCGGTAACACGCTTATTCGCAATACTGAAATTGTACATTCCCAATTGATCAAGGGTTGTATCCTGGTTGGTGTTATACTGCATCACCAAATTACCTCCGCCTTTTACATAAGACCATAAAAAAGGCATCCAGCGTCCCAGCTTTCTCTCTGTATTATTGACACGCACACCAAGTACGATGGCATCATATTGTGATAGTTTATTTTGACCGCCGTTTCCGCCGGATTCATCTAAGTTGCCATAAAAATCCTCGTCTTTCAAAACATCTACCTGAACACCTGCAATACGTAAAAATTCAGGAATGAAATCTCCAGCTCCTTGTATGTAGCCCACTTTTTTAACCTTCGCCTGAATATCGCCTTTCATCACTGCGACCGTTGCAGGTGCAAAATATTGTAAGGAGGGCAAATGCGGATACTGAATTAATACCTGTTTTTTGTTATAAGTGACTCCATCTGCAACAAAATTGGCATCCAATTGTAACTGATTTGATTTTATTGAAGCAAGTTTAGCTTTTGGAATGACATAATCAACGGTAACATCTTTTCCATTAATTGATTTTAAATCACCACCGCCTAATCGTTCTCCATTATATAACAAGTTTATTTTTCCATTATTAAACTGTTTATTTGAATTAATTTTAAAATTTAAACTCAAATGTAAATCTTCATTTTCTTTAACTAAATAAAGCGGTTGTGTAAATTTCAGTTCCAATGCTGGAACAATGCGCAAGGCTTCGACCACATCACCCCGCACCGGATCTAATTTTTTGAAAGATAAAGGAAGTTTAACCTGAAATTTTTCCGAGCCTATTTTTAAATTAAGCAAAACATTCAATGGTGATTCCGCCTCAGGCAAACCGACTAAAGTATCATTCGGAACAGAGAAAGTGGCCGCGTCTTTGGCTGGTTTTGCCAACCAGTAAGGTTCTGTGAGTGCTGCATCAGAAGGAATCTGAATATCGTGCTGAATGGTAATTAAAGAATCTTTTGACAGTTTTCTGTTGAAATTTTCTGACTGATTATTTAACCATTGTACATCTTCTAAAACGACAGGATTTGCAGCTCTTGAAATCAAATTTAATCTAAAATTATAATGATCTCCGGCAACAGCTTCAGCCTGATTGGTAACCACCTCGCCCATAAACCCAACACAGCCTAAAATGATATTATCAAGAGATTTAATTTTATCATTTTTTAAATCTGAATCTTTTAATGCTAAAACTTTTTTTCGCAAAACAAGCAAATCAGGCAAGCTTTGTTCAGGATTATTGAAATTGAAATTCGCAATAATTTTATCTAAAGATTGGTCAATATCAGCGCTTCCTTCTTTTGTCCAGGTTTTAGTTACTCCATCAAAAAGTGTTGACTTTGCAGACTCGCCATCAACATGGGAAAAATATTCAGTTTTAATTCCGGCTACAGACTGTGTTCCTGCACCCTGACTTTTATGTAAACTTCTGCTTAATCCAGCCAGTTCACCATAGCCCATTCCCAGTTGAGCATCATATTGCCCAACGGTGACTTTCAGTTGATTTTCAGCCGTCGTATTGTTGTTACCAAATCGGAAAGTATTCCACAATATGCGTTTGGGTTGGCATACATTCACATATTTCAGTTGATTTGGAAAAGCTGTTTTATCGCCTGCCAACTTGAAAGCTTTTTCTGCAACCACAGCCGAAGCAGCGTGTTGTCCGTGTCCTGCCGCAGCAGTAGGAGGGAAACGACAAATGATCACATCAGGACGGAATGTACGGATGACCCAAACTACATCCGCTATAATGCTATTTTCATCCCATTGTTTAAAGGTATCGGTCGTATTTTTAGAGAACCCGAAATCAATCGCTCGGGTGAAAAACTGCTGGGCACCGTCTAATTTTCTTGCCTCTAAAAGCTCATGAGTTCTGATTAAACCTAATGCGGCACCTTGCTCTGTACCTAATAAATTCTGACCACCATCGCCTCTGGTCAAAGACAAATAGCCCGTTTCTACATTTTGGTCGTTGATTAACCAAGAGAGTAATCCCGTATTTTCATCATCGGGATGAGCTGCGAGGTATAAAACTTTTGGAAGATGTTTAAGTGTTTTGATTTCGCGGTAAATTTCAGATGATTTAGATGGCCGAATTTGTTGAGCCGAAAAAACCGTATACAATCCAAGGATAAATACAGTGCTTACTTTTTTGAACATATGAATTTGCTTTGCGGGGCAAATATAAGTAAATCGTTTTTCTTTCAATATTAAAAGAAAAGCAACACACTTTTTGCGGACGATTTATAAATCGGCTTTATTTTATGACAGATGATTATCATAATTTAAATAAGAACACAACTGCATATAATTAAACTCTTAATTTGAAATAAATAAAGATTACTACTAATTATCTATTTATAAATTAGAGTTTTAAGTTTAATTTAAATATAGGTAATAGGATTTATATAAAGATATAATCTGGTACATTTAAGTATTATTATAGCCCAAACCAATTAAGAAGCTGAATGTTGTACAGTATTAACTTTTCAAACTAATAGTCAGCTTTAAAACTGACTATTAGTTTAAATATACAAAACCCAATTTGTCTAAAAGAAGCTTCTAAAGAACTCCCATAAATTTTAAATAAGGAGTCATAAGTTTTTTATCAAAAACTGGAGGAGACAAACTGATATCTGATAAAAAATACTGCGTATTGCTTCTATCATAATAATATGTATTTTCATACGCTTCTACTAGAGATTTCCCTTCATGCACGTCCTCTGTAAATAAACTGAGCAAAGGATAGATCGGCAAGTCGCTGTTGTATTTCCATTGATTAAGCCATTGATGATATTCCATTCCTTTTAAATCAATTTCATAATATTCATTTATTTTGGCACAAAAATCAGTAAGTGAAACATCATTTTCAGGCAGTGGTGAAAGATGAAAATTGAGTCCTGTTGCTTCTTTCTTTTTACTGATGTGTACAATCGACTTGCACATATAATCTACCGTAGTCAATTCATCTTTTAACCCCATGACAAGAGGAAATGAATTAAGTTCCACACAACTTCTTATAAGTGCTCCCCACCATTGATTCATCACCGTTGCTCCCGAAGTGCTGTGACATACAGCGAAGCCTAATCTGAAATTGGTAATGGGAAGACCTTTTTGTCTTGCTTTCTCCGCTATACTTTCCATTACCCATTTGCTTTTTATATATCCTAAATCTCTGGAAACTGCAGACATATTCTGATCTATGGAATCATCTTCATGCATCCATGTTTTTTTTGTAAAAGGTCTTCCCCAACTAAATACCCCCATGGAAGACAATAGCATCAGAAATTTTGTTTTCCCAGTAACTGCCAAATCTATGATATTGTGCAACCCATCAATATTTGATTTTTTTATGAGCTCGTAAGGCTGTACATAGCTCACAGAACTTCCCGAATGGTAAATAACCTCAATCTGTTTTGTAATAAAATCATAATCTGCATTTTTCATCCCAAAATGCGGCTGGGATAAGTCTCCAATCATTGCGATGACGCGAAGATCATAATCGGAAGACCACGGAAGTTTAAATTTCATGAAAGTCTTTTTGATACGTTCCAATCCTTCTTCTGACGATGAAGCGCGTACTAAACAATAAATACTTGCCGAAGTTTGCAGCAATAGCTCTTCTAACAAATGTGACCCTACAAAACCGGTTGTTCCTGTTAAAAAAATATTTTTAGGATTAGTTAAAATATTTGCGTCGGGTAACTTATCAATTCTGAAATCAATGTGCAGTTCTGAATCCTTTATCAGTTCATTGGTGATCATTTCCGCTTTGCTTTGTTGAGAAATTTCTGTTTTTTGCATTCTGTTTTCAATCTCCTCAACAAAACTGGAAATAGTAGTGTAAATATAAAGTTCCTGTAAACTAATAAGATTCCTTACGGGTTCGGGAAGCAGCATATGCAGTTGAGCAAGCAACAGTGAATGACCTCCTGATTCAAAAAAATCATCTTTTTCGCTGACATTTTCTAATGAAAGAAGATCTGTCCATATGTGTGTAACTATTTGAGTTAAATTATCTTCTTTCCATTTAGGAATAGTCTTGGTTTTTATTTCATCAGCCGGAATTTCCAAAAGTTTTTTATCTATTTTTCCGGCATGGTTTAATGGCATTTCATCCACTATAAAAATTTTATCCGGAAGCATATATGAAGGCATTATTTGCTGTAATTTAGTCCTTATATTTTGTGAAATTTTTGCCTGATCTTCATTTTTTTCCAGCTGAATGAAGGCAATTAAAGAAGGTAAACCATTTTCCTTTCTCTGTACTTTAACTGCACTTTGAATAATTTGCGGTAATTGGGCAATATGATGTTCAATTTCAGAAAGTTCAATTCGATAACCTCTGATCTTAACTTGGTCGTCTTTTCTACCATGAAATTCAAGGTTCCCATCTTCTCTTCGGAGCACCATATCTCCTGTTTTATATAAAATATTACCCTCGTCCGATATACCCGAAAGCCATTCAGGCGCTTGGATAAAATGTTTTTTAGTTTCGTCACTCCGATTTAAATATCCTAACGCCAATTGAGTACCGCCAATATAAAGTTCTCCCACATTACCATCTGCAACAGGATTTAAATCACTGTCAAGAAGCAATAAATCTACAAATGGTATTGCAGCGCCAATAATTCTTGGATTAGTTTCCTCTTTAAATTCATAATTAGTCACTGCAACGGTAGCTTCGGTAGGACCATAACTATTAATTAAGCGAATTTTTTTATACCATGACTTTACTGTCTGTTCAGTACAAGCTTCTCCACCAATTGCTACGGTTTGCAGTTTCCCTATCGGTCTGTTTTGAGGTAGTGATGCCAATACCATGGGAGGCATTAAAGGCACTGTATCAATATTATGTTTAACAATAAAATCTAAAAGAGGCTCTCCCACAATTTTATTATTGGGGTATAGATGCATCGTAGCTCCTTTAACTAAAGGCGTCCAAATATCTATTATCGCAGCATCAAAACTTGGAGAAGCAAATTGCAGGGTTTTGCTGTGTATTGATAATTCTAAAACATTTGCCTGATATTGAACAAAATTATGAAAAGATTTATGGGAGATAATTACACCTTTTGGGGTTCCCGTACTTCCGGAAGTGTAAATTACATAGGCAGGATTTTCAGGTAAAATTTCTATCGAGGGATTTTCAATTGATATTTTTTGAAAGTTTTCTTCGTAAAATAAAATGTCTAAATCTATACTTAGGCTATATTGATTGTTAATTTTTTCTAAATATTGCTCTACACACAATATTAAATCCGTCTGTGAATCCGCAATCATCATCTTGATTCGTGCTGATGGCAATTCACCATCAATAGGTAAATAAGCTGCTCCAGTTTTTAAAATTCCTAAAAAAGCAATTATTCTATGTGCTGATTGAGGAACGCATACTCCTACCAATTTTTCTTTTCCGATGCCCCGATTTATTAAATAATTTGCTAATTGATTTGCTTTTAAATTGATTTGCTCGTAAGTAAAGTGTTTCAAACCATCAACAATAGCTATTTTTTGAGGATACTCTTCAGCTATTTTTTCAAATTGTTTTACTACATTTTCGATTTTGTTCTGGAAATTACTTATCAATAAGTCATTTAATGGCTCATTTAAATTTTTTGATTCTTTTTTCATGGTTAAAATTTTATGTTAAATTTGGTATTAATATTTGAACATAAAATTAACAAAAAACACATATGAATTATAATAATAAAGTAAAATATTAAAATATTAATTAAATATAATATACTTTCTTTAATCATTAGATAAAATAAAAATTTTAACAACCCTATTTCAAGTAATCATTATATTAAAAGAAAAACAAATTTTCTTGTGACCATATACAGATATTCTAAAATGCTAAATATACTATACTCTTACATTGACAAGGAAAAGCATACTTTTTTTCTAGATAAAGAACTTCTGGGGATGCCATT
The DNA here is from genome assembly GCF_039542325.1 of Chryseobacterium ginsengisoli. Classification (NCBI taxonomy): domain Bacteria; kingdom Pseudomonadati; phylum Bacteroidota; class Flavobacteriia; order Flavobacteriales; family Weeksellaceae; genus Chryseobacterium; species Chryseobacterium ginsengisoli. Next base: position 219,265 of record NZ_BAABHX010000001.1, read on the forward strand.
AGATTTTCAGCAAAAAGTTTTGAAGTACAAAAAATGGGAAAATCAACAAGCCGCCATATTAGGTCGGACTCTACTGAATACCCTTATAAAAACATCTGGCTTCAACTTAAGTATTGACAATTTAGTTTATGGTTTAAATCAGAAGCCTTATTTTAAAAGTAGTAAAATATATTTCAATATTTCGCACACTGAGGATATCGTCATCTGTGCTATTACCGATATTAATGAAATAGGCATTGATATAGAAAAAACACGAGAAATTGATGTTTATAATTTTGAAAATCTTCTGACTGAAAATGAATGGAAATCCGTAAATAATTCCCCAAAACCTTCTGATAGTTTTATTTCTCTCTGGACAAAAAAAGAAGCCATTATTAAAGCTTCAGGGTACGGTCTAAGTTTAAATCTTGATTCATTTGAGATTAGAAATAATAAAACCGAGATAAAAAATGAATCTTATTCAGTTGAAGAAATATTTATAAATGAAGAGTACAAATGTCATGTTGCTATCAAAGGTGATTTACCCAAAATTCTTGAGGTAAAATTATTTATTTAAAAAATTAGCTCTATAAAAATCAAGGTGACAATATATTGTAATGTACCAAATTGGCTTCTATGACAAATAACCCCATTTTTATTTACTTAGAATATTGTTTTTTAGCTTAAAATCTATCCAAGTATGTCAGATTCATTGATTGTAAAACATATAACTATATTTTACTGATTGGAAAAGTTTCATATTTATAATCGATCAGCGTTTTCATTGACTACCTTTTCTTTGTAATTGGATTTGCTGATATTGCCGAGGTTGTATTTTACAGTTAAAGATATTGTAGGCGTATTACCATAAAAAGTACCTGTAGATGACATTTTTTTATAAGTCAATTTTTGAATATAATCCATTTGTTTGAACACATCATTATACCTTACAGTAAAATCAAATTGACGGATACTGGCATTTACCCCGAGATTTATAAGACACATGGCGTTGTACTCAAAAATACCTTCGGTACGGTTAGTTATATAAGAAGCATCCAGCAAAAAGCTGAGATTTTTTTTGAAACTATAGCTATTGTTGGTTGAAAAATAGATATACGGCGTACTTTTTTGAGAAACAGCCATAGTATCTTCAATCTTATCATAATTAAGACTAAGACTATTCTGCGATTTAAATTTTTTAAGAGTTAATTCATAGTCTGCACTCAGATTACCTCCAATTTCTTTATCAAAATTAACAATCATAAATGTTGATATATTTTTAGCTTCATCAAATACCAAAGTGTACCCCATCGGATTTTTATCTTCATAAACGGAAGCTGTAATTGACCATTTTTTCAGTTTGGCATTCAGTGTTACTGTATTTGAATATGATGGCAGCAATAATGGATTTCCCCTGTATTCAACATAAGGACTTCCGTACAAACCTCCTGATGCTAAATTACCATAATTGGGTCTTGAGATACTTCTTCGATAATCTAAGCTGTAGTTAAAATTCTCATTCGGTTCAAAACTGAGTTGAAAAGAAGGGAACCAATCCGTATAGTTACGTGCAATATTATCCACGCTGGTTTCTTCATTTTCGCCTTTTGCAATCGTATTTTCCATTCTTACACCTGCCTTCAGAGCGAACTTTTTTATATTGATATCCAAATTCGCATAAGTTGCCAAATTTGATTCTCTGAAAAAGTATTCCAACCGTTCTGGATTTTTAATGTTACCAAACTGAGTTGTATTATCAGTAAATGCTTCTGCACTGTTAAAGCTTCCTCCTGATTCAACTTTAAACAAATCTGAGAACTTTTTCTCTATATCTATTCGTCCGGAATAGATATTTCCGGAATAAAGCTGATGTCGGAACTGGCTGAATTCGTAACCTGCAAAGTCTTTATTATCGTAGAAATTGTAGTCTACCTGATCATTTTCTCTTTTGTACTGAAAGCCTGTGAAAATATTGGCATCTAATTTTGGCAGATTTTTATTAAAATTGAACATCGCATTGACAGTTGCCCGATTTCTATCTTGCCTGTTCAAAGTCTGTACATTAGTATTCATTGCATTCTCAGAATAGTTCGTAACAGTGGTATTATCACCTTTATCTGGTCGCATATTGCCGTTGAGAGCCAAAGAAATATAGTCACCTTCCTTATCTAATTCCTGATAGAAATTTGCTCCAAAGATCAATTGTGGACGCTTGGTTACAGATTTTATAATATAATCTGAGGCTATTGCTTTTGTATCGATTGCATAATCATAACCATTACTTTCCCAGTGATTAATCTGATTATAGGAAGCGTTTAATTTCCATTCTGTTTTATTTTTCTTTGCCTGGTAATTTCCTGATAGATAATTGCTGTACTTCTTTTGGAAAATTCCGGTTTCGGTCAGTATCAATTTTTGACCTTCTTTTCTGCTTTTTTTAAGATTGATCTTTATAACAGCTTTTCCTTCAGCTTCATATTTAATAGAAGGGTTTCGAATTAGTTCTATCGACTTTATATCATCTACCGAAAGCGCGCTTATTAAAGAAAAATCAACTCTCTGATTATCGATATACAATAAAGGTACACCTTTGCCCACAAAGGAAAGATTTTCACCATTTGGATCTATCCTTACAAAAGGTAGTCGTGATAACAAATCTGTAGAGTTTGCCACTTTGCTTAAAGCAGAATTGGCAATATCGATGCTTAAATTTCCGTTTTCTGTTTTTACACTATTTATATTTTTAACGATCTTCAATTCTTCCAGATCTGTCATACGAGGATTGAAAATTATTTTAAACTTATAGTCTTCATTTAAAGTAAAAGGAAGTTCATTCTGTATTTTCGAATGATTAACAATTTGGATATAATAAGAAGTATTGGCATCAATATTTTTGAATTCAAATGTGCCGTCTTGCGAAACTGTGGACTTGACAATTTTATCTTGATCATCAAACAGATTAACTTCAGACAATTCCAACCTTTCATTTTTCTGATCCAGAATCTCACCCGAAATACTGAAATGACTCTGAGCAGAGAGACCAATTGAAAACAGGAATAGAAGCGCAATAATGCTTTTCATATTAACTTTAATTTTTTGCCAAAAATAGCTTTAGATAGAAAATCTCTAAAATGTTTTACGTCCTAAATGATGAATGAAGACCATTCAAAAGTCCCAATTTATCAATATGTTAGGATAAATACCAATCTCCTTGCGTTTAGCTACTGAGCTTCATTGAAAAAATAGTTTATTTTTGTACACATTAACTTCCAAAGATGAAATTATTCAACAGATTTTTAGTCTTATTTTCTTTTCTTGTGCTTGGCTTGGTTTGGGAAAAAGCTGTTCCGGAACAAGATTATAATTCTTTGAGACAACAATATTTTTCTTTATCAGAAAATGACCGTACAGCTTTCGATAAAGGTCTGGATATTTTCATCACAAAAGCCACCAAAGAAAAAAATTACGAAAAATTGGCTCAGGGTTATGATGATGCAACAATTTTTATCAATGATAAAAACCAAAAATTAGATTATGCCAATAAAGCAATAAAAGTTGCCTTACTGTCCAAAAATGAAGATACTATCGGCAACGCTTATCTTAAGAAAGGTATTGTTTATTACTATAATTTCAGACAATTCAAAAAAGCTCTTAATGAATATCTTCTTGCTTATAAATATCTGGAAAAATCAAAAAACAGAGCATTCACTTATCAAAATCTCTATCATATTGCAGAGATGAAAGCCTATTTGGGGTACAATGAAGAGGCTTTGCATATATTTAAAAAATGTATGGATTTCTTTGCTGATCATGATATCAATGCAAAATCTCCCTCAAAAGATTATTTGAACAGTCTGCATCAAACGATTGTATGCCTTCAAAAACTGAATCGTTTTAAAGAGGCAGATATTTACATTAATAAAGCTCTTCATCTCGTAATAAACGATTCAGGCATAAAATTGCAAAAAAGTTATTTTTATAAATCTAAAGGCATATCCGAACTTCATAAAGGCAATTACAAAACATCACAGAATTATTTCGATGAAGCACTCCCGGAATTGATATTGCATGATGATTTCATCAACATTTCTATCATTCATTTTTACCAAGGTCTTCTTTTTGAGAAAATCGATCGAAAATATTTAGCTTTGAAATCATTTAAAAAAGTAGATTCTATTTTCAATAGACATCAATTTGTTCTTCCAGAAGTCCGCCATGCTTTCGAATATCTTTTGGAAAATCAGCAGAATAAGATCAATATAAAAGAAGAATTATATTATACAAGACAGTTGCTAAAAGTAGATGAAAATTTAAATGGAAATTTCCAGTATCTTTCCGGCAAAATCCACAAAGAATACGATAAGCACTCTTTGGAAGTACAACAGGAATTATTGATAAAAAAAGAGGCAAGAACATTTTACATTCTTCTCTTTACTGCGATTTTGTTAACGTTCTCAATCATATTCAGTATTTATAAGTTTCTGGAACACCGCAAATCCAAACGGGAATATTTTACATTAAAAAATCAGCTGCAACAGTTGGAGAATGAACTTAATTCGATTAAAGATTTAGCTCCTGAAATAAATGAAAAGTCTAAACTCCAAATACCCGATGAAATTACTAAGCAGATTTTAATGAAATTGGAAACATTCGAAAAAGAGAAAGATTTTTTGCAAAAAGGTTTGACACAACAGAAGTTGGCAGCTCAATTACAAACCAATGTCAATTATCTTTCACACATTATCAACGAACATAAGGGTACAAATTTCAATAAATACCTTGGTACTTTGAGAATCAGCTATATCACAGAACAACTGCATAAAAATAAAGTTTTTCTCAAGTATAGTGTAGAGACATTGGCGCAAGAATGTGGTATTGCGTCGAGGCAGAATTTCTCAGATCTCTTTTTTGATATCAATGGTGTACGACCAACGGACTTTATCCGCAATCTTAAACAGAACCACCAGATTTCTTAGAGTATTTTAGAAATTTATAATCATCATTATACTGTTTCTTAAAGATTAAATGTTAAAATCAAGTCTGTACAAAATTTTAAGCCCCAAATTAATCCCTAAAAAACTTACAGAAGCAATTTATAATTTGAAACAGATTCTGGCTTATGACAGATAATTTTAAAGTCTCATATTAATAGCTTCATCATCTTATCAATAAATTTCATACTTTCAAGTAAATTATTATTAAATCAATAATCATACGGATTTGATTTCAACGACTCATTTTGCCCATTCAACGAAAAAATCACCAAACCAACATCTTTCCGACCGAACTTTACATCATCAAAAAAGAACAACTTAAATCCTTTTATTATGAAAACAAAAATCGGAATCACAGAACAAAACACAGAGGCAGTTGCAGAACAATTGGCAAAACTTTTAGCGGATGAAACTTTATTGTATATCAAAACACGAAATGCCCATTGGAACGTAACTGGAGATAACTTCCACGCCAATCACATTTTCTTCGAGGAGCAATACAAACAGTTGGACGAACTCATTGACAGCGTTGCAGAACGTATGCGAAAAATCGGACATTACGCTCCAGCAACGATGAAAGCTTATTTGGAACTGACACATCTTACCGAATACAGCGACAGAACCAACGACGGACTCGGCTATATGAAAGATTTGTTAAGCGACCACGAAAGCATCATCGAATTTCTCCGAGGAAACATCTCACCTTTTGCCGAAGAATACAAAGATTACGGAACCAGCGACTTCATCACAGGATTGATGGAAACACACGAAGAAATGGCTTGGATGATTCGTTCATACTTCAGAAATTAAGGAAATAAGACAAGGAATAATTATATTTGTGTGAACCATAAATAACTATCCCTATGAAAGCTCTAATCGTAGATGACAACGATATTGCCAGAACAACTTTGGCGCACTTGGCAAAACAAGTCCCAAATCTCACGATTATCAATGAGTTTTCCAATGCGATTGAGGCTTATAACTACCTGCAGTCCAATTCTGTAGACTTGATTTTCCTCGACATCGAAATGCCGGAAATGACAGGAATCGAACTCACTAAAAACCTTTCAGGAAAAGACGTTATCATCATTTATACAACGTCAAATAAAGAATATGCCCTCGAAGCTTTCGAACTTAACATCGCAGATTATCTTCTGAAACCTGTGATGCCTGCGAGATTTTTACAGGCGGTAAGCAAAGCTCAGGCTATTCTTGACAGCCGAAAAGAAGACGTGGAAGTCACCAAAGACGAGTTTCTTTTCGTGAGAGATTCCAATATCACGAGGCGTTTGAAGCTTGATGACATTTTTTATGCAGAGGCAATGGGCGATTACGTGAAGTTTTACACGAGGGAAAAAATGTTCGCCATTCACGGCAAGATGAAAACCGCAGAAGAACGTCTCCCGAAAGACCATTTTATCAGAGTTCATCGGTCTTACATCGTTTCTGTCGGCAAGATAGACACGCTTCAGGACGGCGGAATTATGATAAACGGAAAATTCATTCCCGTTGCAGATGCTTACAGAAAAGCGCTCAACACGAGAATGAATGTCTTTTAAAATTTTTATTTGGGCAGCTTAATCCGCCTTCCGCTCCCAATCTTTTTTGCAGAACATTTCGGTCTAAATAGAACTAAAGAACAAGCAAAAAAGGATTTCCGCTCAAGTCGGGCTGCGACAATTCGACGTTCAAATTCGAGCGAAAAAATTCCCCTCCAGAGGAGGGGTGGCAAAAATTCAAAGAATTTTTGACGGGGTGGTTTTACAATTCTAAAGTGGTTTTCAACAATTCAAAATAAGTACAAGCACTTATGAAAAAAATATCCTCAGTAATGGGAAACAAACGATTCAGTTATTTTATCATCCTCGCATTCATTGCGGGTTCTCTCCTATTGATAGCTGTTCAAATCAACTCGGCTCAAAACACGAAAGAACTTATCAAAAATAATAACAAACTTCTCAACGAGTTACGTTCCAGCAATCATTTGCGTGAAATCGACCGCGATATTTTGGGTGTCGAAAGCAGAATCCGAGCTTCCATTGCAACCAACGACACGACACATTTGGAAGGCATCGACCAAAAAATCAATCAGATAGAAAACTTTCTGGATTCCCTTTCCAAAGACAATTCAGACGATATTGAAGAAAGAATGATTCACAGACTGAGTGTTCTTGCTATGGAAAAGAAAACCACGAAAGACAAATTATTGCTTCGTTACTACACACTCGGAAATATGGATGACAACACTTCCATTGCCAATCCAAGAGCCAGAAACATTTCCAACGAAATCACTTCCATTACAGCAAAAATCTACGAGAGCAGAAAACTTCATATGGTTGATCTCAGCAAAGAAACCGAAGCAATGGGACAAAAAGCGAGATTGTATGATATTTCCCTTTTGATTCTTTTGATTTTAAGCGGTTCAATCGTGGGTTATCACATTCTTCGTCAGTTCAATCGTCAGAGAAAGTTGATTCAGGAATTGGATGTTGCGGAGAAAAAAGCGTCGGTCGCCGCGCAAACCAAAGAAAATTTTCTTGCCAATATGAGCCACGAAATCCGTACGCCTTTGAGCGGAATTTTGGGCTTTACCAATCTTTTACAGAAAAGACCTTTGGACGAAACTTCGAAAGAATTTGTTTCGTCAATTCAACGTTCTGGGGAAAATCTGATGGCGATTATCAATGATATTTTAGATTTATCAAAAATCGAAGCCGGAATGATGCGCATTACCAAAGGAATATTCAGCATCAATGGATTGGTGAATTCTGTCGAAACATTTTTCGTAGAAAGAGCCAAGGAAAAAGGATTGACGATTTCAAGCAAAATAGATGCTTCTATTCCTGATACTTTGAATGGCGATGCAACGAGACTGACTCAAATTTTGGTCAACCTCATTGGAAATGCCATCAAATTTACACATCAGGGAAACATTAATATCGAAATTTACAATAAACAACACACCGAAAACGAAGTCGTTGTTGGCTTCAAAGTTTCTGACACAGGAATCGGAATTGATAAAGAAAAACTTAGTGAAGTTTTTGAAAGATTCAATCAGGGAGAAGATTCGACAACCCGAAATTACGGCGGAACCGGACTTGGTTTATCCATTGTGAAAAGTCTGATTCAGTTGCAGAACGGCGATATCGAAGTCATCAGCGAACAGGGAAAAGGCACGACTTTCCATTTCTACATTCCTTATGCGATTGCGAAAGAACAGCTGAATGTAGTTCCGAAAGTTGACACCGATTATTTTAAAGATAAAACAAATGCGCCTTTAAAAGTCTTAATCGTGGATGACAACGCTATCAATCAAAGTCTGATGAAACATCTCCTTTCACAATGGAACATCGATTTTGAAACTGCAAACAACGGTCTGGAAGCCGTAGAATTCCTCAGAAATAACGATTGTGATTTGGTTTTAATGGATATTCAAATGCCACAAATGGATGGTTACATTGCCACGCAGACCATCCGTGAAGAACTGAAACTGAACACGCCAATCATCGCAATGACCGCACACGCTTTGGCTGGTGAACGCGAAAGATGTATGAGCCGTGGAATGAATGAATACATTTCTAAACCGATAAAAGAAGACGAATTATTCAAATTAATCTCCAATTTCGGATTGAAAGAAGTTGAAAAAACGGAAACTAAATCAGAGGAAATTACTTCTAATTACGAATTCATCGACCTTACCTATTTGAAGTCTATCAGTAATGAAGACAAGGATTTTGAAAGAACCGTGACGCAACAGTTTTTAGATAAAGTCCCAACTCATTTGCAGGAACTGAAACTGGCTTATGACAATAAAGATTTCAAATTGCTAAAATTAAGAGCTCACGATTTGAAATCGAGTGTGGCGATAATGGGTTTGTTAACTTTATTAGATAAAAAATTAGATATTTTAGAATTAACAACCGAAGAAAATCCAGCATCGCAACTGGCTTTGGAAGAGGTAAAAGATGTTTTGTTGAAATCTTTTTTTGAAACTAAATTGTTTATGCAATCGATTTAAAGGCTCATCAATTGCGTCGGGCTTTAGCCCGATGATTAAAATGTAAATAAACTCGGCTTTAGCCAAAATTTAGATTAAGTTTTGGCTAAAGCCTAACCTATTATTTTTCGGGAACGAAAGGGCTAAAGCCCATTTCTATTGATTTTTTAATACCAAAATAATTATGGAAAACCAAGGCGCATCGGTGGTCATCACCCATCACGTTCTCAACGGCAAACAAACCGAATATGAAAAATGGCTCGATGAAATTCTGCCCGTTTCCAAAAACGCCAAAGGCTTTATCAACTGGCAAATCGTTCGTCCAATCCCAAATCTTACTTTTGTCTACACGGTCATTATCCGATTTGATACGATTGAAAATCTCAGAAACTGGATGGAATCTGATACGAGAAGAAAATTGATTGACAAAGCGCATCCCTTATTCACCAAAGAAGACAATTACGAAATCAAATCGGGATTGGACTTTCTTTTTTATGGCGAAAAAACAGACAATAAAGTTCCTACAATATCTGGCGACTTGGTCTGCCATTTACCCTTTATCATTGCTGATGCAGTTGCTATTACTGCCCTCTTTAAGATTATTGCACATCCCCGCCAATCGGTATTTTGATACGTTAGTCAGTACGGGATGTTTGGTTTTTCTGGTGATTTATGTGGTGATGCCGAATTATACGAAGCTGATTAGGAAATGGCTTTACAAATAATTAAAATTAATTCTAAAATAAAATCCGTCTCAAACAAAATTGAGACGGATTTTTTGTTTAAAGCTTTTCTTAAAAACAATTTGTTTTAAACTAAAACTCAACTTGTATTTCCTCTGAGCAGGCTGTTTAAACCAAAACACATTTTACTTTCCTTCAAAACAACTCATTTAAACTAAAACACAACTTGTATTCTTTCTAAACGAACTGTTTAAGACAAATATACTTTGCTGTTTGTTTCCCACAACCTGGTTGAAACAAAATAACTTTGACGGAAGTCTCCGACAGTCTGCGGGAAACAAATCAACTTTTACTTTTGTTTAAATCAACTCTGTTTGGAGCAAAACAACATTGCATTTTCTTTCCTGCAACTCGTTTGAAATAAAACAATTTTTATCTCTTGAATATTACAATCTTATTTTTCTCATTTAACGACAGTTTCCGCCTGTTCATCGAACACCAATTGATTTTGAAATTTGTTGAATGTAGCTTTACATCATCAAATTAACAAATACAAACACTTAAACTTTATGGAAATTATTCAAACCCCAGAAAACGCATTGTCTCACTCTACAGTTACAGCGATTATCAATGCCCCAATCGAAAAAGTAAATATCGCAGATTGGTTACTTAATCTTCCCGATGCCGAATATCAAAGATGCTCAACACAACACATCGGAGCGGCCATTTCCACCACTTTTGATGGACAACCGGTTTCATTAAATGTGGAAACAATCGGAGATGCTTTGATGGTTCAGCATTATGTTGCCGTTGAGCACCGCGCAGATTACTGCAGAATGTTGTCGATTTCAGATTCAATTACCAAAGGCGGAAGAACAAAAGTTCAGGTTTTATGGGAACTGAAAGCCACAAAAATTGATGATAACACGACATTGTACACCAACGAAATCCACGCAACGGCAACTCCCGAAATGTTCGAATATTTAAAAGAACACAACGTGAATCTCGCTGATGCTGCCGCTTCAAGACAAGCCGCTTCCGACGCTCACAACCACGAGGAAACGCCCAACTTTGCGAAAAGCATCGAAAACAAAGCGTTGACCGGAAAATACAATCAACCTTTCTAATTCAAAAACATAATGAGCGTATTAAAAGTACGCTCATTTCATTTTAAAGTTATGGAAACACTTTTTGAAAAACTTATAGGAAGCTGGACTTTAGTAGAACTTATCGAAGTTCCTGTAAACGGCGGAGAAATCACGCATCCGATGGGCGACAATCCGAAAGGACTGATTATTTACAATCCAGATGGTTATATGTCGGCACAAATTATGGATACGCACCGGGAAAACTTTCATCAGGAACATTGGACTAATGCCACGCCGGAAGAATATACACAGGAAGGTTCTACCTATCTTGCGTATTCGGGACCGTTCAAAACGGACGATGAAAAACAGTTGGTGAGTCACACGATGTACATCTCGCTTTTTCCCAACTGGACGGGGCAAACGCAGAATAGAATCGTTATCTTTAAAGATGGTTTTCTGCATCTTGAAAGTGAGAAACCGTTCACCAGCAACTCTAGATTGGTAACTCACAAGCTGACCTGGAAGAGAGTTTGAAATGAATCTGATATTAAAATTTAAAAGAATGAAAGCAATTGTTATCACAAAATACGGCGCTCCTGAAGTATTGAAATTACAGGATTACCCAACTCCCGAAATTTCCGGAGATGAAGTTTTAATTGAAGTGAAAGCAGCCGGGCTCAACCGTTCCGATGTTTTTCAGCGAGAAGGCAATTATCCTGTACCGGAAGGAGCTTCTGCCGAGATTCCGGGATTGGAAGTTGCCGGAACCATTGTAAAATGCGGACCTGATGTCGTAGATTTTACCGTTGGCGACAGAGTTTGTGCACTTCTCGCAGGTGGCGGTTACGCAGAATATGTCGCTGTGAGGGAAGGCCAATGTTTGCCAATTCCGGCAGATTTAAGTTTTGCTGAGGCGGCGAGTTTACCGGAAACGGTTTTTACAGTTTGGTCTAATGTTTTTCAGAGAGGAAATCTTCAACCGGGAGAAACCCTTTTACTTCACGGTGGAAATAGCGGAATTGGAATCACAGGAATTCAGATTGCTCACGCTTTGGGTTCAAAAGTCATTGTCACGGTTGGTTCCGATGAAAAAGGACAGAAATGTCTTGAACTCGGCGCAGATTCTTACATTAATTATAAAACCCAGAATTTTGAAACCGAACTTCAAAATGAAGGTGTCGATGTCATTCTCGATATGATTGGCGGTGATTATTTGGCTAAAAACATCAATATTTTAAAGCCTGAAGGCAGATTGGTTCACATCAATGCGATAAGTGGCAGCCGTGTAGATTTAGATATTTGGAAAGTGATGACAAAACGTCTGACCATCACAGGAAGTACTTTGAGAAGCCGAGAGTATGAATTCAAAAAACAATTAGCCAAAGAGATTCAGAAAAATATCTGGCTTTTGATTGAATCAAAGAAGTTCAAACCTGTCATTTTTAAAACATTTTCTTTCTCGGAAGCTGCAGAAGCACACCGATTGCTTGAAGATGGTTCGCATACAGGAAAGATTGTTCTTGTGAGATAGCAAAAATTAAAACCAATGAAAAGAAATGCTATCTTCTACTCGTCCCTGATTCTGGCTTTCAGTGCAGGTTTTGTAGACACAAGCACCTTCACGGTTGCAGATGGATTATTCTCTGCCCATATTACAGGAAATTTTGTGGTTTTTGCTTACAAATTATCGAACCACCCGCAATTTCGTGATTTTATCAATCTTATCAGCTTTCCGGTTTTTATCTTGGCGGTCATCTTGACCAGAAAAATGGACAGCCTTTATAAAAATGAAAAGGGAATATTTACATCAATTAGCATATTTTTGATGGTTGCAGGTTGTGTCGCTTTATTATTAAAACAAAATCATATTGAAACAGGTTTTGTGTATCATTTTATGCTGATGCTGATTGTCTTTTCGATGGGTATCCAAAATACGGTGAACCGTTTGTATGCCAATTCCGCTTTTGGCCCAACGACGGTAATGACGGGCAATGTTACCAAAGCCATCCTTGATTTTTTCTCTTATATCTCAACAGAGCGTACATTTGAAAAGCTAATAGAATTACAGAAATCATTGGTACTTCTGACAGGTTTTTTGATTGGATGCATCTGTGGCGCGTTGATTTCTGCTCGTTTCGGTTTGGTTTCTATGTTGATTCCAGGTATTTTGATTTCCGTCTTCTACACGGTCTCTTCAAGAAAAATATCTTTATCCTTGCCATAAATTCTTCTATAATTTAAATAGTCGTCCTTCTCAAGTCAAATTGGGAAGGATTTGTATTATTAAAATCAACGGAAATCGATTTTAGTAATCAGTAAAATTAAATCGAAAGTCTTTTATCTACCGTCTATTTTCTTTACTCTAAGGAACCAACTACTCCTTTCAAATTCCCACCGACTCATTTTGCCCGTTCACCGAAAACCACTTCAAAATCCTTTGATTTCGAGGTAGCTTTACACTAGAAATAAAGACAAATTATTATTAATCACAAAAACTCATCATTATGAATACTGCATCATTAAGTTTCAAATACGAATTAGAAAAAAAAGAACCAAGAACCAACGACGGCGGAACGACAAGAGGTGCTTCTGTAAAAGATTTCCCAGCTTCTATCGGCATTGCAGGCGTTTCTATGAGACTGCAGCCTGGAAGTATGAGAGAATTGCACTGGCACGCCAACGCTGCGGAATGGGCTTATGTGATTTCGGGAACAGTTCGTACCACGATTATTCATCCCGATGGGCACAGTTACACCGATAATTTCGAACCTGGAGACGTTTGGTATTTTCCAAAAGGTTACGGTCACTCGATTCAGGCGACAGGAACAGAAGAATGTCATTTCATTTTGATTTTTGATAACGGTAATTTTTCTGAAGACCATACGTTCAGTGTTACTGATTTTGTTTCGTCTGTACCACCTGAAATTGTTGCTCAGAATTTAGGTTTAACGTTAGAAGAAGTAGCCGCTTTACCTCAGAAAGAAGCGTATTTCGCAGCAGGAATTGTTCCGGACGAGATGTCTTTCGTCGCTGAAGCTCGTCCAAATGAATCTAATATAGAATTAACGAGTTTTCACCGTTATCCTTTGCATTCTCAACAGCCGAGAATCGTTCCGGGCGGCGGTTTGCAGAGATTGGTTACGAGTAAAGAATTTCCTATCAGCAGTACAATGTCTGGTTCTATTCTAGAATTGCAACCTGGTGCTTTGAGAGAAATGCACTGGCATCCAAATGCGGATGAATGGCAATATTTTATATCTGGACAAGCTGAAATGTCAGTTTTCCTGGCAGAATCTACTTGTGTTACAGAGCAGTTCAATGCAGGAGATGTAGGCTACGTTCCGATGGGAGCCGGACATTATATCAAAAATATAGGCGACACGGTTTGCAGAATTTTGATTGGCTTCAACAGCGGAAAATATGAATCAATTGATTTGAGCGAATGGCTTGCCGGAAATCCTAAAGATGTTGTGGTAACGAACTTTGGTTTGAAAGAAGGTGAAATTGAGAAATTCCCGACTGAGAAAGTTTTCATTCAGCCTAAGAAATAAGATTAGAATTAAATCTCTCTAAATAATGGATAATTCTGTCATCAAAACAAACCCTTCCGTTTCGTCTGATTCGATTAAGATGCAAGAGAGATTGTCCATATTTTTAGCTTTGATTGCAGGATATATCGATGCAACAGGACTGATACAATGGAAAACCTACGTCTCTTTTATGAGTGGAAATACAACTTCACTCGGAGCGGCACTTTCAACAGACAAATCTGAAATCATTATCACATCAGTTACAGTCATAAGTAGTTTTTTGTTAGGGATTTACGCTGGAACCTGCCTTTCCTTATTGAAGAGAATTAAGAACCAAATATTAACATTTTATCTTGTTTCCGGAATTCTTATTTTCTATTCAATTATTTCTTATTTTTATAATATCAATAATTTGTTATCCATTGCAATTATCGGATTTTCAATGGGAATGATGAATACGATTGTGACTTCTGTAGGAAACCAAAAAGTAAATACAGACTTCGTGACGGGAACTTTGAACAGCTTGGCAAAGAACACCGCAATGTTGAGTATGACCAAAGATAAGGTGGAAAAAGAGGAGTATAGATTCAACGCCATTCATCTTTTGTTATTGTGGATTGGTTTTCTGTCAGGTGCTTTTATAGCTCCTTTCCTACTCGATTATTTCGGGAAATGGACTTTGATTTTTCCTGCTTTATTATTAATGACTTGTGAATTATTGATTTCAAAAATTAACACTAAAAACTAATTACTATGTTACAGAAAAATGATGTTGCTCCCGATTTTATATTGTTTGCAACGCCAGACCAGAAAATTACATTATCAGAATTCAAAGGAAAGAATGTCATCCTCGCTTTTTATCCAGCCGACTGGAGTCCGGTTTGCAGTGACCAAATGGCTTTGTACAATGAAACTTTAAAGTTCTTTCATAAATATGATGCCGAAATATTCGGAATCTCGGTGGACAGCAAATGGTGTCACTTGGCTTTTTCGCAATCAAGAAATTTACATTTTCCATTGTTAGCAGACTTTGAAGCTAAAGGAGAAATTGCTAAAAAATATGGTGTTTATGATGATGAAGAAGGTGAATGCAAACGAGCATTATTCGTAATCAACAAAGATGGAATCATTGAATGGAGTTACCTGTCTCCTACCGCCATCAATCCCGGAGCAGACGGAATTTTGGAAGCATTAGAAAACTTAAAAACCCAATAATTATGTCACTAAAACCAACAGTCAACAAAAATGACCACGCACAAGGAAATTTGAATTCCGATTTGGTCATTGTAGAATACGGCGATTATCAATGTCCGTATTGCGGAGCAGCTTATCCTGTTCTGAAAGCATTAATGAAAGAATTCGGAGGTCAGGTAAAATTTGTTTTCAGGAATTTTCCGTTATCGGAAATGCATCAATATGCAAAAGTTGCTGCCATTGCAGCTGAAGCCGCCAATCTTCAGGGGAAATTCTGGGAAATGCACGATGCGATTTATAAAAATCAGCAAAATCTGAATGAATTGTATCTATTTGAGTTGGCAGAAAAAATAGGTTTGGATATTTCTCAATTTAAAGATGATATCCAAAAAGCTGAATTGGAAGAAAAAGTAGATTCGGATTTTGAGAGCGGTGTTATGAGCGGTGTGAATGGAACGCCTTCGTTTTTCATCAATGAAACTAAATTCAATGGTGGAGCGGAAGATTTGCTTGAATTGGTAAGGGAAAACGTGAATTAACACCGAATCTGCAGCCCGACTTGAGCGGAAATCCTTTTTTTGCGTATTCTCAAGTTCTATTTAAACTGGAATCGTCTGCAAAAAAGATTGGGAGCGGAAGGCGGATAAAGCTGCCCAAACCTAACAAAGTGGTTCGACGTAGTCAAATAAAAAATATTCAACAAAATGTACGAAATTAAACTAGATTAATTTCTAAGGAATTTAACCGCCATACATTTGCTAAAGAAATAAGACAACAAAATATTACAACAAATTAATCACATTAAAAAATTAAATTATGAGCACACTAAAATTAAAAGACGGAACAGAGATTTTTTATAAAGACCAAGGAGAAGGACCAGTTTTGATGTTTCACCACGGATGGCCTTTATCTTCTGACGATTGGGATGCACAGGTGATTTTCTTCCTTCAGAGAGGTTTCAGAGTTGTTACTCACGACAGAAGAGGTCACGGTCGTTCCAGCCAGAATATTTATAACCACACCATCGAGCAATATGCTTCTGACGCAGCGGAATTGGTGGATTTCCTTGGATTGATAGATGTTATCCACATCGGTCACTCAACAGGTGGTGGCGAAGTTATCCGTTACGTTAACAAATATTCTAACGGAAGAGCGAAAAAAGCAGTTTTAATCAGTGCAGTTCCGCCTGTAATGGTGAAAAGTGAAAGTAATCCTGATGGTGTTCCAATGGAGGTTTTTGATGGAATCAGAGAGCAGACTTTGAATAATAGAAATCAGTTTTATATTGATTTGACTTTCCCTTTCTACGGTTATAACAGAGAAGGAGCTGTGATTAAAGAAGGAATCCAGAGAAACTGGTGGAGACAGGGAATGATGGGCGGAATTGTAGCGCATTATGACGGAATCAAAGCATTTTCTGAGACTGATTTTACTGAGGATCTGAAAGCTGTGGATATTCCTGTTTTGGTTCTTCATGGTGAAGATGACCAGATTGTTCCTATCGAAAATTCGGGCATCAAATCTGCGAAACTATTGAAAAACGGAAAGCTAATCACGTATCCTGGTTTCCCTCACGGAATGCCGACTACGGAGCATGAGACGATTAATAAGGATTTGTTGGAGTTTATACAATCTTAATTGACAATATATATTATAAGAAAAGGTGAATCGTTTTGGTTTGCCTTTTTTTGTTTTTAAAAACTGTTGATTATTACTTAAGATAATTTTTGTCTCAAACGAACTATATCACATATAAAATAATTGAAGATAATCCGTTTTAGCCATTGAAAACCAGATAGCATTTTTTTCATATAATTCTAAGTATTAGTTAAAATTCCCTTAAATTTTTTAATTATAAGATGAATAAAACTTTTTGCACTCTTTAATTAAGTAATTTAGCATTGGATTTAAAATGCGTTAAGATTTCTATGAAACATATTTTCTTTTTATTGCTTATTTCAGCTGTACAGCCTGTATTATCACAAACAAAACTAGAAAAAGCAATAACCAGTCTTGAGAATAATTACGAACAAGAAAAGGTATACCTTCTTACCGACAAACCACAATATGCAGCCGGTGATCAAATCTGGTTTAAAAGCTTTGTATTTGACGGCTACAATCGTTCTACCTTATCTACTACTCTTTTTGTAGAATTATACAACTCCGATAAAAAATTAATAGACTGGAAAACAATACTTCTTACCAACGGTGAAGGTAGTGGAGATTTTAAACTCAAAGAAGATCTTTCTGAGGATGTTTATTTTGTTAGAGCTTACACTCCCTACATGACTAATTTTAATGAAGATTTCCAAGTTGTAAAAACAATTCCTATCTATAATCCCAATGCAACCGAAACACTGGAAGTTTCTAAAAGTTCTGATTGGTCTGCCAAAACTTTTCCTGAAGGTGGAAATTTTATTGACGGTACGCCAACGAAGTTTGCGATAAGATTATCTAGCAATACTTCTTTCCCGGAAAACTGGAGCGGAAAAGTAATAGACGAACAAAATCCGAATACGCCGATAACTACATTTAAATCTTTTGATAAAAACGTTGCATCTTTTAAAATAACTCCAACTTTAGGAAAGAAATATCAGGTTATTATTCAGGATAATGCAGGTAAAAATCAGACAATAAATCTGCCTATTGTTGCAAGCAGCGGTGCCAATTTAGAGGTTTACAGCTCGAAAGATGGAATTAAATATACTTTAAAAGGAGTGAATTTAAAACAACAGCTCCAAAATTATAAAATCGTCGGAACCATCAATAATCATCTTGCTTATAAAGCCAATATCTCACAATTAACGAATGAAGTTTCAAGCCTTATTCCTACAAAAATAAGCAATGGAAACAACGGTATTCTGCAATTGGCAATTTTTGATGATCAAGACAATCTTGTCGCAAAAAGGCTTTGCTTTATAAAACCTAATAATCTGAAGATTGAGAAAGCGGAAATTATCAGTCAGAGTTTAAAACAAACACCAAGATCTTTCAACAGTATTGACCTTTCTCCTGAGTCTGTTTTTAAAAATTACACTGTTTTGGTAAGTGAGGATAATGGCAGCAGCAATCCGGAGGAAGAGAATATTCTAAGCAGTCTTTGGTTAACAGGAGACTTTACTTCAAAAATAGATGCACCTGCACAATATTTTTCTAAAAATGCCAATAGTGAAGCTTTGGATGCTTTGCTTATTTCTGAAAAATGGGAAAGATTTGACTGGAATACAGTACTTAGCGGTTCAGTTCCAGCCATTAAACCCAATTCTCAAAAGTTTTTGTCTTATAAAATAAAGCCTCTTAAAGACAATGCTTTAATGAAAGATACCAATGTAAATTTGGTCTTGAAATTAGGCGAAAATGAACCTACTTTTAATCCATTTAAAACAGATCAAAACGGATACATTTATTTAGATAATCTTAACTTCAATGAACCTTTGAATGTTTCATTATTTGTAAATTCAGAAAAAAATAAAGAAGCCAGTACTGATAATTTATTCGTCACAGTTGAGCCATTGGTAAATCCCACACAATTTAAAGGTAATTTCCCGACAACAAAATACAAACTGGTGAAATCAGCTGAACGTAAAAACCTTCCTCAAACAATTTCCAGAGCCATCAACACTCAGAAAAACAATAAAAAAACGGAGAATGTTGACGTACAAATCGAAGAAGTAAAATTAACAGGAAAAAAGGCAGATCCAAAAGAAGAGCTTGATAAACAACTCTCTAAAGGAATGTTCAGTTCTATTAATAGCACTATATTTGATTTTGTAAATGAAGATCAACATGCCATAGGATCAAGCAATATATTAGACTGGTTGCAAGGAAGAGCGGCTGGATTAACATTTCAGAGAAACAATTCAGGGATAAATGTTCCTTATATTCGTGGTCAACAGGCAAAGCTATATTTGGATGAAATACCAACTGATCCTACCATGATTGCAAATCTTCCTATAAGCAATATCGCAATGGTGAAAATTATTAAAGAATCCGGATTAGTAGGTAATGCGGTGGCAATCTACACTATGAGAGGCAATATGAAATCTAAAAATAATGAAAAGGAAACACAAAATAAAAATTCATCTGTAATAAAAGGGTATGACAAACCTTCTGAATTTCCGATTGAAATGCTAAATAATGATGATTCTTCAAAGAAAATCGAAAATGACACCCGAGAAACTCTATATTGGAATCCTAATTTATTTGACAGCGATTATGTTCCTCCAAGAATTAAATTTTTCAATAATGACACCGCTAAACAGTATAAAGTACTTATCATAAGTTTTGACGAAGACGATAATCTGCTTTATGATCAGGAAATCTTAAAATAATCAAATAAATTATATTAAAATACGAATAAAAGCCTGCAAAAATATTCTGAAGATAATCTTTGTCAGGTTCATCAAAAAATAAAAAAAGAACCACTTAACTTTAAGTGGTTCTTTTTATATCTATGACAATCAAGTTTATTTAACTTATTTCTGTTGAGCCAATCTTTTATTTTTTCCCAAAAAGAACGATTGTTTTGTGCATTTCTATTTTTACGCTTTTATTTTTCTAAAAGTAATTGATATCCTTCTTTTTCTGGGAATTGCGGTATTCAGCCATTTATCATTTTTCACTGCTTTTATCCCATGTTTCCAATGATATCTTGAATCTCCGCTTAGTAACAAAATACTTCGGGGCTGCAATAATATTTCATGCTTATCTTCATCTTTTGAAAATTGCATAACGCAGGAAGACAACAAGCTGATGGAAATGATAACATCTTCAAAACAAGGAACACAATCTATATGATTTGATATTCCTTGTCCCGGTTCATATTCATTAATAATTACCTGATCGAAAGAGTTTTCAAGATTAAATTTTGTTGTAATTTTTCTTTCCAATATAAGAAGCCAATCGGGTAATTTGGCTATTTTCAAATCCTGATCGATATTTTTTTTCTTATAATCATACATATATCCATAATGCTGAACTCTCCGCTTCAAATT
Source organism: Chryseobacterium ginsengisoli (assembly GCF_039542325.1). Taxonomy (NCBI): domain Bacteria; kingdom Pseudomonadati; phylum Bacteroidota; class Flavobacteriia; order Flavobacteriales; family Weeksellaceae; genus Chryseobacterium; species Chryseobacterium ginsengisoli. The sequence continues at coordinate 239,724 of NZ_BAABHX010000001.1, forward strand.
GGTATCCCATACTGCATTGTCAATTTCTGAAATGATTAATTTCTCTTCTTCAACATTCAGGAAATCATCCTGATAAACAAGACCGTTGATCTTATTATTTTTCATTTTCAATCGTTAAAATATATTGTAAAAAATCTATGAAATTTTTGTAAACAGGTTGATATCCGGCTTCCAATTCATGAGAAACCCATATTGAATTTTCATTTTCCTGTGCGGCGTGATACCCATAAAAAATTGTTTTATCTTCACCATAATACATAAGATCTGCCAACAAATAGATATCTGCATCATTAAGTAACGGAGTTGTAAGAAGACTTGGATTAAGCCAGTCATCAAAACTGCAAATACCTATATCAAAACCATTACCATAAATATTGCAACCTCCATATTCGCTTAGAAAGTAAAAATAAGCATCATCTTTTATGAATGTAGCCTCTTTCATAATTCCCAATGTTTCTTCTGCCCAAAGATTTTCTATCTTATTCGTATTTAAAGTTTTAACTCTGTATTCTGCAGCGATATCATCCATTAGCTTATCTACTTCAATAATCTTATTGATCATAAAATATCTTCTTTATTTTATTATTTTTGTAATCTTCTCATCTTCATTTTTCTCCATCTTTTAAAGAACCTTTTTTATTTCTACTCCGGAATAACAAAAGATTTTATCTCATTATTTTTATAAAAATCTTCAATAAATTCAGCATATCCTTCTAGCTCTTTTTCATTCAAAACATTTGTAGTTTCTTTATCTTCTATTATAGACATTGCCCAATAATAAGGCTCTCTATCAACAAATGTACTGATGTCCTTTCGTTTTCCATCGGCAAATAAGGCATTTAGGTTACCGATAAGCGTTGCGTTCATTGCGTTATACTCAAGAGGTTTTTTAAAAAAATCGGTCACAAGAATGCAGACCAACTCATAATACTTCTTTCTTAAAAATATACTTTCACCACCATTATCATTATTAAAAACATAAGTTTCTTCATTAATTCCCTCTATAATAAATCTTACTATATCATTTTCTTTCTTATACTTAATATACCATTCTCTAAAATCGTCATTTGTTTTATTTTTTATTAAATGATGATTTGTTCTTCTATTTTCTATGATGCAGATTGCCCAATAAAAAGGCATTTCGGTTGTTAAATAGTATACATCGTGGTAATCTTCCAGCGTATTTAATACATCTAAAAAATTTCTATAAAATTCATTATCAGGCAACGGTTCTTCAAAAAAATCTGTAATCATTGCACATATATGTTCATAATACTTCTTTCTGAGAAAAGTACATTCATTATCAAATTCGTCTTGATATATGTATAGATTTTCCATTTATTTTGAACTTTTGTTTTTCTAATGATGATAATTTTAGTCCCTTGATTCAATAATTTCTGACAGCCTGCATTGTAAAGACCTTCTCTTAATTGGTATTAAATAAGTCATTTTTTTTCTCTACCCAAACCAATCTTTTAATATTTTTCAGCTTTTCTAAATGATGATATATTTGATAGTTTGCTTTAAAGTAACCGGATCTTTTTCTGTTTCAAAAATCTTTTTCAAAAAACCTTGCTGCTCCAATATCTCCAAATCTTGAATACCATATCCATCCCAACCAATAGGAATGTTATAGCCATCGTGTAAGATTACTTCGCTTATCTTTAAAAACTGTGTCGGTAAATCAAAAATCCATTCTGTGTGGAAAATTAATTCATTTGACTTTAAGTCTTCCGAAGCTTTTTTTATCTCTGTTCTAAATTTTTCTAATTCAGTATTGTTTAATGCCATTCTCTGTTATTTATCTTTCTAAAGTGGGAGTATATTTTTCATTATTTTATTTTTTCACAGAGTTTTTGCCTTTATAATAATTATGTTATTTTAAATCATCATAACTCAAAGAATATAAAAAATAATTATCTCCACATTCATCAACAATAAAAAATGTAACTATGTTATTTTGAAAATAAACCATACATGGCATATTTGAATGTAAATAATTTTTTTCTCCCTCTGGATGCACAAACTCATTATTTTCATATTTAAAATTTACATACATTGCTGAAGAGTAATCTAACTTAGGAGGCAACATTTTATTTTGTTGTAGCCTAATAAAAGTATCCTGAGAAATCACACTATACTTACATCTGGATAATTCTGAATAAGGAAACTCTTCTTCTGCAAAAAACATAAGTTCATCGTCTATAAGCTCTACAATCAATGCATTAATTGTTTCTAAAGAATGATCTCCCGACAAATATTGATCAATCATTTCTTGCGTCTCATTATAATAAAATCCTGACTTAGATTTATGTAAATTTACTTGTACTATGCCTATTGCCATGTTATCATACTGTTTTATTCCGACAATTAAAAATTATTCAAAAAACTCAAGAGGTTTGAGTGTAATTTTTTCAAAATCGATATTATTTGTTTTTTCAAAGTAAAATGTAAATTCTGGGTACCAATAATCTCCATTGTCTTTGGAAAGGTAAACGTTTACGATCCATTTTCCACTTTGCAGTTCTATTTTCGGACAATCTTCGTTTAAAATCGTTTCCTTGTCTTTTGGGTCATTCGGATTAAAAATATTTCTGATGAATAAAGAACTTTCAACCTGAGCATCCAAATCTCCTTGATGATTATGACACATTTGTGTAAACCTCGCATGTGAAACTAATCGTATCTCATCTCCTTCTCCTTCAGCAACATCCAAATAGTTGTACGATTCTTTATACTCCCACTCATCCAAATCGATTTTTGATTTGTCGAACAGCCAATTTATTGTTTCAATTCCTTCATCTGTAGTTATAATGTGAACAATTCCTTTTGTGATTAAATCCGCCAATCCTTCAGGATAAGCATAATCAAACTCTTTATCTTTATAATATTCCTTGCATTTTGAAACATTTACAATCATCAAAACACCTTCCGTATCAAAGCCTTCTACTATCATTTTTGTTTTTTTAGTTTATCTTTTTAAATATGTATATAAATAGTTCAAACCAATAGTCCTCCCTCATTACACAATCATACAATTCCAGAAAATACTAAATAAGCCATGTTGGTTTAATACGACTTGTGTTTCTAAAGAAGTTTTAAGGATTTACTATTGTTCTAAATTATAGAAACAATTAGTTTGATGAATTAATAAATGAAATACAGTGTGGTTTTCTTCATCTTTATAGATTAATTAGTTTTCAATTTGGAGTTTAGTTTTTTAACAAAAACAACATTTTATCAACTGTCATTTTATGTTGCTGATTACAAAAATATATTTTTCTTACGGATTAGCAAATAATTCATCAAAATATATTAGAATATGCAACAACAAACGTTTTTGTGCAAATTAATTGATGAATATAAATCTAGGTAAATGGTTTTTTCAATAAACTTATATTCGTATTTTGTATGGATATTTCATTATATAAATCTTTACTAATGCCATTAAAATGTGATGCAATGAAAACAACCAATGCTTTTTATGCGGATATTGCAGTAATCCAGTTTACTTATTGGTTTAATAATCAAAACAATACAAAAATTTGTGCTCATGCGGAATACAAAGCAGGAGTTCCCTTTGTAGAAATTGATTTTAAGGATACAAGTAAGGAATTGATTTTTAAATACACACTTCGACTTGGAGAAATACAAAATGAGTTATCTCAAAAAGAAAAATATTCATTGGATTATTTACAATATCCATTGCCTCCAAAGGAAGATGAAAAGTATCGATTGGATTAAAATTGGATTAAATAAAAATGAAAGTAAGAAAAATAATGTACGCTCCGACAGCGGTTACTCAGTTTACCTACAGGTTCAATAAAGAAAATAATACAGACATTGAAAGAGAAAGTGTTGAATACTTAGACGGCTCTCCTTTTGTAACTATTGATTTTAAAGATACTGATCAGGATTTAGTATTTGAATATTCTTATGAATTGGGCAGAATTCAAAATTACTTGGCAAGAATAAGGAAGGAATTATTACCATTGGAAGATTATCCTTTTCCTTCTGAAGAGTAAATATAAAAATAAGATTGATGAATATAAAATTTAAATAAAATGAAAAACAGATTTCATTTGTACAGTTTGATACAAGAGAAAACAGATTATACTTCCGATGATTTGCCTAATTTTAATGAAATAGAAATCACAGATTTAACTATTAGTAATCTTAATTTGGATAACTTAATATCTGTAAAGTCCAAATATAGCCGTGTTGAACTCAACAATATATTGCTTTATTCATCATATTTTGTTCAAACGTCATTTGAAGAATGTGTCTTTCAAAATGTTGATTTTACAAAGTCAAACCTAAGCAATACATCATTTGAGTCTTGTTCTTTTATATCATGCTCTTTTGCAAGTGCCGAAATAATGGGAGCAAAAATCACAGGATGTAATTTCAAACAATGTAATTTTAGGGATATTATTTTTAGTGATAACATAATCAATAATACCCGGTTTGAGATCACAGACCGATCTTTTTCTGTGATTGATAATAATATTGAAAAAGAGGTAGTTTGGTTATTTGTCTAAAATCAATCAAATGACAATTTAAAATATCAATAAAAATGAAACTAAGGAAAATAATGTATGCTCCATCAGCGGTTACTCAGTTTACCTATAAATTCAATAAAGAAAACAATACAGATATTGAAAAGGAAAGTGTTGAATTCTTGGATGGTTCTCCTTTTGTAACCATTGATTTTAAAAATACTTCTGTTGAATTAATGCTTGAATATACTTATGAATTGGCAGGAATTCAGGAATATTTAGGGATCAAAAGAGAAAGTCTGTTACCATTGAAAGATTATCCTTTTCCTCCCGAGCAAAAATAATACTTAATCTGAACAAACTATGGAATCTGTCCAAAATATGATTTCAAATGAAATCGAAAGGATAAACGAACTGATAAGAAGAGATGAGAACAAAGATGAAAATATAAAATTCAAAAACGAATTGCTTGAAGTTTTATTTTTAATAAACATTTCTAAAACATATAATATTTCTAAAAATGAAATAGAAAATATTTTTAAAATTCCCAAAGAGAATAAAGGATATTCTGAATATCGAATCATTAATGACTGCGAATCCGACGACCGTATAAATTGGACAGAAGTTGCCATAGAAAATAAAAATATACGGCTGAATGAAAATGATGTTATTATAAAATTTAAGTGATCTCAGTTTTTATAACAATCGCAAAATTAGCTAAAACCAAAACATAAGTTAATATGAAATTTGATTTAACTTACACAGAATTAAACAGATTACAACAATTCGAATATGAAATCTATGAAGGGGATTACGATTACATTCCCAGCTATTTAAGAGTAGTAGAAGACGCTTTCTGTGAAACAGAACAAGTGAAATTTATATTCAGCTCTTTGCAGGAAGATTGGAATGTATTTCTTTTTTATGATTTTTTGGTATTTGTTATGCAGTTGCAGGATGTTTTCGAATTGTGCAAAGGCAATACACAAGAAGAATATTTGCTCGATTTTTACGCTCAGGGAACAGAAAGGAAACTTCTACTTACTAAAACAGACGTAGAAACTTTAAAAGTAGAAAATGCATCCGGCGATAAATGGATATCGCCCGTTTCGTCTGAATATCTTAATATTGCTGCATTACAGAAAGATATTTTACAGTTTGTACACAAAATAAAGATGATGGTAGAAATTGTATATCCGCAACTCAATACATTAGAAATGCTTCAAAAATGGTATCATTCTTTTGAGGAATAAATAACAGTTTATTAAATGGAAAATATAAACACAAAAATACAGCTCCATAAAAAATGGCTGAATAATTCCGGAGGGAAGCAATTGGATATAGAAAATGAAGAATTTAATAATATTACTTTTAAAAATGAAGATTTAAATACCGCTATTTTTTGTAATACAAAATTTATATCGAGCACTTTTAGCAATGTCAATTTAGAAGGGAGTTCATTTTTTAACTGTATTTTCTCCTCAGTAAATTTTGAAAATTCATTTTTACGGAAATGTGAATTTCATCAATGCCAATTCATGAATTGCTCTTTTGTAGAAAATGAAATCACAAAAGCTGAATTTTACGATACTTCCATCGAGCTTTGTACATTCAATACAATAAAATTAGGATGGAGCTATTTTGGAGATTGTTTTATATTAAATACGACTTTTGATTCTATAGAATTGGATAATGTAATTTTTGCTGACAGTAAGTTTAAAGCCGTCAATTTTAATGATGTAAAATTTAATATTGATTATCCTGTGAAAATTAATGATCATGTAAATATTACGAATATTGATCAGTTGAAAATTTTAATTAATGTTTAGATAAATTATTAATTCTGATATTATTACACAATAAAAAACCATGAAAATAAAGAAATATGACTTTAGCTATATTCGATTTTACGCCTTTTAAAGATGAATTGCCTGAATTCAATTTAAAACTCTTATTAAATATAGAAGATTTGAACAATTCTATTTTTGATGAGGTCTTTGGCATCCTGAAACCTCATCAGCAAACACAATATATTGCCTATAAAGATTCTGAAAGAGCTGAAAAATACAGAAAAAAAAGAAACTCCAAACTACCTTATGTAGATTTTAACAATTTGCCTGAAATTCTTGATGATGTGCTATTGCAAAAGATTCTGTTGTATAAAAAATACAAAGATCTGAGAAGAGTAATATATGATCTGCTATCGAAAGATCAAAAGGATCAAATAATACAATATGAAAGTGAAGGTAACGAATTAGTAACGAATGAAGAAATAGAAATAATAAGCAAGGTTTTTGAAAAAAAACGTACCGAAAGAAAATTTATGGGAAATATGGGAGAACCCGGTACTGTAGATGAGTACATTTTAATATACGGAGTAGATCCCAGAACAGGTCAGCCTGAAAGCATTGAGAACTTTTTTAAAAAGTATACTATAGATCCTAAAACAGGAAGGCCGGTTCCGAAAGGAACGAAATTACTGGAAAAAAAAGATTGGTACTATTACGTGTATGAAAAAGGCAGTGGTATTCAATTATCTGTTCCGATTTCCAAGCCAACTTCTGGATTTGATGTCCTTTATACGCTAAACGAATTGGAAAAAGAAAAATATTTACAGATTGGTATTAAAGCTCTTGAAGACAGAATAGAAGACATGAATGTGAACTTCATACACTACGAAATAATTCGTGGAGATGATCGCGTTTTATTTTAATTAAAGAATAAATAAAAAAACAGACTATAAAAGCACAAAATGAAAACCAAGACAAATAACGAAAAAATCATCAGTATCATATTAGATAAAGATATTGAAGCCTTAAAAGAATGGATAAATAATGGAGGGATAATTATTATGTAGATCCAAAGCCAAGTTTTATGAAAAATATACTCTCGATCTCAATTCCAAAAGAAAAAGAATGAATAATTCCCCCTATCAACTCATTAAATATGATTAAAAAAACAGAAATAAGTAAGCGAAAATTATTTGATGGAGATGAAGAAAAATGTCTGAAGAAAATTTTTGAAATTGGAAATCAAAAAATCAGATTAATTGATTTTTACAATAATCCTTTAAGACAATTGAAAGAAACAGATGATGAAAGTTTTAATGTAATAATTAAAGAAAGTAATTTTAATCTCACCAATAGTTTTATTGAAAAGTATATATCTGAAGATGGATTAGAGGTTAATTTTCTAAAAATCGACAACTCTATCTACATATTTTCTTATGGTGAATATCAAGCAGGGAGGTATTTATTATTTTTAGAAAATATTTGGTATTACCCAGGAAAGAAAAAAATGAATAAAGAAAAGTTTATTTCCAAAGTTCAATCTGGTAAATCATGTCATTACATTTATAAAGAAAATGAGCGAAATGAAAATACCGGCTTAATAAAAGTTTGGCTATATAACAGTCAGATTGTTTTAACTTGGGAAGAATGTCCTGAAGGTCAACAATATGATGAATCTTTATATTCAAAAGATGAAGTGCACAATTTTAATAATTTTGAAGAACTTGATACTTTTTTTAATGATAATAATATCCTGTATGCTAATTTCAGTTCCTAATAAATATGAAAACAGAAATAAATCACATGCAAATACATATTAATAATCAAGAAATTCACTCTTCTGATATATTATACGATGAACATTTTTATAAAGAATACATTGAAGGAAAAGAAATCCGGCCATTCGAAATTAATATCGACTTAAATGATTTTAATGAAAAAATAAAACCAAAATATCAGGAATTATTGCGTGAATTGATAGAAGATGATGAAAAAGTGGGTGAAAATTATGCCTTAGAATTATTTGAAACGCTTACAGAATATCCTTCTTATGAAGATATTTTGAATACTACTAAAATCAGCATGAAAGAAAAAATGGATTTTCTTGATACTTTCTTTATATCACAGATTTTTAAAGAATATTTATGGTACGAACATACTGTTAAAGAGATACATTGGACTATAAAAGAGATTATATACTTCAACAGGAATGATGATAAAATTATTATCAAAGGGAATGCTCAGAGAATAAATTAACCGTTATCAATTTAAAAACACTTTTTACAATAAATAAGTTCTCTCTTATTATAAAACTATGGAAAACAAAAACCTGACACAGCTTATTCTTTCGCTTAGAAACGAATTTGCAGCCATGAGATATACATACGACAGCCAAAACGACGCAACTTTCAACTTTATTGAAAAAATACAGGATTCCGAAAAGTCTTTACAAGATGATGAGAAAATTTTGTATAATATTCTTATAGATACTTTTGCTCTTGATTATTATAATGCAAGTTTCACCGGAGAAGAATTGACCAATATGGATTCTCAGGATCTGACTCAGATTGAAACATGGACTACGCTTGATTTTAAAAATTACATATCCGAAACCTTCAGAAAAAATGATCTTAATGAGAAGGTATTAAAAAACATTGTCCTTATAAAATATGAAAAGCTTTTCAGATCCTATGATCAGGATATAACCTATTATGAAACTTTACTGGAGTGGTACTTGATGAGAAAGATCAATTTTCTTTCTGATGGCGGTTTTTTCACTAAAAATGAATTGAAAGAAAATGAAATCGAGATCAATACTCTTTATGATAAATTGATTGATGAAAACAATGGTAACGCAAAGTTGCACTTCATGCATGAAAAGATGCTTTATCAATATTCTTTAGATAACAGCTTAGACAAATTAGAACAATTAAAGGCTCTTTTGGAATCTGATATTCAAGGGGATTATAAAGTTTTGATTCTGCGGGACATTATGAGTATATACAGGAGCGATGAAAAGTCTAAAGAAGCTCTCGAAATTGCAGAACAGGCAAAAAAACAATTTCCGGATTCATTATTTTTAAAAGAAATCCAATACAAAGAAGATCTTATTACGCATCCTGTTTTAAGGTTAAATTTTGAAGAACAGGCACAAAGCAACAAGCCGATTCATATTGTTGCAGAACATCAAAATACTCCTGATTTCGTTCTCAATATTTATGAAGTAAAAGGTGGTTTTAAATCTTTTATTGAACATACAAGAGATTATTATTCTGAAGGAAAATTTTATGATGAAATTGAAAAAACACTTATAAGAAAAGAGTATTATAAGTTTCCGGACTGTGAAATTTATGAAGAAATGAAAACATCGTTGGAGATTAAACCTTTACCTCCCGGACTCTATGTTGCAGAATTTTCCTTAAAGAATCCAACAGATAGTGATTCAAGCAAAAACTACTTTTTCACAGTATCAGATTATAGCGTGATCTATCATCGTATAGATAAAAATGATTTCCCTACAGAATTCAAACTTGTGAGTAGCGAAAGCGGAAGACCAATTCCCAATGAAGAAATTACCTTTTTCGAGTATGCCAGAGATCAGGATTTGGTAAAACTTCAGGCGAAAACAGATGCAAAAGGTATTTTTAAAATTCCGTCGGATTCAAACAATAAATCTTATAGGAAATATCTGATTCAGCAGCGCAGAACCAATGATTTTCAAATGTTAGATATATGGGGAAGAAGATTTTCAGAAGATAATAATAGAGAAGTTATCAATAAAACAATACCCCAGATTTTTACAGACAGAGCGATTTACAGACCGGGACAGACTGTTCATTTTAAAGTAATTAATGCTAAAATAGAAAAAGAAAAGGAATCAGTCGTTGCGGGAATAAAGCAAAAAATAGCCTTAACCGATATCAATGAACAGGAAATTTCTTCACAGGAATTTACAACCAATGAATTTGGGTCTTATCATGGAACTTTTGTTCTGCCAACAGGAAAGTTAAACGGAACTTTTGCTTTAATGATAGAAGATGGAGCAGACTGTTTCTATGCTTTTCGTGTGGAAGAATACAAAAGACCAAAATTTGAGGTTACTTTCGAGCCAATAAAAGGAGAATATCAATATGGGCAAACCATAGAATTAAAAGGAAAAGCGATGGCATTTTCCAGGGTTCCTATCAGAGAAATAACCGTAAATTATGAAATTAAAAAAGATGATATTCGCTGGAAATTTTTCAGTAGCTATTCAAAAAATTACAGCTACGAAAACTCGATATTAGGAAGCATCGAAACTGATGACAAAGGAGAATTCATCATTCCCGTAACTTTTAAAGAGGATATATATTTAGAAGATATTCAGGTTGATCAATTTAAAATAGAAGCTTCAGTCACAGATATTAACGGAGAAACACAGTCTGCTTCTGTTAAAATAAATGTTTCGTCAGTTCCTTATTACATCAAAGCCGAGGAAATTAAAGATGCTTTTACTGATGAAAATGTAAAAGTAAAAGTCGAAACAAAGAATTATAATGATCAGAATATTGAAAAATCGTATCATGTAAAATTGTCTAAATTAAAGTCGGCAGACAGAATTTTTAGAAGCAGTTTTGAAGATAGGGTTCAGAATTTATCACAGTTTTCTAAAGAAGAATTTATCGCAAAATTTCCTTATGATTATTTTGATGAAAATGAATCTGAGGAAGAGATACAAATAGAGAAAGTTGTTCTTGATAAAATTCATGATCCATCAACTGAAAACCAACAACCATCAACCTATCTTGATTTAGGAAAATTGGAAGTCGGAAGATATGAGCTGGAACTTTACGACATTCAGAACAAAGAACTTATTGAAACATCTCAGTATTTCGATGTTTGGGATAAAAATTCGCTGAAAAATGAGAAGGTATTTTTAAATGTAATAGATCCGAAAAAAGAATTCTTCAGAGGTGAAAAAGCTAAGATTTATGCATATTCTGCAATTCCGGATGCTTTGGTAAATATTTTTTTACAGGACTCTCTTGGGAATACAATTTCCGAAGTGAGAGAATTCCAAAACGGAATATTAGAATATATTGTGGAAATTCCGAAGGATAAAAATATTTCAGACATTAATGTTCAATTTTTGATTGTTGCTTATAATGATGTACAGCATCATGAAGTTAAGCTCAAAATAAAAGATGATGAAAACGACTTCACTATTGAAACTACAACTTTTAGAGACAAAATAGAACCTGGCTCCAAAGAAAAATGGTCGGTAAAAGTTTCAGGAAAAGATCACGAAGAAATTATTGCGGAAGTTTTGGCAACGATGTATGATATGTCTTTGGATCATTTCGCTGTTCACACTTTTGAGTGGCAAAGATTATACACTCAGCGTTATGCAGTTATGTCTTATGAGATAAGTCATGGTCTTGATGCAAAACTTGCGGATAAAACCATTCCTTATGTCAGTTCTTTTTCAATAGAGCCACCTTACTTTAATTGGTATGATGGTGATATTCCGGAACATATAAAATTTATGGGTGGAAGCGCTTCTTTAGTTGGTTCTGCAACATTAAATGAAATTGAAGCACCAAGAATGAATTTTAAAATTGCAAGAGGTGATGAAAAAGAAAGAGGAATTTCAGCAAAGAAAGGTAATAATGAATTAGAAAAAGTCCCCGTCCGCCAAAATTTAAATGAAACCGCCTTCTTCTACCCTGATTTAAAAACCGATTCCGATGGCAACGTCAGCTTCGAATTCACATCTCCTGAAGCTTTGACAAAATGGAAACTAATGTTCCTGGCTCACACAAAAGATGCAAGAGCGGCAACGCTGGAAAAAGAAGTTGTTACACAGAAAGAATTCTCAGTGACTCCTAATTATCCAAGATTTTTAAGAGAAGGTGATGAATTAAATCTTCAGTCAAAACTTTCCAATTTAACGAACAAAAAACTAAACGGTTCGGCAAGTTTACAGATTTTGGATGCTTTTACAAACGAAGATATTTCGTCGAAATTTGGTTTAAATTCAAACATTCAGAATTTTGATTTAAATGAAAACGGAAACTCGGCGTTGACATGGAAAATAAAAGTTCCGAATAATGTTTCCTCGATCATTTTAAAAGTTGTTGCAAAAGCCGGTCAATATTCCGATGGTGAACAAAAAGGAGTTGCCGTTTTACCCAACAGAATGCTCGTAACAGATGCAGTTCCGGTTTTCGTGAAAGAAGGTGAAACCAAAACTTTCAAGCTGGAAAATCTTAAAAATGCCAATTCAACAACGATTTCAAATATTTCAAATACATTGGAACTGACGACGAATCCAATCTGGGAAATCATGTTTGCGCTTCCAAGTCTGAAAAATGATCAAAACAATTCTGCTGATGTGATCTTCAATAAATGGTTTGCCGATGTTTTAGCTTCAGAAATTTTCAAAGCGAATCCGAAAATGAAAACTATTTTTGAAGAATATCAGAATAAAGGATTATTAAACTCAAATCTTGAAAAAAATCAGGAACTGAAACAACTTTTACTGGAAGAAACTCCGTGGGTTCTGGAAAGCAAAAATGAAGCAGAGCAAATGGAGAAACTGGCATTGTTGTTTGACGCAAATACAATGAAAAACTCGATAAATCAGGATTGGGATGATTTCAAAAAACTTCAAAATCCTGATGGCGGTTTCTCATGGTATCAAGGTTATCCGAGTTCTTACGGAACTTCTTTGTACATCTTGAAAAATTTAGGGAAAATCAATTCTTGGTTAAAAGATAATGTGAAAGATTACCAAAGTTCAGAACAGAATGAATTGATTGCCAATTTGGTAAAATATGTAGATAATGAGATCAATAAATATTGGGATGTTAAAGAAAAAAATATCTGGACAAATTGGACATTAGATTATCTCAATACCCGAAATTACTGGGAAAAACAATATCCATTAAAAGGAAAAGGCGCAACTTTAAAATCATTAGTAAAGCAAAAGGCAAAAACCGCAAAACTTACAGATTTCACTTTCTTCGGATTGCATCGTGCAGCTTTATTAATGAATGATTATGGATTGAAAGACGTTTCAGATAAATTAATGACTTACTTAAAAGAAACTTCTGTAGATTCAAAAACTCAGGGCGTTTACTGGAAACAAAATCTTGATGATTGGGGTTGGTTCAGTTCAAAAGTAATGAATCACGCAGGAGCTTTGGAAGCATTCAATACATTAAAACCAAATGATCAGAAATTTATCGAGGACATGAAAATCTGGCTGATCACGCAGAAAGAAGTGAATTCTTGGGGAAGCTCGAGAGGAACTTCGGAAGTGATTTTTACTATTCTAAATTCAGGGAAATCATGGACGAGCGCGGAAAGTGACAAAGCAACCATTGTTTGGGGCGGAAAAGAATTAAAACCTGAAACTCAGGCAACGGGCTATGTGAAATCGACTGTGAAAACGGATGTTTTAGATAAAAATTTAGCTACAGTTACCGTAACAAAACCGAGTCCGGGAATCGTTCAGGGAGGATTATTCTGGCAATATTATGAAGATCTGGATAAAATAAAATCTTCTGAGAATTACATATCCATAACGAAAGAATTGTACAAAAAAATCAAAACAGTAAATGGTGAGGAATTGCAGAAAATCTCTTCCGAAACGCCATTGAAAGTTGGTGATAAAGTGACTGTAAGGATGATTCTGAATACAGTCCGTCCGATGGAATTTATTCATATCAAAGATATGAGAGCGGCGGGATTTGAGCCTGTTAATGTGCTTTCGGGGTATCAGTGGAAAAATAATTTAGGATATTATCAATCGACGAAAGATGCTTCTACCAATTTCTACATCGAAAATATGCCTAAAGGAAAATATGTGTTTGAATATGATTATGTGGCGAATGCTTCAGGGAAATTCTCGAATGGAATTACAACGATGCAGAATTATTACGCACCGCAGATGAATGCGCATACGAAGGGAACTGATGTGATGATTGCGGAATAATGAATTTAAAAGTAAAATGAAAACAGAAAATTTATTGAAACAAGTCGCTTTTATTAAAGAAATTGACAAATTAAAATACATTCAGCGAAGAACCAAATTATTTAACAGCGACAGAAACGAAAATGATGTAGAACACAGTTGGCATTTAGCAATGATGACTCTTGTTTTGGCAGAGCATTCGGACAAACCTATTGATGTATTGAAAGTAGTAAAAATGGTACTGATTCACGATTTGGTAGAAATTGATGCGGGTGATACTTTTATTTATGATACCACAAAGAATCATACAAATACAGAGGAAGAACTTTTAGCAGCAAAACGAATTTTCGGCTTGCTTCCTGAACCTCAAGCTCAGGAATTCATAGCAGTCTGGGAAGAATTTGAAGAAGGAATTACTGATGAATCAAAATTTGCCCGAGCAATGGACAGATTCGAACCATTGCTTCAAAATACCAGCAATAATGGAGGAACCTGGGCAGAATTTAATGTAGAATACCAAACAGTTTATAACAAGAAAAAGGCAATTATGGATGGTTCTTCTTCAATCTGGAATTATGCAGAGAACTTACTTAATGAAAGTGTTGAAAAAGGTATCCTCAGAAAAGAGTAATTAAAAAAATCAAAGATGCTGCCTCAAAACTGAGACAGCATCTTTTTTATAAATATGAATTAATTAAACTTGCTTACTGATTTTTATTTAACCATTACTTTAAAATTACTATTAAGATTTTCTCCTGAAACATTCAATATATAATTTCCTGTTGCTTTTACACTTGAAATATTTAAATTGAATACTTTTTTTCCGTCAGAATTCAATTTTTCTTTAGCAACGATCTTTCCTGTCATATCAATTAATGTCGCAGTCAGATTAGATTGTTTGTAATCCGGAAGTTTAATGAAAATCTGGTCTTTTGCAGGATTTGGATAGACAGTTCCTGCATTTTTACTGATACTGAACTCATCATTACTCAACACTGCCTGACTGTACAAAGCATAAATTTCCGTTGGAGCTAATGCATAATTAAACATTTTCAGTTCATCAAATGCACCTTTATAAGGAGCCGGAGCATTGGTCGTTGACAAAAACTCAAGTTCACCAATATTTCCGATGATCAGATCACTTGGTTCACCGATTCCTGTAACAGCCGTTTCGTCTCCTTCAGCACTTAAAACGCCATTGGTATAAATTCTCATCTTGTGTGCAGCAATATCTCTTTGGATCACAACATGAACCCAGTTACCCGTAAAGTAATTGGCAATCGGTGATGTGATTTCTTTTTTTGTAACATCATCATCAATAGCATATCTCAACTGACCTCCTTTGATTTCTACATTAAAACGTTTACCAGTCGCCCCTGTTGTCGTATTTTTAGTAAATGAACCTTTACATAATACATAAAGACTTGTTGCTGAAGATGATGGAATCATACTTACCGGAGCTTTCATCCAGTAAGAAACGGTAAATGAATTATTATTAAATAAAATCTGATCCTGATGTGGAATACTTGCGATATATGTATTCGGTGCCGTTGCAAAATCAAGAGCATAATTTTCCTTTCCTGCAACTCTTACACTCGCATTATCATAGGCAACATCTAAAATTCCGTGATTGGCATAAGATGTTAAATCTGCAATTTGTTCACCCGCCAAAGGTGCTTCTACGAATGGCCAGTTTCCAACAAGGCTTGGTGTTAATGCCCGGAAACTCCATACATCTCCTGTAACCGAACCAAGAGCATTGGAAGCATCAATTCTCCAATAATAATTCGTTGCAGTACTTAAACTATTGAGTTGATAAGATGGTGCAACACTGTAAGGAACAGTCGCAATATTATTTAAATTTGAAGGATTTGTTCCAAAATAAACTGTATAATTTGTTGTATTTGCGCTTCCTGTCCATTTTAACAGTAAACTTCCACTACTTAACTCTATACTATTATTACCGTTTGTAGGTGTCGGATTGGTTGCTTTTGTCGGAGCTGCCGGAACAGGCGGTGTAGTTACTGATGTAATTGTTGTATAAACTGAAGATTCCGTAGCATTGGTTGCTTTAACTCTGTAATAATATTGAGTATTAGGCGTTAAACCCGTTTCATTATAACTTGTTGTATTAGCACCCAATGTTGCAATAACTGTAAAGTTTGTTCCATCGGCAGAACGCTCCAAAACATAATTAGTTTCATTAGTAGCATTATCATTCCAGTTAACCGTTAAAGAGCTTGCAGCCGGAGTTCCCGTTGTGACTGCATTAGTGAAATTCAGATTGGTTGGTGGGATAATAAAATCCGGAGGTACAACATTTGGTAAATTGTTAATATAAACCTCGATATTCAGATACGGAGCATAGGTCGTACTTACTGCCAAAGCATCAAAAACATTTGGATTCAATCCATTGGCAGTTTCCCATGCATCCGGCATTCCGTCATTATCTGTATCTAAAGGAGCCGGCGCACCATAAACGTGTCCTGCCCCACCATTAGTAAAACCAAATTGAGTCGTTAAATCCGTTTGAACATACACATAAGTAGCTGTCGTTCCTTTCGACTGTAAATCAGAAATCATCAATTGATCCACCTGATCACGTCTCGGATAGGATGCTCCTCCATTTGTGATAATTTTATCGAATGCAGTCTGAGCCGTCACTGCAGTGTTTTTCATTGGATAATCGTAAGGAGTTGCCTGTATTGCTGCCAAATCTCCAACCGGATATCCCGTTAAATCCTGAGGAACTAAAGTTCCGTCTAAAGCTCCGTTTTTATTATTATCAAAATAATTTCCTGAACCGTATAAATTGAAATTGGCATTTCCTACGCTAAAAGGAGTTGTAACAGCACTATTTGTATTCGGACCTCCGATAAAATAATTATTAAGAATATTAGCATAAGAAGGTCCCGCAGAATCTCCACCCATAATATAAGCTTCTCCTGATTGAGTGTGACCATAAGTATTTCCGTAATTTCCCCAGTTGTAAACCACATTGTTTACGAATTCATTAATTCCTTTTATTTTATTATTTCGGGTTTTGTTACAGATATATAAATTTCCGATCAAACTTATCTTTCCTCCTGGTGGCGGTTGCATTAATCCTCCTGCAGAGTGATTGTGACGGTGCATTCCCTGTCCTATAATAGAATTCTGAATAGTGATATTATCAGGACTAGTCCCGTTCCCGTCCCAGTTAACGGAAAAAACTTCATCTGTACCCCATGTAAAAGTCATGTGATCCAAAATAATATTAGCTCCATTGGCAATTCCAGATGCATCCTGATTTTGAGATGTTCCGCCATAACGAAGACGAACATATCGGGCAATGGTATTATTAGCTCCTGAAAATGAAACTCTTGGTCCTAAAAATACAATTCCTTCTCCGGGAGCTGTTTGTCCGGCAATTGTCGTATTAGCCGCCACAGCAACTATGGATTGTAAATTAACAATACCTCCAACTTTAAAAATTACAAATCGACCAGGCTGACTCACCGCATCACGGAAAGAACCGGCACCGCTGTCATTTAAATTCGTAACCAAATAAATTTGAGGATTCGCAGCACCTCTTGCTCCTGTTGTAAATCTTCCAAAACCGGTAGCTTCCGGAAATGCTAATGTTTGAGCTTTCAAATCTAAAGTGGAAAATGTTAACCCGCAAAACAGCAAAGCTGTAATAGTTTGCTTAGTTAGTAATGATCTTTTCATAGGATTAATTTTGTGTTAACTAATCTAGCCACAAACCCACACTGAAGCATCCTGCCCCATCCTGCCTACAAACTCTATATCAATTAATTACAAGAAATACAAATAAAAACACCTAAAATTATCTTTTGAAAATGAAGTAAATTTTAAGACAAATTTATATTAAGCCATGCTTAAAAAACCGTTTGAATCTATCTTTAAATCATTCTGATTTGTCTATAATACTGAAATCATTGTTTTTCGGAAATTATAATTTTTTTCAATAAGCCAATTTTTATGTACATTTGCCTACTTAAAAAATACACATAATGAAAAAATTTTTGACCGATAGCCTTTACTGCTTTCAGGAGGGCTTTTCCAAGAAAAATCCTTTAGTTTTCCAACCTTCAATTCAAGTAATTTAAATAATTTTCAAATCAATAATTTGGTAGAAAAGAATTAACATTTATTTCAAATTAGTAATTATTTCCCAAGTCAAAAAGACTCTTTACCGATTGATTTTTAATTGATTATGACAATCTTCATAACAACTTTAAAGATGTTTAATTATAAAGTGAAACTTAATCATATTTAATAATATATATTTGGTTATCAGTAATTTAAATTAAATCACTTAATAAAGAATAAATATTATCAATCAATTTTCATTAATGAATATTAAAAAAAATTGTTACTTTTGCTCAAAGGAATAAAAAATTGCTTTTTTAAGTTTTTATTTGTTAATTTAGTTATACCAAATTACAAAACATTAAAAATCAGCTTATGAGAAAAATAATTCTACTATTTACATGTTTGTTCGGTATTTCGGCTTTCTCACAGATAAAGGTGTTGAAAAACGAAACTTTGGTGGAAGTTGGTAAAGATAATTCCGTAGGTTTATATAAAAAAGACGATAAATTTACCATAAATTATCAGGATTTGAATACCGCAAATCTGAATACATTCAGATCTTTTTCTTTTCAGAATTTGAATAAAGATGTTTCCGGTTTATACGAACTGATTGCGAACGGATTTATTGATGCTCCTGAAAGTAATATCGTTCTGGAACTTCCTAATGATATTATTGAATTGCATTTCGAGAAAAATTATGGAACGCCCACTGTTCAGTTTATTCAGTATATCAATAAGAATAAAAAATATGTTGGTAAATCTCAGCTTCTGAATAAAAAACAGATTGATAAAATCTTCGGAAAATCAAACGGAAAATCTGCGATGTACGAAAAACCGGCTACAATGAATAATGTAAATCCGAATCATCAACAGATGAATACGGCTTCAACAGTTGCTCCGGTTACTCCCACTCCTGTTAACAACAATAAGGATAAGAAACCAAGAAGATAATTAAATTTTTTGAAATATTAAATCAACTCATTCATCCGAATGAGTTTTTTTTATTTTATTTTTGCAAAAAGATCATTACAAATTATGTCTCTTCAAATAAACAATTTAACCAAAAAATTTGGTGAACAAACCGCACTGAACAATATTAATATTTCTATTGACAAAAACGAGATCATCGGACTTCTTGGTCCAAACGGAGCCGGAAAATCTACGTTGATGAAATCCATTGTCGGTGCTTTAAAAATTGATGAAGGCGAAATTATCTTTAATGGTAAAAATATTACGGAACACGAAACTGAAAGTAAGAAGAAAATAGGATTTCTCCCAGAAAACAATCCTTTGTATCTGGAAATGTTTGTAAAAGAATATTTACAATTTGTAGCCAACATTCATAAAATTTCAGAAAAAAGAGTAGATGAAGTTATAGAGTTAGTAGGAATTACTCCTGAAAAGTCAAAGAAAATCGGACAACTTTCCAAAGGTTACAAACAGAGAATTGGTCTTGCACAGGCAATTCTTCATCAGCCGGATTTATTGATTTTAGACGAACCTACGAATGGGCTTGATCCAAATCAAATCATCGAAATCCGAAATGTAGTAAAAGAAATCGGACAGCAAAAAACGGTTTTACTTTCCACACATATTATGCAGGAAGTTGAAGCGCTTTGTTCGCGCGTGATTCTTATACATAAAGGAAATATTCTGCAGGATTGCCCAATTGAAGAATTTAAAGGTAAATTTGAAAGTCTGGAAGAGGCTTTTGCAAGTTATACCACTTAAAATAAAAAATGCTCCAGAATTTTGGAGCATTTTCGTTTTAATTCTAACCACAAAAGTCACAAAAGATATATTTTGAATTTATTTTAAAGTATTTCAAAGTTCACAAAATGAAAATCTTTGATTTTCAAAACTTATGTGTTCTTCTTGTAGTTCTGATTTTTAACTTAAAGAATCTAAGGTGTTAAAATCTTTTGTGGTTAAAATTTTAAAGATTTTAATTTAAATTAAGAATTGTCATTCATTTTTTTCATCAGCAACAGAAACCGTTTCTACACTTTTCTTTTGTATCTGTTCCAAAAGCTGGAGTCCCAACAATCCACTGATTCCACCATTTGCAGAATCTCCGCCTCCACCAATCAATACTTCAGGCATAATTCTCACATTTTGACTTGCGATATTTTCCATAATTTTTAATTGAGTAAAGTTACTTCCTCCCATTGCTTCTACAGATAGTTTATATGACTCGGCATTAGATTTACCGATGGCAAGAATTTTTTCCGCTTCTGCATTACCTGTCAATGAGATTTGTTCAGCATTTGCTTTTGCCAATAATTCAATTTTTTCTGATTCGGCTTTCGCAAGAAGCCTTGTCTTTTCTGCTTCACCGGTTGCCAACAATTTCAATCTGTCACCTTCAGCATTGGCTTGTAACCTTACGGAATTAGCATCACCGGTGGCTTTTTTCACGGAAGCATCGGCAATTCTTTCGGCAATCCAAACTCCCTGATCTGCTTTTACAATTTCCTTTTGCATATCGGCAACTGCTGTTTCTTTTTCCAAAGCCTGGCGTGTTTCCTGAGCTAACATTTCCGTTTCGTAAGTAATTTTTTGCTCTTCAGCTAATTTTCTGTCAGTTAAAGTTTTCATTAAACTTTCCGGAGGAACAATTGCACCAATCAGAGTATCAACTGCATTGACATTATACTGTTCTAAAACGCTGCTGATATGATCTTTTGCCGATTGCTGTCTTTCTTTACGTGTTCCCAAGAACGCAATAACATCACTGTCCTGTGCAGAGTTTCTGAAATAATTTCCAATCGTTGGTTCTAAAACCTGGCTTACAAGATTAATCATATTTCCGAAACGGGCAATCACTTTTGGAGCTTCATAAGTCGGAATATGGATGATTTGAGAAACATCAAGATTGAAAGGGAAACCGTCTTTACTTCGCACCGTAATTGTTGAAAGATTTTTATCAAGTTGGTGAGATTCGCTTCTTTCATAAGCCCAGTTTAACACTAAATTGGTTGTAGGAACAAGCTCCACCTTCATAATATAAGGATTGATCGGATATTTTCCGGGGCCGATCGGTTCTGCCCAAACTCCTTTATGACTTTTTTCAACAATATTTCCGTGTTTAAAGTCAACTCCGCTTAAATCTTTACCATCTTCACCGACATAACTGATAATAACACCGACATGACCAATCGGAATTTCCGTCATTTTCACCATCTCAACTTTCGTAAACCAAGGATTAAGGAAATACGAACCCGCCAAAATCACCTGCTCTTGAAGACCTTTGTAACCTCCACTATTTAAAAAAGTATCAACATCCTGAAATTTATTATGGTTTTGAATAATTTTACCCGCAATCTGCCCTTCTTCCAAAGGACTTCCTTCCATTGTTGTAATAATTCCTACCGCATTATCAGGAATTTGAGTCATGTCCGTTAATTCAATTTCAAATAATAACGTGTTGATTCTGTAAGAACCCGGAGCAATAATCGCAGTTTGACGACCTTTTCTTCCTCCGTTCTTTAAAAATGCTTCTGCATCCTGAAAAGAATCGCAATCTACTTTTCTACCAAGAATTCTTCCGGTTTCGAGTTCCATACCATCTTTAGCCAGTAACAATCCTATTTTCCCTGTAGGAATTACGATGAAAGGTTGAAAATCGATAGAATACTGCCAAATCCATTTTGCAAAATATACTCCCGGAGCCAAAGTCTGAGCCTGAAAACCAGCTTCTCCATTGGTTGCAATAATTCTTCCTTCCGGAAGTTCCTGCTTACCGACGAGAACGAATTTTTTGGTGACCAATCCTATTTTGTCTTGGGGAACAATGATTAATCCAAAGAAAATTCTTAGAATAAATTTGTAAAAAATTACGCACAAAAGTGCAATTACAGCCGGAATCATCCAGCCATGAAAACCTAATTCCATAGTTCGTTTGTTTTTATGTTTTGATTAAATTTGAAAACAGGGATTGTGCTCTATTTTTCAGAATATGAAAAAACAGAGTACGAATTATTTGATAATTCTTTCGAAAAAATTAAGAAATTGTAGGAGGAGAAGTATTAAAAATCGTGAAGGTGATTTCTGATACTTTTAATAGAAAAAACTTAAAGTTAATTAGTTTCATTTCAATGGTAAAGGAAAGAGATCCTTTTGTGGTACAAATGTACGCAAGAAAAATATTCAGTTGTTTCAAAAAATTCAAATATTTTTTAATAAATAATTTAATCAACTGAAAATCAATCCTATTATTTTTCAAAACAGATAGTTTATCGTTCAAAAATATTTCTTTTTGACATTTTTAAGATTGTTTTAATTGATAAAAAACATCATGAGTTGGCTTTAAATTTGATAAGATTAAACATCACCAATACATATTAAAAAAATGATTAAGAAAATTTTATTCGGAGCGATTTGTGTTGCTCAGTTTTCATTAATTTCAGCAAATACTTTTAATGAAAATCCAATTTCAACAGTAAATTATCAAAAAGAAAAAGTACCAAAATCGGTTATTATTAAAACTAAAAAATTTAAAATAAAAATTGATAAACAACCCAACGGAAACTACCTTTATCAAGCTTGGAGCGTGAACGGAAAAGTAACTTCCAAACCAAACATGATCATTCCAAACGGAGAATTAATTCCTGACGGAACCGGCGGAAATTATTATTACGAATTTAATAATAATGGTTATACTTATCAGATCTGGAGAAATTATTTAACAGATTCTCCTAGAAAAGCACCTTATACTCTTTCGGTAACCGATCAAAATGGAAAGACAATCGTAAATCAAGACGGACAGATTGTGAAAAGTTAAAAATAAAATGATTATTGATAAATTCCTGATTTTTCTAAATCAGGAATTTTCATTAAAATAAACACAATAAATTTCCAAATATTATCATCATTTCTATTATTTTGGTAAATTCACTTTAAAATAACAGAGACGCAATGTCATTTACCATAAAATCAAATTTAATAGACGTGGTTGCAAAGGAAACTTATCCTGCAGAAATCGTCATTACAGATAATAAAATCAGTTCAATACAAAGAATTTCAGAAACGCTGAATACCTATATTTTGCCCGGTTTTATCGATGCTCACGTTCATATTGAAAGCAGTATGCTTGTTCCTTCAGAATTTGCGCGTATTGCTGTAAAACACGGAACATTAGGAACAATTTCAGACCCGCACGAGATTGCCAATGTTTTAGGAATTTCCGGTGTGGAATATATGATCGATAATGCACAAAAAGTACCTTTTCATTTTTATTTTGGTGCGCCGTCTTGCGTTCCAGCAACCAATTTTGAAACAGCAGGAGCGATTATTGATTCTAATGACATCGATAAATTATTAGATAAAAAAGAAATTGTTTATCTCGCAGAAATGATGAATTTTCCGGGCGTGATTTACAATGACGAAGAAGTCCTGAAAAAGCTGGAATCTGCAAAAAGGCATAACAAGCCAATTGACGGTCATGCTCCCGGATTAATGGGCGAAGAAATGAAAACGTATTTCAATGCTGGAATTTCTACCGACCATGAATGTTTTGGTTATCAGGAAGCACTGGAAAAATTGCAACATGGTGTAAAAGTGATGATCCGTGAAGGAAGTGCAGCGAAAAATTTCGATACATTAATTCCTTTATTACAAGATTTTCCGGATCAAATCATGTTTTGTTGTGATGATAAACATCCCGATAATTTATTGGAATCTCACATTAATGATCATGTAAAACGAGCCTTAAAATTGGGTCATGATTTATACAATGTTCTACGAGCTTCTTCTTACAACGTTGTGAAACACTACAATTTACCGGTCGGATTATTGCAAATTGGAGATAATGCAGATTTTATTGAAATCGATAATCTTGAGGATTTTACAATTTTAAAAACCTATATCGACGGAAATCTGGTTGCTGAAAACGGAAAATCATTCATCCCATCTTTTGAAGTTCCTATTGTTAATAATTTTCATTGCAGCCTAAAGAATCCATCTGATTTTAAAATAAAAAGTGAAGGTGATAAAATCCGTGTAATAGAAACTTTGGATGGGCAGCTAATCACAAAAGAAATACATACAGAATCTTTAATCATAAACGGTTATGCAGAATCAAATCCTAAAGAAGACATTCTGAAAATAGCGGTTGTCAATCGTTATCAAGATGCACCGATTGCCACAGCTTTTATTAAAAATATCGGCTTGAAAACGGGAGCGATTGCTTCATGTGTTGCTCATGACTGTCACAATATTGTCGTTGTCGGAACGAATGATGAAGATATGTGTAAAGCGGTAAATGCCATCATTAAAGCTAAAGGAGGAATTTCTCTGGCAACGGAAACTGAAGAGATGGTTTTAGAATTACCAATTGCAGGAATTATGACCGATCTTCCGGCAGAAGAAGTAGCTGAATCTTATATTAAACTAGACAGACGTGCAAAAGAATTAGGAAGCAAATTAAGAGCACCTTACATGAGTTTATCATTTATGGCTCTTTTGGTAATTCCTGAGTTGAAACTGAGTGATAAAGGGCTATTTAATGGTAAAAATTTTGAGTTTACTGATGTGTTTATTAAATAGATTTGTTGGTAAATCGCAAAGGCGCAAAGGTTTTATTATTATTCTGTTTTAAGACGCAAGAAAATCAAAGATTTTCAGCAAATTAATATTGAATTGATTCAGTAATAATTTGCTAAATTAAATTTTATCACAGATAAAATCCTTGCGCCTTAAAAAGTATAGTTGTTAAAAGAAATTGCGCCTTTGCGATTTACCAACAAAACAGTATTAAACTATACGTTTTTCATTTTTTAATTCTGAAAAAAACTGACTCTCAGAAAAGCTATCTTTTGCAGCATGATAGCCGATGTTGAAAATTTGCTCCAAACGGTCTTTTCTTCTTTCAAAAGTTCCGTAAGTTGATAATTCCTGTGATGTGATGAACCAATCACAATAGCTGAACTTAATTTTTTCAACTCTGTAAGAAAGCAGATCGTAAGAACGCGAAACTATGGCTTTAATCGACTTTAGATCATTGATTTTAATGTCATGTGGCGGAGAAACGAAAATCCCGATCAGTTTATCACAGTCGTCTCTGATAATGTCTGCGGGAAAATTATTCAATACTCCTCCATCACAGTACATTTCATCATCAATAATATAAGGTGTCGTGATTCCCGGAATAGAACATGAGGCGATAATTGCGTCTACAACTCTGAAATTTTTATCGAATATTTTTTCGGTGCCGTTGACCAATTCTGTTGCAACAATTTTCACTTCTTTATCTAAATCTCCTAGTTTCATGTCTCCGAAAATAGGGTTGAGATAATTCCTGAAAATCACCGATGAAACCAAACCCGGCTGATTAAAAGTAAAGTGCTTCCAGTTGAAAAAATAGACAGAATTGAAGAACTCCAAGATTTCTTCGGGCGTTTTTCCTATCGCGTACAAACAACCTACAATAGAACCTGCGCTGCAGCATGAAAGAATATCTATATCGATATCCTTTTCAATCAGGAATTTTAAAACTCCTGCATGAGCAATACCTTTTGTACCACCGCCAGATAAAACAAGCCCTACTTTTTCAAAGTTCATTGAATAAAAGTAAGAAAACGAGTTGATATAATTAAATTATTTTTTCATTACACAGTGATTTTAGAGGATTTTAACATAAATAAATTTATTATTAAAGCTCAAATCTTGACTTTATAAAATTATAGCCATTCCAATAAAAAAGGTTTTCCATGAAAGTGTCCATCTTTATTTGATTTGCCCAAGTTTTCGAATCATTGGATTCTTCGAGAAAATATCTAAAATTCAGACTGATATAGCTTCTTAGTTTTCCAATATCTCCAACTGTAGCCGTTACATCAAATGGATTAATCAAACCATCATAATCTGTACCGATTGTGATATGCTTTTGTGCTGTTTCCATTGAAATTCCGTTGGCTAAACAAACTTTGAAATAATGTTTAAGATGATTGAGAATATGACTGTAATAAAAGTTGTCCCAAATCTGTTGACTTTGTGTAAATTCTTTTACAGTAATAGAAGTTTCTTCTCTAATTAGTTTACCAAAATTTTTATCATTATTTATTCCTAAAGCATTCCATTCATCCATTGAAAAATATTCTCTATCCGTTAAAGTTTCATCAGAACCTTTTCCTGAAATATCATCAATATAACCTAAAATCCTTTTGTCTAATGAGAGACCGATGACACCACCATTTTTTACGATCCAAACGATTTCTTCATCAAATAAATTAATCGTAGAAGCGTTGAAAGCCGGAAGTCCCCATCTTTCCGCATAAATATTATTTTCAATTGGCTTGGCAAGATCAAAAGCCATTGCTCCAAAAGCCTGCTTTTTGAAATCAATATATCCTGTCCAGTTTTTAAAAGGAATTCCTGTAAATCCTGCGTGAGTACAAACCAAAGGTTGTGGGTTGCTAAATTTCTTAGTATCAATATTTGTCATTAAATCTTTTCGGGATTTGTAACTCATGTGTTTAACATCAACGCAAATATTTCGGTTAAATAATTCCTGAACCACCTTTTTCCCGTCATTCTGAAGACCGTTTCCTTTTGGGATAAAAGGTTCAATTTTCGCAACCTGCATTCCGAATGCGTGATTGCATAAACTTGACTGTTGAAGATGTGTAAGATTGACTGAAATGACCTTTACTTTTTCTCTTACTTTATCAAGATTTGTAATAATCTCATTAACATTATATGATTGTGTTGCATCGCATTCGTTGATTGTATCGACTAAAGAATGGCAACCTTCAATTGTAAAAAATACATTGACCTTATTTTTCGGTAAAGGACTTTTAAAACTGGCTTTGGTAAGAATATTATACGAAGAAGCCTGAATATATTCCTCCAATGTTCTTTCCATCAAAAAGCCTGAAAATGCTTTGTAAACATTATTATCAATATTCTCCAACAATGTTTTTGAAAGCTTGAATTGTGAAGGTTTCTCGAGATTAGTGCGGAGAGGAATCACATTTTTGGCAACATATTTTTCGACGCTATACAAAACCGCGCCTACAATTACTTCATCTTTAAATTCAGCAAGCTGAATATGATGAGTCTGTGTCTGGATAATATTTCCAAGTTCCGAACAGGCTTTTGGAATTTTAGCAAGATCTTTTTTATAAATAAAAGTATCGATATTGGGGTCGTCATTGAACAATTGTTTTAAAATCGGATGACAGTGGAAATCAAAATATTTCATAACCTTAGTTTTTATTACACTAAAGTTACTAAGTTAATTTTGAATATGTTATTCCACTTTTGAGGTATTTTTCAAATAAAAAACCACAGACAAAATCTGTGGCTTTCTTTAAATTTATAAGCTTAATGAAGCTTCAAGTTTTTTCTCGTAATCAGTAAGTAACTCGTAATATTCAGCATCTTTTTTTATTCTTTTATATCTTTCAAGCAAATCGGGATATTTTTCAAGTCGCTCTTTGAGAACTTTATCCTTTCCTCCTTTTTTAAGCAATTCTCTCTTATCAAAAGTATAATATGTAGCTCCGGTATTACCGTAAATATTCACATTATATTCTTCTCTCAAAACTAAGGTTCTTTTTCCCTGAAATAAAACTTCAAGCATTCTACTTCCCAATTTCAGTTCAGGAAAACGATCAGAATTAATAAATTTTCTTACTTTTCTATCAAAATCTGTGATTTCAAGGTATTTGATTGTTTCTACAGGGACTTTTGTTTTAACTTCATCATTTTCAGTCTTTATATTCTTTAAAAACGTATCTGCTGTAAAATGGTTCTTTTTAAATGCATAACTTCCAACAATGTGGGTATTAATCGTATCTTTCGAAGTTTTCAAAACATATTTTGCAGGAAGAGGATTATTAATGTATTCTGTTTCTTCTTGCGAAAATAAAAAAGCAAAACTAAGGATAGACAGTAAAGTCAATATTTTTTTCATGAGTATAGTTTATTAAAAAAGCCCAGATTAATCTGAGCTTTAAATATATTATTTTTATTGAATTAATTCTAATTATTAATATACTTTTCAAAAATTCTTGAGAAATCTTTCTGATTATATTTATCGAAACTGTTGGTGTTCCATGCAAAAATATATTCGTTGATTGCTCTTAACTCCTGACTTTTCGAAACATTTTCCTGCTTTCCGGAAGCTACACTTGTTATTGCTTTCTGGATGCTATCATTAGAAAAGTTCAATAATGAATGATTGTGGTGAACTTCCTGCTGAATCGCTAAAAGAGCCTTGTACAAATCTTTCAACTGATCGATCTGACCTTTTGCAACGCTGATCATCAACGGAACATTTCCAATATTAAATGAAATTTCAACATCTAAATCGATCGTTCCCGCAGTTTGCAAAGCTATTGCAGAAAAAGGGAACTGATAATATTCGTATCTTCTCAAGACTCTCTTTTTATCCAAAGCACTTGCTCCGTCGATATGAATTAATGCTCTGTTTGTAAAGCAATATTCATCTCTTTTAGATTTAATCAAGAAAAAAATTTTCTCATTGTCTTCCGATAAAATATAATCATCAGAATCTACTTTATCATAATCCTGAGAAGGAATAATTTTACCGATATCTCCAAGTCCTAAAGCTTCCGCAGCTAATTTTTTAAACATAGTTTATTTTAATTTGTATTTTATTCAGTCAATAAAAATAAGAAAATAAGTGAGATAAAAGAAAAAACCACAGACAAAATCTGTGGTTTTAATAATATTTAAAATCGATTATCTCAAATTAAATGTGAATCACTTCTCCGTAAGCAGCAGCAGCAGCTTCCATAATTGCCTCAGAAACTGTTGGATGCGGGTGAATTGACTTGATGATTTCGTGACCTGTAGTTTCTAATTTTCTAGCAACAACAGCTTCTGCAACCATATCTGTAACACCTTCACCGATCATGTGGCAACCTAACCATTCACCATATTTAGCATCGAAAATAACTTTAACGAAACCGTCTGTGTTTCCGTTTGCAGTTGCTTTTCCACTTGCAGAAAGAGGGAATTTACCAACTTTGATTTCGTAACCTTTCTCTTTAGCCTGCTTTTCTGTAAGACCAACAGAAGCAACTTCTGGGTGACAGTAAGTACATCCAGGAATATTGCCATAGTCGATTTTCTCAACGTGAAGTCCTTTGATTTTTTCAACACAAGTGATACCTTCAGCAGAAGCAACGTGTGCCAAAGCCTGAGTCGGGATCAAATCTCCGATTGCATAATATCCTGGAACTGAAGTTTCGTACCATTCGTTTACCAAAACTCTTCCTTTATCTGTTTGAATTCCCACTTCTTCAAGACCAATGTTCTCGATGTTTGCAGCAATTCCAACAGCAGATAATAAGATATCAGCTTCAAGAACGATATTTCCTTTTGCAGTTTTTACAGTAGCTTTTACGCCTTCTCCGCTTGTATCAACGCTTTCTACAGAAGCATTTACCATAATTTCGATTCCTGATTTTTTCAGAGATTTTTCTAAGTGTTTAGAAACGTCCTCATCCTCTACAGGAACGATGTTTGGCATAAATTCAACAACAGTTACTTTTGTACCCATTGTGTTATAAAAATCAGCAAATTCTACCCCAATCGCTCCAGAACCTACAACAATCATAGATTTTGGTTGCTCAGGAAGAGATAATGCCTGTCTGTATCCGATTACTTTTTTACCGTCTTGTGGTAAGTTTGGCAACTCTCTAGAACGAGCTCCCGTTGCGATAATGATGTGAGTACCTGTATATTCAGTTACTTTTCCTTCGTTATCTGTCACAGAAACTTTTTTACCTTTCTGAACTTTCGCAGTACCTAAAATAACGTCGATTTTATTCTTTTTCATCAAGAACTCAATCCCTTTGCTCATTTTGTTGGCAACTCCACGGCTTCTTTGAATAACGTTTGGAAATTCAAAGCTACCTTCTACTTTATTTAAACCATAATCTTCAGCGTGATTGATGTAATGGAAAACCTGAGCCGACTTCAATAAAGCTTTAGTTGGAATACATCCCCAGTTAAGGCAAATTCCTCCTAAATTTTCTTTCTCGATAATTGCAGTTTTGAAACCCAATTGCGCCGCTCTAATTGCAGTAACATATCCACCAGGACCACTTCCGATGACAATAATATCGTAATTCATTAGTTTAAAATTTTTATGCGAATTTAAGGAAAAATATTGGATGAAGCACGTTTCTGTAAATTCGTGAAGCAATGCATAATAAATGCTATTTTCATTTCATTTTAAACAAAAAAAGAGAACACAAAAGCGTTCTCTTTTCAATAAAATTATTTTAATTTAAAAATTTCGTAAAATTAAAATGTTTGAATTAAGCCATTTCAATTCTGTTATTTTTAAAAATTAACAGATATTACATCTTTTTAAGCAATTGTTTTTGGCTTCTGTATTTTTCATTTAAAGCCTTTAACTGATCTTGTTTCATTCTTTTCGTTGCCAACGGATGATTCAAAATTGCCTTTTTTTCCTGATTGTATCGCTTATCAAGTTCTTTGGATTTTATATTCACCAATTCACTTTTCGAAGGATGTGGCGGTGGCGTTGGGTGTTTCTGTGCAGAAACGTTCATTGATAAACCGACTAATAAAATTGTTGATATAAATAACTTTTTCATAACATTTACTTTTTGTGAATGATTGAATTCATTCGAGTTCTAAACAAATATTACATATATCGTACCAAGATTACTTTTCCTTTTATTAATGAGACCAGACAAAGGTTTTCATTTATTTAAATTTTATCTTTTCCTCTTTTTAACACCTCTTTTTGGCTTTCATATTTCTTTTTTAAAGCTTCTTTTTTCGCTTTTTTCTGAGTTTTGGTTAAAGTTTTGTTATCGTCAATCAGATCTTTTTCTCTATCATATCTCTTTAATTGATTGATTTTATCTTCGACTTGTTTCTTTCTCTCATCTTTAGAATAACCATATTTCTTTTTATAGGCCAAATCGTATGCTTTGTTATCCTGATCCTGTTTTAAAGCCAATTGTTTTTTCAGTCGAGCCTTTTCAACACCGGAAAGTTTTGGATTTTCATTGATCTTCCTATACTGTTCAGCATATTCTTTATTAATCTGATCCTGAGTTTTTTGCGCAGAAACATTAGCTGATAAACCTAAAAATAATACGGTTAAAATAAAAAATTTGTTCATTACATTTATATTTTAAGATGAATAATATTTACTGTAAAAAAGTTAGAGTGAGGGAATTTTATTTTACACAATAAATATTAAAGTTAAAAAATTTTACTTCTTAAAAGCAGATATTATACCACAAACTTGATGATCTCAAAAACATGATGCATCTCATTGAACTTCAATATTCTGTTTCAAAGGCAAATTTTTAGAAGAATTTCCGACAAAAATTCTGTACGTTCCTTTTTCAACGATCCAGTTCATTTTCTCATCTAAAAACTGCAACTCTTTCACAGGAACTTCAATCGAAATTTGCTTTGATTCTCCTGGTTTTAATTCTACTTTTTGAAAACCTTTCAACTCAATAATCGGTCTTGAAACTGAAGCCAGCAAGTCTTTCACGTACAATTGAACGACCTCACTTCCAGCTTTTGAACCCGTATTCTTGACATTCACTTTTGCTGTAATCGTATCGTTTTTAGAATATTTTATTTGATTTAATTGTAAATCAGAAATTTCAAAAGTCGTGTAACTCAATCCAAAACCAAACGGATACAATGGTTCGCCACTCAAATCGTAATAATCATTTCCCCTTCCTGTCGGATGATGATTGTACGTCAAAGGCAACTGTCCTTCCTCAATCGGAAACGTGATCGGCAATTTTCCGGAAGGATTTTCTGCTCCGAAAAGTACTTTTGCTACGGCATTTCCGCCTTCTTCACCGGGATACCAAACATCTAAAATCGCTCCGACCTTGTCTTTCCAATCCGTTGTTTTTATTGCAGAACCACCAACCAAAACAACCGTTGTCGGCTTATTCAATTTGGAAACTTCCTGAATAAATTTTTCCTGATTTCCGGGAAGACTTAATGAAGAACGATCTTGAAATTCACCTTCATGAATTCCGGCTGTAACAATGATGTAATCTGCATTTTGAGCCAGTTTCAAAGCATCATTAAAATCTTTTTCATAATCATTTAAACCGTAATTCCAGATCAGTTCGATATTCGCCTCTCCCCTATTTTCATGGAATTCAATAACAATATCAGATTTTTGACCTTTTACAAAATCTATGTCAACTGTTTTTGTTGAATAGCTCAACTTTTCCCAATTATCAATCAATAATTTTCCATTTAAATACAATCTGAAACCATCATTTCCACGAAGTCCCAATTGATACTTTCCTGAATTTGGAGCTGTCAATTTTCCTGTCCATCGAACACTGTAATTATCGGGTTGTAGCTTTTCAGGGTTTGGAGAATATAAAGTCCATTTGAAATTTAATTGTTCGTCCTGTTTTTCAAAAGCTGGATTTCCTTTTAAATCTGAATTAGAAAAATAATTTCCTTTTAATCCTTTTTGATTTTCAGAAGATAAAAACTCAGTCGGAACTGTTACAAATTGCTTCAAATTCCAATCAATTCCTTTGGAATAATTGACTTCAATATTTTTATTTTTAATGAAATTTCTAATTCCATCCAAAATACTCACCTTTTTATTTCCCGGTCCGGAATAACCGCCTAATCTTGCATCAACAGCATCCGTTCCAACAACCAAAATCTTTTTATATTTTTCAGAAATTGGAAGTGTTTGGTTATTATTTTGAAGCAAAACAAAGGATTCAACAGCTGTTTTTTCCGCTAAAGGTTTGTGATTAATTTTCTTTAATTCTTCAATATTTTTTTGAGAAACGTAAGGATTTTCAAACAAACCCAGTTCAAATTTCGCTCTCAACACTCTCGCCACCGCATCATCAATTCTTTCCTTCGAAATTCTCCCATCTAAAAACGGAGGAATAAATAATTTATAATGCTGATATTCGGTCTGGAAAATCACATCAAGTCCTGCATTGATCGCCTGTGCAGAAGCATCATCATAATCTTTCGCTGTAAAATGAAGAATATTCGCACCTCCAACCGCACTTGCATCACTAATTACAAAACCTTTGAAGTTCCATTCATTTTTTAATTTTTCGGTCAACAACCAATGATTTGCCGCTGAAGGTCGCCCATCCAACAAATTATAAGAAGTCATTACCGAACGACTTTTCCCTTGTTGAAAAGCTTTTTGAAAAGGAATTAAATGTGTTTCTTCCAAATATCTTTTGCTCCAATGAATGGGATACGAATCTCTTCCACCTTCACCAACATTCGCTAAAAAATGCTTCGGAGTTGTAATAATTCCATGATTTTCAAAAGAACTGACGAAATTCACTCCCATCACGGAAGTCAAAAACGGATCTTCACCATACGTTTCCTCCGTTCTACCCCATCGGACGTCGCTCGCCAAATTGACAACAGGTGTCAAAATCTGACGGATTCCTCTCAACTTCGATTCTCTTGCGATAGCTGCCGAAACTTCTTTCATCAACTCAGGATTGAAGGTTGCCGACAAACCGATCGCTTGAGGAAAAGCCGTTACACCTTCACGCATCAATCCATGCAAAGCCTCATCAAAAGGGATAATTGGAATTCCCAATCGTGATTCTTCAACAAAATATTTTTGAATCGCATTGATTTTTTTTGCCAATCTTTCCGCATCTTCATTGGCGTTGTATTTCAGCAATTGTCCAGCAACTCCACCTCCTTGATTTCCCGCACTCACCTGTAATCCGAAGATTCCGTGAGAATATTGACCTTTCGGAACATTATCTAAATCTCCCGGAATCATGAAGCATTGCCAGAATTTTTCTTCTGGAGTCATGCGTTTCAGTAAATCCTGAACTCTGGCTTCAACAGGTTGTTTAGGATCTTTGTATAATGGTTTTTGAGCGGTAATGCATGTTGTGCTCAATACTGAAATTATTATAAATTTAAAGCGAAGTTTGAAAGACATCGTAAATAATTTTATTTTAATTATGTTCTTTTGTCTTGAAACAAAAGAACCAAAAGTTCAAGACTTGGAACTCTCCGCTAAAAATAAAATCTGTTCCCTAAAAATTCTAAAACTCGCGCGATTTCAAGATTTATTTTTGATTTTAAATTTGTCTCGCGCTCAAACAGTAGAATTTTCTTAACTTTCACAGACTTCATTTTCTTAACGCTTCGATTTCCTAAGTCGTTTTAAAGACAGTTTGTAGTTATTGTCTAATTTGAATTACAGTTGAATATTTTAATTGAGTTCTTTCTTTGGGTAAATTTATTTCAATTGAATTTCCTGTTTTTTTCCATTGAATTTTGTTTGATAACCCTAAAATCTTTAATGATTTTGGTTTGAAATTTTCAGGAATTGCAAAATTTAATGTTAATGGAGATTCATAATTGACTTTTTCATCCAAGTGAAAAATATTCACTGTTTTTCCATCTTTGCTTTGGGTATAATAAAAATTTCCGTCGTGATAAGGTGCAATACTTCTTGTCGCAAAAACTGCCGACTGATTTTTATCCATCCAACCTGAAATTTCATTTAATCTTTCATAAACAATCGGATCGTAATCTCCGTCTGGTCCAGGAGCAATATTCATTAGATAATTTCCACCTCTCGAAATAATTTTAACCAAAGTTTCAATGATTTTCTGAGACGATTTATAATTGTCATTCGGGACATATGAAAACGAATCGCCCATCGTAATACAGCTTTCCCATGGAATAGAAAGCGTTTTTTCCGGAATAGCTTGTTCAGGAGTCACATAATTTTCCCATTTTCCGGGAACAGTGCGGTCTACAATGATAATTCCGGGTTGATTTTTTCGAGCCATCGTTCCGATTTTATCCATGTCGATATCCTGTTCAACCTTGATTGTTCTTTGCCATTCAACATTCGGATCGATGGTGTGGAACGGACGAACCCAGCCTCCATCTAACCAAAGAATATCGACTTTACCATAGTTTGACGTGATTTCATTTAACTGATTGAATGTGAAATTTTTAAAATTATTCCATCTTTCAGGGTATTTTTTTGGATCATAATTTACATTTCGATCTTTTGGTGGAAAATATGACCACCAATAATCATCAGAATGCCAATCCGGTTTTGAAAAATAGGCTCCGATTTTGAAACCATCTTTTCTGAATGTATTGAAAATTTCTTTTACCACATCGGCTTTTGGATTTTTAGAAAATGGTGTTTTCGGAGAAGTAATCTTATAATCAGACTGTTGTGTATCGAACATCGCAAAACCATCGTGATGTTTTGTTGTGAAAACCACATATTTCATTCCAGCTTTTTTTGCTGCATCTGCCCATTTTTGTGGATTAAATTGAGTCGGATTGAAAGTCGTCTGAAGATTTTCGTAGTTTTTTACATATTCATTGTAAGATTTTCCGTGTTCGGGCTTTCTTTGTGTCCACGATTCGTCTTCAGGACAAAGACTCCAACTTTCGACAATTCCCCATTGGCTGTACGTTCCCCAATGCATGAAGAGCCCGAATTTTAAATCCTGCCAGTTTTCAAGACTCTGAATAACAAGAGGATCTGTCGGTTTTTGGTAGCCTTCCGAAACATTGTGAGCCTGTGAAAAAAATGTGGATGATATGAGGATTGAGGAAAGAAATATGGTTTTTGCTTTTTGTCTGATTAACATTGACATTTAGTTTTCGCTAATTTAATCATCATTTATGAAAATCGCAAAAGTCGTAAAAGATTTAGATTGATACTATAGTTTAGTTTAATAATAAATTTGATTTTTTACAAATTCGCAAAACAAACTTATCATATTTAAATTAAATTTTCAAATGCAGAATCTATCTCTGAATAAGAAAATTCAAAACCACTTTTCATTAATTTTTCGGGGTAAACATTTCTGCTTTTTAATAATAATTCCGTTTCTGTATTTAAAAATATGGAAGCGATTTCCAATTGCCAAACTGGTGCATTTAATCCAAATGGAAGCTTCATTTGCTTTCTTAGTTTTTGCATAAACTCAACATTAGGTAAAGGATTTGGAGCTGTTACGTTGATTTCTCCTGAAATATTTTCATTGTCAATGATGAACTTAATAGCTTTGCAAAAATCATCAATGTGGATCCAGCTTACGTTTTGATTTCCTCTTCCCTGTTTTCCGCCTAAACCAAATTTTGTAATCGTTTTTAATTTTGGAAAAGCTCCGCCGTTGTTGCCTAAAACGATGGAAGTTCGTAATGCTACTTTTCTTACATTTTCGGTTTCTGATTTGAAAAATTCTTTTTCCCAGCTTTTGCAGATATTCATTGAAAAATCATCGCCGATGATTCCGTTTTCTTCTGTATTTAATTGTGTTTCAGAATGAACATAAATTGTTGCTGAACTTGCATTTAACCAAACTTTGGGCTTATTGATACATTGATCAACAGCTTGTTGAAGAACTTTTGTACTATCAATTCTTGAGTCGAAAATCTCTTTTTTGTTCTTCTCTGTGTATCTGCAATCGACAGATTTTCCTGTGAGATTGATCAAAACATCAGAATTTTCTAGGAAACTTTTCCATTCTCCTAATGTTTTTGCATCCCATTGAATTTCGTTTGGACGTTTTGGATTTCTGGTTAGAATGTACACATGACTTTCTTTTTCTTTAAAATATTTTTCGAGATTTTTTCCTAGAAAGCCAGTTCCGGCGGCGATGAGTATTTTCATTTTGATTTAGTTGATTGTTGATGTTTTCTTAGTTTGAAATGCTTCGACAGGCTCAGCATGACATCGCTAATACTAACTGTTTTTAATAACGTGAATAGTTTACATTTAAAATTTAAGCTAAATATTTTTTTGTTCTCACTTCAATTTCAGAACCTTCCGCGAGCATGACAGAGATTGGTTTTTGATGATTTAAATGTTCAAAATCTTTTCCGTAAACTTTACTAAAATCGACTTCAAAATGATGGTTTTTAACCACATACCAATACCATTATGGGTGACAGACTTCATATTCTGATGTTTTGTTTCCTTTTTTAGTAAAGTCCCAATAATTTTGTGTTTAAAAACATAAATCCTACCAAACTCACATAACATTTTCTTTTGTAAAAATCGAGTTCTGTGCCTTTTGGAAGATATTTAATTAATATTTCAGGATCTATTTCGTAGTTGATGATGGCTAGTTTTCGCCATTCGGCTTTTAGGAATTTCATTGTGTTTGTTTTTGTTTTTTTTACTTTAGATACTTCCCTTCGTCAAGCTCAGGATAAACTTTAAGCTCAGCATGACATTTCTAATACTAACTGTTTTGACGCTCGCTTCGCTCGCTATTCTATTTTTCCTAATCTAATTATCGCTATTTTCCGCGGTAGTTTTGATTAGCTGATTTCGTGTTAATAGAAAATTTTTCATATAATTTTTAAGAAAAAATCTGTTGAAAAGTTTTCCGATAATTCCGAAAGGTGATTCAAATTCTAAGATATCGATCATTATCGTGTTTCTACCTTCTTGTTTAAAAATATGCTGATGTTTAAAGGATTTAAATCTTCCTTTTAACATAACATCCGTGAATTTATTCGGATTTTCCATCTCAGTAATTTTTGAGGTATGAGTTTGGTAAAATCCTAGATGTTTTGCTCTCCAAATTACGGTTTCTCCCAATTCGATTAATCCTGAAGTTCTTCCTTCAATTGCTTTTTCGCCCGTTTTAAATGTTGATTTTTGATGTAAATCGATATCTCTTGACAAATCGAAAACGGTTTGAATGTCGGCTTTGATGATGGTTTCTAAATAGATCTTTGACATCTTAAAAAGTTTGTTTTTTATTCAATTCCGGGAGAACTTTATCAATCCTTTCTGCAAGTTCGGGTAATTTAATGGTCGGAACGGCAGGAAAAAGATGATGTTCCATGTGATAAAACATACTGAAAGTTAATTTATTTTTCCAGAATCCGCGCTGTGTTCTTGCGATATTTGGATTCTCGTGGGTATCGTGATGAACCGTCCAGACTGCGAAAAATGCCATTAAGAATTCTCCGAAAAACATAATTAAAATATGATAGATGAGAAAATCAATTTTAAAATAAAACGCTACAAATACAAATACTGAGATTGAAATTAATTCAAAAATCATATTCTTTTTATAATTTTTATTAGCCAATTTAAAAGTTATCCAATGAATGAGAAATATATGTTTTGGTCCGTATAAAATCGCTTCATACCATTTCATTGAGGCAGATTTCCCCTCATAATCTTCCTCAGAAAGACAATATTTATGATGTCTTATATGATTAAATTTTACAGCATGAATTGACGTTACCATTGAAATACTATTTAAATACATCGAAAGCCAAGTCAGAAATTTTCCTGTTCCTAAAGAATTGTGAAAACCGTTGTGAACCTGTCTCAAAGCTGTCAGAAAATAAAATCCTGAAAACGGCAGTGCAGCCCAATAATATCCTTTGTAAGCCAAAAACAGCGATATAAAAAACCAAGGCAGACTGATATTATTTTCAATCAGCATTTCTTTGACGGAAAGTTTTTTGAGGTCTTTCCATTCTACTTTTTTTGTGAGTTCGAGGTGATTCATTTTTTTAGTTTTTAAAGATTGATCCAAATTAAAATTGCCAAAACAGTCATTCTGAAAGTCATCCATGAAATTGTCGGAAGAAGATTTAACTTTAAAATTTTACATCTTCTCAAATGTTCCAAAAACATGATGAAAACTACAATTCCGAAATAAATAATTGATGAGATCGGATTTAGATTTAAAAATAATGCCGGGATTAAAAGCAACGTTCCGATTAAAGAAACGGTCATCATATTTCCTAGATAATCCCAGATTTTATCTTTTAAATATGATTTTAAAAATACAGTCTGCCAAACGATTTGTCCGATACATATTGCAAATTCTCTCCAGAAATTCTGATTTAAACCTAATCCTAGTTTTGTTGAAAATATACTTAAAACAAATCCTGAAAAAATCACAACAAAAGCAATGTAAGCCAATCTATATTTTAAATTAAAATCCGGAACGCAAGCTTCTTCTGTTGAATCTTTTTTTGAAGGAATAATCTGTTTTCTGTTGTAAGAAACGAATGAATATAACTTTTTGAAAAACCAATACAAAGGTTGAATTCTGGCTATTTTTTCTAACGTTGGAAATGAATTTCCTATAATTAATAACAAACTATCCAGACCGTAAATCACTTCATTTTTTTCGTGGTCAACTAGAGCAATTTCGTTTTTTGCACGGTTGAAATCAATCAAATTTTTATTTTTAAAACTCAATTCTGTAAAGGCTTCTCTTCCACTTTCATCAAGCATTCCCGTTTTGATGAAGCCTTTTGAATAAATGTTACACATTGGACATTCATTGTCGTAGATAAGCGTGTGATTGTTGAGGGTTTTCATTGTATTTGTTTTTGAGATTCGTAGGTTATGTACGTATAAATGATGTAAGCAATCGCCAGAAACGGACTGTAAATAAAACCATAGAAAAGTATATAGAAAAATACTTCGCCAACTATTTCAATTTGAGAGTTATAGAAATAAATTAGCCAAACCGGAATAATGAAAATTCCATATAAAATATACATCCAATTTTTAGTATATTTTATTCCTAATCGAATTAAATAACTTAATAACTGAGCTCCTCCGATAGCGTGATAAAATAACAGAAAGTAATTTTCAAAAATTAAGTCATAATGTTTAATGATAAGCCATCCAATGATATATGCAATGAAAATTGTGGACTGAAAATAGAAATCATATTTAAAGAATGTTTTCATGAGATTAATTGTTAGTTTGAAATTTAAGCATCGTCTGATAACAATCTACGAGATAAAGAACCGCCAATACAGGACTGTAAAAAAGAGAAAGCATAGGAATTATCATGAAAATTCCGGCAATATCATCAAAACTGGCACTAATAACCAGCAAAATAAGTGATAGAAAAACAGGAAAGATCAGACAACCATATATTTTAAAAATCAATGATTTTTTATAATTGTAAGAACATCTTATCAAATAGCTTACTAACTGTGAAATTCCTACACCGAAATAAAAAAGATAGATTAATTTTTCATTTCTTAACAAAAAGCTAATCAATACAATTACTGAAATAATAACAAAAATTGTTAACTGAAAGTAAAAGTCATTTTTGGCAAAAGTTTTCATGGCTATGAATTTTAAAGGTTTAAAAAATCGCCTCGTGTTCGTTTATTCTGAAATTTGAAAGTGAAATACATCCAAATTTTAAAGATCAATGTTTTCATTTTGAATTTGTTTTTCTTTGTTCATTGCGTGTTTACGGCCTTTCAAGAAAAGTAACAGGTTTAAAAGCATCATTATTCCTAAGTAAATTGAAAAACCACCGATCTTTTTGCTTAAAGCAACTACAAGTCTTTCAACAGTTTCGATTTGAAAAAACTCGATGATACATAAGGCAAATCCAATATTTAAAAGGTAAAAACCAATTTTAAAGAGTGAGTTTGTTGCCATTGCGATGTCTTCTTTCTGGTGAAAAATATCAATCATAAAAGTTTTTGAATTTTTAAACAGAAATTGAGAAACCAAAACCGTAAGTGCGATTACAATTGGTAAGTAGATCATGTACGCTGAAAAGTTGTACGTTTGGGTAAGGATAGTTGCAGTCATGATAATTTTATTTTATTGTTAATTTTTTTCTTAAAATGTAAAGCATGAAAATATTTGTAAAATGTAAAAAGCAAAGAATCAAAATAATGTATCCGATACGGCTAAAAACAGTTGCCAAAACTTCTTCCATACTTGTTATTTTCCCCCAAGAACTCAAGCTGATAGCGATATAGCCGAGGTTGACCAAATAATAACTCCCTAAAAGTATTCTGTTGACCGTTAAGCAAAAATGTTTGTCTTTGATCAGATATTCCAAATACACTTTTCCGGAATTAAAGCATCTTCTGCCCACATCGATCGTGATATACGAACTGATGGAAAGAAAAAGCAAGTATGAAATAATATTGAACATTTTATAAATATTATAGTTTCAATAATTTTTGAAAGTTTATTTGAAATAAAAAAGGATTTTGAAGTCCTTCCTATTTTAATAAATTGGTGATCTTTCCGACCAGCCAATGATCATCACTTTTTATCGCGAGATCCATAATATTGTTGATTTTTCCTGTTACAGAGCTGAAATCATCCATCAATTTGATAAATTCTTTGGCTCCTTCAGAATCTTTGTCTTCAATATTTTTAAGTTCTTCCAAGAATGAAATTACAGGTTCGATTTCTCTTTTTCTGCGCTCTTTCGTAATTTGTTTAAATAAAAACCAAACATCTTTTTCAGCTAAGAAATATTCTTTTCGGTCTCCTTTTACAAATTCTTTTTTTACTATTCCCCAATCTATCAATGCTCTCAAATTCATGTTTGCATTTCCTCTTGAAATTTCAAGCTGTTCCATCACCTCATCGGTAGAAAGCGCTTTACCACTCGCTAAAAGCAAAGCATGTACCTGCGCCATCGTACGGTTGATTCCCCAATTGGTAGCAAACGTTCCCCATGTCTGAATGTATTTTTCTTTAGCTTCTGAAAGTTGCATTTTGTTTTACTTTTAATTTCTGATACAAATGTAATCATAATTTTTGAACTTTCAATAATTATTGAAAATTAAATTTTAAAATAAAACAGACACCCTTTCGAATGTCTGTCTTAAAGTTACTTTTTAATTGCTTTATAACTTTGAACTAATCTTATAAATTCAGATCTGTAACCTTCTTCATCTTTGTTTTTACCTTCTTTTGCCAACTCTTCAATTGTATTAAGATCTTTTTCTTTAATTAATTTTGATTC
This sequence comes from Chryseobacterium ginsengisoli, assembly GCF_039542325.1. Classification (NCBI taxonomy): domain Bacteria; kingdom Pseudomonadati; phylum Bacteroidota; class Flavobacteriia; order Flavobacteriales; family Weeksellaceae; genus Chryseobacterium; species Chryseobacterium ginsengisoli. Next base: position 281,842 of record NZ_BAABHX010000001.1, read on the forward strand.
TCTTAAAACCAAGCCAAACCAAGCCACAGAAGAAACAAATTTATAATCCGGACTTGCATCAGCTAAAGATTCTTCAGAATTTTTCACTACTTTCGTGATTTCCGTACTTTTATCTCCATCAGGTTTTTTGTACCGGAATTTTATCGTTGCTAATTCATCACCGAAGTTTTGATTATTTGTTGTTGAAGAATATTTCAACTTACTTTCCTTTGGCGCAAATGCAGAACTTGTACCTACAGGAATTACTTCATACAAAGCCGTTACCGTATGTCCGCTTCCCAATTCTCCTGCATCGATTTTATCATCCGTGAAATCTTCATTTCTCAATTTTCTGTTTTCATAACCAATTAATCTGTATGATTTTACAAACTTCGGATTAAACTCAATCTGAATTTTCACATCTTTAGCAATTGCATACATGCTTCCTGCAAATTCTTTTCCTAAAAATTTATTGGCTTCCTGTAAATTATCAATATAAGCATAGTTTCCATTTCCTTTATCTGCTAAAGTTTCCAGTCTGTTGTCTTTATAATTGCCCATTCCAAAGCCAAGACATGTAAGGAAAATTCCGGTTTTTCTTTTTTGTTCAATTAAAGTTTCCAGATCTGTAGTTGATGACGCTCCTACATTGAAATCTCCGTCTGTCGCCAAAACAACACGATTATTTCCACCTTTGATAAAATTTTCCTGCGCCAATTTATAAGCCAGTTCGATTCCCGCTCCTCCTGCTGTACTTCCGCCTGCCTGAAGATTATCCAAAGATTTTATAATAGTTTCTTTTTCAGCCGCCGAAGTTGGAGCTAGAACCATTCCTGCATTTCCTGCATATACCACAATTCCAACTTTATCCTGTGGTCTTAATTGGTCTAATAAAACTTTAAACGAAGATTTCAGCAACGGAAGTTTATTACTTTCATCCATAGAACCGGAAACATCGATCAGGAAAATAATATTTGAATTCGGAAGATTTTCCATTGTTACATTTTTTCCCTGAAGTCCGATTTTCAACAGTTTATGATTAGGATTCCAAGGTGAATCACTGTATTCTGTATTGATAGAAAAAGGATCTTTATTTTCCGGTTGAGGATAATCATATTTAAAATAATTCATCATTTCCTCCACTCTTACAGCATCTTTATCCACTACATTTCCGTAATTGATCATTCTTCTGATATTCGAATAAGAAGCATTATCTACATCAATTGAGAATGTTGACAACGGCTGATTTTTAGTTAATTCAAAAGGATTCTCAACCAAAGAATTATATTCTTCATCGGTATTAGTAATTTGTTTTGTTCCTTTTTTCCCCGCTGTTGTTGTAATCTTTTTATTGTAAGATTTTGTATCCGTTGCAGATTTAATTGGTTTTACAGGTTTTGACGGAACATTTCTTGCCTTCTTCGTCTTTGAGTTCCCAACCACAGCAACACTTTCCAATGAATATTCAACTTCCATTGCTGTTTGTTTTTTTGGTTTCGGGCAACCACTATATTCTGGCATTCCCGGAACTGTAGGACATGCATCGTCTTTATCCAAAATCCCGTCGCCATCAGTATCCGGCCAAGGACAGCCATTATTTTCCGCAGGTCCTGCAACTGTAGGACACGCATCATCTTTATCTATAACTCCGTCTCCGTCTGTATCGGGAAAAGGACATCCGTTATTTTCTATTGGTCCTGCAACATCTTTACATTGATCATCTTTATCCGGAGTTCCATCACCATCAAAATCCGGCCATGGACAGCCTTTGTTTTCGATAGGTCCTGCAACTTCCGGGCATTTGTCGCGACTGTTTTTTATTCCGTCCTGATCTTTATCTTTTTCAATGCTTAATTTTTTTGTTTCTTTCGATGAATCTGAAACGTTTTTGGTTTTACAGCTTCCTAATAAAGCTAAAGCCAAAATGGTGATGCTTATTTTTTTCATAATTTATTTTTATGTAAAACTGAAATCAATTTTATAGTTACTATTTAATAGATGCAAAAATTAAAAAAGGTTGCATTTTTATTAAAGTTATGGTTCAACAGCTGCTTTTATTCCTTCATTCCAATACTTTGCTTCCGGCATGTAGTACAGGTAAACGTTGCTTGCTTTTCCGGTATATTCTCCTGCAAATTCTACTTTCAGATCTAGATTAATTGTTTTTGTTTCGTTGGCAGCAAAATGTTCCCAGTACAACACAAGATAATTATCAAAAATTTCATAATAAGAAACCTGTTTTTTGTCCAGCATATCTTTCAGCAGGGCATTTTGTAAAGTCAATCCGGCAGGAATTCCGATTTTGGCGGTTGTCATTGGTAACTGACCGTTAATTTTATTTTTAATTGTCACTGTCATTCTGTTAGTCTCTCCTACTTTTGAAGTTTGAGATTTTAATTTTGTCTCCATAATTAAAGGAATTTCCGCATTTTTTGGAGCCTGTAAAGTATAATATCCGTAATCCAGTTTAAAAGGAAGACCTTTTTGGGTCGGATAATTTATACTGACAGCATTTTCTCCTGTTTTAAAGGCAGAATTAACCAAATTATTTGATGTAATTTCGGCTCCGTTTACTTTTATTAATGGTTTTCCGTTTCCGTAGATTTTTTCATTTTTAGCAAAGAATTCAGATAATGCTTCCAAAGCCAATGTTGTTGCCTGAGTTGATCCGAAACCGTAATATCCGTTAAAATTGATCAGTTCATCGGCAACTTCTGCTATTTTTAACTGACTTAGTTTTTCATCTTTTTGCAAAGCCATCACATATAAAGACAATGTTTCCGAATTAGCCGAAATTCCTCCTGAACCTGTAAAAGTGGTTTTTATTTTCAGATCCTTGGTGTTGTATTGTTCATTTAAAATTTCAATCACATCATTATATTCCTGCATTTTATTAAGTTTCAAAGAAATATTTGCCATTAAAGCCAATTGATAAGAATCTTTTGTAGATAATGCTCGATTTAAGCTGATTTTATAAGCATCATCAAGATTATCTTTAATTCCGATTTTCGACAAAGCATACAAAACATACATATTTCTCGACCATGAATATTCTGAATAAGGATTATTCATTTCATAATTTCTTCTCACTTCAAAAATCCCGTTTTGGTTTTTCTTTGAAAGTATGAATGAGGTAAGGTTCTGGATAATCTTCGGATCAACGTTCACATATTTTTTTAAATCCCTGAACTCCAGTAAAGCAAATGCAGAAAGCGCAACATCCGATTCTGACGAACCGAAATAAGAAAATCCTCCATCCCGGTTTTTATAGCTTATCATTTTCTGATAGCCTTTTTTCATATTTCTTACAACTAGACTTTCTGTTTCAGGAGTAATTTTTTTGGTCGATTTTAAATAATCCAAAATAAAAATATTAGGATAAACCGTAGAAGAAAGCTGTTCAAAACATCCGTGAGGTTCTCTTTTGAGTCTTTCTACATTTTCAAACATCTGCAATGCATTGTTTTCGTAAACATAATAAGATGAAAAGAAACTATTATTAATGTAATCCGGAATATTGATTTTTATATCTTCTGTTTTATTATTAATGATCGAATAATGATGCGGAAATCCCTTTTCTTCAACTTTAAATGGCAAAATCATAGTTTCTCTGAAGTCACCTGATCTAATCGTAAACTGAATATTCGATTCAATCACTTCATCCGTCTGAATTTTCACAAATAACTTTCCTGATTCTAGCGGTTTCAAAGTAATAATACTGTCAGATTGTATTAAATTAACACGATTCGGAACCATTATATCCATGACCATTTTTCTGGTTTCCGGAGAATTATTTTTAACCACAACCGGAATTGTCATCTGATCTGTTCTTGTCACATATTGCGGAATTTTAGCATCGATTGAAATCAGGCTTTGGGCAGAATATGTCGTTTCATCTCGACCGATCAATCCGGAAGATGAGATACCTTCTGTCATAATTCTGAAAGCAGAATTAGCATCGGAATTATAAAATTCTACCTGAGCTTTTCCGCTTTTATCTGTTTCTACGATTGGGTTCCAGTAAAGCGCTTCTCTGTAATCATGTCTGTATGCAGTATTGGTTGTTTTATAAACAGGATACATAAAATCTCTGCTGTAGGCATACGAAATCAGACTGTCATTTGGAACATTCATTACGCCGTAATATGACTTTGGAGTAACATCAAATTTAATTTCGGATCTGTAGTTTTTAAAAGAATTAATGACAATCACACCATTTGCACCTCTGTTCCCGTAAATAGAAGTTGCGGCGGCATCTTTCAGAACGGTAATGCTATTGATGTCATTTGGATTAATCATGGTTTTAAAATTTTCTACAGGCACTCCATCAACAATAAACAAAGGTGTCTTATTAGAAACAGAAGCATTTCCCCTTATCTGCACATTCTGATAACCACCCTGATTATTTGTAGGAGTAATCGCAAGTCCGGCTACTTTTGCGCTCAAAGTAGAAGCAACATTAGGATTTTGAAACTCTTCCGTCTTAGAAATCACTTTAGATGACAACGTTTCTTTTCTTCCGACATTGTTAAATCCAAATCCGGTTACAACCACCTCTTCAATTCTCTGAGATTTTACAGAATCACTTCCTATTCTTTCTCTTGAACTAGATCTGTAGCGTCGGTTTTCAGAAGATATTTTAGCTTTTTCTACCGCAATTGATTTTTCAATATTTTTTTCCGCATCTTTTCTAAAAGTCATTTTTCCTTCTTCTTTTACCGTTTCTTTTACAATTTCTTCAACATTTACATTATTCAGAGACGCTTTTGCAAGAGGATTTAACGGTAATTTGTAAGATAAGATCCTGATTTTAACTTGTTGTTTAGGCTGAAAAGATTTCGCTATCAATGTATTTGAATATTGCCTGTTCAGATCTGAAAAATAAAACAATCCGTTTTCCGAAGTCGTCTGTTTTAGAATTGTACCATCCTGAACCAAATAAATTTCAGCTTTTACAGGGTTTTTGTTTTCGTCTTCTACAATTCCGTAAATTGGATTTCTTTTTTCGGGAAGGTATTTATATTTTTTATTATTGATAACTTCAGGAATCATTTCAAAATATCTGTAACCGTTTGTGAGCATCACAAGATCAAGACTTTTTATTCTTTTTTCTTCTTTTTTGTCGAAATAAAACTGAGGTTTTTCAATTTTTCCTCTCAATTCAGAATCCATCAACAACCATGAAATGATATGATTTTGCTTGTCATCTGCATACGTCCAGAGTTTATCATCAATAACGCTTATTGCCAAATTTCCCGGAATCGGTTTATTATTTTCATCCGTAGTTTCGATATTCAGAACCAATTTTTCCCTTGGAAGATAGTTTTGCTTTACAGGTTTTACTTTCACATTCATTTGCTTGTTTTCATTTGTAAAAACGATGCGTTCTGCAAGAGGAATATTTCCTTCAAAGACAGTAAATCTGCAAATCCCGATTGGAAGTTCATTTTCTGAAATTTCAAATCGATTTAAGCCTTTTTTCAAAGAAATTGTTTTACTGTAAATTTCTTTTTCACGAAAGCTTCCTTTAACACTAATCTCTTTTTCGTCAGTTGAAATCAATTTAAAATTAATCTTCTGATTTTCTTTATTAATATTCAAAACAACTCCTTCATCTTTTGCATTCGGAAGCGGATAAACTGTTGAAATATTTTCAGGTTTTAAAACTTTAGCATAATATTTTTCTCCATTTTTAGGCGTAAAAAGAAAACTTCCCATTCCAAAATTATAAGCTGAAGTTTCTGCGATTTTCTGATGATTCTGATTAAAAACCTGTAAAACCGCATCCACAGGTTTTTCAAATTCATCCAAAATTTTATAGGCAATATTCTGCTCAATTCCATTGATGAACGTTCCACCTTCCGGCATGAATTTTATATCTAAAAAATTCAGAACAATCGGAATATTTCTGGAAATAGACTCTGTAAAACCATCAAAATTGATCTTAATATTCAGTAAAGCATCAGAAGATTTTAAAACTGCTGGAAGCTTAAATTTTAATTGATTTTTCCCGTCTTTATCTGTAATCAATTTACCATCGGAAATTGTTTGTCCGTTGCACATCACCGTATAATCACCTTCATAGAAAGGAATTGGCAAATTACTCAGACTTCTCATCGAAAAATCTGCCACCACTTCGTCTCCTGCACCGTATCCTTTTTTAGGAAAATTCAGTTTCATCAAAATTCTCGGAGAAACGATTTTTTGCAATGTAATTTCCTTTTCAAAAGCATTTTTTCCATCTTCATTCTGCATCCAGTTGGTAAAAGCACGGATCTTATAAATTCCGCCCTTCATTTCGTCACCGAAATAAAAATATCCTTCGGAATAGCCGTTTGTAATTTCGTATTTTGCTTTTTTAACAACTGTTCCGCTTGGATCAACTAACTCAAAATTTACGGCTTTACTTTGCTCGGCAGGAAAATTATTCTCTGCTTTTACAGTGTAAATTTTAAAGTACATTTCTTCACCCGGTTTATAAAAAACATGGTTGGTCTGGATATACGTTTTTTCTTTTTCAAAATTCTTAAACTGATCCTGGGCTTTTAGATTACAATTAAAAACCAGAAAAAATAATCCTAAAATATATGATGTAAATCTGAAATTCATACGCTAAAATTGAAATGAAACCATACAACCGAAAGTCTTATAAGAAGGAAGATTAAAAAAATCGAGCCCTCTTCCGTTATCAAAATCATAGAAATTCTGATTGGGATCTGCTCCCTGATTTGCCTGCCACAGCAAAATATTATTTACATATAAGGTGATTCCTAAACCTCTTTTAAATCTTCCTACATCGAATTTTGCCGTTAATGAAATATTATTAATTCTCACATAATCAGCTTTTTGAATGTAATCTTCTGCAACACCCAAATATCCGTATCTCGACCATCTGTTTTGTGAAATATCTTTGCCAGGATCGTAGAAATCAACCGGAATCTGATTGGAATTTCCAGTGGAATTAACTCCCTGAAAAATATAATTTTTAATATTCCTTTCGTCTCCTGAAACTTGAGAACGTCCGTAATAATCGAGAACCGCCTGAGTTCCGTTCCACAATTGTCCGCCTTTTTTCCATTCCCAATTGATGTCTAAGGAAAACATTTTGTAAGTAAAATTGTGATTGAATTTCACAACAAAATCAGGAGTCGGATCTGCTATAATTTTTAATCCGTCTGCTTTTTTAGGATATCCGAATTCATCAATAATCAAATCCCCATTTGCATTTCTTTCAAAATAATTTCCCATCACCGCACCCAAAACCTGTCCTTCCGACAATGTTTTATAAATATCTTTGAAACCTGCAAGCGGAAGATTATTATAGCCCAAATTCACTCTGTCAACAATATCTTTATACTTGAAAAACGAAGCTTTCTGACTCATCCTGAAATCCTGTCCCAAATACACATTATCATAAGAAAAATTAACTTCAAAACCTTTATAAGTATGATCTGCAAGATTTTTTAACCTTAACTGATCATTTTCAAAAACAGGAAAAACATCATTGCCAATTTTTCTGCTAAAGTATTCTGCATCAACACTTAATTTGTAGCCCAGAATAAGCCTGAAACCTGTTTTCCATTCCTTAGAATCAATAGTTGAAAGATTTTTAAAAGTATCAACTTCATAAATTGGGAAATATTGGCTGTTATTTTGAGCATTCAGTAAAGTGGTTCCGTAGGAAGCGTAAGATTTTGTAATTTCCGGTTCAGAACTCAAATGTGTGTAAGTTCCCAACAGTTTTAAGTTTACATTATTCCAGTTAAATACATCTTTAAAAGTAAAATATGCCCCTACTTTTGGAAGCCAATAATTATTTTTGTTGGAAGTATTTGATATATAAAACGAGTTTCCAAGGTTTGCGCCAAATTCAAAATCACGATAACTGTTATAATTTAATTTGTACTCAAAAATATAATCCTGGGAAGTTCTCTGATAGAAATATGATTTATTATTTAAGGTATTATTAATATCAGATTCGCTGTTATTCAAAATATGATTAAAATTAAGTGCGTGTTGCCAATAATTTCTTCCAAAAGAATAAGAACCTGAAATAGTAGAGCTATACAATTTATTGTTCTGCGTTCTTTCATTAGATAAACCGTTTGGAAAACCAACTGTTGAAGGTTTGTATCGATCTAAATTCCAGAAAAAATCGTTTTCGTAAGACTGATTTATATTTAATTTAAAACGTCCCCAATTTCTGGAAAGATCAAAGCTAAACTGTCTTCTTCTGTCATGGTAATTGTATTTCTCATTTTGGTCAAACAAAAATTCAGGATTATCTGCAAACTGACTGTAACTTCTCTGTAAACCATTTGACAAAAACAAATTTTGAGCATTTGAAAAAGAAACCGGTGTTAACAAAGAATTTTGATATGCTCTATTGAAAAGTCCTGTTCTGTTGGAATTAGTCGCTTTATTTTCATCATAATTAAGCCCGAAATTGAATGCAAAATTGAAAATTTTTGAACTCAGTTTTGTTTTAAATGAATTAATAATATTATACTGATCAATAAAATACATCTGATCTTTCTGCTGACCAAGATCTAATGAAATTCTTATTTTTTCATCATAATTATCTGAATCTTTAATAAACGCATTCAGTCTTAATTGATTATTGTAGCCAAAAGTTGTCTGAAAAAGCTCATTATTATAAACTTTTGCTGGAGAATTCCCGTTAGTAAAAGGAATCAATCTTCCATTCTGATCATATTCATAAGGCTGATTATCAAATTGTAATGTTGAAATATCGGGTCCAAAACTGAACATTTCATTAGTTTCGGGACTTTTCCATATTAATTGTCCGTTTTCTGATCTTCCCTGAACATATTGATTTTGAGTTTGCGGAACAGAATTTCTGCTTTTCACATCCAATGAAGTTGTAAAGCCTCCGTTTAAAAATAAAAATTTCTGAGACTGTCTTTTTAATGAAAAATAATCTTTGCTGATTTCTTTTAATTTCCTTACCGAAGAAATCTCATAATACGAATTTTTCGTCACTCTCTGACGAGAATTTTCAATACTGAATTCGTCTTTCAGATCTTTAGAAACCAAACTGTCGTAAGTGCTACTTCGTACATTTTCGACTCTTTTTCTATCAATCTGTGCTTCCAGAATGTCTTTGAGTTCTTTTATTCCGTAAACTACAGCTTTGCTTTTTCCATTATTCCAGACCAAAGTATCATAATTTTTCGCTGCAATTATGGCAAAACCTTTTTCGTCGGTAAGTTCATAAACTCCGCTGTTTTTATTTAAAACTTTTAAAAAATTCTGTGGTTTTTCTTTTTCGTTTAAAAAAGTTCCGGAATAATAAAGCTGTGAATCTTGTGCAAAAAAATAGTTAACCGCAAACAACGGAAGTATAAAGTAAATTTTCTTCATAGTCTTTTGTGATTAAAAAAAGGCGAAAAAAGAAACCTCCGAAGAAATTTCTTTTTTCAGATTTTATATTGAATGAATATTAGTTTTCGGGATTTAAGAATTATTTCTTAGGTAATTCTTCTTTGAGAAGTCTCTTCAATCTTCTCTTTTCTTTTTTGGAAATGTCTTTTGTCTCGATTAAAATCGCTCCGTTTACAGCTTTGTTGCCGAAAAGCAAGATTGCTTTTTCACCTTTAAAAACCCTGATCGACTGGATTTTTTTAGGATCAATTTTTTTGAACGTTTCAGAATCTGTATCTATTCCATCAATAATATATAAAGGATTGTTATCTAATTTCGAGGAACTTTGGCAACTGATCGAAATATCCACTTTTCCTGAACCCGGTGCTCCTGAAATTGAATTGATATTTACTCCAGGAGTATAACCTCTCAAGGAACTAACATCGGGTTTTTCACCAATTCTATTTGACCAACCTGAATTCGCAACAATTGGCTTATTTGCTTTAATATAACCTTTATTATATGCTAAAATTTCCGGCTCCTGTGTTGCCTGTTTTAAATCAAAAGCACTAATTGGATAAGCCGCTTCTGCTGTATCTGCTACCGCATTTAGGTCAGACATTTTCTTTTTTGTTGAAGAAGCTAAAGAATTCACCATCGAAGCTTTTTCTTTTCTGATACCCATTGCAATCACTTCTTCGATATTCTGACTTCTTAAAGTATCTTTAATTTTATCTTCTAATGCAGGAGCAATTACATCTGCCTGAGATGGTGGAGAAACTGCTACATAAGAAGGTGATGTCGTAAACGGAACATCATATATTCTCTGAATTGGAGATTCGTAAGCCATTGTAACAGGAGGTTGAGGCAAAATTTCATTTTGAATATTTGCTTTTACTACACTGTCAATCTTTTGGATATTTTCAGGAACAGCAGCTACAGAATTTTTCTGAAGAATTACCGTATTTTGAGCAACTACAGGTTTTGCAGATTCTAAATTTTCTTTTTTATTATTAAAATAAAAAATTCCTGAACCGATCAATAAACTTGCAGCAATTCCGTAAGGAAGCCACATAGGAATGATTTTTCTTTTTTTCTCTTCTTTTTTGTCTAATCTTTCCTCAACTTTAGCCCAAACTTTATCAAACCCAGGAAAAGTCGCAGGTTCTTCTAAAGTCTTAGAAGCCTCGTTGAAAGTTTTATCTATATTATTATTTTCCATTGTTGTAAAAGTTTAAATGTGTTGATTTACCAAAAGTTCCTGAAGCCTTTTTCTGGCAAAATTGAGTTGAGATTTTGACGTTCCTTCACTGATTGAAAGCATCACAGCGATTTCTTTATGAGGATAACCTTCAATTGCGAAAAGATTAAAAATAGCTCTGCAGCCTTCGGGAAGAAAGTTTAGCAGGTTTAAAATATCTTTTTCAAACGAAACATTTTCCATTGCAGAGTCTGTAGAAACTGCATGATCTTCTTCTAAAGAAATGTGCAGTTCTTTAGTTGATCTTAATTTCTGCAAACATTCATTGACAGCAATTTTTCTTGCCCAAGCTTCAAAAATATCATGATTGTGAAGCTGGCTCAATTTTGTAAAGATTTTATAAAAACTGTCCGCCAGAACTTCCTCGATATCTTCGTCATTTTTCAGATAACGTTTGCAAACCGAATATAGTTTTCCCGCCATCTTTTCGTAGACTTTCCGCTGCGCATTGCGGTCGTTCCGTTGACATTCTATTAGTAACTCTCGTTCCATAATCAGGCTTTATATCTACATAGATGCAGAAAATTTCAAAAAGGTTGGAAACATTTTAAACTTTTTTGAAAAAATAATGAATTTTGGCGAAGATGGCAAATCATCAAATGGACAAAAAAGCTTATTATCAAGGAGAATACAGAGATTTTGAGGATATTTTTTTATTTTAATTTTTTTAAAACTTTTTCTGAAAATTCATTTGTTTTTATACTTAGCTATTTTCCAAAATGACAAATACTGTGAATATTTTCTATTGTTTAATTGAATGACTTACATCCTAGCCGCGATTGAAACGGCATCCTTTTGAGTTGCGGCGAAGCGAAGCGGAGCCGTAACTCAAAAGATATAGTGGAAAGCGCGAAATAGCTCCAAAAAAAACTCAATATTAAATTTAACCTTTCCCTTTGTAACGAATCTGTAATATGAACGACTATTCATATAAATAATCTTTTTACAGTAATGAAAAATACCAAAATTGCGTCATTACTTTTTGTTTTGTCTGCAGGAAGTATGATGTTTGCTCAGGATGACTTAATCAACAAGTTAAAAAGCAATCAGTCTCAAAATGCTAACTTTCAGTTCACAACGTTGAAAGACGTGGGTGCAACTTCAGTAAAAAACCAAGGTTCTTCAGGAACTTGCTGGAGTTATTCGGGGAACTCTTTCCTTGAATCTGAAATGCAGAGAATGGGTAAAAAGCCTGTTGATTTGGCAGAAATCTTTACGGCAAGAAATTCTTATCATGATAAAGCAAAATTATATGTTTTAAACAACGGAGCAATCAGTTGGGGAGACGGAGGAGAATTGCACGATGTTGTTAACATGTACAAAAAATACGGAGCTGTTCCACAAGATGTTTATACAGGATTAAAATCCGGACAGACTTTGAATAATTTCTCTGAAATGCAGGGTAAATTGAAGCCTGTTTTAGACAGCTTAGTTCAGGCTGCAACAAAAGGAAAATTATCTGATAACTGGATGTCTTCCGTTGATGCAATTTTAGATGAATACTTAGGAAAAGTTCCTACTAACTTTACTTATGAAGGAAAATCTTACACTCCGCAAAATTTTGCGAAAGAAGTTGTAGGAATTAATCCAGACGATTATGTAGAACTTTCTTCTTATAAAGATTATCCTTATTACCAGAAATTTGTAGTTCCGATTCCTGATAACTGGAGCCATGATTCTGACTGGAATGTTCCCATGAAAGATTTAACAGCAATTATCGATAATGCAGTAAGCAAAGGATATTCCGTAGGTTGGGCAACAGACGTTTCTGAGCCTTATTTCTCTTACAAAAACGGAGTTGCTTATGTTCCGGATATGGATTTAGATCAAATTAATAAAGACAATAAAGCAACTTTATTTACAGAACCTAAAAAAGACAAAACAATCACTGAAGACCTTCGTCAAAAAGGATTGAATAATCTTTCTACAACCGATGATCACGGTATGCACATCGTAGGATTGGCCAAAGATCAGTCTGGAAAAGAATATTATATGGTGAAAAATTCTTGGGGTGTAACGAACGATTTCGAAGGTTATATCTACGTAACAAGACCATATGTTGAGTACAAATCGACTGCGATTCTTGTTCACAAAGATGCTCTTCCAAAAAGCATTAAAAAGCAATTAAAGCCAACTAAAAACATTGGTTTGTAAGAAATTAAATCACTTTTGTCATTCAATATGACAATTTTAGATATTTAAATCTGTTAAAAAACCGTTCTCATTTTTTGGGAGCGGTTTTGTTTTTTATAATGTTTAAATTCTTTAAAAATTTCAAATAATACATATAACGCAAAGTTTGTCATTCCGTAGGAATCTAAGTTTAGTATTAGAGAATAATTTGGGAAAGATCCGCGCTTAGATCCTTTCAGGATGACAAACTTTAAGAAAATTTTAATGAGTTAAATTCAATCAAAATTAATTTAATTCAAAAAGAAAAAACCGCCTCAAGACAAATATCCTGAAGCGGTTCCGTTTAAAATAATTGATAGGTAAAAAATATTTGAAAGCCAAAAGTGAATTTGCTATGCAAGTGAATCGTGAATTGTCAAGTTGATATAAATTGAAGACAAAGCAAATTCACTATTGACCATTGACTTTTAATATAAAACTGCCAGACTTTCAGCTGAAAAATCTAAAAGGTCTTCTGTATTTCCTTCTTTAATTTTTTTCACCCATTCCGGATCCTGTAAAAGAGCTCTTCCGACTGCAACCAAATCGAAATCTCCTCTTTCCAGTCTTTTTGTTAATTCTGTAAGATCAGCTTTTTCAGTTCCCTGTCCTGCAAAGGCACCCATAAAATCCCCTTCAAGACCTACAGAACCTACAGTAATAGTTGGCTGTCCTGTGATTTTTTTAGCCCAACCTGCAAAGTTCAGATCAGAACCTTCAAATTCAGCTTCCCAGAAACGTCTTTGTGAACAATGGAAAATATCAACTCCCGCATCTTTTAATGGTAATAACCACTCCTCCATTTCTTCAGGAGTATTTGCCAGTCTTGATTTATAATCCTGTTGTTTCCACTGAGAAAGACGAATGATAATGGTAAAATCTTCACCAACCGCAGCTCTGATTGCTTTTACAACATCAACTGCAAATTTGCTTCTTTCTTTTATTGTTTTTCCTCCGTATTCATCGGTTCTTGTATTGGTAACTTCCCAGAAAAACTGATCAATTAAATAACCATGAGCTCCATGAATTTCAACCACATCAAAACCAAGATCTTTAGCTGATTTTGCAGAAGCCGCAAACTGAGCAATCGTATCCTGAATATCTTCCAACGTCATTGTAGAAGCCTTTTCCATATCAACCAATGGATAATCTGCAGAACTTCTTGTATCTCCAACGTGCCAGATTTGAGGTCCCATTTTTCCTCCGTTTTCATGAACCGCATCGATTACGTTTTTCCAGCCGTTTAATGCTTCCGTTCCATAGAAATCAGGGATATTCTGCATATTTTTTGAACCGGGTCTGTTGATGACAGTTCCTTCAGAAAGAATTAATCCAACTTCAGAAGCGGCTCTTCTCGCATAATAATCTGTGATTTGCTGAGTCGGAACTCCGTTATCAGATTGAGCTCTCGTCATTGGAGCCATTACGATTCTATTTTTTAGTTCTAAATTCTTGTATTTAAAAGGTTTAAATAATGATTCTGTACTCATCTTTAAATTTACATTTATAATTGTTACACAAAGTAACTAATAATAGTTCACATTTGTATCTTATGAATAAAAAAAGTGGTAACTTTGCAGTAACTTACATTAGTAACGTAAAAGTAACATATGAAAAAAAGTGAATTAATGGAATATAGCTGTCCTTTAGGTAAAGCAATGTCTGCTTTGGGAAGCAAATGGAAACCGATCATCGTATTGGTAATCAAAGACCGAAAATTACGTTTTGGAGAACTTGCCGTGCGAATTAATGTAATTTCCAGAAAAGTTTTGACTGACCAATTGCGCGAAATGCAAACCGATGGATTGGTAATTCGTGAAGAGTTTAAAGAAATCCCTCCACGAGTTGAATATTCGTTGACAGAAAAAGGTTTGGCATTACTTCCGATCTTGTATCAATTGGAAGAATGGGAGACGAAATATCATGTTTATGATCCTAATAAAGCAAAGGATTGTAAGAATCTTTTGGAAGAGAAGAAAATAAAAAAGGCTGTTATTTGATGGTCTTTGTAAGTATTCAAAAGAAGGATTCTACTTTTTTAAAATCAACATATTCGCAAAAAGTGTAATCTTTTTATTCTTAAAAATTTTCAAACCTGCCTCAGAAATAGCTCTCCTCCATTGCTTTTGACTTAAAAAATGAAAGGCTCCGATATTAAAGAAAATAAAATTAGTCAAATCTCTGAACTGTTCGGAAACAATAATTACACCTCCATCTTTTAAAATCCTTTTTGCTTCTTTGAAAAACAGAACTCTTTGATTGTGATCTAAAATTTCGTGAAGTGCTGTTATCGCAAGAATTACCTCCTGAGATTGATCTTCAAAAGGTAATGTATTGGGCTTTATTTTTATTTCTTTAGGATTGGGTGGAAATACTCTTTTGGACGTTTCGATTCCTTTTTCTTGTTCGTGTCTGTTTCCGAAAATATCACAAACTGTTAAATTTAGATTTGGATATTTGTCTTCCAATCGCTTTGAAAGAGGATCAAAACTCGCATGAACCAAAATAGCATTTTCAGTTTTATTCCAATCCACTATTCCTTTTAAATTGTTCAATTCATATAAATCAGAATTATCATATAAAACATAAGAAGCAACAAGTGAAGCAATTATATTTAAAATAATAAGACCACTTAAAATCCTTAATATTAAAATAACCAGATCTGAATTTACCCAAAATGAAAGTCCAAAGAGAAGACCAGAGACGATAATTCCCAATAATATTTTTTGATAATTGAAAAGGATAACAAGTTTGGTGATTTTCATATATAAGTTCACTTAATTTTGATAATACTTAAAATTACACATTCTTAAACAAAAAACCGCTCCCAAAAAGAAAGCGGTTTCAAAATTTATCTAAAATCTCAATTAAAATATTGCAGGATATTTCTGAGGATTTGTTTCATTGAACATTGCATAAATTCTTTCAACCATATCATCCGAAGATGGTTTGCTGAAGTAATCTCCATCACTTGCATATGCAGGTCTATGATCATTTGCAGCGATCGTCAACGGATCAGAATCTAAGAATCTGAAAGCTTTTTGTTTTTCCAAAATCTGCTGTAAAATAAAAGCTGAAGTTCCACCTTCTACATCTTCGTCGATTACGACCAATCTGTTGGTTCTTTTTACAGATTCAGCAATTTCATTGGTTAAATCAAAAGGAATTAATGACTGAACATCAATAACTTCCGCAGAAATTCCTAATTTCTCCAATTCTTCAGCTGCTTCCATTACAATTCTCCAAGTCGAACCGTAAGTTACCAACGTAACATCTTTTCCTTCTTTCGTAACCTCGATTTTTCCAACAGGAACAGTGAATTCACCTAAATTATCTGGTTGTTTTTCCTTTAATCTGTATCCGTTCAGACATTCAACAATTACGGCAGGATCATCACTTTGAAGCATTGTGTTGTAGAATCCGGCAGCTTTCGTTAAGTTTCTTGGAACTAATACCAAAATTCCTTTTGAAAGATTCAAAATTCCCGCCATCGGAGAACCTGAATGCCAAACTCCTTCTAGTCTGTGACCTCTCGTTCTGATGATTACAGGTGATTTTTGACCACCTTTTGTTCTGTACTGAACTGTTGCCAAATCATCGCTCATTCCCTGTAAACAGTACAAAATATAGTCTAAATATTGGATTTCAGCGATTGGTCTCAAACCTCTCATCGCCATTCCAATACCTTGACCTAAGATTGTAGCTTCACGAATTCCCGTATCTGCAATACGAACGTCACCGTATTTTTCCTGCATTCCTTCAAGACCTTGATTTACGTCACCGATATTTCCGGCGTCTTCACCAAACACTAAAGTTTCAGGATATCTTTCGAAAATTTTATCGAAATTATTTCTTACCACTACTCTTCCGTCAACATCTTCAGAAGCATCAGAATAAATAGGTTTGATTTCCTGTACATTTTCAGCTTTCCACTGAGACTGAGAGTATAAATGAGAAGAATAGTTGTCTTTTTCAACCTCAAAAATCTCGTTATATTTCTGCATCAATTGGTTTCTTTCTGCAGAATTTGTTCCTCTTGTTGCCAACAAAGATTTTCTCACCAAATGGAAAACATCTTTCTTCGCTTTTGAAACTAATTTATTGAACTGATTGATATAATTCTCAATTTCAGTATTTTGTCCTTTAACATTTTCGACTAAAGGCAATACCGAGTTGATCAAGTCTGTAATTGTTTTCTGATAGCTTTCCCAAGCCTGTTTTTGTCCGGCTTTTACTGATTTTTTAGCTTCTTCATCGATTGAATCCAATTCTTCTGCCGTTGCCAAAACTTCTTCTTTACCATCAATTTCGATTGAGTATTCTAAAATCCATTCTCTGAATTTCACCAATCCGTCAAATTGAGATTCCCAAGCCAAACGCTCTTCATTCTTATATCTTTCGTGAGAACCTGAAGTCGAGTGACCTTGAGGTTGTGTAACTTCAATTACATGAACCACAACAGGTACAGATTCCATTCTTGCAAACTGCTCAGCTCTTGCATAAGCATCTAATAATGAAGGATAATCCCAAGCTTTCACCTGAATGATCTCACAACCTTGGTTTTCGCCTTCTTTTCTTTGGAAACCGCTCAACATTTCAGCGATATCCGCTTTTGCTCTCTGATTTTTTGTAGGAACTGAAATTCCGTAACCGTCATCCCAAATCGAAACAATCATCGGAACCTGAAGCGCACAAGCCGCGTTTAGCGTTTCCCAGAAATGACCTTCCGCTGTAGAAGCGTCTCCGATTGTTCCAAAAGCGATTTCGTTACCGTCTTTTGAGAATTTTTCAGAACCGTCGAATTTTACTGATTTATATATTTTTGAAGCCTGAGCCAAACCTAATAATCTCGGCATTTGTCCTGCAGTAGGAGAAATGTCCGAAGAAATATTTTTCTGAGCCGTCAGATCTTTCCAGCTTCCGTCTTCATTCAAACTTCTTGTTGCGAAGTGACCGTTCATCTGTCTTCCCGCAGATGCAGGCTCTCTTTCAACGCTTGTATCCGCGTACAACTGAGCAAAGAAACTTTCAACGCTTAAGGCATCTACAGCCAATGCAAAAGTCTGATCTCTGTAGTATCCTGAACGGAAGTCTCCATTTTTGAAAACTTTCGCCATTGCAAGCTGAGGAAGCTCTTTACCATCACCAAAAATACCAAATTTAGCTTTTCCTGTTAGAACTTCTCTTCTGCCCAAATAAGACATTTCACGAGAGATTCTTCCTAACTTATAATCTTCAAGTATCTGATTTTTAAAATCTTGAAAGGAAATCTGCTGAGTTTCAATATAGGTTGTCTGCATAGCCAATATAAAAAATTTTTAGTTTTCGAAGTATTTTGCTAATATACACTTTTTAAATTAATTTTAATTTTTAATAATCTTTTTTAAAAATTTGATAATAAAAAAAATAGTGTTTATCTTAGAATAAATTTGTAAATGATGGAAAAAAAATCAACTCATATTCTTAATGCATCTAGTAATTTATTAGGATTTTCTTTAGTGATCATCACTTCATTAAAGATCTCTAAAATCAGTCAGAGCACACATTTAGACGAGTTTGCGGGAGTTGCATGTCTTTTTTTCGCATTCAGTTGTTTCTTTTCATTTTTAGCCATAAGATCTAAGCATGAAGATCGATCACACAGATTTGAAACTATTGCGGATTATTTATTTTTAATCGCTTTATTTTGCATTGTTTTGGCAGTTATTATTGTGACAATGAAAATAATTTAATATTAAAATTACTAATTAATATTAAATTATATTTAAAAATTAGCAACTAATAAACTATTATTTACATAAATCGAATAACATAATTCAAATTAAATTTAAAAAACACAACATTTCATTAAAAATAATACAAAAATTAAGGTATAGTTTTTGAAGATTTTATAATATCAATTAACAAAAAACTTCAAAACATGAAAAAACAATTATTTTCAGTCATCAGTGTAATGACATTTTCTATGATTTCATTTGCTCAGGTAGGAATTAATACAAACAATCCTCAATCTACATTACATATTGACGGATCAAAAGATAATCCATCATCTGGCGTACCGACAGCAACTCAGCAACTCAATGATGTCGCTATAACTTCAGCAGGAAATCTTGGTGTAGGAACGATAGCTCCAACAGAAAAATTGGATATTGCTACCGGTAACGTAAGAATTCGAACCATTAATTCAAATATTGGCGTCGGAGGTACGGACAGAGCCGTTGTTGCGGATGCAAATGGTATTTTAAAAACAATTAATTTTAATTCTTATTCATTATTCCATGCAAGATTAGCTGCAAATCAAGCTGCGACGATCTCAATTATTACACTATTATTTGCAACGCCATTATCAACTTCCCCGTATTATTCGTACAATACAACTACAGGGGTTTTAACATTTAATCAGGCAGGAAATTATCTAGTGACTTTACAGGCAAGTTTTGCTAATGCTCCCGTTGATACGCAATTGGTTATAGGAATAAGACCTGTTCCTGATGCGGATTATTTAGGAAGAGGAAGTCATTATAATGCAGTGGCAACAAGTACAACCATTGGAGAATTGATGAACTATTCTACCCTACTTATTATACCAACTGCAGGTTATCAGGTTAGATTTACAGCAGCTCCCAATCAAAACTGCACTGTTTTAGCAACAGAAAGCGGAAGCACAGGAAGTGGAAATGTAACTAATGTTACGATACAAAAAATATAAAACACAAAGAACATTATAAAAATGAAAACCGGAGCTTCTAATAAGTTCCGGTTTTTTTATAGTAAAATTAAATTTATTTAGAATTTTCGCTCAATAACATAATCCAACATGATTAATAAAGATTTTTTTGCTTCCGAATCAGGAAATTCGTTTAATATATCTTTAGCTTTCTGTTGAAAATCTTTCATTACGGTAATTGCATAATCGAGTCCTCCGGAAGTTTTAACGAAGTTTATTAGCTCTTTTACACGTTTTTGATCATTATTATAACGTTTGATCGTATTGAAGTAATACTTTTTGTCTTTTTCGCTGGCAATTTTTAAGGTATGAATTAAAGGCAATGTCATTTTTTGCTCTTTAATATCGATTCCGACAGGTTTCCCGATAACATTTGAACTTAAATAATCGAAAAGGTCATCTTTAATCTGAAAAGCCATTCCCGTATATGTTCCAAACTTCATCATTTTCTCGGCTAAAATTTCATCAGCGTTATTTGATAAAGCTCCGATTTCACAACAGGCAGCAATTAAAGTAGCTGTTTTCTGACGGATAATTTCATAATAAACATCTTCAGTAATATCAAGTTTTCTGGCTTTTTCCAGCTGAAGAAGCTCACCTTCTGACATTTCTCTGATAGTTCTTGAAATAACGGCAAGTAAATCGTAATCTTTATGATCTGTAGACAATAATACCGCTTTAGACAAAAGGAAATCCCCCACTAAAACTGCAATTTTATTTTTCCATAAAGCATTAATAGAGAAAAAATTACGCCGTTTAAAACTTTCATCCACTACATCATCATGAACCAAAGTTGCGGTATGAATCAACTCAATCATAGAAGCTCCACGATAAGTTTTTTCATTAACATCACCAACCAATTTTGCACAAAGAAATACAAACATAGGACGCATCTGCTTTCCTTTTGTAGTAACGATAAAACGAGTGACCTTATCTAATAAAGGCACTTTGCTCTGCATTGATTCATAAAACTTCTGCTCGAAAAGTTTCATTTCCTCATTGATCGGTCGCTTGATTTCTTCTACAGTATTCGCCACAATCTTCGAATGATGGATAAATTATTAATTTCAACAAAGATAATTTTTTTCAGTCAATTTTAAGAGAAATTAATCTTTGAGTTTATCTTTTGGAATAAAATAAAGACTTTGTTTTGCGCCACCCAAAGGAGAATGGAACTTTTCACCCGAAATATAAATTCCGGTTTCATCAACGGCAATTCCTTCAATTTGCCCGATGGACAAAGCACTTCCGAGATAATAATGTTTTGGTATTTCTTTAAAAAATATCCCGGATTCGGTTTCATTGAAAACATTCAAAAAGACTTCAGTTTTCTTCGTATAGCCGATTAAATATAGTTTTTTATCAAAATAAGAAGCATCTGTGACCACAAAATTTGTTTTAAAAGATTCTACTTTTTCAGCCTTTTGTTTTTCTGAAATTTCCGGATCAATAATATAATGTGAAGTAGATTTTGAACCCCATTCTTTAGTGAAAAGATGAATTTTCCCATTTAAATAAATCATAGCTTCTGCATCAAAATCTGTCGATAAATATTTTGGAACAAATTCCGTTTGTTCAGGATATTCAAAGGAAATTAATTTAACAGAATCACTTTTTAATGAATGAGTTTCAAAAGGAACTTTATAAATTTCCAAATCTCGTCTCGTTCCGCCATTATTGCCAAAATCTCCTATGTAGAAGTTTTTCCCGTCGTTTGTTAAGGCTTCCCAATCTTTATTTTTTACATTAATTTTTAAAACATTGATAATTTCTCCTGTCGTTTTGTCCAATTCAAAAAGCTCAGGAGAATTTCCGCTGTCATTAAATGTAAACAGTTCACCATTCAAAATACTTAATCCTGAGGTTTCCTTTATCTTTTCGTCTAAATAATTAATTCTGTATTTTCTAATCTTGAGAATATCTGTTTTTTGAGAAAATGAGAATATGGAAATTGTGATTGTTAATGCTAGAAAAAACTTTTTCATAAGGTAAAATTAAGGTTTTTATTTAAAAACAAATGGCACTTATTTTCACAAATTATACATCCTATTTGTCATTTCTTAGGAATCTAGGTTAGTTTATTCGAAATAAAATTATTAAAATTGGAGCTTAGATTCCTAAGAAATGACAAACTTTATGTTATAATAAATTGGTTAGATTTCTTATTTAATAAAAACAAAAAAAGACGAGCAAAATGCCCGCCTAAGTTAATTATGTAGATTATATTGAAAAATTTTTTTTATGCAGATTTTTTCTGGATCTTGCTGCTCTTCCTATTCTTTTTTGCCCAATAGTCCTTTTGATATTGTCTTACCGTTTTTCCGGTTCCGTCGTGACTCCATCCCGGAGAATTGAAAATATAATTGATTCTATCTGAGAATTTTAATCCCGGCTGTTTAATATCTTTCCATATTTTCCGCCATTCATATAAAAGAACAGTGTCAGGTTTATTGTCGGGCATTTTCGGGTAAATTCCGTACTTTACAGGAACATTTGGATCTTCTTTTTCAAAAGTTCCAAAAATTTTATCCCAAATAATGAGACACATTCCCATGTTTCGATCAAGATATTTGATATTACAAGCGTGATGAACACGATGATGAGAAGGTGTTACTAAAATATATTCAAGAATTCCCATACTTTTTACAGTCTGCGTATGAACCCAGGTTCCGTATACCTGAGCAATCGCATAAACCACCATAATATGCCAAGGATTAAATCCTAAAAAAGCTAATGGAGAAAAATACAAATATCTATATAAAGGTTGTAAAACAGGGCTTCTAAAACCTGTCGTCAAGTTGAAATATTCTGAATTGTGATGGGTAATATGAACCGCCCAGAAAGCTCTGGAATGGTGATCGACATAGTGCAAAACATAATAAGCGAAATCTGTAATTACAAAGCAGATCAGCCAATACCAAATTGTAAATTCCCATGTAAAAAGCCTGTGATTGTAAAAGAAAAACATCACACCCATTGCGAAAACCTTCATCACAAGATCTAAACCGAAATTCATCAATGCAAGATAAACACTCGTCGCAACATCTTTTCCGTTGTAGAGTTTTGCCTCTGAAACGTGGCTATATATTAATTCTGCTAAGATAAAAGCAGCAAGAATCGGAATTGACCATGAATAAACATTTTCTAATCCGTTTTCGCCCAAAAAGTAATCCACCATCACTTATAATTTTGTGGTACAAAGGTAGGATTTTAAGAAACTGTTAAGAAAAAGTTTTTATTTTTTTAATGAAATTTTAATCAACTGTTTTATTGGCAAGCTGTCCACAAGCGGCATCAATATCTCCACCACGACTTTTTCTGATCATTACGGTAATTCCTGCATTTTCAAGCTGACGAACGTAATTTTCTTCCGCCTGTTTATTGCATTGGTCATATTTTCCGTCGCCAATCGGGTTGTACTGGATTAAATTAACTTTACAAGGAACCTGTTTACAGTATTTAATTAAAGCTTTGATATCTTCATCGCCATCATTAATTCCTTTCCAAACACAATATTCAAAAGTAATAACAGAACCTGTCTTTTTATACCAATACTGAAGAGATTCCATTATATCTGTTAATGGAAATTTATCGGAAAAAGGCATAATCTCGTTACGCTTAGACTCAATTGCAGAGTGAAGCGACAAAGCCAATTTCACACGCAACTCATCATCTGCCAACATTTTGATCATCTTTGGAATTCCGGAAGTTGAAACCGTAATTCTTCTTGGAGACATTCCCAAACCTTCCGGCTGAGTAATTTTCCTGATAGCCTCGACAACATTTTTGTAATTCATCATCGGCTCTCCCATTCCCATAAAAACAATGTTGGTAAGCGGTCTGTCGAAATACATTCTACTCTGGCTGTCAATTAAAGCAACCTGATCCACGATCTCGGCAACTTCAAGATTTCTCATTCTTTTGAGTCTTGCTGTTGCACAGAATTCGCAGTTTAATGAACATCCAACCTGTGAAGAAACACAAGCTGTAGTTCTCGTTTCTGTAGGAATTAATACAGATTCTACCAATAATCCGTCATGAAGTTTCACTCCATTTTTGATGGTTCCGTCTGTACTTTTCTGAAGCTGATCAACAGAAACAGGATTAATTGTATATTCTTCGGAAATTCTTTCACGAAGTGTTTTCGAAAGATTCGTCATTTCATCAATCGAATGGAGATTCTTACTCCACAACCAGTCATAAACCTGTTTCGCACGAAACGGTTTTTCTCCCAAAGACTGAAAATAATCCTTGAGCTGGTCTAGTGATAAAGTTCTGATATCTTTCATTGTAAGGTTGTAGATTTCAGGATTAAGGTCGCAGGTAACTATTACCTGCAACCTTTTACCTTATATCTTAATTAAATAATTAACATTGCGTCGCCATAAGAATAGAACTTATACTTCTCTTTTATAGCTTCTTCATAAGCCTGCATAATGAAATCTCTTCCTGCAAACGCTGCAATCATCATAATTAATGTAGATTTTGGCGTGTGGAAGTTCGTAATCATACAGTTTGCAACTCCGAAATCGTGAGGCGGATAAATGAATTTATTTGTCCAACCGTGGAATGCAGAGATTTTCTTGTTTGAAGAAACAGAAGTTTCAAGCGTTCTCATCGTCGTTGTACCTACAGCACAAACTCTTCTGTGTGCATCAACAGCATTATTGATAATCTGAGCATTTTTTTCATCGATAAAAATCTCTTCAGACTCCATTTTGTGCTTAGAAAGATCTTCAACTTCAATTGGGTTAAAAGTTCCCAAACCAACGTGAAGCGTAACTTCAGCGAAGTTGATTCCTTTAATCTCCAATCTTTTCATCAAGTGTTTTGAAAAGTGAAGACCTGCAGTAGGAGCTGCAACAGCACCTTCTACTTTTGCGTAGATTGTCTGGTATCTTTCAGCATCTTCCGGTTCAACGTCTCTTTTGATATATTTTGGAAGCGGAGTTTCTCCTAATTCTTTCAATTTAGATCTGAATTCTTCATAAGAACCATCGAATAAAAATCTCAACGTTCTACCTCTTGAAGTCGTATTGTCAATAACCTCAGCAACCAAAGATTCATCTTCAGTGAAAAACAATTTGTTACCAATTCTTATTTTTCTCGCAGGATCTACCAAAACGTCCCAAACTCTGGTTTCTTTATCTAATTCTCTTAATAAGAAAACTTCAATTTTAGCACCTGTTTTTTCTTTATTTCCGTAAAGACGTGCAGGAAAAACTTTAGTATTATTAAAGATAAATAAATCATTCTCGTCAAAATAATCAACAACATCTTTAAACAATTTGTGTTCAATAGTTTGATTTTTTCTGTCCAAAACCATTAATCTCGCTTCGTCTCTGTGTTCTGATGGATGTTCTGCCAATAATTCTGCAGGAAGATCAAAATTAAAATCTGATGTTTTCATTTTTTAAATTACGGTTTAAAAATTATCGCAATTACTATATGTAATTTTCGGAGTGCAAATATACGATATGAAACACCCCTTTGTCAAGTATTATTTACATAGATGTTAAATTAATTTTAATTGAAATAAAAAACCGTGATTTTACGATAATTTTCAAAAGGGAAAAACCCTATTTTTGAGAACATTAAAAAATTTACACTTATGAGCAAATATTCGATCGAATCTTTTGTGAATGAAACAAAAGAAAACCCAATGGAAAGAGACTATTTCGAATTGGAAAAACCATCACTTTTAGAAATCAATCTTAATAATCAATCTGTTTGGACAAAAGCAGGAAGCATGGTTGGCTACATTGGCAACATCAACTTTGAAAGACAGGGAATGCTTTCGGGAGGTATCGGAAATTTATTAAAAAAAGCGATCAGTGGTGAAGGTGCAAAGCTGATGAAAGCAGAAGGAACCGGAAAATTATACGTTGCCGATTCCGGGAAAAAAGTTAGAATTCTGTATCTTAACAACGAATCTGTTTGTGTAAATGGGAATGATGTTTTGGCACATGATCAAAGCATAAAAAGTGACATCACTATGTTAAAAAGCATTGCAGGAATGATGTCTGGAGGATTATTTCAGGTAAAATTATCCGGAACAGGGCATATTGCCATTACCACTCACGGTGAACCATTGACATTACTGGTAACTCCGGATGCGCCGGTTTTCACAGATCCAAATGCGACAGTCGCATGGTCTGGAAATTTAAGTCCTGAACTGAAAACCAACGTTTCTTTCAAAAGTTTGATGGGAAGAGGAAGCGGTGAAGAATTTCAGATGAAATTTTCGGGGAACGGTTGGGTTTTGATTCAGCCTTATGAGGAAGTTTATAGAGTTGAGAAATAATTAATAAATGTTTTTTTGGGGAATGGATCAGTCTTGAAATTCCCCAAAGAAGTCATATTCTTTAATAGTTAATTTTTCGGGAAGTTTTAATGAAAAATCGACGTTTGTAATTTTCAATGAGCTATCATAAGAATATCCTGTAGAATAATTTACTTGCATTCTTTTTACAATATAGTTTAAGTTCGGATCTAAAAATCCTTTTACTTTTTCCTGCATTTCATTGCTTCTACCATGATCAATACCTATTTCAAGATAATTAAATTTTGATTTTTCTAAAGTTACCCAAGCTGTAAATCTTTTTTTAGTCTTCTTTTCATTTTTGTAACCAATAATCTGATACTGCAGAGAATCTGTTTTCTTTATCTCTAAAATGTCATCTTTAGCAGGATCTTTATGCTTATTTTTACTGAAGTCATTTGTATGAGTATATTCAAAAGTTACAAAACCTTTTGTTTCCGTGATTTTAAAAGAATGTCTTAAATCTTTATTTCTATCATAAATTACTCCTCTTAGTTTATTATTATACTTATCGATATGCAAATGAATATTATTTTTAGAATCATAAAAAGTTGTAGAAATTGACTTTTCCTTATTCGGCTTAATTTGATCGGTCTGACTTTCTATTGAATAATCAAAATGATATTCCTGAGAAAAAATATTAATAAAAGTAAATACTAAAAATAATAGAGCTAGCTTTTTCATAAATGCGTTTTAATCACCTCCCACTCTTCCAATTTCTTTTCAAAAGAAACCGTATGAAGCGGACTTGTTGAAGGCAATAAAAATACAGGAATTTTATAATTTTTCCCTAAAATCTTGTGTAAATTTTTATAAGATTTTCCACCATTGCAAAATATAGCTTTAATATTTGGATGTTTTTCTAAAAGCTCTCCAATCTGATTGGCTTCTTCATTTTTGATTTCAGAATCAAGGCTTCCTTTTCTTTCGCAGGAATCGATTACATCCCAAAGTGCAATATTGTGTTTCTTTAAAATACTAATTCTTTCAACATAATCTTCTGTGAAATCTTCACCAAACAATTCAAAAATAATCTTCCAAAATTTGTTTTGAGGATGACCATAATATTGTTGTTTTTCCAGAGATTTTACTCCAGGAATTGAGCCTAAAATTATGATTTTAGAATTGCTATCAATAATTGGTGGAAAGGAAGAAATTCTGTTTTGCATGATTCAAATATATAAATTTTGGCTAAAGCCTTTTCATATTATAAAAAACAAGAAACGGGCTAAAGCCCGTTTCTATTGATATTTTTAAAGAATAATCAAATCAGTTGGATTTTAACTATTCATTTTTAATTCTTAATTACAAAGTTTCTTTCAACCAATCAAAGAATTCTCTCTGCCAAACCAAACCGTTTTGCGGATGAAGAACCCAGTGATTTTCGTTCGGGAAATAAACCAATTTAGATTTTAAACCTCTTAACTTAGCCGCCTGAAAAGCTTCCTGACCTTGCTCGTAAGGAACTCTGAAATCAATTCCACCCTGAACGATCATGATCGGCTTGTTCCATTTATCAACAAAATTACTCGGATTGAATTCTGTATATGCTTTTGGTTGTGGTTTTTCCCAAGGAGAACCCAAGTCCCAGTTGGCGAACCAAAGTTCTTCCGTTGTTAAATACCAGGATTTCATATCAAATAATCCGTCGTGAGCGATGAACGTTTTGAATCTGTTTTCGTGAATTCCAGCTAGCATAAATACGCTGTAACCACCATAACTTGCTCCAACAGCCGCTACTCTATCTCCATCAACATACGGTAAAGTTTTCGCAAAATCTGTTGCAACAAGATAATCTCTCATTGGCTGTCCTCCCCAATCTCTCGAGATCTCTTCATTCCATTTTGTTCCCCAACCCGGCATTCCGCGACGGTTTGGCGCAACTACGATGTATCCGTTTGCTGCCATTAAAGCAAAATTCCATCTTACGCTGAAAAATTGTGTCAATGCAGACTGTGGACCTCCTTGACAATACACTAAAGTCGGATATTTTTTGTTCGGATCAAAGTTTGGTGGATAATGGAACCACACTCCCATTTCTTTTCCATCCGAGGTTTTCACCATTTTTAATTCAGATTTTCCTTGAGCCAACTTAGAATACATGTCTTTATTAGCTTCAGTTATCTGTTTCATTTCTCCGTTTTTAAGGTTTACAGAGAAAATATCGGTTGCGTGATTGATGTCTGTTCTTCCTACTAAAAGTGAAGTTTTATTGTCTGTGAAAATTTCATTAACATCAAAATCACCTCTTGTAATTTGCAGAACTTTAGCATTTTTAGGATCTAAAGAAAATAATTGCTTTGTTCCTCTGAAAGCTGCGGTAAAATAAATTGATTTAGAATCTCCACTCCAGAAAACATCTCCTGAAACGCTTTCATCCCAACCGCTTGTCAGATTTGTTGTTTTTCCGGATTTCCAATCTAAAATCTTGATGTCATTTTTATCTGCTTCATAACCATCTCTCGCCATACTTTGCCAAACCAAAGACTTTCCATCTGGGCTGAATTTTGGGTTTACATCGTAACCTTTATTAGATTCAGTTAAATTTTTTGTTGTTCCCGAAGCAAAATCGTAAGCGAAAATATCTGTATTCGTGCTTGTTGAATATTCTTTACCACTTTTAGGTTTTGTAACGTATAAAAGCTGCGCTGAATCCGGACTAAAAATAAAATCTTCAGCTCCACCAAAAGGTCTTTGCGGTGAATCCCACATTTTCCCTTCCAATAAATCTTTTGCGGAATCTACATTTTCAGTTGTATTAACGACAAAAACATGGTTGTATTTTCCCTCATTAAAATAATCCCAATGTCTGTGATTCAAATCTGTGTAAACTTGCGCTGTAGTTTTCGGAGTATCGGAAAATTTGTCTTTTCCCATCACTTTTTCTACTAAAACTTGCTTGCTGAAGGCAATTTTTTTACCGTCTGGAGAAATGACAACATTGTCAACTTCACCAATTGTATAAAATTCCGTCCATGTTTTTCCGCTGTCTTTTGAAAGAAAAATTTTATCACCTTCCTGAGCGTAAATTCCATTTTTATCCCATTGAATAAGGGCTTTTTTACCCAAATCAATTTTTGTGGATTGATTATTAAGAACATTTAAGAAATAGTTCTCGTTTTTTGTTTTTTCTGTTTTAAGATCTGTCTGTCCGATTTTATAAATAAGCGAAGACTGATCTGGAGAAACTGCCTGTACTCCTACTTTTTTCAAAGTCCAAAGAATTTCAGGCGTCATTACTTGTTGTGCATTCATTAAGAGCGGAGCTGCCAAAGCCAGCAGACTGTACTTAAGTTTCATATATTGATATTCATTTTTTACGACTTCAAAGTGTATACATCTTAAAGTCTTAATTTAATTCAAAGATTGCCAAAGTTATGTAAATGTGTTTACATACAATTAATGAAACCTTTATAATTTTTAATTAATTTTGCTTCTAACCATCAAACTAAATTTCCATGAAGAAAATTCTATTTCTTTCATTTATCTTTTCATCTGTTTTGTTTTTTTCACAAATTACGATGAGTCCATTTCCCAGTCATTTTAATAATCCTTATCAGGTAACTATTTCTGGAAACGGAACAATCTATTACACAACGGACGGAAGTACTCCGACCTTGTCATCAAGCTCTGCGGTAAACAGTGTTCAGATTTATATCAATCAAAGAAAAGAAATTAAAGCATTTATTGTGAATGGAGGAACAACCTCATCCATAGTTAGTAAAAAATATTATACAAGTACAATTCCTACCGGCGAAATTTATTTTAAACCTCCTTCAACCTGGGTTTCAAGCTGTGTAATGGTTGATATGGTAAATCCCAATAGTATAAATGGTTATGCAATGGATACTTTTTGGCCTGGTCCCACAATGACAAGTACAGGATGCAATGGTTGGTATAAAATAACGGCAAATTTCGAAGATGCGAATGTAAGATTCAATAACTGTTCTCCTTTTGAAAACATTCCGGGAAGTTTGAGCACCAATCTGATTCCTGTGAATTCCATAGTTTATTATGATTACAGCGACGGAGCAATCAGCAACCCGCCTTCATGTCTATTTTTAGGAACAAATGAGACCAAAAATAATCCTGTCACTTTAGTAAAAATCTATCCTAATCCTGTTTCTGATATTTTAAAAATTAACTCTGATATTGATTTTAAAGGATATGAAATTTTAGACATGAGCGGAAAAATAATTAATGAAAACAAAACTTTTTCAAAAGAAATTTCTATTCATCATCTTCCATCCGGAAATTATTTCATCAAATTGAAAGATTCTAAAAATAACTTTACCCTTCTGAAATTTATCAAGAAGTAAAAACAAAATCGCCAATCATTTATTTGACTGGCGATTTTTATATATGAATGAATTTAACTTTCACGTTTTAGTCTTTATCAGAAAACATCGAATTCGCGAGAGAAGTAACGATGGAAAGCAAAATACTGAAAATAAGTGCCGATAAAAATCCACCCACAACCATACTGTCTATAAAATAATCTGCAATCAGAATAATTATTGCGTTGATTACCAAAGTAAATAATCCTAAAGTAATGATTGTTAAAGGTAATCCGAAAAGATTCAGAATAGGTTTTACAATTAAATTTAAAAGTCCCAGAACAATTGCGAAAATAATCGCTCCTCCAAATCCTGTAAAATGTACTCCCGGTAAAATCCATGTTAAAAGATAAGCAACAACTGCTGTTACAAGAAGTCGGATAATTAAGTTCATAATATTGATTTTTTTTAATGTTTATAGACGTTGCAGTACAAAACTTATTCCATTTTATTAAGTAAATTTAATGATCAATGAAAAATGGTTATTTTATCTTCATCATTGTCACCAACGACGTTGCAACGTGGCTTTCAGAGGTTCCGTTTTCATCAACGACATAAATTTCCGTTCTTATCACGCTGATTTTTGCCCCGCCTTTTATCACGTAAGATTTTGAAACCAAAGCATCTCCAATTGCAGGCCTTAAATAATTGACTTTCAATTCTACTGTCACAACATAACAATCTTCTTCATAATGACTTACCGCTGCATACCCCGAAGAAACATCTACCAAAGAAGCGATCATTGCACCGTTGAACATTCCTGCTTTTCTGGTCATCAAATCCATTTTCGGAATTTTCATGGAAATGAAATCTGTGTCAACTTCTAAAAGTTCTGCCTTGTAAAATTGTAAAGTTTCCGAGCGGTTGAAGCTGTCGGTGATGAGTTTTCTTTTTTCCGGAGTCATATATTCTATTTATTACAAAGGTAAGGTCTGGAAAGTTTTTATCTGAATTTAAACTAAAAAAGTTACCCCATTTTCATGAGATAACTTTCCAATGTTTGAACTTTCTTTAAAATTAAAATAAACAGATTTTAAGCCAATGACAAATTTTCAGAAAAACTTTGTGTTTTGATTCCGTGATCTTCTTTAATCATATCGGCGGCTTTTTCACCAATCATAATTGTCGGAGCGTTTGTGTTCCCTGAAACCACATCGGGCATAATGGACGCATCCGCAACACGCAAACCTTTGATTCCGTATACCTTTAACCTCGGATCAACAACAGAATTGCTGTCAATTCCCATTTTACAGGTTCCTGTCATGTGATGATACGTTGAACATGATTTTTTAATATAATCTAAAACTTCCTCTTTCGTTTTGCCTTCTCCAGGATAAATTTCACCATCGTTCCATTCTTTCATGGCTTCGGTTCTTCCCATTTCACGGCAGATTTCAACACATCTGTATAATGCTTCCAGATCAGATTCTTCGGAAAGATATTTAGGATCGATTTCGGGTGAAACAGATGGATCCGAAGAAGTTAATTTAATATAACCACGACTTGCAGGTCTGATAAATCCTGCACAAAAAGTAAATGCTTCTGCAGGACCTGTAAAACCCGGACTGTAATAAGGAAGTCCCATAAATAAAGGCTGCAGATCAGGAAAGACCATTTCTTCTTTGCTTTTCCAGAATAATTGAGCTTCCAAAAGATTAGCTTCAGGAGCCGGAATTTTTTTTTTAGCTTTAAAAATCACACTCGTCAAAAGATGATCCTGAAGATTTTTCCCGACACCTTTCAGATCTTTTACAACAGAAATCCCGACAGATTCCAATTCGTTTTTATCTCCAATCCCTGAAAGCATCAGAAGTTTTGCAGATTCTATCGTTCCGCAGGAAACAATGACTTCTTTATCTGCCCTTGCTTCTACTAATTCTCCATTTTTTAAATATAAAACGCCAACACATTGATTGCCTTCAAAAAGTAATTTCTGAGCCAAAGCATTGGTATGGATTTCCAAATTTTTTCTTGACTTTACCGGATCTAAAAAAGCTTTTGCTGTAGAACATCTTTTTCCGTCTTTACCAACCGTAAGATGATTCAAACCTGATCCCCAAATTTCTTTATTAAAATCGTCAGTTTCAGGGAAGCCAAGTTCTGTACAAGCTTTAAGAGCGCTTATAGAAATCGGATTCGGAGTTTTGATACGGCTCACAAAAAGAGGTCCGTTTCCGCCATGAGTTTCATCTTCACCGTCTTCATGCGTTTCGGATTTTTTGAAATAAGGCAAAACATTTTCCCAGTCCCAGCCGACACATCCGTTGTAAGCCCAATTATCGTAATCCTGTCTGTGACCTCTGATGTAAATCATTCCGTTAATAGAGCTTGAACCACCCAATGTTTTTCCTCTTGGCCAATATCTGGTATTGTTTCCGCCATTTTCCTGAGGAACGGTGTGATAAGCCCAGTCTCTTTCTGTATTCCAGATTGCAGGCCAGCCTGCCTGTGCATGAACTTCAGGAATATTATCTTCTGAACCGGCTTCTAAAAGAAGGACATTTATATTTTCGTTTTCACTTAATCTGTTGGCTATTACTGCGCCTGCCGAACCTGATCCGACAATGATAAAATCGTATTTCATAAGTTTTAATTTTAATTGTTCTACTTTTTAATGCTGATAACTTTTGGAATTGTGACAGCTTTTAATCCTTCAATTCCGAATTCTACTCCGTAACCGGATTGTTTTGCTCCTCCAAACGGTACAAAAGGATTGACTGCACCGTGTTGATTAATCCAAACAGTTCCTGCTTGCAACTGACCGGCAACTTTTTCGGCTTCAGCCAAATCATCACTCCAGACAGAAGCTCCCAATCCGTTTTCTGAATCGTTGGCTTTTGCTATTGCTTCTTCGATTGTTTTATATTTGATGATCGGTAAAACAGGGCCGAATTGCTCTTCATCAACGATTCTGTCTCCATTATCTACATTTCCTATAAGAGTTACAGGAATAAAATAACCTTTCGAATCGGGTTTTTGACCTTTAAATAAGAAATCTGCGCCTATATTTTCAGCATCAGTAATCAGATCCTGAATTTTATCGAACTGCATTTTATTCTGAATAGGTCCTAAAACATTCACTTCATTTCCGCCATCACCCATCGGAATATTGGAAGAATAATCTGCCAACGTTTTCACTATTTTTTCATAATCATCTTCATGAACGTATAATCGCTTCAAACATGCACAAGTTTGTCCCATATTAAGAAATGCTCCCCAGAAAATATTGTCAGTATGCTTGGAGAGATCAAGTCCCGGTAAAATAATTCCGGCATCGTTTCCACCACATTCTAAAGTCAGACGAGCCATGTTTTTAGACGAAGCTTCGATCACTTTTTTTCCCGTTGCAATAGATCCCGTAAACATAATTTTACCGATTTCAGGATGTGATGTAAGATATGATCCTACTTCTCCTTTTCCTGTAATCACTTGCAATACGTCTTCCGGAAGTACAGAATTGATTACTTTGATCATTTCCAATGTACAAAAAGTTGTGTATTCTGAAGGTTTCAAAATAACTGCATTTCCCATTCGCAGAGATGGAATAATTTGCCAGATTGCGATCATTAAAGGCCAGTTCCACGGAGCGATGGCGGCTACAATTCCAATTGGTTTTCTGTATAAAACATCTTTTCTGGTTTCATCTTCAAAGACGATTTCTTCAGGCAAATCCAGTGAAGCCGGAACCTGAGTCCAGCCTACGCAAGCCTGCATTTCAAAGTTTGAACCCGGTCCGCTTAATGGTTTTCCTTGTTCACGGGTAATCCATTCTGCCAAATGTTGAGAGTTTTGTTGTAAAGCTTCGGTAACCTTTAATAAAATTTCCTTTCTTTCCGAATCCGGTCTTGCTGACCATAGTTTTTGGGCAATTTTTGCTTTATCGATTTTAGCGTTTATTTCCTCTTTTGAAGTATTGCTAACTTTCCCTATAACCTCTAATGTAGAGGGATTTAACGATAAAAACTCTGTATCTACGGTGGTACTTTCTTTTACAAATGATGTATTTTCCATTGTTTCAAATTATTTTGTATTTTACATAGCTCGAAAATGACAAAAACATGATATAAATCATTTACTTATTCTCTATTTTTTTTAACCTAAACTCTATGCTATAAATGGAAAAGATCGAAGAAAGAACAGTTTTCAGCATTCCTTTCGGAGAATTGAATGTATTTGAAACGAATGTAGTATGTCATGATTTTCCTTTCTTTTTTGAAAAACCTGTCATTACGTTGATGTTGAGCGGTAATAAGATCATCCGCAGTGAAGAAGAGACGTTTGAATTCAATGAAAGAAGTGTATTCATCCCGCCTTGTAACAAAGAATTAAGTATAGATATTCATCCTGTATTTCAGGAACCGACCAAATGTTTAGTCTTAGATATAGAACAGGAATATATTGATAATGTTTTTTCTGAAGTTATCGAAAACTGGCATCCAGATTGGGATAAGACCGGGATTATGATGAAAGAAAACACAGTTAAAAAATTTGTAAGTTCCGATGAATCTTTGTGGAGAAGCCTAACCAATCTTTACAACCGAAGAATAGATGATACGATGTACAAAACATCGGATTTTCTTTTAAGTTTAAGCCTTAAAGAACTCATCTATGAACTGATGAAAACCAATGCCAAACATATTCTCCTTCATAATAAAATAGAAAATTTACAGAATGGACTTCAGGAAGTCGTTCATTTTATAAAACAAAATTACAGAGAACCGATCACGATAAAAAAACTGGCTTCCGTCGCAGGAATGAGTGAGGCTAATTTGTTTAAAAAATTTAAAAATACTTATAATTGCACTCCTGTAGAATATATTATCGAACTGAGAATAGAACACGCCAAGCAATTATTGATCAATAATCCTGAAATTGATATTAAAAATATCTGTTTTGAATCGGGATTTAATACGCTTGAATATTTTTATAGAAAGTTCACTCAGATGACGGGGAAATCTCCGAAGAAGTTTAAAGTTAGTTGATTTTATTTTACTTTTACCTTGAAGCAAAAGTAACAAAAGTTCAAGACTGGAATCATCCGCTAAAAATTAAAAATTACTCCTAAAATTCTCAAAACTTGCGCGAATTAAGAATTTGTGCTTCGATTCAAAATTAGTCTCGCGCTTCGAACAGTGAGAATTTTTTAACGGACTAAATTTAAATTTTCTTAACGCTACTGCTTCCTAAGTCGATTATTATGAAGTGTACCACTACAACAAAAAAATTATTAAGTTAATAAAATGGATAATTCCGGGGAAAGAGAAACGACTCCTTCCGTTAAGCTTTCAGGGTGTGATGTAAAGCCTTTTAATTTTGAAGTTTTTCCTTTTAACACCAAATCCATTAATTGTTTATCTGATAATTTTTTACCGAAGATCTCAAACGATACTTTGAAGCCACAATTTTTAAAATCAGAACAGCCGACCGCGGTTTTTCCTTTCATTAAATGATGTTCTTTACATTTTGGGCATTTGGTTTCTTCCCAAGATTGTAATTCTTTTTTTATCGAAGGTTCACGTTTTTTCTTTTCTTTTACCTCAACAACTTCCTCGTAAGAAATCACTTTCCCTTTTCCATCGACCACTTTTTTGGTCAGTTCCGTTACCATTTGGATCAATTCCTCCTTAAACTGATTGGCTTCATATTCACCTTTTTCAATTCTACGAAGCTTTGATTCCCATTCACCTGTTAATTCAGGGCTTTTCAGTAATTCATCTTCAATCATATCGATCAACTGAATTCCAGTTTGGGTTGCGATAAGATTTTTTCTTTTCTTTTCGATATATTTTCTCTTAAAAAGAGTTTCGATAATATTGGCACGGGTTGAAGGTCTTCCGATTCCGTTGTTTTTCAACATTTCACGAAGTTCTTCATCTTCCACTTGTTTTCCTGCAGTTTCCATTGCTCTCAACAAAGTTGCTTCCGTATAAGGTTTCGGCGGTGTTGTTTTTCCCTGATGAATCATCGGATCATGCGGTCCTGTTTCTCCAACAATAAATTCAGGAATCGTTTGTTCCTCTTCCTTATCTTTCTCTTTATCGGTCGATTCTTCTTTTGGTTCTTTGGAATAAACAGCTCTCCAACCCGGTTCAAGAACCTGTCTTCCACTTGTTTTAAAAGGAATTGTTCCAACTTGCCCTTCAACCAACGTATTTGAAATTTTACATTCAGGATAAAATACAGCGATGAAACGTTTGGCAACCAAATCATAAATCAGTTTTTCTTCTCTGCTTAAATTTTGAGAAGGTGGAACTTCTGTCGGAATAATCGCATGGTGATCTGTCACTTTTGCATCATCAAAAACAGCTTTTGATTTTGGGATCGGTGCTTCCAGTAAAGGCGCAACAAGCTCCTGATAGAAATACATTTTTCTAAGAATTCCTTCTATTTTCGGGTATAAACTTTCCGATAAATAAGTTGTATCCACACGTGGATAGGTCACGTGTTTTTTCTCGTAAAGACTTTGAATATAATTTAAAGTATTCTCTGCAGAATATCCGTATTTTTTATTGGCTTCTACCTGAAGTCCGGTCAAATCGAAAAGCCTTGGATTTTTTTCTTTTCCTTCTTTAATTTCAAAAGAAACGATCTCAAAAGGATTTTGTTTTAAATATTCCAAGCCTTTTTCGGCACGATCTAATGTTTTTAAACGATCAATCGCAGCGTTGAAAATAACGTCACGGTATTTGGTTTTCAGTTCCCAATATTCTTCAGTGGTAAAAGCATCAATCTCTTTTTGACGCTGAACCAACATCGCCAACGTCGGAGTCTGAACCCTCCCAATGGAAAGAACAGCCTTATTTCCGCCAAATTTTTTCGTGAATAGCCGGGTTGCATTGATTCCTAATAACCAGTCTCCAATTGCTCTTGCATTTCCTGCGAGATATAGATTCTTGTAATCTTCGGCAGGTTTTAAACTTGCAAAACCTTCTTTAATCGCTTCCTCAGTAAGGGACGAAATCCACAAACGCTGAATCGGTTTGTTGCATTTTGCTTTCTGTAAAACCCATCTTTGAATCAACTCTCCTTCCTGACCAGCATCCCCGCAATTGATAACCTCATCGCATTCTCCGACTAATCTTTCAATGACTTTAAACTGATTTTCAACGCCTTTGTTTGGAATCAATTTAATTCCAAAATTCGCGGGAATGATCGGCAGCAAAAATAAATTCCACGATTTGTATTGCGGACCGTAGTCGTGAGGTTCTTTGAGGGTGCAAAGATGTCCAAAAGTCCATGTCACGCAATAGCCATTTCCTTCCATATAGCCTTGTTTTGGCACGGTTGCGCCCAATACTTTGGCGATATCTCTGGCAACACTGGGTTTTTCGGCAATACAAAGTTTCATGAATATTCGGAATTATTGAAAGGGTTGCAAAAATCGGGAATTTTTTTGGATTTTGCTAATTTACAGATGACTCTCGGTTGTTAGCTGAGAACGTGAATGATATGTTTTACGTATAATAAAGGTTTACATCGTTAAAATATACTTTCACATCGGAAGAATATTACTTTACATTACTAAAATATTACTTTACATCGCAAAAATATAGTTCCACATCATAAGAATATTACTTTACATTGTTAAAATATTACTTTACATCGCAAAAATATAGTTTCACATCGTAAGAATATTACTTTACATTGCAAGAATATATATTTACATCGCAAAAATATACTCTCATGTCGTAAAAATATGTTTTTACATCACGAATATTTTAAATTGGGTTAAAAAAATATAAAATGGAAATACTAAAAGTATAATTTGGAACGCCAACTTTATATTTGGGGTTTGAAAAAGCAGAAATGAAATCGAAGATTATAAAAATATATTTAATAAAATTTTAAACAAGCTTATATACATCTACTTATAATGATTTATCTCAAATAAATCTTTTCTATATTCAAAGCCATTTCATTAAAAATATTAACACATAATTAAATTTTATAGTTTTTTTTTAAGACATTATTAAATAGTAATGGACACCTACAAATTATTTTTCGAAAGCATTCTAAAACTCTTTTATTTGTGAAAAAAAATATTTAACATTGCATCAGAAATAGATATTAACATATCATTTAAAATATAAAGCATTAGCTTTCTTGTCTTGGTAAAACTGGTAATTTTAAGAGAAACAAGAATAGCAGTGCTCACGCTTCGGCGTGGGCTATTCTATTCGTTTCTCAGGTATACCAGTACCTCCAAGACAATAGACATAGTTCCACGCTTTTTTGTTTTTACAAATGATTAGCTTGGGAATAAAAACAATTTAAACATAGAGTATTTTGTAGTGTACAATGCAAAAGAAAAATGATTAGATAAAAACTTGCAAGTGAACACCAAAGCGCAATCAATGTGTATAAACTTGAGATTCAAAATAAAAAATTATAATTTTAAGCAAATGAAAAATTTAAAAAAGTTATCTAGAAATGAACTTAAGAAAGTAGCAGGTGGAAAATTACCACAAACTTGGATTGCAGAAACTTGTTGTGGTATGACTGCTACAACTACACAAGATTGGACTCCACAACAAGCTAATGAATGGCGTGATAAAGTTGAAGCAATTTACTGTAAATGTTAATCAATTAATTAATACAATTAAAGCACTTATAATGTAAATTGATACATTATAAGTGCAATTTTATAATTAAGATAATTCTATGTATTACCATAAAAGATTATTTCTGTTATTTCTATCATTATTTAGCGGGTTATTTTTTTCTCAATCAAATGATAAAGATTCTATCAGAGGCGATTTTACTTATTTGTTAAAAGCTAAGTTAAATAATCAAACACCTGATTATATATATGATGAACATTTCTCATTATTAATAAGTGATAAGCATTCATTTTTTGTAAGTGTCAAATCGCTTAAAAGAGATTCTGTGATAGAAAAATCTAGAGTTACCACAAATAATCCTGATGGAAGTATAACTCTTAGTCTTAAAAATGGAGTATCTGTACCAAATACAAAATTTCCATACACAATAATTCAATCAAATAAAAATGTACAATACTTTCAATTAGTTGGAATGTCTGTACTTAGTTATAAAGAGCCTATTATAAGCAATTGGAAACTTATTAATGAAGAAAAAATCATCAATACAATCAATTGTAAAAAGGCACAAGTCAACTATAAAGGAAGAAATTGGATTGCTTGGTATTCCCCAGAAATTCCTTTACCCTATGGACCTTATAAATTCAGTGGATTACCTGGCTTGATAATTAAAATAACAGATGATAAAGGCGAGTTTGATTTTGAATTAGTAAAGTCTGTACCTACGTCTAAGTTGAAGAGAAAATTAATTAGTGTAAAAAAAAGCCGATATACTGAAGCCATAGAAACCACACAACCAAAATTAAAAGAAGCATTAAGAAATGCTGAAGCCAACGCAGCCGCAGTACTTGCAAGCTATGGAACGACAATCATAAAAGGACAGGAAATAGCAAGACAAAGAGCAAAAGAAAGGGAAGAAAACAGGAAATATGAAAATCCAATAGAATTAGACGATTAAAAAAAGCTCCCTTAAAAAAGAGAGCCCACCAACAATAATTATGAAACAAGGTTCATTAATTCTTTTTAATTTCTGCTATTGCATCCTGAATTCCGCCCCCCGCAATTTCAAAGAATGACGGACCGGCTAACAGATAAACTTTTTCCAGTTTCTTTGTTTTAGAAAGGTTGTGTTCTTTTAAATAGGTTTCAGAACGGTTTGCCAATACGATACCTTTTACTACATTTCCAGCTATCAAAGCGGTTGGAGAATCTATTCCTGCATCTTTCAGATCACTTGCAAATGCGAAGTTCATAACGCCTAATCTCATAGCTTCACGAGCGGCAACTTCACCTACGGAAGTCATCAGTTCGGGAGTGAATTTGTTGCGGTCGCCCAACCCAATTAATAATAACTTTTTCGAAGACAAAGAGCCAGCCGGAGGTGTTATTAAAATTGTTTCTAACGAATGTCCCTGAAATTGTCCTGACTGTCTGATTTCGGTTAATTCACCTTTCAAAGCATCATCCAAATGTACTAAACCGTTCAGATTTGCGGGTAAAGCCTGAGCATTACGAATGTCATTTTCCGTATATTCGAAAACACAGGCAACCTGAAGTTGGGCATCTGCAGAAGATGGTCCCTGAACCAATCCTATCATCGAAATTCCGTCTACGGAACCCCAGTTTTTTGATGTTCCGACAGATGTTGTATTTTGAGCAGTTACCATCAATGACAATAACACAGCTGCAAACGATAATATGAAATTTTTCATGATTTTTAATTTTAATTAATAATTACATTGTCATAGAAACATCCATTAAAAGGATTTCTGTATTTTCTGATGTTGCTTTAATCTGTAGATCTGAAATATCCCAAACTCCGAAACCGTCTCTTTCTTCCAACTTCTGACCTTCGATTTCTGCGCTTCCTTTAATGATAAAAGCATAGACTCCGTTTCCTTTTTTCCTGATTTGATAATTGATTTCAGTATTATTTTCAAAGTTCCCTAAGTGAAACCATGCATCCTGATGAATCCAAACTCCTTCGTCATCAGTATTTGGAGAAAGAATTTGCTGAAATTGATT
Source organism: Chryseobacterium ginsengisoli (assembly GCF_039542325.1). Taxonomy (NCBI): domain Bacteria; kingdom Pseudomonadati; phylum Bacteroidota; class Flavobacteriia; order Flavobacteriales; family Weeksellaceae; genus Chryseobacterium; species Chryseobacterium ginsengisoli. Next base: position 322,607 of record NZ_BAABHX010000001.1, read on the forward strand.
TTTGCTTTTTGTTTTGTCAAGTGTGATCTGATCATATCTTGGAGTGACATTTCTTTTGTTCGGATACACCCAAATTTGTAGAAATTTCACCAACTGATCTTGATTCTTGTTGAATTCACTGTGCATAATTCCAGTTCCGGCACTCATCACCTGAATATCTCCACTTTTTATGATGGCTGAATTTCCCATGCTGTCTTTATGTTCCAAATCACCTTCCAATGGAATACTGATGATTTCCATATTGTCATGAGGATGCGTTCCGAAACCTCTTCCGGCATCAACTTTATCATCGTTTAAAACTCTTAACACCCCGAAATGCATTCTTTCCGGATTGTGATAATTGGCAAAACTGAATGTATGATTGCTCACCAACCAGCCATGATCCGCCTTTCCTCTGGAATCCGCTTTATGAATCACAGAATTATCTTTAATTTTCGAATCTGTATTGGGTAAATGATTGTATCCGATCGGTTCTAATGGTTCGATTTCGTCGATCTCATTTTTCATTGTATTTCCCAATGAAGCGGATGCGACAAACATTCCTGTTCCCAATAATCCTTTTTTTAAAAAATCTTTTCTGTCCATATCTTTTTGTTATTTATTCATTTTGATAGGACAAATTTCGGAAGATTGGAATTGCTGGACATTTAACTAGTTTAATAAATTGCTTTTTCTTTTGTCTTTAAACATCATTTTCCGAACTATAATTGCATTGTGAAATTCCCCTTCAATGAAGGGATAGATTTTTGTTTCACAAAAATCCTGGGTAGTTTAATATGAAAATATTATAACCACCCCGTCTAAAATTCTTTGAATTTTCGCCACCCCTCCATTGGAGGGGAATTTTGCGTATGTTTTAATTATGGTAAATTATTTCTCTTTTGAAGCCAAACGTTTTCTAATTGTGCTCACAAACTCTTTAGAAACTCCAAGATAAGAAGCAATATAATATTGCGCAACTCTTTGCGGAATGGATGGATACACTTTAATAAATTCTAAATATCGATCGGATGCAGCTTTGGAAATGGTGTTCACCAAACGGTTTTGTAAGGTTGAAAGATTTCTCTGAACCAACATTCTGAAAACTCTCTCGAATTTTGGAATTTCAGTTAATAATTTTTCTTTCGTTGTCGGATTCAGCATAAAAATTTCTGAATCTTCTAATGTTTCGATGTATAATCGTGAAGGTTTCTGATCCTGAAATGAAGCAATATCACTAATCCACCAATCTTCAATGGCGAATAAAATTGTCACCTCAAAACCATTATCATCAAGGTAATAAACTCGTACACATCCTTTTTGGATATAACCTTCAAACTGGCAAATTTCACCTTCTCTCAACAAAACCGTTTTTTTTGGAAAGGTCTGAAATGTTAAAGAATCTGTGAAAAATTTTTCTTCGCTTTCGCTAAGGTTAATAAATCGTGTTACGTTTTCGATGATGTTTTGAGACATAATTGCAGTTTATGACTGTAAATTAGGGAAAAGTGCGTAAACTTCGTTCTTTAAAAGCCCACTTCCACCGCCGTAATGGTCGATAACTTTCACTTCTTTGTCTAAATTTTCACAGAAAAATTTTATATCTTTTTCAAATTGCTCATCCAATCCGGAACTCAACAGAACAATATCTACCTGATTTTCTTTGATATATTCATAGCAAAAATTTTCGTCGCTTTGAATTTCTGCATTCCAGCCTTCATTATTTTCGATAATTCTTTTTAAAGTCTCAAGAATTTCCTGATTTTTTCCGATAACGAGAAAGTTTAGTGTTTTCATTGTTTTTTATTTAATTTTCTTTTGTCTTAAAACAAAAGAAACAAAAGTTCAAGACTTGGAAACTTCCGCTAAAAATTAAAATTTAATCCTAAAATTTCCAAAACTTGCGCGAGTTCAATATTTGTTTTCATTTCAACATTTGTCTCGCGCTTCGAACAGTGGAAATTTTTTAACGGATTAAGTTTTAATTTTCTTAATGCCTTCGTCTCCTAGTTCGTTTTTATTATTTTCAATCTTATTTAAAAATTAAAGTATTCGCTAATTCAATTTCTTCCTGATTAATAGAATGTCCGAAATTAGAGTAGACTTTTTCCGTTATATCAGCATTCATTTCTCTTAAAATATTTGCTGTTGCATATACTCTTTCAACCGGAACATGAAAGTCAGGGTTACTTGTTCCCAGAAAAATCGGGGTTTGAACAAAGTCACCTTTATAATTTTCACGATTGATTTTATCACCAATTACGCCACCGATAATAGCTGCTGCTCCACCGAACTTTTGAGCATTTCTAGCCAAAAATTCCAAAGTCAAACAAGCCCCTTGTGAAAATCCGAAAAAGTAAATATTTTCAGCTTTTATTCCTGCATCCAAAACCATTTGTACAGTTTTCCCAATGGTTTCAATTGCTGAAGATAACCATGGTTCATTTTGTTCTACAGGTGCGATGAAAGAAGAAGGATACCAAGTTCCATTAGTTGCTTGTGGAGCTAATAACGCATAATCTTTAACATTTAAATGTTGCGATAAGCTCAAAATATCCTGCGCACTTACACCTCTTCCGTGAATCATGATTAAAACTTTTTCAGCTTCATTCAATGATTTTCCTCCTGTTTTTATATCTAAAATATGACTCATTATTTATCTGTATTTTTCTGTTGGATAATTTATTTTTGGTAAAACTTCAATCAAATGTTCTCTTTTTTCTTCAAATTGTATTGGAAGATTTAAATGTTCACCCAAAGAAGCAAATTCTTCATCAAAATCGAATCCCGAACCTGAAGTAGCAATTTCAAACAAAACACCTCCCGGTTCTTTAAAATATACGGAAGTGAAATATTTTCTATCCTTCACTTCGGTATGTTCCAAGCCGAATTTGTTTAATTTTTCAATCATCTCAAGCTGGGTTTCTGCATTCGGAGTCGCAAAAGCAACGTGATGAACCGTCCCTCTTCCCGCCAAACCTTTCAAAGCTGTCGGTGTGCAAAGCAAATCCACATATTTTCCGGGTGCATCTTCCACCGCAAACCTGAATCTGTCTGAACTTTCAGCAATTAATTTGTGATCCATTTGGGTCGTCAATAACGCTGCTGTTCTTTCGTAAGCATCCAACCAGATTTCGACATGATGAATTCCTTTTATAGCAAAATCTTTCGGGATAAATCCGTTGTAATAACCTTTTCTACTGTCTTTATCATTAAAAACCAATTCCAATCCCAATCCGTCAAAATCTTCAAGATAAATAAAAACTTCACCCGAAAATCTTTGCTGAGCCTGTTTGAAAGGAATATTAAACTGATTCAAACGGTTTAACCAATAATCCAAAGCATCGATTGATACTGAAAAAGCTGTTGTATTCAACATTCCTTTTCCATGTCTTCCGTTGACCAAACCTTTTCCGTACGGGAAAGTCGTCATAATCGTTCCGGGAGTTCCGAATTCGTCCCCGAAATAGAAATGATAAACATCGGAATAATCAAAATTTACAGTTTTCTTTACCAATCGAAGTCCTAAAACTCCGGTGTAAAAGTCTATATTTTCCTGTGCGTCGCCTGTGATGGCGGTTACGTGATGAAGTCCTGTGATGAGTGACATAGTTTTGGTTTTGTTGTTGGTTGATTGGTTTTGCTTGTTGGATTTTTACTCGAAAGATTTTAAAAAGGTTATTTGTCATTCTGACGAAGGAAGAATCTGTTTACAGTATAATAGATTCTTCACTTCGCTTTCGCTTCGTTCTGAATGACAGCATTACGTTTATTGCAGTACTTTCTTTTGCTTTTTTATTTTTTTCCAATTACTCCTCTTCTTTCAACCAGACATCGTTATATTGTTCCGGATTGCGTTTAAATTGAGCATGAACATATGGACACAACGCCAGAATTTTCATTTCGTTTTCTCTTGCATAAGAAGCCAGTTTTTCAAGTAAAATTTTCGAGAAACCTTTTCCTGCATATTCTTCATCAACTTCAGTGTGATAAACGGTTAATTTTTTCCCGATTACCGAAATATCCATTTTTCCCGCTTTTTTATCATCTGAGAATAATTGAATTTCTCCTCTCACATTTCCTAAAACTACTTTTGTTGTTTCCATTGTTTTTGATTTTTTAATTAATAATTTAAAGGTAAGCCCTTTCTAAAAATTGAGTAATGATCTATGATAATTTCGGTAAAACTTCTTCAATTTTTTCACGTAATCCTTCATGTTGTTTTGGAAGTTTTAAGTTTGTTCCCAATTCGTTTAAAGGCTCGTCTACAGTAAATCCTGGGTTATCTGTTGCTATTTCGAATAAAACACCGCCCGGTTCACGGAAATACAATGAGTAGAAATAATCTCTGTCGATTTTCGGAGTGATATTCAATCCTGCAGACATTACTTTTTCGCGGAATTCCATTAAAACGTTATCATCTTTCACTCGGAAAGCAACGTGATGATTAGTTCCTGCCGCATTTCTTCCCGCTATAATTTTATCGTTTTCGATAATGTCTACAAGATTAGCTGTTTCAATGGCGTCGGTTTCAAAACGGTATCTTTCACCTTCTTGTTTTTGTAAATCGTATCCGAAAATATCAGTTAAAACCTTGATTGTTGGATCTGCTTTTTTCAATGTTAATGTGATATTGTGGAAACCTTTTAATGCATTTTCATCTTTAATATCATCGGTTGTCCAAACTTTTCTGTCATCCGGAGTTGACGATTCGATGAACTGTAACTGTAAACCATCAGGATCTTGAAATGAGATTAATTTTTCACCAAAAATTTCACCTTCTTCAACATTTACATTAAAATTTTTCAATCTGTTTTTCCAGAATTCCAAGCTTCCTTTTGGAACAGAATATCCGATGTGAGTTGCTAAACCGGAACCGTTTGTTCCTTTTCCAATTCCTTCCCAAGGAAAGAAAGTAAGGATCGTTCCCGGAGTTCCTTCTCCGTTTCCGAAATAAAAGTGGTACGTTCCCGGATCATCGAAATTCACCGTTTTCTTAACCAATCTTAATCCCAAAACCTGAGTATAAAAATCTAAATTTCTTTTTGCGTTGTCTGCAATCGCTGTGATGTGATGCAGTCCTAAAATTCTATTTTCCATTTTGTTATTTGTTTAATTTTGATATGACAAATTTAGGGTGATGAGAAATGCTGTGCATTTAACTAGTTTAATAAATAATGGTTTCTGCAGAAAATGTAAAAATGTTCTGTTTGTCATTCTTCACTTCGTTCAGAATCTGTTTTCTTTTCTGCATAATAGTTTCCGTATAGTTTGTCATCTCGTAGGGATGACAAACCTTGTGGATATTCCTAAATCTGAAAAAAATGACTATAGCCTAGCCCCGATTGAAGCATTTGTCTGAGCTCATTTTCTGAGTTTCGGTGGCGGCGGCTTTGCCGCCGCCACCGAAACTCAAAAAATAGCGAGTGCGGAAAGCGGGAAATAGCTCCAAAAAAAATTAAAAAAAAGATGGAAATTTAGTGATTAAAATAGATTCTTCCTTCGTCAGAATGACAACTAACTGTAAAATCATTTAAATCGACCACACTATAAACAACTAAATAACAAACAATTAAAAATAAATCATAAATTATTTTTCAAAAAGTCTACTTTTTTAGTGGACTAATGAGAAATTATGTTTTATATTTGCAAACGTAATCAGGATATAAAAAATAAAATGAAAGCAGAATTCAAAAATAGCACAGTAAGAAGACACACCATGAATTTTATGATGATGTATTGCTGCATGCCTATGCTTCATTCCTGTTGTGGTTAACCTTACTTTTATATGACATATTTTTAAAGGCTTTACCACGTTGTAGAGCCTTTTTTATTTAAAAACAACATTAAAAAATATCATGAGTACTAATAAAAACAAATGGCTTATTCCCATAGCCTTCACAAATATTTATGTAATATGGGGAATTACTTTTCTCGCAATTTCTTTCGGATTAAACGGATTTCCGCCTTTTATTCTTTCAGGTTTCAGATTTTTGGCTGCTGGATTATTGATGATGGGATATTTACTTTTAAAAGGAGAAAAAGCAAATTCTATCATCAACTGGAGAAAAAATGCGACAACAGGAATCCTCATCCTTACTGGAGGAACCGGACTTGTAGCCTGGGGAGAACAATATGTAACCGCATCTGAAGCTGCCATCGCTATTGCAACTGGTCCGTTTTGGTTCATCGCCATTGATAAGAAAAACTGGGGTTATTATTTCTCAGATAAATTTATTCCTTTAGGGCTAATTATTGGATTTGTGGGACTTATTTTATTTCTAAACGGAAGTGTAAGTTCATCCAATTCACATGCGGAAACAGCAAGTAACTCGATTAGAATAACAGCATTTATTGTTTTGGCATTGAGTTCTGTTGCATGGGTTTTGGGATCTTTATATTCTAAAAAAAATCCGGCAAGTCATTCAACTTTCATGAATATTGCCCAACAGCTTATTACGGCGGGCGTCGCTTCATTCATTATAGCATTTTTCAGAAGTGAATGGACTGGATTTTCGATTGTAAAAGTACCATTAACAGCATGGTTTGGCTTATTATTTTTGATTTTCTTCGGATCCATCATTGCTTATCTTTCTTATATATGGCTTTTGTCTGTAAAACCGGCAGCTTTGGTGAGTACTCACACTTACATCAATCCTATTGTAACCGTAATTGCGGGATGGATTGTTGCCAATCAGACGATTAATACTAATCAATTTTACGGATTAATTATCATCCTTGCCGGAGTGCTTTTAACCAATGTAACCAAATATTTTAAGCTTTCCAAACGCTCAAAAGTAAAAATCAGAAAAGTGATAAGACATGTCAACAGAAACACAAGACCTTATCAACCAATATAAATTTTAAGTAAAAATGATAGAGATAAAGAATATTTCAAAAACATTTCATCAGAAAAAGCAGTCTTTTAAAGCTTTGGATGATGTAAGCCTAAACATTGAACAAGGTGATATTGTCGGAATAATAGGATTTTCAGGAGCCGGAAAAAGTACCTTAATCCGAACGGTGAATCTTCTTGAAAAACCTGATAACGGCGAAATTATCATTAATGGAAAGGATTTTACAAAATTAAATTCCAAGCAATTAGCCATCGAAAGAAAAAAAATCGGAATGATTTTTCAGCATTTTAATCTGCTTTCTTCAAGAACAGTTTTTGAAAATATTGCGCTTCCGCTAGAATTGGATAATGTCAGCAAAACAGAAGTCAATAAAAAAGTCAATGAACTTTTGAAAATTGTAGGCTTGGAAGAAAAAGCAAATGATTATCCTAAAAGTCTTTCAGGCGGACAAAAACAAAGAGTTGCAATCGCAAGATCTTTGGCAAATGATCCTTATCTCCTGCTTTGTGACGAAGCAACAAGTGCGCTCGATCCAGCAACGACTCAGTCGATTTTACAGTTATTGAGGGACATTAATCAAAGGTTGGGAATTACGATTTTGTTGATTACTCACGAAATGGAAGTAATCAAAACAGTCTGTAATCATGTTGCGGTGATCGACAAAGGTAAACTATTAATTAAAGGAACTTTAAGCGAAATCATCTCTAATAAAGAGAATCCTATTATCAAACAATTTTTAAAATCCGGTGTTATGACTATACCACAAGAACTGAATAAAAAACTACAAAAAGAGCCGCAAGACGGATTATTTCCATTGGTCGAGGTTGAACTTAATGAACAGATTTCTGTTGAAGAATTGCTTTCAATAGTTTACGATAAATATAAAATTCCATACAAATTATTGAAGGCTGATGTAGAATATCTTGGAGATTCCAACTTCGGAAAACTGTTGCTGCAGCTTCAGGGTGAAGAAGAGAAAAACCAGCAAGCCATCTATTATTTCAATCAAAATAAAATTCAAAATACAGTAAGAGGATATGCTTAGTGATACGGTGATTTCTCTTTTGTCGAAGGGAGTTTGGGAGACGGTTTACATGACGTTTGTTTCAGGATTTTTTGGATTTGTTTTGGGTTTGCCTGTTGGAATTCTGTTATTTTTCACACGAAAAGGACAACTTTTGGAAAATGTAATTTATAATAGAGTTTTATCTGTTTTGGTTAATATTTTTCGTTCCATACCTTTCATTATTTTGATTGTGTGGATGATTCCCTTTACCAGAAGTCTGGTCGGAACATCCATTGGAATGAACGCCGCTTTAGTTCCGTTAAGCATCGGAGCCGCTCCTTTTATTGCAAGATTAGTTGAAAATAGTTTATTGGAAGTTCCCTATGGATTAATCGAAACTGCGAGAGCTTTAGGAGCAAGTCCATTTCAGATTATCAGGAAAGTTTTGCTACCGGAAGCACTTCCTTCGTTAATCAATAATGCAACGATTACGCTCATCACTTTGGTCGGATATTCTGCAATGGGAGGAGCTGTCGGAGCCGGTGGATTGGGACAAATCGGCTATCAATATGGTTATATTGGTTATGATGCTATAATTATGAATCTGGTGTTGGGATTGCTTGTTACGATTGTATTTATTATTCAGTTTTCAGGTGACAGATTGGCGAAGAGATTCGATCATCGCTGAATCTGAGTATGAAAAGTTGGAGAATTTAGTGTGGAAAACACTTTAAAAATATATGTGAATGTGAAGTAGTGTGATGGTTTTGAAAATTCAGCCATCGATCGGCGAAAAAATTAGCAGAAAGGTATAAAGCCATATTTTATTTATTTAAAGAATTTTAAAAATTTAACCTTTTTGCTTTTTCGCCTTTTTTAAAAAAGAAAATAATTTATAATGAAAAAAATAAAGATTTTAGGTTTATTAATGGCAGGTTTGTGGATATTCACAGCTTGTAATTCATCAAAAAAAGAAAACCCAAATTATATTAAAGTTGGGATCACTTCCGGTCCGGAACAGGAAATTGCAGAAACTGCCAAAAAAGTAGCAAAAGAAAAGTATAATCTGGATGTAGAATTGGTTTCCTTCAACGATTATGTAGTTCCAAATGAGGCTTTGAATAACGGAGATATCGATGCGAATGCCTTTCAGCACGTTCCTTATTTGAACGAACAATCAAAACAGAGAGGTTACAAATTAGCAGTTGTCGGAAATACTTTTGTGTATCCGATTGTGGCATATTCAAAAAAGATTAAAAGTATTAATGAGCTTCAAAACGGAAGCACGATTGTCATTCCAAACGATCCTACAAATGGCGGTCGTTCGTTACTTTTATTGCAAAAAAACGGTTTATTAAAATTAAAAGAAGGCATCGGATTATTACCAAAAGTGACTGATATTGTTGGAAATCCGAAACAGTTGAAAATTCTAGAAATTGAAGCGCCTCAACTACCAAGAGTGTTGGATGACAAAGAAGTCCTAATTGCTATTATCAATAATAATTTTGCAGCACAAACCGGATTGGATGCCGACAAACAGGGAATTTTTAAAGAAGATAAAGATTCACCTTATGTAAATGTCGTGGTTTCAAGACAGGACAATAAAGATGATGAAAAAGTAAAAAACTTTGTAAAAGCCTATGAATCTGATGAAGTTTTGAAAAAAGCGGAAGAAATTTTCAAAGGCGGTGCAGTCAAAGGTTGGAACTAATAAAATAAATAGGAAATAGTCAATTCTGAATTTTACAACATTATAAAAAAATTTAGCTCATTAACTATTCACAATTAACACTTTTAAAAGTCTATTATTATATATTTAGGTATTGTTTCAAAGCTTTTTGAAATGATGCCTTTTTATTTTAAACATTTTCTGTTTTATAAACTTGCATTTTCCAATTAACATCTTGGTTATTAATAACCATTTATCTAAAATAATCATTTTCTCAATTTGAGATAATAAATATTTTTGCTATTTTTGTTACCAATCAAAAAAAGGCTTTTATGTTAAAGAAAACTGCCATTGTAAGTTTATTCACCCTTATTTCTGTTTCTTATATGGCTCAAAATACTACTACTCTACCCGTTTATTTAGACGAATCGAAACCCGTTGAGCAACGCGTTCAGGATGCGCTTTCCAGAATGACGCTGGAAGAAAAAGTGGCGATGCTTCACGCACAGTCAAAATTCAGTTCTCCGGGTGTTCCAAGATTGGGAATTCCTGAATTCTGGACAACAGACGGACCTCACGGAGTTCGCCCAGAAGTAATGTGGGACGAATGGAATCAGGCTGGCTGGACAAATGACTCAATCATCGCTTATCCCGCATTGACGGCACTTTCCGCAACATGGAACAAAAAAATGTCATGGAATTACGGAAAAGCGCTTGGAGAAGAAGCCCGTTACAGAAAAAAAGACATTCTTCTGGGACCTGGAGTAAACATTTACAGAACTCCATTGAACGGAAGAAACTTCGAATACATGGGTGAAGATCCTTACTTAACATCAAAAATGGTGGTTCCTTACATAAAAGGAGTGCAATCGAATGGTGTGGCAACTTCTGTGAAACATTTTGCGTTGAATAACCAGGAAATGTTCCGTAACACAAGCAATGTAAATGTGGATGACAGAGCATTGTATGAAATTTATCTTCCGGCTTTTAAAGCGGCAGTGACAGAAGGAGATTCGTGGACAATCATGGGAGCTTATGATATGTATAAAGGTCAGTACTCAAGTCAGAATCAATATCTTTTAAATAAAATTTTGAAAGGTGAATGGAAATATAAAGGTGTTGTGGTTTCCGATTGGGGTGCTGTAAACAATACCGAACAAGCCATTCACAACGGATTGGATCTTGAATTCGGAAGCTGGACCAATGGACTTTCGGCAGGGACAAAAAATGCCTATGATAATTATTATTTAGCAAAACCGTATTTGGATTTAATTAAATCAGGAAAAGTGGGGACAAAAGAGCTTGATGATAAAGTTTCAAGGCTTTTAAATCTTGCTTATAAAACAACGATGAATCGAAACAAACCTTTCGGAAACATCGCTTCTGAAGAGCATAAAGCTGTTGCGAAAGAAATCGGTGAAGAAGGAATTGTATTGTTGAAAAATCAGGGAAATGTGCTTCCGATTGATATTAACAAAGCTAAAAAAATTGCCATTATCGGGGAAAATGCAATTAAGGTTATGACTGTCGGTGGTGGTTCTTCTTCATTGAAAGTGAAATATGAAACGCTTCCTTTAGATGGAATTAAAGCAAGATTTGGAAAACAGTCTGATGTACAATATGCGAGAGGTTATGTTGGAGATATTGGAGGAGAATACAACGGTGTAAAATCTGGCCAGGATTTGAAAGACACCCGTTCTACTGAAGAATTATTGAATGAAGCCGTAGAATTGGCAAAAAAATCTGATTACGTAATTTTCGTCGGAGGATTAAATAAAGCAGACTTCCAGGACAGTGAAGGAAACGACAGAAAGAGCTACGGATTGCCTTACAATCAGGACAATGTGATTGCTGCGTTGGCAAAAGCGAATAAAAATCTTGCGGTAGTTTTAGTTTCAGGAAATGCAGTTGCAATGCCTTGGATCAAAGAAGTTCCGACGGTTTTACAATCTTGGTATTTAGGTTCTGAGGCTGGAAATTCTATTGCTTCCGTTTTGGCAGGTGACGCAAATCCGTCAGGAAAATTGCCGTTTACTTTCCCTGTGAAACTGGAAGATAATGCAGCTCATACATTGGGAGAATATCCTGGAAACAAAGCAGAATTAGCTGCAGATAAAGGAAAAGATCAGAAAAATCCTATCAATATTACTTACAATGAAGGAATTTTTGTTGGATACAGATGGCATGATACGAAAAAAATTAAGCCACTATTCAGTTTTGGACATGGTTTGAGTTATACAACCTTCGAGTTTGGAAAAGCTAAAGCTGATAAAACAACGATTTCTCAGGATGATAAAATTACGTTCACGGTTTTTGTTAAAAATACAGGAAAAAGAGCCGGAGCGGAAGTTGCGCAGTTATATATTTCTGATTTGAAATCGTCTGTTGAAAGACCGACTAAAGAACTGAAAGGTTTTGAAAAAGTATTTCTAAATCCTGGAGAAGAAAAAGAGGTGACTTTCACAATTGATAATTCAGCATTAAGTTTCTTCGATGCTCAAAAACACGACTGGGTTGCAGAACCGGGAGATTTTGAGGCACAAATCGGAAATTCTTCTGATGCTATTAAAACTAAAGTTAAATTTACTTTAAAGTAATTTTACTTATATATTTCTAAAATGAAGAGTCCAATTTTTGGGCTCTTTTTTATTTATTAAACTGATATTCCGTTAGTCGTTGTTCTCCAGATTTTATTAAAATATTTTCATCAACCGCCCATTTCAAATCTCGACTCGCTGTTGGAGCGGAAATATTTTTAAAATTCTGCAAATAATCTTTTCTACTGAATTTTTTTTCTCCAATCTTCTCTTTAAATAAAAATATTCTGTCTTTTGTACTCAAATTAATATTTTGAGATTGTAAAACCTGTTTCAAAGACTCGAATATTATTCCCAACATAAATTCAATGAAAGGAGTCGATTGTCCTATCTTGTCAGATTCAGAGAGCTTATTGTAATATTCCTGCTGATTTTGTTTGATTAAACTTTCAACCGGTAAATATTCAAAAACAGGATATTGCTGCATTAAAATCAATGTTTGCCAAAGTCTTCCCATTCTGCCGTTTCCATCTACGAAAGGATGAATAAATTCAAATTCATAATGAAAAACACAACTTTTGATTAAAATTAAATCTTTATCATTCTTTAAATAAGAAAAAAGATCATTCATCAAACCTTTTACCATCGCACCACTTGGAGCAAGATGTTCAACTTTTGAACCTTTTACAATTCCGACATTCGTTATTCTAAATTTCCCAGCATTTGCAATCAAATCCTTCATTAAAATTGAATGAGCCAATTCTAAATCTTTAATTTTATTTGGAGTAAAGCGTTTTAGATCATCATAAACTTCAATCGCATTCTGAACTTCAAGAATATCTTTTGCAGGAGCAATAATTCTTTTATTATCCAGTAAAGCAGTGATTTGTTCTTCTGTAAGGGTATTTCCTTCAATCTCCAATGAAGATTGAATGGTTTTGATACGATTTTTTTTTCGAAGTTCTGTCGTCGGTTTATAAAGATGATTCGCATTAATTTCCCCTATCTTTTCGGAAATAGAAGCAACCAATTCTAACACTTTATCTGTAATTATATAAGGTGGTTTCAAAATATGATACTATCAAATGATACTATCAAAGATAAAGATTTAATTTAAAAATACTTTTATTGAGGTCAGGAAAATGTTTTATTTTCCATCAAACATGCTCTTTCAGTTTCTCAAAATACTGAATAACCCCCACCTCAGGAAGATATAACTGACCATTCAAATCATTTTCAAAATCATTTGTGTTATCAAGAAAAGAATTGCTAAATAAAACATAAGAAGGTTGTTTAGCAAAATCATTTTTAAGCAATTGATGAGCTTCAACAACTATTGCCCCGTACAATTTCTTAAAGTTTCCAATTTTATATTGCGAAAACTTCCCAAAAGTGACAATAAATTTTAAAGATAAATCGATGGCGGTATTTAAAATCTCACTCAGTTCTTTTACTTTTTCATTAAAAGCGTGTTGCATATTCCGAAGAAGTTTAGATATTTTCTTATATGAAGGATTTGCATCATATCTATAAAATAAAATGGCGTCACCTTCTATTTCAGATATTTCAAAGTATTCACGGTTTGCATCAATGAGTGTAGAAAGTAGTTGTGTTACAATATATTGTCCGGTATAAAGTTTAGTATTAAATACAAATTCTGTAAATCCGTTAAAATCCGGAATGAGTATGATACCATTGTGTATATTTATATTTTTCATAATGATATTAGATTAAAAACTTGTTGTAAAATAAAAGACGTAGCAAGTTTCATTTTACCTTAATATCTTTATAAAAATTTAAACTTCAATAATCAGCTCTTTCTCAAATCCATTATATTTCTCTATAGCATATCCATGAGGATTACAAATAACCTCCGTCTCTCCTATTTTATATCTTTTCGGCGTGTGAATATGCCCATGAATCCAATACAAAGGTTGATATTCCAAAATAAAATCTTCAAGATCTGAAACATATGCCGAAGTCAAAGGATCTTCTTTAAAATGTTCCGGAATTGATTGTAAACTCGGCGCATGATGTGTCACCACAATATTTTTCATGTTTTTTGAACTTTCAAGACTTTCTTTTAACCATAGTCTGGAAAACTGATGAATTTTGTAAATATCAATCGACCTCATTTTTGAATAAGAAGGATCTCGTCTTATTTGCTTATAGTCATTCATCCCATTTTGGCAGACAAATCCATAATATCTCGGATCTCCAAAAATTGAAAAATCTGTCCACAATGTCGCTCCATGAAAACGAATTCCATCAATATCCACAAAAAAATCTTCTAATACCGAAACATTGGAATCTTTTGCAGCTTCTTTTATTTTGTTTAAAGTTTTCGGATAAGAACCTTTGTAATATTCGTGATTTCCGAGAACATAAACGACTGGTTTGTCGGGAATTTTCGTTTTAATCCACTCAATTCCTTTTGTTCCTAAATTCACGTCACCCGCCAAAACAACGACATCTGCATTTTCAAAAGATAAATCCGTAACTCCAAATTCCTGATGCAGATCGCTGATGATTTGTATTTTCATTCCGCTAAAATAAAAAAAGAACCGATATATTAAATATACCGATTCCCATTCATATAGTTTTATATAAAAAAGTTAAATCATTTTACGAAACAGCTATTTCTGCCTGTCTTACTTTTAAACTTTTTAAAATGAAATAAAATAACATTCCTAAAGCAAAAACGGCATATCCTATTAAAATGATTAAGCTTAGATTCCCAACCGCTAATTTTGAAGGAAAAAGCTGACTCATTAAAGTCATAAAAGATAATCCGATTCCAGCTCCTAAAAAGTAACTTGTCGAGCTTAAACTTGAAGCCACACCATAACTTGAAGGTTTTACATCCTGAATTCCCAATACCGATAAAGCTGTAAAACAGAACGTCATTCCAACTCCCGAAATACATGCTGCTCCAATTAAAACCAATGTTAAAGGATGATCAAAGTACACTGAAATTAATAAAGCTACAGCACCACTTAGCATGAAAATCCAACCAAAAATTCCCATTTGTACAGAATTTAATCTTTTTGAAATTTGAGGTAAAATAAATTTCGCCACCAAAGCAGACATTACACTGAACGGAACCAACATCAATCCCGCCGAAGCCGCACTGTGGTTCATGTCTTTCTGCAACATTAAAGAGATAAGAAATAAAAATCCGATAAAAAATGCTCCCAAAGCAACGAATGCCCAATTAGAAACTACCAAAGATTTATGTCTGAATAATTTTAAATTAATCAAAGGTTGCGATATGGATTTTAAACGATAAAATACAAGAATCAATAATATAACTGCCAATACTAGTGAACCCGCAACCATTAATGTCTGCTCTTTAATATGAATCAATTCATGAGTTCCGTACGTTAAACTTAATAATCCCAATACGAGTAAAATTCCCGACAAAAGATCTGTTTTCTGAGATTCTCCAACCTCATCTTTTGGAAGATATTGATATGCAAAAATTAAAGTCAGAAATAATATCGGAACATTGATCAGGAAAACCCAATGCCAACTCAAATATGTACTGATAATTCCGCCAAGTGAAAGTCCGCTTCCGGAACCGATTGCTGCAAACGAACTGAAAATTCCGATGGCACGGTTTCTTTCCTGATCTTCCTTGAAAGTGTTGGTTACAATCGACATCGCGGCAGGCATAATGAAAGCTGCACCCAATCCCTGCAAAGCACGGAAAATAGCCAATGTCCCAAAGCTTGTTGACAAACCTGCACCTAAAGAAGTCAGCAGAAAAATTATTGATCCTAAAAGAAAAATTTTCTTACGTCCGATCTGGTCTGAAAGTTTTCCGCCGATAATAAGAAAACCACCGAAAAATAATACATATAAAGTCTGTAACCATTGAACTGTTTCCGAGCCAATGCCAAATTGCTCCTGAATCGAAGGAATTGTCAGATTAATAATGGCAATATCCAAAGCCTCTACAAAAGTTCCAACCGATGCTAAAATTAATATTAAATTCTTTCTTTCCATATAGTTCAATTATGCTGCAAAATTAAAATTAATAGAACATTTGTAAAAATTATGTATTAAATTTGGAACATAATTAAATTTATTAACAATCAAAAAGAACATTTATTCTTTTAATTAAACTTTAATCCAGAAAAACAGAACAAATGGCAATAGAAAATTATACACCAGACGAAAAAGACCTTTCTATTCTCCGAATTTTACAGAAAGATGCAAAATTGAGCGTTCGAGACATCGCCACAAGAATTAATTTGAGCCCTACTCCAACTCACGAACGTATTAAGAGAATGGAAAAACAAGGAATTATCAAAGAATACACAACTGTTGTTGATCGCAAAAAAGTTAATAAAGGGATGATGGTTATTTGCATGATCGCCTTAAATGTTCACAATAAAAAAACGGCGGGACAATTCATTGAAGAAGTCGGAAAACTGAAAGAAGTTGTAGAATTTTACAATATCAGCGGAGATTTTGATTTTATGTTAAAAATTCTCGCTCCGAATATGGATGAATTTCATGAGTTTTTTGTGAATAAATTATCTGAAATTGAAGGAATCGGGCAAACGAAAAGTATTTTTGTGATGAACAGCATTAAGGAAAGTTCGCAGATCCTTTGATAGATTTTATTCCTGATTTTTTAGTAAATTGAATCACCATTAAAATTACAGATCATGCCTTGGAATCCTGAAGTTTACAATCAATTTAAAAATATTCGTTTTAAGCCTTTCTTTGATCTTGCAGACCTTATTCAGGATGAAAAAGAAATGAAAGCCATTGATTTAGGCTGCGGAACAGGCGAACAGACCGCGATTTTAACAGAAAAATTTCCGGAAGCAACATTCATCGGGGTTGATTCTTCTTCAGAAATGCTCGAAAAATCAAAGAATCTTGAAAATAATCGTCTTCATTTCAGACAATCGACAACAGAAAAAGTTTTAGAAAGTAACGAAAACTGGGATCTTATTTTCAGTAATGCTGCTTTGCAATGGTCTGATAATCACAAAGAATTATTTCCAAAATTAATTTCAAAATTGAAAACAAACGGTCAATTAGCAATACAAATGCCTTATCAACCGGGAAATATTCTGAATCAGATTTTGTCTGAACTGGCGACAGAAGAACCTTTTAAAACACAGTTACATAACTGGAACCGTCCGTCTTCCGTATTGACAATCGATGAATATGCGCAAATTTTATTTGAAAACGGAATGGAAGATCTGAATTTATCGCAGAAAGTATATCCTATTATCGCAGAAGATCATGAAATTTTGTTCAATTTTATTTCCGGATCAGCGTTGATTCCATATATCGAAAGGCTGGATGATGAACAGCAAAAAGCTTTTACAACAGAATTTCAACAGCGAATCTCAAAACATTTTACCAAACTTCCTGCAATTTATTCTTTTAAAAGAATTTTGATGTATGGAAGGAAAAAGTGATTAAAAAAGTGGTTTAAAATTATTAAGCCACTTTTAAAAATATATCAATTTTGTTATTTAATCAAACAGAGTCGACATCGCATAGTATTTAATAGAATTCATTTTTGCCAGTAGTCCTATAATATATGGATGGATAGCTAATGCAACAATAACAACCAATATAATGCCTAGACACATACTGATTCTGTAAGAAATATTAAAATTGTTATTGAAGTATTTTTTATCAATAATCAGACAACTAATTAGAGAAATGAGCGCCAATAACCATTTAAGTTTTGATAAATATGGAAGCCCTGTAACGATTACGTCGTTCTTGCTCATCATTTCACATAACAAATGATTTTCCCACCAGTCTGATATTATGTATCCGATCGACATGAAAAGTAAAACATATAATATTATGTTAATTTTTCGTTTATCGTCTACATGAATATTTTTGGTACGTTTCTCATCGGAATTTATGCTTTTAAGCGTAAAAATATAAGTGATCAAAAATATCCCGAAAACCCACAAAAATATATTATCATATTTAAGCGTTATAAATTCTGCTGCTCTCAAATGCGGATCTTTATAAAGATATTGAAAATCTTTTGATGAAAAAAAATTAAGACATTTTCCATCAAGTATCAGTTTTCCTTTCGGAATCTGTAGAAAAATAATGATCCCATACAATGCAGAAGCAAGGAGAATACACATATCTTTAATTATTCTCTGTATCATTTTTAGTCTTTTTTAATGTTTTTTCTTTCTTTTTTATAAACGTTCCAGTCAAACTTTTCAAGAAACTCAAGTGCTGCTTCTACTCCCTCTAAAAACAAAGCATCTTTTTCTTCCTTCGTAAGATTAAAATTCAACCAACTAATTTCAGTTTTATAAACTTTAATTTCCGATATACAGTTCTTTTTATAAAAAGGATTAATCGCCAAAAAAGAATTATCCTCATTATTTCGAATGGTATTTACCATATGTAAAATATAGTTACCAAAAGAAATTTTTTCTTTAGAATCTATACCCTCTTTTATAGATCTTTCTATCGGCTTTTCATCTATGATTCTGGCTCCGAATATTGGATAACGAGGAATAGCTATCTGATTGTTATGAAAAATATTAATCGGAAAATTAGAAAGTGAGCCTCCATCTATAAGAATTCCATGTGATTTTACCATTTTTCGTTCTTTTCCTTTCCAACTCTCCCAAAGAAATATATCTTCATCATCCACTTTTATTTTTTCATTATAAGTTTTAAAAATTTTTGGCTTGAAAAAGAAGGGGATTGCCATTGAAGCCCTAATATACTTCGCCGGATTATTTTCATTTTCTTCTGATTCTCCAAAATATAAATTGACTTCTCTAGGCAGAATAACCTTACAAGCATTATAAATATCTGTCGTTACAAATGAATAATCCATCGTGAGATTATCATAAGCCCTTCGGGACGGATCTTCTGACTCCAGATCTAGAACAATAAATGGATTATCTTTACAAGTATATTTTTTATTGACTTCATCAAGCTTAAAATCAAATTTTGCTTTTTTATCTAAATCTTCTTGGTTCGCTATTCCAAAATTCTCAAGTTCTTTCTCTAAAAAAGATTCAAACTTATCTCCTGGATTTATCCCAAATTTATTCTTTGTAAATGTTGCAATTAGATAAACAAGATATCCCATCCAAGCTAAAAATATGATCATAAAAAACCCATATACTATTTTTCCTTCAGAGCCTACATAGCCAAGAAATGGTAACGGAAAAAGCACAAGCAACAATAGTACAAGGGATATTCCCAAAAAATTCATTATTAATCCTTTCCCTTGTAAAATCAACTGTCTCAACAAAACATTATTTGTATCTACAAAACCTTTTACATCAAATCTTTTTTCATTAAAAATCATGTCATACAGCTCGGGACTTTTTGGATCACTTTTTTCGCCAATAGCTGCAAGAAAAAGAGTATTGATAGCTCCTGCACTTGTGCCTGCAAGTCTTAAAAATCTAATGCCTAAATATTCTAATACAAAAGTATACCCTACTAATGAGTACCCAAGAACACCACCACCCTGTTGTACAAAATCTATCCATTGTAATTTTTTATCTTCTGAAGTAATATCAGAAAATTTCTTATTCTCTAATTTTTTCAGCCTCTCCAAAAGAGTTCTTTGTTCCTTATGATTTTTAAAGACATGACTTCCATATTTGACAAGTATTTTGTCAAATTTTATATTAATTTCCTTTTCGCTTTCCATAACTATTAGTTTTTAATCAAAATATTTAAAATAATTACGATATTTTCTATATCTATCATATTTAAATAAGATATAGTTGAATCTTGGTAATTTTATAAGTAATTCAAAAATTCCTGAAAATCAAAATTGGAGAATGAGATTGCCCGATTGAAATAATCTGTGGTGATGCATTTCCTGTAGTATACAGGATTGCAATTAAGCTTCTGATTTTCATGATATTTAGTTTTATATAAAGTTAAGAAATAATATGATTAATTACTATTAACTTTTTTAAAACAAAACAGAAAATTAATATTGTAAGTCTTTTATATCGATTTTTTTCGATTACGTATTTTAAATAAATTCATATTTTTAATCAACAAAATTATCCCTAAAAGAGAAAAAAAAGCAGTAACAACAGTAAAAAGTAAAGATGCGGAAACAGAAACTGAGGTATTAAAATCGAAATATTTTGAAGCCTGAAGAAACAAAAATTCCCTGACTCCGATTCCAGCGAATGAAATTAAACTCAAAATTGAACTTCCTAAAAATGTAATGATATAAATTTTATAATTTTCTTTAATTCCTAAACTTTTCAATAAAAATATAAAGCAGACTATTTGCAAAATTTGTATTAAAACTGAAATTAAAAAAGTTTTAAAAAAGATTGTCTGATAAATGGAAAACAATTTTTTAGTTATAAAAAAAGTCAATAAAACTCCTGTAATCATCATTATCAAAGACAAAACAACCAATTGAGCCGATAATAAAAACATTGAAGAAATTAGGATTAAAACACAAATCGCTAACAATCCGCTCAATCTGTCATTGAAAATTGCTGAGGTTAATTTTTTTATATTCCAATTAAAGTTTTTATTTAAAATATAAATTTTATAAGCATCACCGCCAATTCCTCCCGGAATGAAAAAATTATAGAACATTCCTAAAAAATAGAGTTCGAGATTGCTTCTGAAACTTAAATTAAAATCATTTATTTTCAAATAAAATTCCAATCTTTTTGTCGATAAAATCTGTGATGCAAGAAAGAAAAAAGCACCTGAAGCGACATAAAAAACATTGACCGTCGACCAGATTTTCGCAATATCATGAAACGGTATTTTAACGAAAACAAAATACAGCAACGCAATACTGATAAGGATTTTCAGGATATTAATAAATACTTTTCGCGTATTTTTTTTCTCCAAAACTCGTAATTTTTCTGATATTGAAAGGTCGTTTATTTTGCGATTCATAATAGGTTTTCATCAGCATATCGAGTATAATTCCTGTTGTAAACAACTGGATCCCAATAAAAACCAAAAGTATTCCCAAAATCAGCAAAGGTCTTCCGCCAATACTATTCCCCAATAATTTGGCAATGAAAAGATACACATTGATAAACATTCCTAGAGAAAAAGCAATCAGACCAATATTCCCGAAAAGATAAATAGGTTTCGACAGATATTTTTGATTAAATAAGATTAAAAGCAAATCATTAATTACCTTAAAAGTCCTGTTAATCTTATACTTAGAAACCCCGAATTGTCTTGCGTGATGTTTCACAGGAATTTCAGCGATTCTTGCTCCGTTCAGATGAGCCATTAAACTTATAAAACGATGATTTTCACCATACAAATTGAGTTCTTTTGCTGTTTCATCCCTGAAAACCTTCAATGCGCAACCCTGATCTGAAATATTAAGTTTTGTTGAACTTTTAATGATCATATTGGCAATTTTTGAAGGAATTGTTTTGAAGGAAGAATCTTGTCTGTTTTGCCTTTTTCCTACTACCAAATCATAATTTCCTTGTTCCAAAAGGTCGACCATTGCAGGAATATCACTCGGATCATTCTGCATATCACCATCCAACGTAATAATGTAATTCCCTGAAGCATAATCGAATCCAGCCATCATTGCCGAACTTTGACCATAATTTCTCTTCAATTGAATCAATACAACATTAGGATCATTTTTTTCGATAATTTCTTTTACCGTTTTGTCTTTGGAATTATCATCGACTAAGATTAACTCATACCGATAACCGTTCATTGTTTCCATAATTCTGTCGATAATGAGTCCGGCATTTCCTTCCTCATTATACATAGGAATTACTAAAGAATAAAATTTGTTATAATCCATTTATTTAAGGATTTTTTATAAATTTGCTTTGCGAGCGTTTAGTAAAAATATTAAAAACCTTATTCTTTAAGATGAACAAGATGTTACTATTATCGCCTCGCCAATTACTATTTCTTTACATTGGCTTTTCCATCGTTTATATCTCCGGACTGTTTGTTCCGCTTATGGAAAACGATTCTGCCCAACATGCTTCAATGGCAATGAGAATGGCTCTGAACAATGATTTCTTCAATATTTACAAAGGAGAAAATCCATATTTAGATAAACCTCACATGCATTTTTGGCTTGCAGCTATTTCAATGAAAATTTTTGGAATCAATCATATTGCGTATAGAATTCCTTCATTGATTGCTTTAGCTTTAGGAGCATTTTCTACAAAAAAACTGGCTGATTTACTTTATGAAAATGAGAATACCGGTTATGTAGCTTCTTTAATCTTTCTTTCGGCTCAAACAATCATCCTTTCCGCTCACGATGTAAGAACTGATGCTATTTTAACGGGTTTCATCATCTTCTCAATCTGGCAATTTGTGAAGTTCATTAAAACTCAAGATAATCTGAGTGCCGTTTTGGCAGGTTTGGGAGCCGCTCTAGCCTTTTCCACAAAAGGTTTAATGGCTGTTGTAATTATTGGATTTTGTATTTTTTCTTACCTACTATATTCAAGGGAGTGGAAGAATTTTTTTAATTTAAAACTTATTTTTACGTTAATAATTTTCATTATTGGAATTTCGCCGGTTTTATACGCTTACAATAATCAATTTGGAGAAGAAGGAATACAGTTTATTTTATTCAATCAAAGTATAAATCGACTTACTGCAAATGGTTTTAAAGAAACAAGTCCAGATTATTTTTTCTTTTTTCATACGTTATTGTGGGCTTTCTTGCCGTTTTCATTGGCTTTTTATTTTGGAGCTTTTGAAAAAACAGCTTTTTTCATCAAAAATAAATTCAGTAAAATTGAAGGTGTCGAATTTCTAACATTAGGAGGATTTTGGCTGATCATGTTAATTTTTTCAATCTCGAAATTCAAGCTTCCACATTATCTGAATGGATTAATTGCCATTCTTGCGGTTTTGACTTCCGCTTATTTATTTGAGATTTATAGAAAAAATTCATTTAAAAAAATCAAGATTTTATATATTTTCCAATTAGTTGTGATTTTCACGGCAATTCCAGGTTTGGGATTATTAGCTTATTATTTTACCGGAATCTATAACATTCCTTTTTTTATTTTATTTATTTTGATTTTTGTCTATTTGCTAATTAACGTTTTCTCTAAAGATAATATTTTCAGGAAATATGTTTTTGTCTCTTTAATTTTTTCAATTGCAGTTAATATTTATCTCAACACACAGTTTTATCCCGTCTTAACACAATATCAAGGCAGTTTAAAAATGGCAGAATTTGTCAATAATTATAATATTGATAGAAATAAAATATTTATGCTAAAAGGTTATGAACCTTGGAATTTCGATTTTTACACAAAAAGAAACACTCCAAGAGTTGAGGAAAATATACTTAAAAAAGGAGATTTTTTAGTAATTTATGATGAACATCTGCCAAATTTGAAAAAGAAATATCGATTAATAGACAAAGAAAATCATTATCGAATTACAAGATTATCATTAAAATTTTTAAATCCGAAAACAAGGGAAAAGCAATATGAGAAGATTTCTTTGGTGGAGATTTTGGATTGAATTAAATATCTTATAAAAACGTCTTTTTGTATTTTATGAACATCATTATTTGCTTCCAATAATATACCCTTCTTTGGAAATTATATAATTCTTTTTGCTAATGATTTTATTATTATCACCAGATATAAGTGATTCTGTTATATCAATTTTATATTCTTTAGTGATATTGTATGTAAATGTCCTTGCTCCTTTTTCGGTTTCTATACTTGTATAAAGAATAATATTGGAGACTGGCTCGAATTTTTCGTTTAAAGTAAATAGATGTCAAGTGGATTGACCGGCTTCATTATATTTAATTAATATGATTGGCTTAATATTATTAATAATAGGTAGTTTAATAATTTTATAGTTATCCTCATGTTTAATTGGAAAAATACTATAACTTCCTTTATTAAGGTCTTTAAATCCTTTTTCTTCACTTATTTCATCATAATTATACTTAATTGGTAATGAAAGCTCTTCACAATCATTATAAACTTTTTCTAATATATTTTGATTTTCAACTTCTGCTTTTGTATCGCTATTTTCTTTTTTAGAAAAACATGAATCGAATAATTTTTTCCATTTTACATCATACTTTAATTCAAGAGGATTCTCAAGATTTGCAGAAGTATTGAATAATTTTCCATTTTTTTTGTGATATTCTATCCATCCAACAGTACCTGTTCCATCAGTATCAAACAAAAGCTTACACAATATAATATCATCATTCTCTTCATCGATTAAAAGATTTATTTTATTTTTATCAATTTTCCATTCTGAAAAAGGAAAATTACTACTTCTCACAAGTTCAGTTAAATATTC
The DNA here is from genome assembly GCF_039542325.1 of Chryseobacterium ginsengisoli. NCBI lineage: Bacteria > Pseudomonadati > Bacteroidota > Flavobacteriia > Flavobacteriales > Weeksellaceae > Chryseobacterium > Chryseobacterium ginsengisoli. The sequence continues at coordinate 346,961 of NZ_BAABHX010000001.1, forward strand.
GTAACAATTCGTCGATATTTTATTTGAAGATGTTGTAGCTTGTACTGTAGCACTACTCTTTGTATTAGTATTAGTTTTAGTATTATCAATAATTTCTTTTTTAATAGGTTCTCCCTTACAGGAAAATAGAAATAAAATAAGAAATAAATTTATTGTTTTTTTCATTTTTTATTAAGTTTATGCCACTCATAATCAATAAATCTTTTACTTCTAATATAATATTGAGTTCCTTCCTTTTTAATATCAAAGCTACTATCTTCTATATTACTTGTACAGATCCCTGTTTCTCCTGTATGAATTAAATGTATAAATTCATCTTTTTGAGACAGTGAATATTCTCCCTCGCAATAAATTTCATTTGGGTTTGTACAACTAATACTTAAAATGGCGTTGTTTTTATTAATATTTATAAAATATGCCATATCAATTTGATCATCACTTTGTATACTCTCAACTTTTATTTTAAGGTAATAATCCCCATCCCATTCTTGAGGAATATTATTTTGAGAATTTGAATCTAATGAAGAGTTGTTCTCATCAGAACTACAATCTTCTTTTTTAAGACTTGCTGATTTTAGTTTTAAATTTTCAATCGCATAAAAAGATAAATCTTCATTCGTTTTATTATTTGAAATATTTTCCCAATATGTAACACCCAGTTTATCATCAACATTAGTTACTTTATAATAAAATTGTTCATTTTTTAAAAGTACCTTATAATATCCATTTAATTGTTCTATTTTATTAACTTCATAGTTAATTGGCTCAACTATTTCAAGATGAAGTATTTTATCTGTAAGTTTTACGTGATTGTAATTTTCTGGTTTAGCACAGCTCAATTTAAATTCATTATTTTGTTTTATAATTTCTGTATATTCTTTGTTGATAATTACCGTATTATCAGAACTAATATGTTCTGATTTAATTTCTGGCTTATTTTGTTTACACGAAATAAATAAAATTAGAATGATTATTATTGTCTTATAATTCATAATTGGAGTATATTTTGTTAAAGGTTTATTTTTTTTCAATAGGAAAAGTATCGCTAGATAGATTTATGAAATAAATTACTTTACCAGAAATAAAAAAATCTCCATTCTTATTTTCAATATAAATAACACCCATATTTTCATATTTGGGGTTAAATACAATTTCAATTTTATTAGAATTTATAAGTTTACCCGTTAAGTTTTTATATTGTTCTGAAGCATTTCCATCACTAATATAATCTAGAGAAATATTATTTAAATCCTTAATATTTATATCAAAACTATTTTTTTTATGATCTCCATTATATAATTCGAAATAATATTTCCCGTTCCAATTATTATTTTGAACATCGTCTTTTTGGTTTGTTACTTCATTTGTAAGATAATTTATATTTGAATATTTAACATCTTCATCATAATTTTTTACTTGGATTGTTTTTTTTAATTTCCATAAATTATCTTTATTAGTATACAAATTGAAAGTGTAAGGAAAATTGATTATATAGTCAGATCCATTTTCAACTGTCAAATATTTTTTTGCTATAAACTTTCCAAAAGAAGTAAAATCTGTTGGTTTTTTGATTTTTTCCTTTAAGATAGTATTAATTTTTTGTTGTTGTGAAATTGAATAAAAGTAAGATGAATTAAGTTCATCATATTGTGGCTTTATTCCTGTTTCCTTTTCAAAATTTTGGTAATATTTTTTTACGTTGACTTTTGGTATATAATAAATGGTATATTGTCCATAATTCTTCAAATAATAGATTTTATATGGTATTTTATTTTCAATGTCAAAATAATATTTAACATTGAAATTATTAAACCCGTTTTCAATTCCATTAATCTGATAACTTGATGTTTCTTTTTCAGTAATTTTAATTTTGGCGTTTTCTTTATCTTGACCTTGACAATTCCCTAATAATAGAATAAGGAACATATAAATTATCTTTTTCATCATTTTAATATATTTCCCTTTGTAGTTTCATCAAATTTTGTTTTCATAAATTGTTCCGGATCTATTCTATTATTTCCAAATGAACTGTCTCGACTTGCTTCAATGTGTACATGTCTATATTGAGGATTTATTCCGTGAATCAGTTTTCCATCTCTATATACTGAAGCCGCATTTCCCGTACTTCCTGACTTCCCTATTTCATCCTTATGTGAAATCTTATCTCCTTTTTTCACCGAGACAGAATCCAAATGGCAATATTTAATATATACGTCTTTCTCGTCCTTATCTTTAGAGTATATAACTACATAATTACCTAAACTATTTGCAATGTATTCATTTGTCTTTAGAGTATTCTTTAAATCATATACTTCACCACAAAGCATTGAATGAACACTTGTTCCGACGGATGCTAAAATATCTACTCCAGTATGATAATATCCATTTGGATGTGTACTGTTAATTCTTTTTGATCTGTGAAATCTATTTTTATTAACATTATCACTTTGATTATTAATTCTTGGATTCTCAATAGGATCGGCATAATTTACACACTTATTATCTCTACATTTCGTAATTATAGGTTTACTCGAACTAATTTTTTGACATGAATATTCTTTTGTTTTATTTTTTAAGCCCATATCAAACCATTCTTTGACATTTTCGGCAATTTCCCAAACATAAGTTTTTCCTTTTTCCTTCTTTCCCTCTTTGTGAAAGGCAGGATTTGCCGCATAGCTTACATTTCTCCAATAATTGAGATTTTTAATTGGTTTACCATTTTTATATGAAATAGGCAGACTATTATCAAAGACAATATGATTTGATTGATTACCTTTTCCGCAATCTACAGGAAATAATACTGCTAAATAAAAATCTGTAAGAGTATTTAATTTTCCTTTAAATTTTGGAAGAGAGATATAACTTTCCATAGCGTCTAATTGTTCTTCTGCTGTCTTACTCAACAATTCTGTGCGAGTAATTTGAATGTCTTTTGCTGAATCTTTTCCTATTTGTAACAAACCTACATATCCTTCTCTAGATTCATCTTTATGTTTTTTAAACGTTCCACAAGTCGGGTCAAAAGTTCCTCCCGTTTCGTGAGCCATCGCTGCCATAAAATTATTTGCATCCACTCCATTTCTCCGACTTATTTCAATTACTTTTTTTCTAAATTCGCAACTCACCTTATTTCCCCATATTAAATCGTATTGTTTACATAGGCATCTCTCGTCTTCTTTCTTCTCTTGTTTTGGTTCTTTCACAATAGCCGGAGATTTCCCATCCGGTTTCTGTACAGTAGGCTCTTGTTCTTTTGTAGCAGTTCCTTTACTTTCCCACCAATCCCAAAGTTCTTTCCCTTTTTCCATCATCGTTTCTCCAATTCCTTTTTCCTCTTTTTTACTTACCGGTTTAGTTTCTGCAGGTGAACCTTTAGCTTTTGGAATAGCTGCAGGTTTCGATGGTTGTTTTGAAGAAACAGGTGGGGTTTGTGGGGTCTGTTTTGGAGTTTGTGGAAAAGGATTATTAACATCTACATTTTCAGTAGCATGCTTTTTATTTTTGTAGTATTCTACAGTTACATAAAATTCTAATTTCTTCGGGTCGATTTCTCCTTGTATGGCTTTTTGCATTAAAGCTTTGGTAAGTAAAAACTCTGCAACAGCAACCCCGTTTTCATCAACTCTGGCTTTCTTTGTATCTATTGGCTTATTACTTTCATTATGTCCAGAATTTTTAGCATCATCTTCCCAAAGAGTAAAGACCAAGTCTTTATTAAACATGTTAACACAATAAGCTTTAGTTCTCAGCTTTTCCCTAAAACTAAATGTACTGCCTTTACTGTCATCTACATACAACAACTCAACTTTACTTATTTTGGAGATTTTAGATTGTTTTGGTGTAATAATCAATCCGCCTCCTTCCGGTTTGTGAAGATAGCCTTCTAAACGATATGTGTTTCCTAAAGAGCTTTCTCCGAATGTAAAGTCACTGTCTCCCAATTTTTTAATATGGGTAGATGTAAATTGACCATTGCTCCTCTTCCTGAACAATTCCCATGTTACTTTTGCCGGATTTCGTTCTGCCGTTGGTGTATCAGGATAACATCATTAAAAACATATTTATTCTTTGCTTGGCAAGATTTATTTTCAATAGTTATTTCCATTTTAATCTTTATTTAAATGTTAAAATTTCACCTGTTTCACTGATTTTAAGTTTTTCAAAAGCAACATCATTAGTTTCATTATTGTTATACCTTTCTATATTATAATTAGGTAACACTTTGAAAGTAATAGGTTCACTCTCTCCAATTGCACCTATTTCTTTATAATCAATAATATTACTATTTTTTATAGTTACTAAAACGAAATATTCTGAATCTCCACGTTGGATAGAAATAATTAAATATAAAAATTTAACATCCGAGCGTATTACAAAACTTTTATAAGATTCCGCATCGTAATTTTTCTTTTTTAGAAAATCTATTAGATAAACAGTAGGCTCATAAGTTGGATATTTGATTTCAGAAAAATCATCTTTAAAATATTGCTGAAAACTGAATGGCAAAATAATTTTTTTTGGATTATTAGCAATGATGAATTTATTATTATCTAAGACATTTTGATCATTAGAAACTAATGAACCATTTAAATTTTCACTAAACTCTACAAATGATTTTTGAGCACCTGTTGGTAGAGTTTCTAATATATTTTGTTTTTTACCATCCTGCAAGATCTTATCAATTTTTCCGAATCTATCATACTCAAATAAATAAGTTTCATCATATGTATCTGATAAAACCTCATTTATATACATTTCCACCGTAAATTTCACGATGAATTTAGATTCTTTTTTTTGTATTCCAATAGCTTTATAAGTCATTGCGCAACCACCGCCACAACTAACTACAAATGATTTTTCATGAAGTTTTTTTAAATAATCATCATTATTCTTTGACGTTGTATATTTTTCTGTTTTAGTTGTATCTAATTTAGAGATATCTTGAGCATTTACTTCTTTTTTACAGCCAACTATTAAGAATAAAAGTATGTTTAAAAAAATTATTTTATTTATTCCCATTTTTTGAATTTATTATTGCTGTTTTTATTTGTTCAGGTGTGATATGTGATTTATTCAGTCAATAGTAGATGTTGTGAAATTATCCGTAATAATATTTTAAATTATTTTTTACCTTGAAATATAATTTATCCACAAAATTCATATATGTTATTTAATCTTTTCCAAAGGCATTTCGTTATTTCCAGGGTTAATAAAATATATGGGATTGCCCGAAATGAGATACCCATTATCTGATTTTTCTATATAGATAGTCCCCATTTCACCTTCTAATGAGGAATCATATATTATTTTAATTTTTTCATCGCTAATATTTTCAGATTTTATATGTGAATAACTACTTTTTGTACCATCTTCATTAATGCATATTGATAAGTCATTCAATGATTTTATGACAATATCAAAAGACGTTTTAGAATCATCTCTATTTGAAGCTTCAAAATGATAAACACCTTTCCATTGATTATTGACTTGAGAAATGTTCTTTACATTTGAGGCAACTAAAATATCATTAGCATTCTCATTACTTTTTACGGTATTTTGCTTACAACAACATACTATTAAAGAAATTGATAAGATTAAAATTTTATTTTTCATTGATCTTTTTTTAATTTAATTTTCTAAGCATCATAATATAAATCTAAAATTAAAGCCCCATTTTCATTACACCACTTAATCCAAAATTTCTCTTTATTATCATCCTCAACCATTAACCAGTTACCATTAATCTTAATAGGATAATAAAAACTATTTTTATTTTTTGAAAATTGTTTGGCTTTATCATCAGGTTCTGACTTTAAAGGATTTTTCTCTTCATTAAAATCAATAGAAAATACTGTTAAAATATGTTCTTTAATAGTCTGATATTTAAAATTAAGATCAGACTCTTTTATATATTTAAAGATATTTTTTTCATCATTAACCACTATTTTATAAAAACCATTTTCTCTCCCTAAGCATTTAAAAACCAATAAAGTATTTTCAGGTTTTATAGCATTAGGAGCTATATCATCATCATTAAATTGGTCATTAAATTTAAAAGACTTCCATTTTGATTTATCTAAATTATAGATTGTCAATATATTATTTTGGTTGTATGTGTTTTTTAATACCAAAAAGCCTTTATCCTCTTTTGATTTCGTGGTTTTAATTTGTAATTGATTATTATGTTTGTTATTTGGATTAAATGCAGAAATATTATCTGCTTTTTTATTGGTACACGATAGAAAAAGCATACTCAAAAAAAATTTTATATACATAATATTACTTTTTATTACACATTAATATTTGTCAGTATTTAGAAATTACTTTAATATTTATGTTCTTGTTTAATTAAAATTTTATCTTGTGCTTTTTGCTTACATGAAACTAATAAACACAAAAAGATTATGATATTTATTATATTATTTAATTGCATTCCCATTTTTATTCAATTTCATTTCCATATAATGAAATTTTATTCAAAAAATTAGTATTCCAATTTTCTATATATATGTCTTGAAGCTCTGACGCCCAACCTGAAGCTTCTTTTTTCTCTTTATTAAAAGAGCATGAAGAATAATATTTCCCTGTGATAAAATTAAATGATTTAACATAATTCCCTTTTTTCTCTTTCGTGTAACTAAGATCATATCCAATAATTTGTATTTTCTTATTTTTAGCATTAAATCTAAATTTAATCTTCTCTATAAGATTTTTTTTCTCCCCAGAATTATTTGGTACCGTAATTTGATCTGCATAATCCACCCGAAGTTCCATGATTTTATTTTTAATAACAGGCTCACTGATATAATATGCCGAATAATCATTATTATATAAAATACTGTTATTCAATATAGGTATTTCAATTGCTTTATTTGAAGTTGACAGATGGAAAGATAACTCATAATTTAAAACCTCATTATTTGGCTTTGCAAGAACTTCTGCTTTGTCTTTAATTCTGTCATCATCAAAATATAACACTTCAGGCTCTTCACTTAAAGTGTCGATAGTAGATCTTGTGAAATTATCCGTAGTAATTTCTTTTTTCTGACATGAAATGTTAATAACCGTTACACATACTACTAAAAAAAATATTTTTTTCATTTTCTTTATTCTTTACCTCTAATCATACTTTATCAGCAAAATCACTATTGTATTTATTTAATTTTTTCCAAAGGCATTTCGTTATTTCCCGGATTAATAAAATATATAGGATTACCCGAAATAAAATAATCACTGTCTAATTTTTCTATATAAATTGTTCCCATTTCATCTTCTGAAGAAGGATTATATATTATTTTAATTTTAGTATTATTTAATTTTTCTGCTTTCAGATTTGAGTAATTATATTCGTTTTTATCTTCATTAATTTTAATAGAAATATTTTCTAAAGAATTTATTGTAATATTATAAATTGTATTAATATTATCTCTATTTGTTGATTTCAAAAAGTATTTGCCATTCCATTCATCATTTTTAAAGGCATTATCAACATTGTTTTCCGATAAAATGTCGCTCTTATAATATTTGAAATTTTTCCCATTATCAGAGGATGTCTTAATTAAAAGAATATCATTTTCTGCCCATGCAATTTGATAGATTTTAAAATTTTCGGAAATGAAGCTTTTGAATTCTTTTAGATTATTCTTTGTGTCAAATTTAACTATTCCTAAAAAACTATTATTGTCTGTATAAACTTGATTATAAAAATATGCTAAATATTGATTTTTAGAAGATGGCACAGGATTTTCTATTTTACCATCACCAAGTGAAAGTATATTAGATATTTGTCCATTTGATTTATTTATTAATATAAATTCACTAAAATTTAAATTTTCAGTAATAGAATTCTTAGAAAAAGCGTACATATTCAAAGTTGGATAAAATCCTAAAAAATTGTACCAAGCTGCTCCATCAATATTTTGATTTGTTACTGTCTTTTTTATTTTTCCTTTCAATTTGATAATTTTATTATCAAGTTCTACGTGATAAAAGTCTGCTTTATAATTTATAGGAATTTTAGCAATTGGATTTTTTGTTGTATTCAATTTATTAAATTCTTCAATAGAAATCTCTTCAAGACTTAATTTAGGAAGTGATTCATATTTATCAGAAAAACCAACTGAATTCTGTTTTATTTTATCAATATTTATAATTGTCTTAACCTCAGAATTGTTCTCTTTTTTTTGGCAATTAAGAAAATTTAGAAGTAATATTATAAGTGCTATATTTATTTTTTTTTTTGTTCTCATCTAAAAAATTAATTTTAGTATAATTATTATTTGTAATTATAGATTTCTTATTTGGAGAATCTATTTTATCTTGTGTTTGACCATTACAACTGTTTAGAACAAGCAAAATTGTAAGTATAAATATTTGTTTCATAATTTAATTGGATTTCCCATAGAGTTCAATCTATATTCTTGAGACTTATAAGGATGCTACAGTAAAGTAATATTTGATCTTGCTATTTTTTATAAACTCTATATCCAAATTTTGTTAACTTATTCAATGCTTCTTCAGGTTTTAGAGCAGTTGTTTTAGTATAATAGAAATCTTTAAATTTATACATCTTCATTATTAGTTCATTGTCATCATAAATTTGATATCCATCAATGTATTTTTTCGAATAAATGAAAATCACATCTTTATCTTCTTTTACAAAACATTTATATTTTGTATAAAATTGAAAACCTGTTCCTTCATAATTACAAGAATCTTTTGATAATGTAAAATTATGCTCCCAATACATTTCGGGAGCATAATTTCTTTTCCTTGAAAAATTTAATGAATAACTACCAATCCATTTCGCTGAAATTTTTTCTTGTGCAAAAGTGAAAGCATATATTAAAACAAAGAAAATAATACAAAAATAATTTTTCATATATTTTTATTATTTAATAATTAGTAACAAAAATTTAGTTTAATAAGTTTACAATTTCCATTTTTCCATTTTATCCATTTCGAAATATCCTTATAGTCTTCAATATAATCACAGTCCGTTTTAGAAACTGACTTTATTAACATAGAATCTGCATTTATCTGAATAGCTTTATACCAGTACTTTTGTTCTTCTTTACTAATATTAATAATATCTGAATCTAATTGTATAAATGCAGATTTTATATATTTATCCCAATTTGAAAAAGTATATTGTAAATTTTTTTTTCGTAATAATTTTTTCTCTTTATTAACATAAATTATTACAAATTCAGAAGCATTATCAGGTTGTTCCGCATCAAAATCAAAAATTCTAAATTCTATATCCGGAATAATCTCTCTTGCAACAACATTTTTGGGTAAATGAATATCATAAGGAATTAAATCATTTTTACTTGGAGATATGCTTCCATATATTGTTTTATCCAAATTAAGAATCTCAATCTTAGTATCTACAGATATATTAATAACTCCTTTACCTCTCATCGTATTTTCAGAATAAAAGTTGATACCATTAAATTCCGAAATTTTCATTTTCATGGAATCGATTGGACAATCATTTATAGACTCAGTAACTCCAATATTTTGTTTATAATTTTCATCTTTTACTTCTTGTTTATTTACTTTTTTACATGAAATAAGTACAATTACAAGGAGCATAATGTTTAATGTTTTCATAGGTTCTATTCTTTAATTTCTTTATATTTTGGATTATATCCTTCTCTTCTTATATGTAAATGATGATTATGATCGGCTAAATGTGTGGAGTTTTTAAGAATAAATGGTTTTCCATTTACTTTAATATTATAACTATAAAATTTAGAATAACCAAATTTAATCAATGCATCAATAAATTTCTCTTCTCTCAATATATCTAATGAATTTGGCTCTGTGTCAATATGCAGATTATTACCTGTTCTATCTTTTCTTAAATATCTAAAATCAAATGAAACTCCATTTACATGCGTTACACTAGGCGCACCAGTTCCATCACTGGAAGTTGAACCATTAAAATTAAAATCATTATATCCACATTCAGCGACAGCTCCTAACATTGATGCAAACGCCTTAGGATTTATATATTCCCTATCGGTATTATCTCCAATTTTAATATTTACCCCTTTTTGATTATAATTTAATGGAACTTTAACTTTAACTAATTCAACCTCTCCATTGCCTTTTTGATAATATCTTGTTTTTCCACCAGCAACTCTCTTTTCCCAGCCTTTTCCACCATTGATTTTTGATCCAACAATCCAATTTTGAGCAATTATAAAATCTACTATACAAATATTATGTTCTTTTCCATCTTTATCATGATACGTGTATTTGTACTTTTTCTTATATTCTTCTTTTATATTTTTAGGAATATGTTTTTCTATTTTGCCATCCGCATAAATATGAAAAGTAATAACGTCTTTGGCATTTATAGGTGTTTGAGATGTATTACAAGTAAAGTTAATTTCTTTATAATTTATCCCTGAAACTTGTTTTACTTTTAATCTTGGACGTAATTCTCCTTTTGTAATTTCTCCGTTTCCATCACTTTTCCCAACAGTATTATATACTGTCTTTCCTTTAGCGTTGATATATTTTTCTCTATAATATTCTCCATCAATACTTTTATTAGCATTATAATTCTTAGAGCTATTTTTCTCACTATAACATATAAATGAATCTTCTTTTCCTACAGCAGCAGGACACCAAATACACATATACATATCAAGTGAATCATTTATTACTTTACCAGAATCTATCCACATTTTAAAATATAATTTTACATACTCTAATTGTTGTAGAATAGTCATGTTTGCTAATGCTTTTTTTGTTAAAATTTTGCCATAATTATATTTGTTATTTTTATTCATCCCATCTATTGCAGATCCCGTCCATTGAACTAATCCTGTTGCTCCTCCACTAGAATAACCTGTATCAGGTTTAAACTTCTCTCCGGTTTCTAAAGCCATACAATTCATTAAATGGTCTGTCATTTCTTTTTTTCTAGACTCACCCCATAATTCGGCGCAGATCTGAACAACTTTCTTTCTTTCTTTCTTTCTTTCTTTCTTTCTTTCTTTCTTTCTTTCTTTCTTTCTTTCTTTCTTTCTTTCTTTCTTCGCAAGTAAATTTATTACCCCATGACAAATTATATTGTTCACAAATACAAGTCGATTTTGTGCTATCCCTTTTCACTCCCTTCACTACCGCCGCACTTTTCACCTTTTCAACCTCCATCAAACCATCCGAGCTCACTCCAATTTTTTTGGAATAAGCCGATACATCCAATGGTAAAACTTCTATAAAATAGTTCTGTGATTCAGAATCTCCCACATCTGCACCTTTCTCAAACATTTTTTCAGTAATGGTAAAACCTCCCGTTGTAATAACATCTCCTTTTACTTCAAGTCTTCCACTTCTTGAAATTTCATCATTGGATATTGTATCATATTCCCAAACGACATACTGAACATGCTTTCCAATCATATTACTCGTATGGATACAAACTCTTACCCAATCACCAACTACGGCTTTTGATAATTTCTGTCCACTATTATTCACAAAATACGCATCCGTTATTCTTGCCTGTGCATCTGCCTGTCTTGGCGCAGTAGAAGTTTTTGTGGCAGGAAACTTCGGTGTATTCTGCTTAGGCTGAGATTTTTGAGGTTGTGAAACAGGTTTCTTTGGCTCTTGTGGTTTGGGAGTTGAAGGAGATTGATGTTTTGGATGAGTCTGTTGTTTAGGCTGCTCCTTTTTATAATCAGGATTGGAGACATCTACATTTACCTGACTTTCTTTCTGTATTTTACCATGATAACTTGCTGTTATATAATATTCATGATTTTTGCCTTCACTTTTATCACCTTTCATCAAATATTTATTAGCAATCTTCCTTAAGATTCTTTCATCTCCACTTAAAGGAATTCTTACTTCTGCAATCCCTTTTTTATTGATTACCGCATCATGCCCTCCTCCCGGAGCATCATCTTCCCACAGCTGAAACTCAACCTCCTGATCAAACATGGCGGTACAAAATGCCTTTGCAACTAAGGTATCTCTGTAATTTGCTTTATTTACATCTTTCGAACCTCTGTTTAATAAAACAACTTTATCTATTTGTGCTGTTTTGCTGTTGCTTGGGATAAGGTCTAATTTTGCAATCTGTTTTTTTATTGGTGCTATTCCTGTGATCGATCCCGATTTTGTTTCAAAAACCCGTAGTTCAATTCATTTCCCAAAATAGGTTCATGAAAAGTATAGCTAACTGATCTTCCTACCTTGGGAGTCGTTGTAACATCCCGCCAACTTCCGTTTTTTTGTTTCTTGAACTATTCTAATTTATATAAAAAGCATATCTATTCCATTCCAGGATAGCCAATTCCTCCGGTTCTTGTTTCGTCCCAAGCTTTTTTAAAATCTGAAATATTATAATAATTATTTTTACTAAATTCTTTTTCATAAGCCTCACCTCCTTCTACACTTCCTATAATGCTGAAGAATTGATATTGCATGTCAATTTTCTCACCGATTTTTTCAGAATAATAAGCTAATTTGCCAAGTACTTCAGCTTTTTTTGAAAAATTATCATTAAAAATAGCATTGTTATTTTTTACTTCCTTAACAATATAATCAGAAATAATATTTAAATATTTGGTTTGTTTATCTTTGGGAAATTCTGCTATAATATCTATAATATCCTTATTAAATTTGATTTCTCCATTACATCTTTTATTCCATAATATTTTTCCAAATTCATCTGAATCTGAATTCTTTTCTAAAACATATATACTTAATTCCTTATTTTTAGTATAGCCAAAAGTTTTAACTAATGATTCTAAGAAGGTTGAATCATTTGCTTTTAACCATGCATAATCAGCTTTGCTGTCATTGAAGATATATTTATTTTGAGCAACTATATTTTGAGGAACGTGAACGGAAAGATTTTGACCATTAACTTTAACAATATTTTTCAATAAAATAAAATTTGTAAATAATGTATTTTTTTGATCAAAAAATATATTTCCAGTCTCAATGTATGGTTCAAATAGATTATCCTTCAACGTATTTTGTGTTCCATCCATAAGATTACCATGATATACAAGATATCTTGTATCAATTTGTCCATGCTGGTTACATTTGGTATCTAGATTGAAAATAGAGTTTATTTTTTGTAAGAAGACTTCGCTGGATGGTTCTTTATACCCTTTATTCTTTAAATCTTTACTAATTAGATCTGATAAAATATCAATATCTATTTTTGATAAGTTATATTTATCTTCAGTCTCTTCATTTTCCAAATATGATTGTTTGTCAAGAATTTCTTTGATTTGACCATTATTAATATTTTGTTGCATGCTTGTATTTGTTGGCTTAATAATATTTTCTTGTTCTTTTTTATTTTGACATTGTATAAAAAATGTAGTCAATACTAAAAGTTGAAAGATTCTATTCTTCATAATTAATTTGTTTTTCCTGTTGCTTTTCCTGCAACAATACCATATTTAATGTTAATTTCATTGGATGTAGCATAGGTATCTGCATCTGTTAAATAGTCTACATCCTTTATTTCATAATCTATCGGAATATAAAAGCCGTAGAGTTTCTTTTTTTTACTACTACTAGTATATTCTCCATAATTATCAAATCTTATCGTATTATCCTGATTACCACCTAGTAAAATATAATTTCCTGATTTAGTCATTCCATATAAGAAACCAGTATGCCCTTTCCATTTGGTTTTATGTTTATAAACAACAATACATCCATATATAGGCTTTTTTATTTCTTTATATTTTTTTCCAGCCACAGCGTCTAATGGAGCGAGAGAAGCGGCTGATTTTGCATGTGAGTAAGATACTTGCCCAATTGTCCAATTCATAAATGCAGCACACCATGGACCGTTTTCTCCATCTGTTGGTTCAAAAGAGTTATTACAATATCTTAAATAACTTTTGGCTTTACTATACATTGGATCTTTGTCTTCAGTACAACCTTTCATTTCTTTTGCAATTTTTATAGCGACATCCATCCAAGGAGCTCTTGCACCTTCCGCTTTTGTATTAGTTTTAGGTTGGTTTTCACACACACTATTAAATATCTGTGATTTTCCTAAATCATAATGCTTCTCTTTTAATATTTGTGTTACTTCCCACACATATGTTTTTCCTCCTGCAAATCCTCTTTTTTCTTTAACGCCCTTACTGTACGTTTTAAATTGTCTTTTATTAGAAAACTCTCCATTTTCTGCCATATAGGTTGGATTTGCAGCATATCCATATTTTGTAACCCATGGTTCTTTACCTAAGTTATCTTTGTCAAAGGGTACATCTGGTACTGAAATACTTTCATCGAATAAAATATATTTAGCAACATTTCCTTGACCCACAGCATTTGGTTTTAATACCATTAGATATAAATCAGTCATTGTTGTTAATTTATCTTTCTTTTTTGATAAATATTTTTCTACATAATCCATTTGGTCAATAAAAGTCATAGCCTTTAATTTAGCCCTAGTAGTTTGTACACTTTTAGCTGATGCATCACTAAATTGTATCAACCCAGAAAAACCAGCCCCATTGTCTGCAGATGGCGAAAATGTTGTAGCGGTTTCTACATGCATTATAGACATCAATTCACTAGCCTTTTGAACTTTGTTTGTTTCTCCCCATAAGTTTGCACAGACTTGTAAAATTTTTATTCTTTCTTTACATGTTAGCTTATTTCCCCAATAAAATTGATTTTCTTTACAAATACAAGTACCATTCGCTTTATTTTGTTTTGAATTATTTACCACCGCCGCACTTTTCACCTTCTCAACCTCCATCAAGCCATCCGAACTCACTCCAAATTTCTTGGAATAAGCCGACACATCTAATGGTAAAACTTCTATAAAATAGTTCTGTGATGTAGAATCTCCCACATCTGCACCTTTTTCAAACATTTTTTCAGTAATCGTAAAACCTCCTGTTGTAATAACATCTCCTTTTACTTCAAGTCTTCCGCTTCTGGAAATTTCATCATTTGATATTCTATCATATTCCCAAACGACATACTGAACATGCTTCCCAATCATATTACTTGTATGGATACAAACTCTTACCCAATCTCCAACTATGGCTTTTGCTAATCTCTGCCCATTGTTGTTCACAAAATACGCATCCGTTATTCTCGCCTGTGCATCTGCCTGTCTTGGCGCAGTAGAAGTTTTTGTCGCAGGAAACTTCGGTGTATTCTGCTTAGGCTGAGCTTTTTGAGGTTGTGAAGTCGGTTTCTTGGATTCCTGTGATTTAGGTATTATCTTATCTCGTTTAAATATCGTATAACAAATCGTTTGTGATATTTAATAATGAAAAATTAGTATTATTTTATTAATTGTAACAAAAATTCTTGTGTTATATTTTCAAATTTTATGACACCAAAATCATTTGATGTTTTTACAATACTTTTTATATTTTTATCTGGATTACTTCTATCAGTATATTCTTCTCCATATTTATGAAGTAATATACTTCCGTCAACATTTATTTTAAAAGTAGTATAAGATTGAACAAACAGAAAATCTTTACAATATGTTTGTTCAATTGTAAAGTAATTATTTTTTGACACTATCCTTTGAAAACCATCGGCAGGACAATTATCATTATATGCAAAAATAAGTTTATTGTTCTTAGCTTTTTCAATATATCCTTTTTCTGTTTTCCTAAGTATCTCAATTGGATTAGAATTATGTTGAAAGTTTTTTTGATCTTTCTTTTTATTGTTTTCCAAAATTAATATTTCATATTTATCTTTTTCTAAATTTATTTGAGTACTATCTAATTTGAAATAGTTCTTAGGAAGAATATATTCTTTATTTGATCTAAATAACTGTGGAAAATTCTGAATAAAATAATTATTATCAACATATGGTGGTAATATTTTAGATTTAATCGTTTTTAAAAATTCCCATTTTTTACTTTCTTCATCGTAAAGATAAATTTTTGCACTACTTTCATTTTTTAAAAAAACACTTTCAATTGTACAACCATTATTTGAATCTAAATATTTTTTTTCTATTTGATATGAAAAAATATTATAGTTATTAAAATGGCTTTTCAGCTTTTTTCTTATGTATTCATTATCTTTTTCTAGGTCAAAGTTATTAAAGTCATAATTTTTAAAAAAACCTTTCTTCCAAAATTGCATCAAGGAATCTGATTTTGGGACAAAGTGAATAGAAAAATACCCTTCATCTTCACAATTTAAATAAGATAAAATAGGATGCTCAGAAATAGTTGATTCATCAATTAGCATACTGAAAGTTTCGTTATTATACTTTTGGTCAAAGAAGTCTATTTGTAATTGTTTTCTCTCAATATCTTGTTTAATTAAAATTTTATCTTGTGCTTTTTGCTTACAGGAAACTAATAAACATAAAAAGATTATGATATTTATTATATTATTTAATTGCATTCCCATTTGTATCAAATTTTGTTTTCATATAATTTTCTGGCTGTAACCTTGTTTTTCCAAAAAATGTCACCGCTTCAGCTCCATCTGAACAAGCTTCTATGTGACAATGCCATTTTTCTTTTTTTATTCCATGTCCCCTTTTACCATTTGGAAATTCATCTGATGAAGCATTTCCAGTAGATCCGGACAAACCAATTTTTTGACCGTGATGGACAAAATCATCTTTTTTCACATAGACTTTATCTAAATGACAATATAATATATAAACTATATTACCATTCTTATCTTTTGATTTTATATTAATAACATTCCCTAATTTTAAATGACCATATTCATTTGTCTTAAAACTTGTAACAATATTTTCTACCTTACCACACATCAATGAATGTACATCTTTGTATATTGCACCTGTTAATATATCAACTCCTTTATGACCTCTTGCAGAGCCATGACCATATCTGTTATTGTTTTTCCCTCCATTATCACTACTTATTTCTGGATTTTCCCAAACATCGGCATAATCAAAACATTGTGAATAATCTTCGGTACATTTTCTTTTTTGTGTGGTGTCTATTGAATCTTTAGAGCATTGATTTACTTTAAACACTTTATAGGTATTCTTAAAATGGTTTTGTCTTGCAATATAGGAATCTGTTAGAGGATTTATTATTTTTGTGATAGAATCAACATTTTTATTTTCATTCCCTGCTTTAGCCTTTTCGTTAAGTCCATTTGCCGCCCAGTACGCCATAGACGCAATAGTTCCTTCTCTATTGTTATTAACATTATTTGCATCAATTATAAGACTAATAACTTTTTCCTTTAATTTGTTATTTACTAAAATATACTTATCCTTACCTGTTAATTGAATTAATCCTCTTCCTCTATATTTCCATCCATCACCACTTTCTATATTTCCATTACCATTTGAGTTTGCATAAGCTCTATTTGCAATTGCTTCTTGATTTGCTTTTTGAATAAGCCCATCGCCATATTTATTTAAATCTTTTCTACCATATAAATTTGCCTCTGAAGGGTTTCTTTTAAAATATGAAAATGGTCCTGTTTTCCATGTACCTGAAGAATAATGTCCTCCATTTATCAAATCTTTTATCCAACCAGAACCCGTGACATAATCTCCATCTTTAAGTCTTCTTGCTGAATAATTGATACTTTCAGGTTCGTGAGGTGTAAGTTTTGTACCTGACTCCTCTCTAATTTGCGCAAAGAAATGCGCTTTCTTTTGACATGTATTTATACCAAGTTTTATATTTACTTCATTAAACGCTGCAGCCACTTGGTTCAATGTAGTATCAGATGCTTCGGTAAAAATTTGTTTTAATTCTTCTTTGGTTACTTTCTTACATCTAAGACATCCTACAATTGTGTTATCTTTTTTCTTCTGTTCTAATTTTTTCACCATCGCCGCACTTTTCACCTTCTCCACTTTCATCAAACCATCCGAACTCACTCCAAATTTCTTAGAATAAGCCGACACATCTAATGGTAAAACTTCTATAAAATAATTTTGAGAATCTTTATCAGGATCACCCCAAAGATCAATCCCTTTATTGAACATTTCTTTTGTAATATTAATTTCAGGCATATCCGCCAAATCGTAACCTAATTTTATCTTATTACTTCTATATATTTCATCATTAGAACCTAGAGCATCATATTCCCAAATTACATATTGAATATGTTTATCTTTCATATTACTGGATGCAATCCGTACTCTTATCTTATCTCCAACCGTAACTTTTGAAAGTTTTTGACCGCTGCCATTCACAAAATACGCATCCGTTATTCTTGCCTGTGCATCTGCCTGTCTTGGCGCAGTAGAAGTTTTTGTTGCAGGAAACTTCGGTGTATTCTGCTTAGGCTGAGATTTTTGAGGTTGTGAAACAGGTTTCTTTGGCTCTTGTGGTTTGGGAGTTGAAGGAGATTGATGTTTTGGATGAGTCTGTTGTTTAGGCTGCTTCTTTTTATAATCAGGATTGGAGACATCTACATTTACCTGACTTTCTTTCTGTATTTTACCATGATAACTTGCTGTTATATAATATTCATGATTTTTGCCTTCACTTTTATCACCTTTCATCAAATATTTATTAGCAATCTGCCTTAAGATTCTTTCATCTCCACTTAAAGGAATTCTTGCTTCTGCAATCCCTTTTTCATTGACCTTTGCTTTATAAATTCTGTTGTGGCGGTTATTTTTATTGATTACTGCATCATGCCCTCCTCCCGGAGCATCATCTTCCCACAGCTGAAACTCAACCTCCTGATCAAACATGGCGGTACAAAATGCCTGTGCAACTAAAGTATCTCTGTAATTTGCTTTATTTACATCTTTCGAACCTCTGTTTAATAAAACAACTTTATCTATTTGTGCTGTTTTACTATTGCTTGGGATAAGGTCTAATTTTGCAATCTGTTTTTTTATTGGTGCTATTCCTGTGATCGATCCCGATTTTATTTCAAAAACCCGTAGTTCAAATTCATTTCCCAAAACAGGTTCATGAAAAGTATAGCTAACTGATCTTCCTACCTTGGGAGTCGTTGTAACATCCCGCCAACTTCCGTTTTTTTGTTTCTTAAAAAGATACCATTCATATTTTGTATTTTCTCCAAATATGGATAATGAACCAGAGGAGATCTCATAGGCATAAGCTTTGCCTACCACTGGATTTTGACTTCCTATAATAAATGCAAACATAATTAACTATAATATAATTGATCGGTATTATTGGCTTCTTCTTTAAATTCATTGTAATCCATTACTGGATTATAGACTTGCTGTTCCTGCGAATTGGCATTAGTTGCCTGGCTTTTCCCCGCCTCACTCTGCTGCCCATGCTTAAAAATGGTAATCTTTCCTCCCGTACTGCACATCAACTCTGATAATTCCGTTACACAGCTTTTATCCATAACTTTTACTTTTTCATACGTTTTTTTCCATTTCCCTGCCGGTGCATAAGCACACGGAAGATAACCTCCGGAAGAGGGTTTCAACTTACATTGCCCGAAAGGCTGTGCGGGAGGATCAAGCTGCAGATCATCTTCTGTTACGGCAAGATAATCCGCCTGTCCGTCTTCATCATTCCAATAATGTTTCTGGTGACTGGTTACTTTAAACTTAGGAAATTTAAATCCCTGATTACATTGACACATCCCTTTTTGGATGACAAAATATTTACCGTCATGCTCACTTGAAGCACTATCTTCTCGCTTTTCTTTTTTTTCAGTTGGTTTTTCCTGTTTATCTTCTTCAGGATCCAAATCATCTTTTTCAGCAGATTCCTGATTTTCTGCTTCTGCTTCATTATTATAAAGCCTTCTGTTGTGTAATGTTTTATCATCAACCTCTTCATCGTCCGTTTCTTCACTCTTCAGATATTTCGGATCATCCGGAATCAGAATTTCTTTTCCCGGAACGACATCATATCCCAGCAAATCATCCAAAGGACAATAAATATTATGAAAATTTCGTAGTGTTGCTCCATCCTTTACAGAAAACTGCTCCGCAATGGAAGAGAGAGAATCTCCCTTTTGTATAAGGTGTTTTTTCATCGGATTACTGCGTTTTTATTACTCTGCTAATGTACTAAACTTTTTAATACGTTTTTCTTCTTTTTTGGCGATAAGGATCAATTTATATGTATTATATATTTCTCCTTCGTTCATTAAAACAATATCAAATTCTGCTTCCAACAGATGTTTTGTCTGTTTATTTGTTTTGTATCTGAAATTTATTTCTCCTACAGCCGGTTCATCATTACATTCTGAAAATTTCACTCCTTTCAGCAATTCCTGCAGGCAATATTCGTCTGTAATATTTCCGTGAATTGTCGTTTCAATATATTCTGAATTTTCATGATCACATTCTGCTTCCAGCAAACATTTTACAGGAAAGGAATTTTGAATAAGGTATAATTCTTCTTCCCAGGGTTTGTTTTTATGAAGCCAATCCATTTTTAAAAACAAAACCTGATACATCATCGTCGATCGAAACTGATTCAGAAGAAAATTCTCATCTTTAAGACAGTTCTGAAATTTATCAAAATAGATCTGTGAAACTTCTCCAACGAAAAAATCTTCAAGATCGGGTCTTTTATCTTTAAACTTTTTAGCAATTTCTTTATGATCGTAAAAGCCATTTATTCTTCCCTGAGCCGGAATAATAAATGAAACAGGATAAATACTTTCCATCGATGCAATTGATAACTGGCTTATTTTATCATCCGGAGTTTCATCATTTTTTTTAAATCCTGAACTTTTTACTTCGGCAATAAAGCCTCTACCTTTGATCTCCCGAATATTGACAGAAACGGTGTAATCTATGATTAAATTCTCTGCATCCGGTTTTTCAAAATGTTCTTTTACTTCATATTGTTTTGCATAAAAATTTTCGAACAAATATTTGGATGGAAGTTCATTATTCCGGGAAACTAAGGTTTTATTTTTCTTAAGCTCAGCAATTTTATCTGCTGAAGGAATTAATATGCTTCTGACATTCTTAAGATCATATCCGATAAGTTCTTTCAAATCACAGTAAGAATTGTGATAACGCTTCAGTTCCTCGGAAGAAATTCCCAACTCTGCCGCAACAGATTCGAGGGTATCTCCTTTTCTTACGTCGTATGTAGAAATGCTGATGTTTATCATACCGATTGTTAAAAATTATTTATTTTTTTTATAAAGTATTGATAATGAAAATTTTATAAAATCACGTTTAGGTCAAATGTATTTTCTCAAAACTCTTTTGTAAATAACTAAAGCGCAGAAAGAAAATTTTCCCGCGCTTTAGATAACTATGTGAAAAATTTTCACCTATTATTTTTGTTGTTCATACTCAGTATCCCATTCATTACCATCATCACCTTTATGACCGTCCATTTTAATCAGGAAGTTTTTAGCCGGGAAGTAAGGTTTCATGTGAATATCCAGATGAATTCTGTCTTTTTGCACAGGATCCTGCTCGAATCTTCTAATCTCAAAATTTTCAATTAATTTACCCGGACCTGTAATTGCATCTAAGAAACGTACAATCTGATTCATGATTTCTTTTCTTGTAACTGCAGTAAAGTTCTCAAATGCTCTTCTGTTAAGGAAATCCATCAATACTTTAGTCACATAATCGAAAACCCTAACTACAGAGTAAGTCTGCAATCCCAAATTATCTCCGTTGAATAATGTTTTTCCAGAAAAAGCCATTACTTTTCCATATTCGTTTACCATTGGAATCAATCCCAAATTCTCAAGATTTGCGATTTCGCTTTTCTTAAGATCGAATTTCACTCCGTCGATTTCATTAATTCCTCCGAATTTTTTTCCGGCTGTAACCTGAGACATCAAAGTTTTGTATACTTTTCCAGCCAAAGCTCCTGAAGGCGGAATAAACAAATCATCAAGTTCATCGATTTCTTCAAATCTTCCTCTTCCAACCAGCCAGTTACAAGTCATCAATACATTAGATCTGTAGATTTCTCCACCTGTAAGATAAGCTTGGTCAAACATTTCCATTACGTCATCCGGTTCATCCAAATGTTCGAAATCCGTTACCAGCATTACTTTATTTTCATGTGCAATTTTTGCCCATTTTTCAACCACTGTATTAGATCCCAAATATCCTGGAATTACCAATAATCCGTAGTTATTCTTTAAATCCAGTCTGTCATAATTATCAGAAAGCTCTGCGTGAATAGTATCAATAAAACGCGTATTATCAAGATCTTTCAATTGTTCAAGATCTGCATTTACAACGGTTACATTTTTAACTTTATCCGATTCTGTATTTTTATAGAACATCGCAACAGTTCTGTAATTACCTTCCAATTCTCTTGTAGCTTCAACAGCTTTAGAAAGATTCTTAGATAAAAGTACCTCTGCAGATTTTCTCTGGTCTTCACAATGAGCAACCATATCTGTCAAAGAATCACTCTTGCTGATTACACTTGCCCAAAGTTCAAGCGTTTTTTTCAGAGTTTCTCTTTCTTTTTCCTTTCCTTTTTCTGTCAGGAAAATCTTTCTTCTTGCTTTTCTGTCAGGATTAATATTCTGAACATTTTCTATAGAAGTTTCCAAAAGATCAAAACTGCCGTAACGAGCAAGTTTCTCGATTGATTTTTCTAAACTAACCTGTCCTTGTACTTTTTTCTGTTCCAAAACCGGAGCTTCTACAGCTGCTTGTGGTTGTGCTTCCGGCTGTTTGTTATTGTTGTTTGACATAAAATATTTGCGTTTTTTGATTATTTGTTTTCTTCTAATTCTCTAATTAATGACTGTAAAGTATCATGTAATGCTTTTTTTGCATCCGGATCTTCCAAAGCTGCCTTCAAAATTTTGTTTGTTTTCAATTGCTTTACAATCTTCTGATATTGATCTTTTTCAGTTTCCATTCCTGTAAGGAAACTACTTTGACCTGTAATACCTTTTGTTCCGAAATCTCCAAGATTTTTAAATCTAAGATTTTCCATTTTGATAGCTCCGTTTGCATCTTCAAAATCAACCTTAACTTCCGGTTTGTAGTGTTCGAACACTTTCTCTACCGTCGTAAGTCCTTCCACCAATTCCGGTCTTACCGGATCTTGTGCTGTAAGTTTTTGTGCGATAATTGTTCTGTTCTGAGGAATTTCCATAATTGCCTCATTTGCGTCCAATGGTACTTCATTACCACCGATTCCTTTGTTTGATAGCATAGTAATATGTTTTTAAATTAATTTGATAATTCTAGTTTTTTAAATAAATTCATAATAATCTAAATATATACCTAATCATATAAATATATATTTATAAAAATCATCATGCTTTCATTTGAATCTCTTATATTTATTTAAAATAATCATGTTATTTTTATTTTTCAAATAATCTGTAAGGATAAATATTTGCCGAAGCATTTTTCAGTTTCAATAAAAAACTTTCACATAAATATTCCCATTCCGAATGATTAATATTTTCTGTCTGTTCCTTATTTTTCAATAAAAATATATCTATCGTGCGGCTAAAACCTCCTTTCAGCGACACTTCTTTTTTTGTTCCCTTCTGAACTTCAATTCCGAGAAGCAGGCTTTTAAAATGATTCATTCCGAATGCTTTAATATCTGCAACTGTCACAATTCTGCCTCTCGTTAAAAGTGCATTTCTATATTCCAGAATTTTATCTTGTGGAGACAGTTTCTTTCTCCCTCCAACAGAGGCTTGAATCATCACAGCCGTATTATTCAGAACTCCATCTCCGCTATTTTCAAGAGTTAATACAGTTGCGGGTTTCAGACTATTTGCTTCTTCAGCTGTCGTAGACCAATACGAAATTGTTGTCTGTACATCTGTATCTGTATTTCCTGAAGAGATAATTAAGTATGGATTATTCGTTTGGGTAAAATTCTTTTCTTTGGCAATCTGATGTAATGAAGCAACATTCTGATTAATTTGTTTCAAAACTTCAGTTGCTGAATTTCCTCCCATCGCTGCAAAAGCTGCCGTTTCATCTTTAATTAATTCTAAAAGATATTGTAAAAGTTCGGATGCATTTCTACGGTCAAAACGGGAAACTCCTCCTTTTCTTAATAAAGCAGTCATTCCTTCGTTTTCCGCTTCATAATTTTTAATATCGAGTCTTTTTCCTCTTTCATCAGAAACAAAATCTAAGTCTAAAAAATGATCTTCTTCATCAATAGGAATAATATTCAATCTTCCTTTTATTCTTCGACTTATGCTGTTATTTTTAATATTAAGAACCGGAATACAGTTCAACGCAAAACGAACATTCTGAAGAATATCCGGAACAATAGCTTCCGAAAACTGAAACTTTAACCAAATAATATCATCTTCTTCACTTACTCTATGATCTGGAAAGTAATCTGTAAATAACTTTTCTTTTTGGGGTTTATCATTAAAATCCAGCTTCCCTTTCAGTGTAAAAAAATGTGATTTATAATATTGATTAACTTCGTTATAAATATGTTCAAGGTCAGAATAATTTTCAGTAATGATATTTTCAAGATTCAGGCTGTCGTTTTCTACATTATAACCTTCTTTTAAAATATATTCTTTATCTCCAAAATAAACTTTTACCTGCTTAAGATAGTAGAAGAACAATTCTTTTTGATATGTATTATTGATGTCAATAAAAAACATCAGATCTTCCGGATTTTTTTTGCTGGGTGAATGAATTCCCAACCAAAGTTCGCCTGAAGGGATATTCCTTTCTGCTTTTCCAATCACATCATCAAAGAAAAAACTTTCTAAATGAAACAGAGTCTCATTATATGCAAAATATTTCACCTTAGAAGTCGTCAATTTTGCTTCAACAGATGGGCTGAAATATATTTCTTTAACAATATTTTCAGTAGGATTATAAATATTATGTTTTCTTATTGATGTTTTAAAACTGTTATATAATGACGTTTTCGCATTATCTTCCAACGGATTGATCTGCAAAAGCGCTCTTGCAGGAATCACTCCCGAAACTTCTTCAGGAAACATAACCTCTAAAACTCTTTCGATAATTCTGGAGCGGGAACTTTCCAACTCGAAGCCTAATTTTTCGAGCTCTGCAGCACAGGCGGAAAGCAATAAACCGACAACGGGATCAAACGAAGTCTCCGCTTCAAGCTCATTATAGCCCCACATTCGGGCAGCTCTTCTTAATATCCTGTCTTTAATACGTTCTTGATTCATACGTTGTTTTCATTAATAAGAAAGTGGTCCTACAAAAAATGCATTATTAAATGTAAAAGACCTGTTTGTTTCCAATATCAATCCCTTAACAGCGATTGTGACCTTTTTTTTCATTCTTTTTTTTCCTAATGTTCCTAAATTATGATCATTTACAAACACTTCAACATCCTCTACCACAAGTCTTTTTTCATGCATTGAGATTGATTTTTTTAGTGTTGCCGAAATCAGTTCTTTTAATTTGTTATCACTTTTCATTAAATCAAAATCCATTTCCCAAATTTCGGAACCATAGGTTTCATCGAATTTACATTCTCCCAAAGCCGTAGTTGCCAAAAGGAACAAATGCTGACTGACAGAACTGTCCAAAGAGATCTTCTCAGCATCATTTTTCTCCGTAAGGCTTTCAAAATCAAATGGTATTTTGTAATAGGCTTTCATTAGGATCGTTTAGTTTTCTTATTTTATGTTTTTAGTTTTTTTATTTTTAGAGATAAATCAATTTTTTGATATTTCCTTTATCATCATATTCAAAATTTTTAGGAACTTTTTTCCTTTTAATTACTTCCAATTCTACTTTTGGAGTCAGTTTCAGAAACTTTTCGCGATACAAGATATCTCCGATAAAACTTCTGCCTTTGTTATTATCAACTACAATAAAATATTGTTCTATATTTTCAGGTTTTTCAAATTCATTAATATCTCCTGCATACAATAAAATCTTTTTGTCATTTCCCTGAAGTTCATAAGTGAGAATTTCTTCTGAAAGCTTTCTGTGCTTTGAAATATCAAACTTTTCTACACTTTCCAAA
Source organism: Chryseobacterium ginsengisoli (assembly GCF_039542325.1). Classification (NCBI taxonomy): domain Bacteria; kingdom Pseudomonadati; phylum Bacteroidota; class Flavobacteriia; order Flavobacteriales; family Weeksellaceae; genus Chryseobacterium; species Chryseobacterium ginsengisoli. The sequence continues at coordinate 372,844 of NZ_BAABHX010000001.1, forward strand.
CTTGGCTCAAAAGCAATATTTTCATAGAAAAAAGAAGTTTTATCAAAACGTTTAAATCCGAAAAAAGAAAGAAAACTTTTCTTGGTTTTGCTTTTTACAAAACTCAATGTATCTCTTGTAACCTGATAAGATTCTGTTTCTTTCGTTTTATCATCTGTCACCGTTAGTTTGTAAGTAGGAACTTCCACTTCTTTTTCTCCTATTTTTAAATTTACATTTCCTACCTCCTGATCAGAAATAAGTAATGTAATGGTGTGCTTTCTCAATCCCGAATCAGTACGTACCACAACTCCCTCTCCATTTTCTCCATGTAATGAAGAATTTGAATTAGTTATTCCTAAGTTGAGATTAAGTTCCGGTATTGGGCTCATTTCTAAAATTGTTTGTTATTGATTTTGATTATTCGCTTCCGAATTTTTCTTCTTTTTTATTTTTACCTCATCAGATTTTTTAACCTTATAATTGGATAAGCAATCGATATAATGTTGAATATCCTGATTTTGAACTTCACTTACATACATTTCGTAATTCTTTTTGTAAGTATAAATTTTAATTGAGGTAATTTCATTTTCTTTGAATTTTTGCAGTTCTTTTTTCTTCATTTGTTTGGCAAAAAAAGCTTCACAGTTCAATGGATATTCATTTTTTAGGGTAATAACCTCTCCCGATTTAAAATAAACATCCACATTCTTGTCTTTTTTGATACATACATTATCCGCCAAAATTCTCAGATAGAGATAAATTTTATTCTTTCTTTTCCCCAACTGAAACGTCGTATAAATGAATTCCTCATTGTTTACTCTCAATTCAATCGCTGGAGTACTTGCAAAAAAATTCTTATCCAGCTTTTGTTTTGTCTGCGTAATTCCACAGTCAAAATGTGCATACTCCGTAGAATCCGACACTATATTCTGAGCATTAATAAAAACTGTTAAAAACAACAAACTGAAGAATATTATTTTTTTCGGTAGTTTCATAATTTATATGAGTTTCTATTGTGCCTGATACAATTGTCTGCAAACAGCAAGATCTGTTTTCATTTTATCATACTCAGCTTTTAAAGTCGTATTAATACTACTTAAGCTGTCCATTAATACCTGATTTCCTGAAAGCTGCTTAATCTGTTTTTTAGCATCTATCAAATCCTTATAGGTCATAATGGTATTATTGTACATATTCTTATTCTTCAAAGTATCCTTCGGAAGCTGCTTATACATATCTGCAAGGATCGACAAGGCTAATTTTTCATTAAAAAAATCATTTTGTTTTGGAGCTCCTATCGAATCTACAGATACTTTTACTTTTTCCAGCTGGAAAGAAAATTTATCCTGAGTTTCCATTTCTTTTCTCATTTTGGCATTTTCAGCTTTTAAAAGACTATTTTCTTTAAACGGAAAGTAAGCGTTAAAAAAAACAGCTGTCACAAGTACTGAAACTGTAAGTAGGAAGAATAGCACAAAGAACCAATAAGCGCTCCTCCTCTGACTTTTATTTAAAACTTCCATATTTGTATTTTGAGTTATGCATTTTTAGATTTCAATGATTTTATATTAATCTGCCAAAAAAGTTCTGCTTCTTTTAGCATGAATTACAGATTCTCTCTCGTCCGTATTCTCGGAGACGAAAATACTTCCGTCACGTTTTTTACCGATATAATCAAGTCTGCTCAGTACAGAATACAGATCTTCAAGTGTTTTCATGAATCTTCTGATCTTCTCAATGGTTTTATCCATTTGATTATGATTATAGTCGGTATTAATTGTTTCCGAAAATATCACTTCAAAATCACCTTGACTCACATTACACCACTCCGCAAAATAATTCAGCAATTCTTCTTTTCCGGCTCCTGAACGCGAATCGATAAAATTCTTCAAAATTCTGGCTAATGCCACAACAGAAACCAGCATTTCAGCAGGCGGAGTATGTGGAGACATCCAACGGAATTTATTGATTTCCATTCCTAAGTAATTCAGGGTTTTATCAGACATCATTTCCATCATCAAGGCCAAATCGTTGCTTTGTTTCTTTGCATGAATCTTTTGGGCAATCTGTACCGCATACAATTCTATCTGTCCATAAAAATGGTCGATCTCAACAAATAATTCCTGAAGTTTCTTATGGCTTGAAACACTTACTGCGGGAGGAATATAATTCTCATCAATCCTTGATTCTCCGGAATTGACCAATATTTTTCCTATGGTGAGGTAATGCGTTCCAAAGCCAACCGTATTTTTTAATTCATCTTCAGGAATAAGATTAAGCGTATATTCAGGAAGAGTATAAGGATATCTCGGTGGGTTTTCTTCTGGATCAGGCTCTCCATAAGGAGTTCTTTTAAATGGATTAACAGAAATACAAGCCAGTAAAACTGCATTTTCATTATCCTTTAATTCCCTAGCTGTTTCTGGATAAGGAATTGAAAGACTCAAACTTTCAGACACGCCGCTTCCAATTTCAATTCTTGAACCGTTTGGTGTAATTGCATGACATTCCTCAACTTTAATTCTTAATAATTTATGATTATCAATGATTAAATTTATTTTAATAGGATCTTGTACCGGCAACAAACCATAGCTGATCATTGAGGTATGAACTCCAACAGAATCTCTCACAGAATCGCTTACAAAATTCTGTACGTCTGAGAAATGGGTCTTATTTATCTTCATCCCGTCTATCCAATTTACGGGAAAATGTGTTAACTTTTCTATCATTATGGTTAGTTTTTAGTCCTGCAATGCAAGTTCATTGTCTTTTTCACGGTTATATTCATAATCAGTCTTTCCAGAATCTTTATTTTCTCCTATCATTTGATCGGCTCTCATACAGAAAATAACACTGTTTTCTTCAATTCCATTCATATAAAGAGTCAGCTTAGGATCTATGTATTTTGTAGATTCGTACCATTTTGGCTGAAGGAAAAATACCCAACTGAACAGTCCGTTTTCATCTTCAATCTGAATTTCTTCTCCTGGATGTCTTTGATTATAATCGACTATGAAATTGTAAAATAATCTTCCGAAATCTATTCTTGTTGGGCCTTTAGCTCTATATACACTGTATTTTACCGCGTCTTTATCTCTGTCCATAATATAAGTGAATACCACCATATCTCGCCATTCTTCATCACTCAAACCAATAGTTTCTTTGTAATTTTCAGGAAACTGCCAAGTCACATATACTTTAGGAGGAATGTTCATTGCTTTATTAAAAGTATCATTTAAGAAAGTTGGAATAAAGAAAACGATGAAATGTCCTAACATAAGATATACAAGGTCTACTCCATTTAAAAATGTATAAATCAACATAAATGGTATGGAAGCATAACATACCGATAAAAAAGCAAAAAGGTATTCATTACCTGACTTTTTTGAACCGAATTTTTCAAAATATCCTCTGTAAGCATAACAGTGAAGAACTCCTATTATCAATGAACATATCTGATAAAATATAAATTCGTACAGATTATTATTCTGAAAAAGTTTATTATATCCCAATAACGCAATAATCGCATATACAAAAGCAAACGAAAAAATATAGATATAAAATTTTGATCTGTATTTTTGTTTGAAATCCGCCGACTTTTGCGAGAAGATCATTGTAAGAATGATACATACGGCTACCACCACCAAAACGATGATCAGCAACTGAGGATCGAATAAATTGGTAAAATATTTTTTTATTTTGCTCATATGCTCGTGTTATATCCTAAAACAGGCGAACCTGTTTCATTATTAAACTCAAATTTTTGTTTATCCTCTGGAAGTAGAATGATCGTATTTATTTCTACTTCTAATGGAAAGAAATGTTCATAAAACATATCCACAAATTTTTTCTTTCCGCCCTCATGTATAAAATCTGTAAATGAAGATTTCTTCAAAGGACCTATTTTAATATCCAGATGTCTGGAATAATCATCATACCTCGTTCCTGTAATTGAATCTAATCCCAAACGAGTTTCGCCCAACAAAACACCTTGACTTTCATCACTGTATTCCTGATATTCACGATCGCTTACACGCACGTCTTCTTCAAGCAGTACAGAGAGAATATGACAAGCCTGTTGAATATCTCCCACAATTTTATATGAAAAAGGAAGCAACCTTATGAATTTGGAAACCAGTAATGTAGGAAAGTCCCTGTCTATATCCCAAAAATCATAGAACATATCAGGAGCTTTTCCATTATTGAATTCAAACAGAAAACGACTTTCAAAACTTTCCGTTTCTACTCCGTAATGGAACATTTCATTTTCAAAAGGCTGAAAAAATAATCTTGCGGCTTTCTGTTGTTTCTTCTGCTGATAATATTCCTTGATCATAGAATCAACACCTTTTCCGGGAGCTTCATTTTTTGAAATATGCGAAATCCCTTCCGGCAACATATCATATATACTGTCTCTCGAAAGATTCAGTTTCAGCATTTGCATACTGTCGTAATCATAATCAGTTGTCTGGGCATCCAATACATCAAAACGGTAAGCTCTTGCAAACTGCCCTTCTTTATATATCACATATTCACCTTCTTTAATATCTTTATGTTCCAAAAGATCGTTAACGATGACTTCAGCTCTAATGTCATGTTTCAGAGTTCTGATAAGTCCGGCTATGTTTTCCAAATTATCCATACTCTATTTCTTTTCTTTTAATCTTCCTGCCGCTACATAACGCAACTGAAAGTATTCATCGTTAAAATTATAAATATTTAATCCCCTAGCTGTACACGCCAAAATGCGATCATTATGAAGATAGATCCCAACATCTGAGATAGGATGAAACTTATCATATCTGAAGAAAAGAATATCTCCCTCTTTCAAAAAAGTTCTTCCGGTAAATAACTGAATTGCTTTTGAACGAAAAATCCCGTCGGGAGTCTTTGAAAATGTCTCGTTATACACATCACTGAAAAGTGCCTGTACAAAATAAGAAGCATCTACTCCTTTCTGTTTTTCCAAAGATTGTTTTTTATAAGGAGTTCCCATCCAGTCATCAATATAAGAATACAGTTTATAGTCACGTATTTCTTTAGGCATCACCTCCATGATGATAGAATATTTTTCTTTGATCTTTAGCGTATCATCATTAAGACCTTGTGGATTATCATCTACAACAGAATACTGAGAATCACTCTCAGACTTACTTTCCTGAGTAGTTTTAGAAAACTCGTTTGAAGAGTAATTGTATGGAATTTCTTTGATATATTTTTTACCTCCACATGATAATGCGATAATGCTAAAAAATATACAGAGTACAATATAAAAGAATTTACGTTGCTTCATCAAAATGTGTTTTAACAAATATATACATATTATTTTAAAATAAACAAACTCGAATAACAAAATTCACAATTTTATGATAAATCATAAGTTAAATTCATAAATCATTGCATATAATCCATTATCAAATCACAACTATAATTAATTATTAAAAACATAAAACCAACAATAATTAATCTTCATTTTGCTTTTAATAAAAATAACCCACTTTTATTTGAAATAACTAAAAAGACAAAATATTATAATTTATTCCAAAAAATTTCATTATCTGTTAAAGAAACTTCCACTTTATCACCTTCTTTGAACTCTCCTGAGACTATTTTCTTAGCCAATGGTCTTCTCAATCTTCCTCTTATCACCCCTTTTAAAGGTCTTGCTCCATATTTTATATCGTATCCTTCCATCGAAAGAAACTCTTTGGCTTCCTGTGTAATGGATAATTCTATATTAAGATTCTTCACCAAGTCCAGCAATTCTTTTTTCAGATGAATCTCAAATATTTTAAGTGCATTATTTTTACTTATCGGTGCAAAAGGAATCGTTTCTGTAAGTCTTCCTAAAAATTCAGGACGGAAAAAACGGCTCATCATTTCAAGCAGTTTTGAAGATTGAGGAATTTCATCTTTTCCAAAAGATTCTACAATAAAATCTGAACCAATATTAGAGGTAAACAAAATAATAGCATTGGAAAAATCCCCTTCTTTACCAAGACGGTCATGCAGTTTTCCTTCATCCATAATCTGTAAAAATACATCAAAAACTGAAGCATGAGCCTTTTCAATTTCATCAAATAATACAATAGAATAAGGCTTTTGACGAATTTTATTGACTAATAACCCTCCTTCTTCATACCCAACATATCCAGGAGGCGCTCCGTAAAGCAATGCTGCAGAATGCTCTTCTTTGAATTCAGACATGTCAAAACGAATGATAGCATTTTCATCCTGAAATAAGAACTCTGCCAACGACTTTGCCAACTCTGTTTTTCCGGTTCCGGTAGGTCCTAAGAAGAAAAATGAACCAATAGGTTGTCCGGCTTTACTTAATCCTGAACGGGTTTCCAAAACAGCTTCTGAAACAATAGAAATCGCATGATCCTGCCCTACAACACGTTTTGCTAAAACACTTTCCATTTCATTCAGCCTTTGTTTTTCTTCTTCTTTCAGCTTACCAATAGGAATATTTGTTTTTTGAGAAATAATCAAAGCTAAGTCAAACTCTGTGATATGCGTTCTTTTCTCCTGTGCTATTTTTTCTGTCTTCTCAATAAGGTTTCTTGCAAAATTAAGAAGCTCTTCAGTTTTTTTAAACTCAGGAAGCTCATTTTCTTTTTCTTTTGCCTCTGCTGTACTGATCAGATATTTTGTTTTTTCCGCCAAATCTTTTAACAGCCAATCTGCATGCATTCTTCTTTCCTCTTCATTATATTGGTTTGTATTATCCTCAAGATAAATGATTTTCGTTATCAAATGATTTTTTTCCTTTAAAAAAGATTCTCCCGTTGTTTTCAATACAGACATGGTATGATCAATAAGATCAATAGCTGAAGCTGGAAGACTTTTCTCCTTCATATATCGTTTAGAAAGACGAATCGCCTCCTTCATTGTAGCATCATCAATAGAAATCTTATGATGATCCTGATAATTTTTAAGCGTCTGCTTTAGCATTCTGAAGTGCATTTCATCGTCAGTTTCTTCAAGCTTTAACAACTCAAACATCCCTGCCAATCCTTGCTCTTTCTCAATTTTTTTCGTGTATTCTTCAATTGTTGAAGTGGCAATAATTGTCAATCCGCCGGATAATTCACTTTTTAGCAAATTCACAATACCGGAATCCGAGCCATGACTTCCGAAAAGAGAATGAAATTCTTCAATAATCAATACTGCTTTTGGAATCGATTTGATTTCCTGAGCAACATTTTTAATCCTGTCTTCAATTTCGCCTTTATAAGAAGCACCGGCAATAAGTGCTCCCATATCCATTTCAAAAACTTCAAGCCCGGAAAGAATATCAGGAATCTGTTTCAACAGAACTTTTTGAACAAAGCCTTCAATAAGAGCTGTTTTTCCTATTCCATGATCGCCGATAACAAGAACATTCTGCTTACTGAAACGACAAAGAATTTCAGTAATTTTATTTATTTCATTATCTCTTCCAACGAGTAATTCACTTTTATTCAGTTTTTTAACCTGTTCTTTTTTATTAATACAGTATTTCTGAATAAACCCTTTACTTGTTTTTTTTGTAGAATCAAATTCCTGCGTTCCATGAATTCCGTCAGAAGAAAAATCTTTTAAAAGCTCATTTCTTGATACAGGAAAAGATTTGATTTGATCAAAACTAAATGCAACTCCCGGTGAACTGATCGCAATCATTATAGCAAACAGGGAAATTTCTTCCTCACCAATCAATTCCCTAGCTGCATCTGCTTCTGCAAAGATCTCATCAATAATTTCGTCTGGCTCGCAAGAATATTTATTAGGTGATTTGGGAAGTTCTTCAATACGCACTTCCGCCCATTCTTCAAGATAAAAGACATCTACGCCCATTTTTTCAAGCTGTTTGAGAAGAGACAAATCTCTGTTCAACATTGCTTTTAGAAGATGACCTCCTGTATAATAAGCATTTAGATTTTCACGTCCAATTTTCTGAGCTATGTTCAGAGCCTTACTAACTTCTTGGCTGTAAGTAACTTCTTCGTTCATCGTTATTTGTGTGTTTATATGGTTATTCTTTTATCCACATCATCCATTTTTTCACTTTATACTGGATATTGATATTTTGAATGCAGTTTTTAGAATTTTTATTTAATCTCAATGCAGAGATCTTGATTTTCTTTCCGGAAATACTCTGACAAAACTGATCAAAAGGAATTAATTTTTCATCATTTACCACAACCGGTATATCAAATTTTCCACAAAGATATTCTTTGAAATCATCCTTCGTTTTTGCCTGTAAAGCAACCTGATTAAGAAGAAGCTGAAACTGTTCATTAGAAATTTCAGGTACTTTTTTCTCAGCTATTAAAGAATCTTTTTTTGATTTTGTTTTAGGAGAAACCGGAATATACTGCAGCATATCAACCAAAGGATCTTTTTGTGCATCACCTTGTGGAAGAGAAAAAGCGGTATGAGGCTTCTCGAATTCGTAAGACTCAATATCTATTTTCTGTTTAGCCTTGATTGTTTTAGGAGCTACATAAATTGTTTTTACTGCAGTATGTTCTACGTCTCCGTTTACAATAAGCGTAATTTTTTTATCGCCTACTTTTTTAAATCTGTAAACAGGAGATTTCCCTAAAGCATCTGTGGCTGCGCTTTCACCAAAGCTCCATTCCCAAGATTCGCCACCATCTTTTTCTCCATTAAACTGAATAGGATCTCCGACAAAAGCAACATCAGGAGCCATAATAATAGGCAGATAACCCGTTTGCTGACTGATACTTGTAATTGTAACAAGCTTTTCGTGCGTACAGTTTCCATTGATCGTCAACTTTACGATATATTCGCCGGGCTTTTTGTAATAGTGGATTGTTCTTTGTCTTGTGTCGATTGCCGTACTATCGCCAAAATCCCATTTCCATGATGTTGCACCTTCGGTGTTATCATTGAATTCCACTACTCTGTTCACCACATATTCGTCTGCATGTACATAATAATTTGCATTCTCGCAATCGACATGACGAAAATATTGGAATGATAAAAACAGTAAGCTTAGCAGTAAAAAGATACCAAAAATGATATATATTTTAGGATCAATATTGGGCAGAAAATTAAATTTCTTCTTTTTCATTGAAGTATTTGTGTTTTTACAAATATATCCAGCATTTTAATTTTGACCAAATTTTTTTTCAATAATTTCACATATTTTTGATTTTTATTGAAAGAAAATCCCAAAACCCTTTCTGAACAACGTATGAAGCGGTATTTATACACTACTGTTTAGCTCTAAGATAGTTAAAAGAGAAATGAGGAAATATTAAACAAAGTTATTAGCATAAACAAAAGAAGGATTATATCCTGTCATTCTAATTTAACTTTTTTAAATTTTGAAAGAAACAAGTCATTATTAGGAAAATAACCAACAACATTAGTTATTAACCATTCATCATTTTCATTTGTGACTATAAATTCACCAACTATGCCATATTTGTAATTTGCAATATAAACTTTTGCTAAATTTAATGTGTGATAATTATCTACTTTGTCAATTTTAAACAATCTAAATTTATTTTTATCTGAAATTATATCATTTAAAAATGAAATTTTTAGATTTAATGAATCATTTATAGTAAAGGAACCTGCTTGTTTTTTAGAACTAAAATCAAATAATATACTATTTTTATCATCATAGTATATACTGTCTTTAATATAAACTTGATTTTTAATAGAATAATTATTGGAAAAATATTTGAATCTTCCAATCATATAAGTCTCATTTTCCTTATTGCTAGAGTTAATTGTAAGACTTGTCTTGTTTATTTTATATCTCTTAGAAAAAGAACTATCTATTGTAGCTAGTTTCTTTTCACAATTTAAGAAAAACAACCAAAAAGTACATAAAATTATTATATTTATTTTCATTTTTAAGATTTCAAAAACCCGTTCCAATTCTTTTAATTTCCATTAGAAGAACTATATAGAAGTATAAAATTTTTATCACAAAAAGATAGCAACTTCAGATGTACGATGCTCCATCTCTCAATATCACCCTTGATCCATAATCACACATTCCAGATTCAACCTGTAACTCCTTTCCATTATAGTTATATTTATACGAAGGGTTTCCAGCCAAAGTATTATATCCTTCTTGCCTCATTCCAAATAGATACTAATTATTTTCTTCAAGAACTTCTGTGCTACCAGATGCGTTTTTAGAATAACTTAAACGCACATTTCCAAAATGATCTGTATAGCTGAAAATCGAAATATCTGGAATATAATTCCGTTAATTTCAATTCCATTTCAAAATATTACTATCAAGACTTCCAGAAAATAATTTATAGCGTTTAACACTATTTTTTTGTTTTTCTGTTAAATATTGATAAATGCTATCTTTAATACAATATTTTATAGAAAACTCATATTTATTATCCATTATTAAATTAAAATAGTCATAATCATCTGATATAGAATTTAAATTGAATTTTTTAGGATTAAAATATTTATAAAATTTTATTTGTTGTTTAGCCTTAATAAAAATCATATTTGACATCAAGTATTTATTTTTGATAATCCAGCTATCAGTTTGCTGAATTTTATTTTGCTATTTCCATAATATGATTTTGCTATTTTGCAACTTTATTAAAGAATCTCTTTTATTTATCTCTTTAATAAAATATTTACTTTCTCATCAATTTGTCCCGTCATTTTATAATGAGGAAATGACATTTCAGATATACTATCATTTATATTTTTCAAATTAACTTTTAACATAAGATCTCTATGTTCATCTGTATCTGAAAAATTAATGCATTGTTCTGCAGAATAAAAAGTCTTAAAATCTGTAGTATCAATAGGCAGTATATAATCAAAATTAGAATTATTAAGAATTTTAATTTCTAAAAGTTTTCCTCTATCAAATTCATTGGTTGTTTTAATTAATCTTACATCAACTTTAACTTGTGAAAGAATAAGTGATGAATAAAAAAATATTACATATATAAATTTTTTCATAATTATGGATTTATAAATATATTTGAAAAAGTTTTTATATTATTATTCAGATAGTTCAAGGTTTTCATAGGAAGATTCCACATGACACTGTATTGTTCAAGCTTATTTTCTACATTAACTTCATTTCCCAATCCTTTTTCCCAATTATATGACCTGTACTCTTTAAAAAGCATATATATAGGTATAGTGTATCTATCTCTTTCGAAATTAGGGTTATCCGTTGAAAATAAAATTTATAAACCTTGAGTAATTGTACTTATCATCAAAGACATGTAACATCTCATGACCTATTGTAAATGCATAATTTAAAATATCACCCATTTTATCAGTATTAATTTTAACTTTATTAGAAAATGGAGGGTCTTGTTGTCCTAAATAATACAGTTCTTCACCTTCTCCACTTACAGGCATAAATACCGTACGAGCTTGTGAATAAAGGTTCAATAATTCTGGAACTTTATCTACCAATTTTGTCCAATCTTCAAATTTTGCTTTAGAATCAGGTTTTAATTTGGCATTAATTATTTGTTGTCTCAAATTCAAAGCCCGAATTACATCTTTATAATACCCAATACTTTCACTTGGATTAACACCCAGCCCTCTCATCATATCTCCGATAGTGGTATGGCTTTTTCCACTTCCCCCACCACTAGCGCCAAATATAGCTAGATTATAGAAGTTCCCCAACATATCTTCCTGTCCCAAGAATTTCAAAACATCTGCCGTACTTCCTCTACCTCCGTTTGCATAATAATCCATCATTCCTCCTAAAGTCATTGCAGGTGGCTGAGAATCCGAGCTCCCTTTCGGAGCCATCATCTTTCTACCATCGGGATCAATAAAGTTGATGGATTGTTCGCGACATAATTATAAGGAGTCAGTCTTCTGTATTGCTCGGCTAAAGGATCAATCACACCCCATCTTGCAATATCAGACATATACATCCTTGCTCCATAATCACTCCAACCTGTTTCCTTCTGGAGTTCCTTACCGTTGTACTGATAATTGTATGCAGGGTTTCCAGCCTGAGCATTATACCCTTCATGTTTTAACCCAAACGGATAAAAATTGTTTTCTTCAAGAACTTCTGCGCTTGTTCCATTATTGAAATAACTTAAACGTACATTTCCCAAATGGTCTGTATAGCTGTAAATATATTGATTATCTTCAAAAAATTTGTTAACATAAAATAAAAACAGGCAACCATTTGATTACCTGCTTCGTATTAATTTTATTTTAAATTTTTCCGTTATATTGATTAATAAAAAAAACAACACATTTGGAACATTACAAATTATATTGAATATAACTTTATTGTTTTAATTCAATTTTATTACTTTCCAATGAACCTGTAAATAATTTGTATTTTTTTAATTTTCGTTTTTGATATGAAGTTAAATAATTGTATACATCATTTTTAACGTGTAAACTTAAAAATAATGTATAGCTTTTATTTTTTTCGAGAATATAAGAATAATGAATTGCATTATCTTGATTAGTAATGTTTCTTAAATCAAATAAAATAGAAAACTCTAAACTCTCATTAGGTTTTAGATAAATTAAATTTTCTATTATATAGTAATTTAATTGAGCTTCCGAATTACTTAAAGTTATATTATTTTTTTTCCAAATATTTATTTTTGATTCATAATTTTTAGTGATTGAATCTAATTTTAATCGATCCTTTTCGAAGTTAGATATATCTAAATATGGAGTACTAGTATTAATTTCTACTCTATTTTTTGAAATCTTGTCAAAAACATTAATTTTGAATGCAAGAAATGGATATTTTTTATCCCATTCTGAATTATTATAAATATTAATAAAATATGCCTGGAATGACTTAAGATCTATTGGGATTATAACATTTTGTTTACTTTCATTGTATATTTTAATAATTGCTTTTTCATTATTTTCTTTTAATTCCCATTTAACAACTAATTGAGAGTAGAGAATATTGGATAAAATTAAAAAAAGAAAAATTTGAAATTTATTTTTTATGTTAATCATTTAATTGTTGTTTTTTAATATTATATATTACATCACGTGCTTTTATTAATTTATTAATGTATGGACTTAATTTATCCACTGTATTTTGATCATAAAGTCCCCATCCATTTGGTCCATAGTAATAAGATGCAGCTTCAAAACCATTGAATCCACATAATATAGAGTTTCCCATTTTCATTTCCCAACCTAAACCTGTTGATTCTTTAAATAATCCAAAAGTATTAAGAAAGGGTATACTTTCTTTTCCTCCAAAACGTGTTGTTTCTATAAATGTATTTATAAAAAATCTATTATCAAATACGTGATTCATTTCATGTCCTAATGTATATGCAAAAAATAATAGGTTATCAATTTTTGACATATTAAAATAAACATATTTGCCTACCGTTTCAGCAGGGTGTTTACCTTGAGAATCTTTCATAAATTCAGATTCGGTAATTCTATATAATTCAGTAAGGGAAGGCACTCCTATTAATAATTTTCCTAGATCCTTGTAACTTGCTTTAGAGTCTGGATCTAATTTAGCATTAATTATTTGTTGCCTTAAATTTAATGCCCCAATCACTGATTGATAATACTCCATACTTTCACTTGGATTAACACCCAGCCCTCTCATCATATCTCCGATAGTGGTATGGCTATTTCCCCCACCACTAGCACCAAAAATCGCTAGATTATAGAAATTCCCGAGCATATCTTCCTGTCCTAAAAATTTCAAAACATCTGCAGTACTTCCTCTGCCTCCGTTTGCATAATATTCCATCATTCCTCCTAAACTCATTGCAGGGGGTTGAGAATCCGAGCTACCTTTTGGAGCCATCATCTTTCTACCATCAGGATCAATAAAGTTGATAGGATTGTTAGCAACATAATTATAAGGAGTCAGTCTTCTGTATTGCTCGGCTAAAGGATCAATCACGCCCCATCTTGCAATATCAGACATATACATCCTTGCACCGTAATCACTCCAACCTGTTTCCTTCTGGAGTTCCTTACCGTTGTACTGATAATTGTATGCAGGGTTTCCAGCCTGAGCATTATATCCTTCATGTTTTAACCCAAACGGATAAAAATTGTTTTCTTCAAGAACTTCTGCGCTTGTACCATTGTTGAAATAACTTAAACGCACATTTCCCAAATGGTCTGTGTAGCTGTAAATATACTTATTATTTTCAAAATTTTATCCATCACTAAATCTGATACACGAGGAATGATCTTCAATTATTTGCGTATGTTTTTTTCGGCTAAAATAAACAAGAGTAAGGATTCTCTTACTCTTGTTGCTAACAATTTATCTTTAACGGATATTGAAATTCAATGAGTTAATTATTTAAAAATCGTCATCACTAAATTTGATACATTGCCAAAAAACTATTCTAATTAGTCTATAATTACGTCCTTCCAAACAGTTTTACAACTGTCTTTCCATTCTTTAGGAAAGTTTTTATCAATAAATATTGTTTTAGAAATTAAGGTATATTTAAGCTTTTTAGGATTTTTACCCTTTTCTAAAATAAAAAAAAAGGGTGAATTTTTATTTTTTATAATACTATCTCCAATATTAATAAGTTTATTATTTGCTATTCCTAAAAGAATTAATGTATCTGATTTCTTATACCTTGATATTTTTGCATGTGTTATAAGTCCTTCCCTAACAGCAACCTTCTTTTTTATTGTTCCATATATTTCAACTTTAATATCTGCAATAATAAATTTATTCTCATTTTTCGGTGAATAAATTAATAAAAATAATATAAAGCCTGCAGCTAATAATGCCAAAGAAAAATATATTAAATTTGCTTTTTTCATTCGACAGTTTCTTTTATTATTAAAGCTTTCCAACTAGAATTTAAACTATCCTTCCATGACTTTGGAATATTTGGACTTTTTAGCATCTTTTCGGAAAAATAAGTAAATGGAATTTTTTTAATACCTGCATTATTGATTCTATAAAAATAAGGAGAATTGTTTTTTTTAATTATTGTATCTCCAATACTTATCTCTGAAATAAAATTACTTGCCTCTATTATAGTATCATTTTTGTTCTCTTGCTTTAATTTAATATCTAAATAAAGATTTTTTCTTTTTGCTATTTTTTCTTTTATAACACCTCTAAATTCAGCCTTAACATCTCTAATTGTAAATTTTTCATCTGAATTTTTAGTCAAATAGCTTGTTAATATTAATAATAATATGAAAGATATTATTATTAATAAACTTACAATGATTTTTTTCATTTAAAATACCTTTTTAAAAATCTACAATTTAACCAAAATTACTTTTCTCTATTTCTTCATGTACAAAAATTATTCATATTCAATTCACAACCACACCTTTCCAAATAGTTTTACAACTGTCCTTCCACTCTTTAGGAAAATTTTCGTCATATATTACATTTTTAGAAATAGATACAAACTTTAGTTTTTTAAATTTTTGATTATTTTTTACATAAAAAAATGGAGAATTCTTACTCTTTGACATATAATCTCCAATATTTATACTATCTATACTTTCTCCTATAAAAATTACAGTATCTTTTTTATTACTTATTTTAAGTTTTACATGTGAAATTAAATTTTTTCGTACTTCAATTTTTTCAATCACTTTGCCTTTAATTTCAAATTGTAATCTTTCAATTGTAGATTTAGTTATATTATTAGGTGAATAAATAATCAAAAAAAGTATAAAACCAGCCAAAAATATTGACAATAAAATTAGTAATAGATCTTTTCTTTTCATTTAAAATACCTTTTTAATATTGTATAATTTGACCAAAATATTTTTTCTCCCATTTCTTCATATGCAAAAAACTATTCTAATTAGTCTATAATTACGTCCTTCCAAACAGTTTTACAACTGTCTTTCCATTCTTTAGGAAAGTTTTCATCATTGAATATACTTTTAGGTATTAATACATATTTAAGCTTTTTAATTTTATCTCCTTTTTTTAAAATATATAAAAAAGGAGAGTTTTTATGTTTAATAATATTATCACCAATATTTACACTATCAATATTTTCTCCTAAAAATATTAAAGTATCAAATTTATTCTGTCTAGATATTTTTGCATGCGTTAAAAGTCCTTCTCTAACTGCAACTTTCTTTTTTATTTCCCCTACTATATCTACTCTAATATCTGCAATAATAAATTTATTCTCATTTTTCGGTGAATAAATTAATAAAAATAATATAAAGCCTGCAGCTAATAATGCCAAAGAAAAATATATTAAATCTATTTTTTTCATTTTAAAATACTTTTTTTAATATTGTATAATTTGACCAAAATACTTTTGCTCCCATTTCTCCATGTGCAACACCATTAGTAATAGTAACCCATGTTGTTTTACTTTTTTGCCCTTCCCATAATTCTCCATCATTTGTTCTATTGCCCCAAGATCTAGAGTATCCCCAAATTCCGACTCCAAAACCATGTCCTGAAGATTTGCCAGCATAACCTAATGCATTAAAGTTCCTATTATTTTTATCTACGTATTTTGCATAAAACTTACTAAGACCTACTGATGCTTCGAAACCCGTATTTCCTCCGGTGTATCCATAAACATATCCGCTTCCTGCATCATCTCCTCCCATGAAATAAACAAATGCTAATCCTCCATTCATTCCGCCTCCTAATGTAGCACTATAATCTAAACTAAAACCAACAGCATGGGCACCCATTTTTTCATAATCGGCTAAGTTTATTGTCACAGGATTATTAATTTCAATATCTGTATCAATTCTTACATCTTTATATATCTTTTTTGATAATATTCGATACATGATATGTCCTTTTTTATTCCTAATAATTACATCATCAGGATCAATATTACCATATCCAGAAAAATCAATTCCTTTGAAATAAGTTCCAGAGCTTATATAATCTGTAAAAGACATGGCTCCGTTTTGGCTAACTTTCACAGCTGTTTCATAAGGAACTCCATTATTTACAAAAGTCTGAATATTTGCTTCAGCATTTGTACTTCCCCCACCACTAGCGCCAAAAATCGCTAGATTATAGAAATTCCCGAGCATATCTTCCTGTCCCAAGAATTTCAAAACATCTGCAGTACTTCCTCTACCGCCGTTTGCGTAATAATCCATCATTCCTCCCAAAGTCATTGCAGGAGGTTGAGAATCGGGGCTCCCTTTTGGAGCCATCATCTTTCTACCATCGGGATCAACAAAGCTGATAGGATTGTTCGCAACATAATTATAAGGAGTCAGTCTTCTGTATTGCTCGGATAAAGGATCGATAACACCCCATCTTGCAATATCAGACATATACATCCTTGCACCGTAATCACTCCAACCTGTTTCCTTTTGGAGTTCTTTCCCGTTGTACCCATAATTGTATGCAGGGTTTCCAGCCTGAATATTATACCCTTCATGTTTTAACCCAAACGGATAAAAATTGTTTTCTTCAAGAACTTCTGCGCTTGTACCATTGTTGAAATAACTTAAACGTACATTTCCCAAATGGTCTGTATAGCTGTAAATATATTGATTATCTTCAAAAAATTTATTAACATAAAATAAAAACAGGCAACCATTTTGATTACCTGTTTTATATTAATTTATTTTAATTTTCTCCGCTAATGTTGATTAGTAAAAAGAGACCAATACGTTTGGAACACTAGCTAAATGTTAATTAATAAAGGATATTAAAATGCCTTGAACATATTTATCATCTATTTTCCTTTATAATTGACGATGAACTTGGTATTTTTAAATTCTTTTTTACAAATAAATCTGTTATTTTGTCTTTAGCTGTCTGATTATCCAGTTCATATGCTTTTAATAAATAAAAAAGTGATAAGTCATTGTCTTTTTCAGATAAATATCCATTTTTTTTATCATTTAAATTTATAATATAGTATGTATCAAAATATGCTTCACCATATTTATGTATTTTTGCCATCTTTATAGAATAATATAAAAACTCTTGTAAATGCCTAGATACCATATAATCTTTAAAAGCTTCCTGATAAGATAGTGTATCACCATTTATAATTGCACTATCCAATAATTTTCTCATCTTTTTTTTATTTTCATAATTTTCCATATAGGGGTTTTCTTCTTTTAAAATACTTGTTGTATCTTTAGTCAAAGAATCTTTATCAATACTATTTTTTTTATCAGTGCAAGACACTACTAATAGCAATATAATTAAGTTTAATAAATTTTTCATAATTGTAATATTTAATATTTAAGCATTAAAAAAGAAGAATATATCATTCTATTAATTTCCCAACCATTCATATAAAAAACCACAGTTCCAATTCCATCATCAAATTCTACATCTTTATGAACTTTTTTAATGTATGCAGAGTTTCCAGTCTGAATATTATATCCTTCATGTTTTAACCCAAACGGATAGAAGTTATTTTCTTCAATGATCTCTTTCCTGAACCATTCTTAGCGTAACTCAAACGTATATTTCCCAAATGGTCTGTATACCTGTAAATATACTTATTACCTTCAAAAAAGTTTATTAACATAAAATAAAACAGATAACCATTTTGATTACCTGTTTTATATTAATTTATTTTAATTTTCTCCGTTAATGTTGATTAATAATGGAAATCAATATCCTTGGAATATTACTCATTATGGTTTGTCAAATGGAATCTCCAATTAAATATAATACTAAAAAATATTCTAAAAAAATATTAATTATAAATAAGCCAATTAACCATTTGAATTTTCTAATATAAAAGAAAGTCAAAAAAAACAATATAATGCCTGAAAAATAATTAAAAAAGAAAAGATAACCAATAAGGTTACTATTCAAGTTGTATAAAATATTATATTTACTTAAATAAAATATAATAAAATCTATATTTTGAAACAAAATTAATATGTGTAGAAAATAATAAATTCTTAAAACCCAATTTTTCATTTTTTATATTTTAAAATATTATATAATACTTCATTCCTATATGCTTCATCAATGTTAGAGTGATTAATAGAGGAAGAACTTCTACTACCTCCAGGGAAAAAATAGCTTCCAGTTACATTAAAGTTCTGAATACTAGTATGTGAATTTGCAGATCTTATAGCAGCTGCACCATGAGAGCCTAAAAGATTAGATCCACCATCGGTCTGATAGTAATTAAGTTCTCAACATTTCCTGATATCACTCTATTAACTTTATCAGAATGAGGACCATTTGCTGCATCAACTAAAATCATGAGCTTTATGGGAATACTCCGTTTTTCCAATAATCTAGCTACCTTCATGACCTCAACGCCACCTCTACTATATCCATAAAGAATAACATCACTTTTCAATATAGAATATTGTGCAGCTATATAATTTGCAAATCCTTGCGTAACATCAGAGTTACTTCCAAAGTAGTCATGATTATATGAAGAGACATTTATTCCATTTTTTTTAAGGGTATTTTCGATACTTAGTGTTGTGTCTGATTTACCCATAAGACCAAAAGCTAAATCCGCCCCTCCAATCATAAAAACAAATGGATTGTTCTTTCCGCTTCCAAACTGCGAAAAATCAATTCCTTTAAAATATTCTGTTTCGGGCTCTGCAAGATAAGCCATTATATCTTTATAAGCTTGGGTTTCTCCCATAGTCTTTGCATTTCCCCCACCACTAGCGCCAAATATCGCTAGATTATAGAAATTCCCGAGCATATCTTCCTGCCCTAAAAATTTCAAAACATCTGCCGTACTTCCTCTGCCTCCGTTTGCGTAATAATCCATCATTCCTCCCAAAGTCATTGCAGGAGGCTGAGAATCCGAGCTTCCTTTCGGAGCCATCATCTTTCTACCATCGGGATCAATAAAGTTGATAGGATTATTCGCAACATAATTATAAGGAGTCAGTCTTCTGTATTGCTAGGCTAAAGGATCAATCACGCCCCATCTTGCAATATCAGACATATACATCCTTGCACCGTAATCACTCCAACCTGTTTCCTTCTGGAGTTCCTTACCGTTGTACTGATAATTGTATGCAGGGTTTCCAGCCTGAATATTATACCCTTCATGTTTTAACCCAAACGGATAAAAATTGTTTTCTTCAAGAACTTCTGCGCTTGTACCATTGTTGAAATAACTTAAACGTACATTTCCCAAATGGTCTGTATAGCTGTAAATATACTTATTACCTTCAAAAAAGTTTATTAACATAAAATAAAACAGATAACCATTTTGATTACCTGTTTTATTTTAATTTATTTTAATTTTCTCCGTTAATGTTGATTAATAAAGGAAACCAACATACCTGGAAAGTTATCCATTGGTAAATTAGTTTGATACCTTTTCCATATTAATTTCGCTTGAAAGATTATATTTCTCATAAGAATCATTCTTACCATCTTTAAAAAAAAGTAAAAGTCGATACTTTAAAATTGTGTAATCAATAGTATTTAATGTCAACCTCAATCCATTATATCTGGCTTTGGGTAAATCTTTTTTTAAATTAATATTTATTTTTTTTTGAGAATATGGCTTAATATGAATGATCTTGGGTTTATTATCCAAATATTTTTTATAATGAATATTCAAAATATTTTGTATTTTATCATTATCATAAAAAGTAATTAAATTAGAAAAATCAGAGCTTTTCGAATTATTTATTTCAATTTTTTTATTGTAATAAAAGTTTTTTTCAGATTTATTGATTATTTCAATTTTTATGATAATATCTTTTTTGCTAGATATTTTTGTATCTAATATTTTAATATCTAAATCCTGACAATAAAATAGCACGGATAATATTAATAGTATTAAACTTAATGTATTTTTCATCTATTTTCTTTGATTATTTAATAAATTTTCATAAAACTTTATAGCCTTAGTTGCATTAGGATCACCTGCTGGATAATTAAAATTTTTCCATACACTTATTTCTTCTTTAAAAATAGAGGGAGAGTTTACATATTTAGTCCATTCAGAAAAAGACATACCTTGCTCATTTAAGATATGACCAAATTCATGAAATATTCCAAATGCAAAATCTAAGTTTGTATTAATAAATTTTGTTGATAAATAAATATTAAACTTACCATCTTCTTGCATTACCGTTCCTGCACTAGCTGGTAAGCCATGATGATCAAATAGCTTTTTTGTTGCAAAAATGTCATTAATCGACAAGTGAACATCAGGATATAACATTTTTATTTCTTTTACTGAGTTTATTACGCCATTTACATTTTCATCCTTAAATTTAAACTTATCACCAGATTTAAAGTTAGATTTATCAAGTTGTTCTTTAAATGAGGTTATTTGTTTTATCATACTAAAGAGACCACTCACAGTATTATTTGGATTTGCAAAATACTGTTGTAATACTGCAATTGCTTTAGGATCTGTAAAATTCATTCCGCTAGTGTCACTTCCCCCACCACTAGCGCCAAATATAGCTAGATTATAGAAATTCCCGAGCATATCTTCCTGTCCCAAGAATTTCAAAACATCTGCTGTACTTCCTCTGCCTCCGTTTGCGTAATAATCCATCATTCCTCCCAAAGTCATTGCAGGAGGCTGAGAATCCGGGCTCCCTTTCGGAGCCATCATCTTTCTACCATCGGGATCAATAAAGTTGATAGGATTGTTCGCGACATAATTATAAGGAGTCAGTCTTCTGTATTGCTCGGCTAAAGGATCAATCACGCCCCATCTTCCAATATCAGTCATATACATCCTTGCACCGTAATCACTCCAACCTGTTTCCTTCTGCAATTCCTTACCATTGTACTGATAATTGTATGCAGGGTTTCCAGCCTGAGCATTATACCCTTCATGTTTTAACCCAAACGGATAAAAATTGTTTTCTTCAAGAACTTCTGCGCTTGTACCATTGTTGAAATAACTTAAACGTACATTTCCCAAATGGTCTGTATAGCTGTAAATATATTGATTTTTTTCAAAATCGTAATAGCCTTCTGCAGTGGGTATAAATTTAATTATTGTTACAGGCATCGGGTTTGCCAGTGTAGCATCAGCTTCGTATTGAAAACCATCCAGATAATCTGTTGTTTTTGTGGCAAGATAAGCATTGGCTCCGTCTTTATACTGATATACTTTTCTCAGCTTATTACCTTGCGCATTATACGTGTAGGATGTATTCACATATCTTGCACCGCCTCTGCTTGGGACGCTTTGGTCAAACTTAATGTACTTTGGAAGATTCAGGAAGTTATAGTCGATCTGCAGAATGCCTTTATCTTTATGATCTTTCATGTTCCCATTGTCGTCATAAGCGATCCTGTTTCCTGATGTATCGGGATATCCGCTGTAATTGGTAGAAGAATCCGTAACGGTTTTGAGCCTGTTTCCATCATACGTGTACGCAAGATCATCTATTCCTGTTTTCAATCCCAGCGAATTCTTTCCGTTTCTCTGTAATGACATGATATTGGAGTTCATATCATAGGTTACCGATTCATTATAAAAATCGTCTTGTGGAGCAGTAGCTTCCGGTTCCGAGTACAGTCCTTTTGTCAATCTGTTCAATGCATCATACTGATAGTTGTATCTTCTTTTTACTCCGTCTGTTGCTGTTGCCCATGTAACTTCAGCAATATTTCCATTGTATTTTCCTATAGAGTTTGTGGTATTCTGAGGATTAAAATATTTCAGCTCATATCCGAAGAGTTTAATTCCTAAATTTGCAGGATCATTCACTTTGGTTACAGCTCCTCTGATGTTGTAGGTATAATCGATGCTTTGAAGATTATTTCCTACTTTTTTGTTGGAAAGCTGTGAAAGCTCGTTATAAGTATTTTCAGACAATAATTCCTGTGGCTGGTTGTCGACCTTGTGCCATTGTTTTATCAGACGGTTTTGGCTGTCATATTCAAAATTTTGGGCGATCACTTTTTCTGTATCGGTAGAAAGTCTTTTGTGATAAACCCTGGTCTGTTGTACAACACCTGCAAAATCAAGCTCAGATTCTGTTTTGGTGTAACCTCCTAAATGGTTGATGGAATACGTGGAAATCGCTCTTGCTTTGGCATCGTAATACACGTAGCTTTTTGTCCAGCTATCATTCTCAATATTTTTCACAAGGCTCATCGTCGGCAAAGCTTTGGTGCTGATCGCCGAATTCGGAACATCCGTGATCACAGCCTGACCAAATACCGAAGCCGGAAAGGAAGGATTGAAGCTGTAAACAGGATAGGTATCGTAATAATTGACACTTAATACCTTAATTCCTGTTGAAGGAAAAGCATTCTGGGTATAAAAAATATCCGTTCCGTCCGATGTAAAAGAATTGGAAACCCTTGCTTCATTGTTTTCAGGATTTACAGAAAGATTATTGACATCATTCTGCAGGGAAGCCCTTGTCGCGGCGGAAGGAAAGAATCCTGTATAGACCACTCTCCCGAATTTGTCGTACTTGGTAAACATCCATCCTTTTGCCAGAAAAGTATTGGTTGTCGTTCTCAGATTAGCATCCTGGGTCATAATGACACGGTCCTGTTTGTCGTAGATCACGTATTCCCAGCCTTTGCCCGGTATCTTTTTCTCTACCATTTTTCCCATACCGTCATAGCGGTACTGATAACACAGATTATCCAGCATCGTCTGATCCGGTGCCGTATTTCCGACTGCCATCGGTGGGATCACATAAGCCAGCTGACCGTATTCGTTATAGAGATAATATGTATCTAAATCCTGGGTTCCGTCATTTTTCCTTACCAGAATGGTCTGCCCTTCACCATTCTTAAACTCAACGGTTGTATTCCCATCTTCATCGGTTGCCGAAGATTTCATGAGCTGATTGGCTGCATAAGGTGTAGAAACTGTGATGTGTGAATCGGTTCTGCCTTCCGCCCAATCGGTCGTGATGATATACTTTTTTACTTCACCGCCGATATTGGTTTCATAGCCTAAATTTACAGGCTTTTGCGTCCACGCATTGCCTACAGGAACCACCTGCTTTACTCTGTTGGTATAAACTTGGTCGTAGATCTTTTCAGAATAAATCTTTTCACTTCCATAAGCCACTGAAACCCCGTCGAATGGTGATGCATAAAAGGCTCCGTTTGAAGTCCCGGATTGTGGAACCGGAAGATAATCTTTCACCAGTTTTCCAACGGCATTATATTCAAAAGGGGTTACCACATCTCTTTTGAGAGGGGTTGCTTTTATAGCAACCGACTGAACAGGTCTTCCGAGCCCGTCGTAATACTGTACCGCTTCTGCTTTTTTTACGCAGTCTGCATCCAGACAGCTTTTGGCGTAGACGAAATTGTGATCCGTACTCAGACTACTTTGTGCAGATGTTATTAATGAAAAGAGAAGAGAGAAAAGTGAAAAATATTTTCTCATCGCTGATTTTTCATTATTCATTATTAATTTTTTATTATTCATTCTCATCAGTGTTTATAATTGTATTGATACTCCTGTAATGTTTTCCCTGCAGCATCCGTTGTTTTGATCAGCCTGTTTGCCGAATCATACACGTTCACGGTTCTTATTCCGTTGGCTGAAATACTGTTCGTTACCCCGATCATAGGGTCATAAGTAGTTGCCGTTACGGTGTAATTCTGCAATGCAGGATCTTTACGGAGATTTTCCAGTGCTGTCAGTAATTGCGGTTCCTGGGAAGGATCGTCACGGTCTGCATTGGAAGCGGTTATTGCTGCCGTTACCGTCGCCAGTGAGGAAATCTGAGCATAAGAAGCTCCCGAGATCACCGCAATAGGCTGTGTTTGATAATATCCCCACACTGTTGTAGTAGGAATTCCGTTCTTGCCCGTTGCCTGTACAAGATTTCCTTTACTGTCGTAGATATCCAGCGTTGTAGCGGAAACAGGAGTCTGAGTCTGCATATTGTAAGTAAGTACAGAAGTAGGATAAAGATGGGAGGCATCATCAAATTTTGTTTCTGCTTTTCCTACCAATTTCCCGTTTCTCTTGGTAGATGTTTCCAGCGGAATATCAATCATATTGGCGGTTATAAGCTTTTGAATTCCTTTGTCTGAAGGATAAAGCAATGTTTTCTCAACAACAGTTCCATCTGCTAGTGTTTCTTTTGAAGAAGTCATATTATTATACGTATCATCAAAATTACTTTCTGAGGTCGTTACAAGTTTTTTAGCCGTTCCGTTGATATAAGTTTCAGTAGTGGAAGACTGCTTTGAAATATTGATTTTTTTTACAGGAGTTCCACTTGTTGTAATATTCGACAGAGGAACCGTTTTAAATTCAGAATTGATTTCAGTTTTCTGCAAAAGCTGATTGGAAGAACTGTAGTCTTCTTTTTTTTGTAAAATACCCATTGATCTGAGATACCCACTCATATCTCTGTCGCTTCCGCCTAGCATAGGATTGTTATCAAGAGGAATACTATGTGTATAATAATACTTGGAATAGCTGCCGTCGATCATATTTTTTACCTTGATATTGTTATATCCTATAGGTGGAGTATCTTTTCTTTCGTCTACAAAATCTATATAATCGCCAACACCTACATCATTCCCACTGGAAAGAAGCGGGTCGGTAAAAGTACTGTATTCATAATCGGTATAACTGACGGGAGACGTAGAACCGGGATTAAAGTTTTTCATGCTTTTTAATCTTAGTCCGTACCCGTATTCATTACTGTCTCTCCTTTGCTGTTTAGGGGCATAAATTTCTACCGTACCATATCCTTTTTTTACTCCGGAAAATTTAACATTGAGAGAACCCGGATTCACTGTGAAAGTTTTAATATCAGGACATTCTATTTCCTCATAAGAATGTGAAAATGGACTCCCGGAATCATCATTGATAGTATAGTCGATCGTATAGGGAATTCCCGGATGCCCCGGCTGGTTGGGGTGAAGAGTATAGTTATATTTAACATATAAATGATTCTGATATCCGGCCGGTAAATTTACCGTGTACTGATTGGTTACATTGGTATCAAAATTTACAGTATATATTTTATCGAAGTCGTAATTGTCATAATAGCATTTGGGCTCCATGCAAGTAGTATTGGGATCAAAAGGGATAGAATGAGATTCAAATTCGTATTCAGTGATTCCGCCTGTAGGAAGGATAATACGCTGTAATGTGCCGTAATTTACCGTATTGCGGTTAGTGTGATAAGGAGTTATCAGCTCACCGGTATCTATATTGCAAAATTCATAATAAATAGGATAGCCGTAATTATCGATGTAGGTATTATAGCCCCCTAGGTAATCCTCATTCTTATATTCAAAAGCGAATTTCTGAACGAAAGCATTATCTTTATCAAGATTGATCAATTTTTTAAGATACGAGGTCTGCTCACGGTCAAATGCATATTGATTGATGATCTGGTTTTGTGTGTTTTTAAGCACCAGCTTATTCATCATATACCGGTCTTTATTCGTTTGGTATGATAAAGGATCAGAAGGATAATCATCAGTATATTGGTATTCAATACTTCCCATTCCGCTTACTGTTATCCTTTTAATCTTTTGATTCTGAAGAGTACCCGGAACATTATTTCCATAATCAGGAATCACCTGTGTGGTCGTTAAATATTCAACATTGGCTACTTCTTCATTTTTAACATTGTAAATTTTTGACAGGAAAAATCCACTGTTAATAAATTTTGTATTATGGATCGTTTCTATTCTACTAGCATCAAATGGACCCCATTTATGAAGTTTACTTACATTGATTTTATCAAATAGATAGCGGTTTCCTTTAGTATCAATGATAGTAAAGGATTTTACTCTGTTGGGAGTTACAGGGTCTTTTGTAATGATGATCTTATCGTTGGAAGGAGAGGTATGTACACAAAGTAGCTCAAGGCTTACAGTATCCATTCCGATATAAAACCGTCCGCTTCCTCCAGGATAATTATAATAATAAGTATCGGACGATGCTTCATGATTACTGGTTCCTGTGGGTATAGCAAAGTCATCAAATTCTCTTGTCTTGCTTCTTACTACACTTCCTATGGGCGAGAGATTCCAGCCCTTTCCTACATCACTGATCAGATTGTATGCAGAAGCACTCTCTGTGGTGTAGCTTAAAGATACCCCAATATCAATTCCTGCTGTAGGAACTCCAAGACTCAGCAAAGGAAAGGAGATATTTGGGATTCCCTGATACATATTGGTTTCTCCATTGGTAATATAATCATATTTTGACAACTCCATTTGCCCTGAAATCGTAATGCTTCCTAGAAAAGAAGCCAATAAAAAGGCACTTAAGATTATTTTCTTCATTTGTATTTATTTTTTAATCAATTTAGCATTAGCTGTTTTATTCGCATCGGTTTTCACAGAAATCAGATACGCTCCCTGAATGAGTGGCTGGGTATTGATCTTAGTCACCTTATTCTTCGTTTTAACACTCTGCAGCTGTCTTCCTCCCATATCATACATCACAATTTCAGCATCTTTAAAATCAAAACCGATTTCTACATAGGTATAATCCGAAACAGGGTTCGGATAGATCTTAATATCCTGTTTCTCAATCAGCTGATCAAGTTGTCTGTCTCCCAGTTTTACGATCTTCCAGTTCTCTTTTCCGAGTTCTTCTGCGCTTGTTCCGGCAAGAATAATCGAACCGTCTCTGTTCAGTTTAATATCAGACAGCCTTTCTTCACGTTTTCTTGATTCTCCTTTTACATGTTTTCTCCACTGTTCATTACCGTTCTCGTCTAAATACAGCATCCAGAAGGTTTCATCATCTGTCTCAATTCTTCCTTCTGCCTGAGTATAGCCTCCAAGTAAAATGCCTTTGGTTGATGGTTGATTGTTGTTGGTTGACGGATTGTGAATCACACTCATTCCCATTAAAACATCCCTGTTTTTAAAGTTGTAAGACTTCTGCCAGATTTCTTCACCTCTTTCATTCAAAGAAATTAACCAAAGATCAGTACCTTCTTCAATGCCAACGGTTTTGTTTCCCGATCTTTCTGATCTTGATTCTCCTCCGATTAAATATCCCGTTGAAGTCAAGGCAAGTGTTCTCAAATGATCATCCCCTTTACCTCCAAAATTCTTTTCCCATTCTACTTTGCCTTCTTTGGTAAGCTTGATGATCCAGTAATCGCCTTCTCCGTAATTGTCAGTTTTCTTTGAACCAGCTACATTGCTTCTTGAATAAACTCCCAGTAAAGCTCCTCCGTCTTTTGTAGGGATCATTTTCTCAACTTCATCGAGCCCTTTTCCGCCTAAAACAATCTGAGATAATTCTTTCCCGTTCTTATCCAGTCTTACAACCAAAACATCTTTGGAACCATAGCCTTTGGCTGAGTTCTGAACATTACCCGCAATAAAAAATCCGAAATCGGTCGTTTGAATAACCGATTTGGCTTCTTCATCTCCTGTAGAACCAATCGTTTTCTGCCACAGTTCATCCCCGAATTCATTAATTCTAATCAGCCAGATATCAGAACCTCCTTTCAATTCTTCTTTTTTGTCCAGTCCTTTTCCGCTGTACGAAGTGCCTGCCAAAACGAAACCCCCTTCCTGCGTATTCACGGTTGCCGATAAAAAATCATGGTTCTTTCCCGAGAAGTATTTCTCCCAGACTTCATCGCCCTGTTGATTGAGCTTGACCAAATGGAAATCGTAACCATTATTCTGTTTTTGGTTGTTAGTTGATGGTTGACTGTTGTTAGTCTGAAGCTTACTGCTTTGAATACTGCTTCCTGTAATCAAATACTGCCCGTCAATTGTTGTGGTGACCTGGGAAAGGAAATCCTGTGTTGAGGATTTGATGTCCTTTTGCCAGACCACCTGTGTTTCCTGAGCGTGAATACCCAGAACAGTGCACATGGAAAGTGCAGTCACATAGAGTCTTTTCATTCTTAGTGTTACGTTTTTAGTTATTATTTGTGTCCGAAATTATGAAGAGTTTCGCGTAAGAAAATATGGGAAACCCTATTCTTAAAGAATTGTTATTGCTGCTGATGGAAATTATCCGAAAGTCATTTGTGTTGATCATGGTTTTGTTTTTTTAGTTTTTATTATTTTAGATTCTTAAACGGTTTATAGTTAATCTGTCCTGCAAAATTAATCCGCATACACGACAAACTGTGTCGTATTATATACAGATGCAGTTTTTTTACTTTAGGTTGGAAATTAACATAAAAAAGCACGGAGCAAAAGTCAATCTGGCAAAGAGGTACCGCTAAGAACCTAAAGGACAAGAAAGACTCCGCCCGTGCCGATATGGGTACACGGGCGTAAGTCTATCAAATTTTGTCCTTTTAAGAAGATTAGCGGTTTTCTTTGACCAATATGATAGCTTACGCTTGTTTTCGTTAAAATCTTGAGGCGAAATTAGAAAAAATAATTACATCTGCAAAAAATAGATACTACAGCCTGTCAGTAATAAAATAATTGATGGTGAATAATATTTATATTTTCTTGTTATTAAGATATCCTAATTCTTCATATTTTATATTTTAACAAATAATTTTCTACTGTAAAACAAAATAAATTAATTTCAAAAAAGTGTAATTTATTTGCTTATCCTATTAAAAACCAGCCCCAAACAATATCTTTTATTTCTTTTACGTTTGAAATAAAAAATAACACAAAAATCATTTCGTTTCATTTACTAAACACCATTTAAGATGAAAAAGAAACCCAATATTCAGGTCTGTGATGATCAGTTAATGCCCAACGTTCTGGCTGTCTTTGCTGAAATTCTGGATACCCTCAGACAAAATCAGGTGACCAATTCCCAGTATTATGACAGTGCCGATGTCAAAAGGTTGCTGAATATCAGCGACAGCACCCTGTTCCGGATCAGGAAATCACAGAATATTCCGCACATCAAAATCGGAAGGAAAATATTTTATCCCAAATCGTTTTTCAATACTGCCCTCAGAAAATGAGGGCATTTTTTTGTTTAAATGAAAGGACTTTTTATTTAAAGTATTAAGGAAATTGAGAGGTTAAGATGTTGCAAGTATTGATCATATTTGTTAGAAAGAAAGGTGTCGTTGGTTGGCTTTTAGCCTTTTTGTTGGAAAATCGCAAAGGCGCAAATTTATTTGTAAAATACCGCTTTTAAGGCGCAAGGATTTTATCTGCGATAAAATTGATATCGTATAACTAAAATACTTCTGAAAATCTTTTGTTACACTGAGACTTTCGAAGGGTTCTTTTTTTTGTATTATTTTAAGCTCAAACAAATACAAAGATTTTTTTAATTAATTAAAATTAAGATAAACTTAAGTGCGAATAAAAAATAAAAGAAAAAATAAGAAAGCCTGTGATATTTAATCCGGTATATAAGTACCACAATTTACAAAGACTTCTCTATTGATGCACTATTGTTAATAAAACTTAATATGAGACAATAGAATTTTTTTACGTCATTTTTTTTACACTTTTTTGT
Organism: Chryseobacterium ginsengisoli; assembly: GCF_039542325.1. Classification (NCBI taxonomy): domain Bacteria; kingdom Pseudomonadati; phylum Bacteroidota; class Flavobacteriia; order Flavobacteriales; family Weeksellaceae; genus Chryseobacterium; species Chryseobacterium ginsengisoli. The sequence goes on from NZ_BAABHX010000001.1 coordinate 403,110, forward strand.
GAGTTATTTTCAGTATATTTTTGATTTTCAGTTTTTTATTTATGTTAAATCCACTTTACTTCTCATACAAGTGATTAAATTGGATATTATTTTAATTTTTATTTAATATTTTAAGAATAATCAAAATCCAAAAAAATATAAATATCGTTTATATATATAGTTTATTTTATAAATTTGCCCAGTGATTAAAGCCAACAACTCAATAATTATCGAATTAATTCTATTATTTTTTTCTATTTTTTATTTGTATTATATTTTATTTTTTCATAATAGTTAATTATATACAATATTATTTTACAAATAACAAATACTAAAACAGACAGCCTTTTATTTGAATTTATTTTAATAGCTCAATAATTCAATTCATAATAAATTAAAAAATTCTTCAGTGAATAAACTTATTACTTCTTCAGATGATAACTTCTATTAACAGCCACTAACTATTCAAAATAACAACTGCAACTATTCATTAAAAAAATATAATGACGAACTTCCTCAAATTTGGTGTATTTTTTTTCCTGATCAACACTCTCTCAGGTCAAGTAGGAATAAATACCCCTTCCCCCGATTTAAGTGCTCAGTTTGACATGTCGAATGCCCCAAAAGGGTTCTTAGCTCCTCGTGTTGCGCTTACAGCCACTACAGACAATACTACGATCAGCAATCCGAAAGAAGGACTTCTGGTATACAATCTGACTTCTAATGCATCGCTTGTTCCTGGCTACTATTATTGGGACATCACCGCTTCTTTATGGAAGCCTTTTTATAACAGTTCCAGTTCCACAGTGAATACGGACACGCCTAAAATGTATGCTTCGGTCTTGGGATACAATCCTTATGGTCTGGCAACGCAGTCACCTGCTTCTTTCAGCTATAACGGCGTGAATGCAACTAAACAGGGATGCTATTCTTTCACGGATACTTATTCCGGGGCTCCCAAACACACGTATTGCTCCTACAATTTAAGTGCTTCGGTAGACTGGAGTTCTGCATTTAATATGGGAAAATTCTTAAACGGATATATGACGGTAATTACTTCCCAAAATGAATGGAACTTCATAAAATCCAGTATTTTAACGGGTGCAGGTAATTCCAACAGCAATGTATGGATAGGCTATAACACCATACAATATCCCGGAAACAGTACTGAATATACGTGGATAACAGGAGAAAAATCGGACATCAACTGGTCCAATTCATCCACTCTGCAAACCAACTATCCGACCGGTGTACCTAACGGAACATCAGGCTGTGTAAGGATCTCCCCTTCTTCCAATGCAACGAGAGGATGGTATAATGATCCCTGCAATTCAACAACCCTGAGCGGAAGCTCTCTGAATTTCCTAATTGTAGAATTTAATAACTAAAAGAATGAAAAAGATATTTATTGGTCTTTGTCTAGCCGGAGGTATGCTGTTTTCACAAGCTTATGCACAGATATTTTTAAACGTCCCCGATGCAGAACACGAAAATTCCGCCTACTTTCAGGTAGGAAAAATGAATGCAAATAAAGGAGTGGCAATGCCTATTGTTTCCCTTACCTCGCTTACAGATTACAGCCCCATCGTTCAGACTCCGAAACCGGGATTGCTGGTTTATAACAATACAATCAGCGAGACACTGGAACAGGGCTACTATTATTGGTCTACCATCAATACACCGCACTGGGAAAAGATAGGCGGAGTAGAAAATAAATTCACGATCATCCAGAATGTAGATCCCAATATTTTAGGCTACTCTCCTACCGGTATCGGAAGCAATGCTCCGGCTACATTTTCCGTCGGTTCTTCTACTGCCTCGAAAACCACATGCTCCAAATGGGAGCTTAATGCGGGCGGAAACGGACATGTATACTGCGGATATAAAGTCTCTGATGCAAGCGGCAAAGATTTCGGAACAGTTTTCAATGCTCTGAAAAACCTCAACGGATATATCGTAACCATTACCTCTGCTCCCGAATGGGATTTCATTAAAACCAATATCCTGAATTATTCGGGAAACACCCTTACTACAGCCGCATGGATCGGATATACCTCCGTAAAAACTCCGGGAAACAGCGAGAGATACAGATGGATAACCAATGAAACCTGGAGAAGCAACTGGGGAAACAGTGCTTCCGTACAGTCTTTCTTTGCTGCCAATAATCCGGGAAATGCAGCCAACGGACAATGCAATATGATTTCTGGAGCTGCCAATAATGCCAACAGAGAATGGTATAGCTCCGCCTGTAGCAGCACGGCACTTTCCGGAGCCAATATCAGCAGTATCATTGTAGAATTTAATCAATAAAAAAATGAAAATATTCAGCCTTATTATATTATTTTTCAGCTTTTCTTCACTGCACTCGCAGGTGGGAATAGGTACAGCTAATCCTAATCCGTCTGCAGCACTGGACATTGTTTCTCAGAACAGGGGTTTTTTGGGACCCAGAATTGCTCTCACGGCGAGAACAGACAATACGATGATCGCCAATCCTGCCAACGGACTTCTGGTTTATAACACCGCCACTTTAGCAGGTACAGATACTACCGGTCTGGCTCCGGGATATTATTTCTGGAATTCAGGAAGATGGTACCCTTCAAAAAAAGGAGAAATCATCAATATTACCACAAATGGTGTTCTGAAATCCTATTTAGGGTATGATGCCACAGGAATCCACGCCGCAGGGAATTTTTCTAACGGGGGCATAAATTTTACAGGATTAGGATGCAAGCAATGGACTTCCGCATCCGGAGGCAACAACCACTGGTACTGTGCTTATACAGGAGACAAAAGCACTCCGGCATGGGAAGAGATCTTTAATGCTGCCAAAAGCAAAGGAGGTTATCTGCCTACTTTTACCACTCTGGCAGAATGGACATGGTTCGAAAACAATATCCTTAAATCCGGCACCGGCTTTAATGTAACAAGCTCTGTCTGGATCGGATATAACAAGGTGAACTTCTCGGGAAATCCTACTGAATTTACATGGATTACAGGTGAAACCTCAAAAATACTGTGGACCAACAATTCCAGCACTGAAGATTATTTCAGAGCCGGTGAACCCAACAATACAGGAGGCAACGAAGGCTGTGTACACATCATCAATTCCACAGACGGAACTGCCGAAAATAAAAGAGGATGGAATGACATCACCTGTGCTAATCCCGGATGGTCCGGTCCATACAACCAGATCGTCATAGAATACGAACAGTAACCAACAAGATAAAATATAACCCTGAACATAAATGCAAATATAAAAACGAGGTCCGTCATTCCTCAATGACCGAAAGCAGGAATAGAAATATAGCTATTCCCTGAAAAGGAAATCATGACAACAGGGTAAAAATCCGTCTTTGCCAAAGGACGGATTTTTTGCTATATCAACAATCAATACCTCAGTAATATTTTTTTCTTCCGGAAATAAACAATCCAAGATTTTACATAGCCAGACCTATCTGTTTATCTTAACAAAGTATTTTTTTCTTTCCAAAAACATTTTCTGCCCTTACTGTTATTGCAAATACAAAGAAATACAAGAAGTTATAAAGTACATTAGTTTCAGATTTAACCACAAAAGTCACAAAAGATAATCATAAAGCTTTACCAGAATATTTAAAGTTCTCAAAAGAATAAAAATCAGAGATTTTTAAAAACTATTGTGGTCTTTTTTTGTCTTAGTTAACTTTAAATAAAATCCGTTTAATCTTTTGTGACTTTTGTGGTTAGATAAAAGTTTAAACAAACTTGGTCAAAAAAAATCAGTTACAAAAATTAAAATCATCTCAAAGTTTTTTCGAAAATCCTTCGGGTGTCCTTCGACAATCCTTCGGAAAAAACCCCATTTTCCCGAAGCCGACCCGAAGAAGACCCGAACATGATCCGAAGAAATGGGTTTTAATACCGGTCAAAACCGGTCAAAAGACGTCAAAACCGGTCATAGTTTTCACGGGTGATTGAAAATGAAAAATTCCGTTATACCTTCGTTTCTGTTAACCAAAAAATGACACAAAAATGGCAAGAATAGTAAAAGGAATCCTTGGAGGATTTTCAGGAAAAGTAGGGACGGTTGTAGGCGCTAACTGGCGCGGACAGGACGTTATCCGAAGCATACCAAAGCCAAGCTCAAGACCGCCAAGCGATAAGCAGCTTATGCAGCAGGTAAAATTTAAACTGGTGATCGGTTTTCTGCAGCCCGTTAAAAATATTCAGAACAAATATTTCGGATCAGGAAGCGGATCAAAATCCAGGGTGAATATGGCAGTTTCCTATACGATTAATGAAGCAATACAAATGGTGGGTGATGTTCCCGAACTGATGTACAATAAAGTACTGATCACCAAAGGGGATTTAGCGGGTTTCCAAAATGTTACCGCTGTTTCACAAATCGGAAATATTGTAAAGCTTACATGGGAAGATAATTCTGTTCAGGGAAATGCAAATGCTGCGGACAAAGCCAATGCGGTCTGTTATTGTGAGGAGTTGGGGACGTTTGAGATCTTTCAATCGGTTGCTGAAAGAAGTGAGCTGACTGCAGAGGTGACCTTGCCGGGTTATTATGCAGGGAAAGAGATTCAGGTTTGGGTGTTTTTTAATAATGTGAAGGAGACGCTGGCTTGTAATAGTGCGTATCTGGGAGCTTATACTTTGATTTAATTGTAATCTCCATCCTTCGATGGAGATTTTGTAGTTATCATTAATGACAATATAAATACATAGTTAACAATAAGATTATTAAATAAAATCATACTTTTTTGTAAAAAATAAAAATAGGTATCAATTGTTAAATAAATTATTTAAATTTATTTAATACCATTTCTTAAAAATAAACAATTGAATAATAAATCATCAAATATATTTCAAACTGAATTCAATTTTGATATTGTAAAGTGGCCAGATCAATTATTATTTCCCATCAATATTAAGCATGAAAGGGCAGTAAAAACTATAGTATATAAGGATATAGAAAGCAGCTCCGAATATATTATTGTTACGGGATTTACCTCCTTGTCAAATTTAATAGATCTTTTTGGCAGTAAAGATTTCACAAACCTTCAAAAAGTTAAAGTAATAATTGGCTTTGAACCTAATATTAGAGGAAGAAAAAAATATATCAGATATAACCTCGACAAAGAAATTAAAGATTATTGGTTAAAAAAGGGACTATCAATTACGCAAGGAGGAGCTGTTATTCATCTTATTGATAAAATAGATAAAGGTTTTATCGATTTTAAATTTAAAGATAAACTTCATGCAAAAATTTATGTTGGTGACGACAATGCTATTTTAGGTTCATCTAATTTTAGCTATAACGGATTAAATTCTCAAGAGGAAGCGAATATTAGAATTACAAAAACTGTCGGTCAAACGGAGAATGATCTATATAATGGAATTCGACAAATCGCAGAAAACTTCTATGAAGAGGCCAGCTCCTACAACGAAAAAATGAAGGATCTGCTAAGTAAACTTATAAAAGATGTTGATTGGCAAGAAGCTCTAGCGAGAGCAATAGCTGAAATCCTTGAGGGAAATTGGCTTAATGATTATAAAGCGATCCTATTAAAATTAGAACAGACTAAACTTTGGCCAACACAATGGAAAGGAATTACACAAGCAGTATCTATACTTCAATCACAATCTAATGTCTTAATAGCCGATCCTACCGGTGCAGGAAAAACAAAACTTTGTACTTCTTTAATTCTATCTCTAAAACATTGGCTTTTTGAAATAGGAAAAAATTACAAAACCAATTCTTTAATTATTTGCCCACCATTAGTGGTTTCAAAATGGGAGGATGAATTTCGTGCTTTTAAAAAAGTAGATTATTCACAAACCTCAATGGGACTATTAAGCAACTCAAGTCCCAAGAAGAAAAAACAGATCTTAGAAGACCTACATAATGTAAATATTCTAACTATTGATGAGGCTCATAACTACTTATCTCCAGACTCTAACCGTACAAACCTTCTAAAATCAAATAGAGCCGATTACAAAATACTTGTAACTGCGACTCCTATAAGCAAAAAGGTTGAAGATCTTTTAAAACTTATTGAACTTTTAGATATTGACAATCTATCTGACAATGACTTCGAAACCTATAAAACGCTAGTCAATACACACTATTTAAAAGTACAAGATAAGGATATTCAACAGCTAAGAAATTTTATCAGCAAATTTACAGTACGTCGAACAAAAAAGAGCCTTAACAAAGAAATTGATAAAGCTCCTGAAAACTATACTAATAAACTTAATAAAACCTGTCGATTTCCTAAACAAAACGAACTTACATATGATACTAAGGAAACGCAGGAAGATAAAATAATTGTAAATAAGATTAATAAACTTGCTAAAAATCTAAAAGGCATCACATACCTTCCTCATTTTAAAAAACCAAAATTTGAAATTTCTAAACAAGAAAGTTTAAAAGGATATGTAGAAAAAAGGATGGCAGCTGCTAAAGCATTATCAATCTATATGATCAGATCAAGACTCAGATCATCTCATGTTGCTTTGGTTGAGCATATAGAAGGGTCTGAAGAAGCAATGAACTATTTTAAATTTAAAGGAAGGAGACATCAAAGCGGAAATAAAATTGAAGCAATCCAAAAGATTAAAAATGCTGAAAAATTACCTTATCGATACAAAATGTTTACTGATGAATTATTTCCAAACTGGCTTATAAACGAAGAACAATATTTTAAAGCCTGTGACGAAGAATTATATATTTATACACAAATTAGCTCATTAACAAAACAATTATCTGGTAAACGAGAGCTAGGCAAGGTAGAACAGTTAATAAAAATATTCCAAAATCATCAAAATATTCTAGCCTTTGATAGTGCTGTTATAACTTTGCATTATCTCGAACATATTTTTGCTACAAAATATCCTAAAAATAAAGTATTAGTAGCTACTGGAGAGGATAAAGATCAAAATACTACTAAAATATTAGACCAGTTCAATTTACAGTCAACATCAGACGAAAAATGTATTGCCTTATGTTCTGATAAAATGTCTGAAAGTGTTGATTTACAAAAAGCATCATCATTAATTTTATTAGATCTTCCCAGTGTATTAAGATTAGTAGAGCAACGAATTGGAAGAGTGGATAGAATGGATAGTCTTCACAAAGAAATAGATATCTTTTGGCCGAATGACTCAGAAGAATATTCATTAAAAACCGATGGAAAACTTATCCATACTAATGATATGGTTAATGAAATATTTGGATCAAACTTTGAAATACCTTTAACAATAAAGCAAAAGCATTTTTCACAAACTAGCTCTACTGATGCTATGATTAAAGAGTACAACGATTTTATTAACAAAGACGAGTCCTGGTCCGGAATACAAGATAGTTTCCAAGCTGTCACAGAGCTAAAAGAAGGAAAAAAATCTTTAATTTCTGAGGAAATCTACGATCAATTCCGAAATGTATCTTCAGAAGTTAAAACAAAAGTTAGTTTTATAGGAAGCCGGGAAAACTGGTGTTTTTTAGCTTTGAAAGGTGATAAAAATAAAAGTCCAAAATGGTATTTTATCGACCACAATAATAATGTACATACTGATTTTTCAGATATATGCTCTTTGTTAAGACAAAATGTTACTGAAAGTTCAGAAAAGCTTAAATGGGATAATAAATCATTACAAAAGTATATTAATCTATTCAAACAAAAAGAAAGAGATCTTCTTCCTCCTAAAAAGAAAAGAGCGCTAGAAGTTGCAGAACACATTCTTTTAAAAAAGACAGATAAAAGAAACAATCTTGATATAGCATTAAAATCATCGCTAAGAGAAATGCTTGCGGTAATAAAGCCTAATTCTAAAATCTCTGTAGACTATGAAAGACTTGCAGAAGAATGGATTGAAATATTACAACCTTATTTAGACGAAAAAAGGAATATAATGAAAGGAAAAAAATCAATTATAAATATATCATCTTTAAAGAATGATTATAAAGTGATAAATATTGAAACAGAACAGCTTGATAAAATGATAGAAAACTGTTCTTCAGATGAAGAAATAGATAAAAATATTGCTTCCTGTATTATCGGAATATCTTCTAATTAAACCCCTGCCGAAACTCCAACGGCGACTGATTTGTCTTACTCTTAAACAATTTACTAAAAGATTGCGAATGCTCAAAACCCAACTGATAGGCAATTTCGCTTACTGACAGATGAGTTGTGGAGAGTTGCTCTTTTGCTTTTTCGATGAGTTTATTATGAATATGCTGTTGAGTGCTTTGTCCTGTAAGAACTTTCAGCAAACCGCTTAGGTATTTTGGAGAAACGCCAAGTTCTTCTGCTACATATTTTACAGAAAGTAATCCTTTGGAGATAAGATTATCATTGCTAAAGTAGTTGGAAAGTAATTTTCCCAGCTGTCCCAGAATCTCGTGATTCGCTTTTTCCCTTGTAATAAACTGACGGTTATAGAAGCGCTCGGAATAATTCAGCAAGGTTTCAATCTGTGAAATGATGATCTGCTTGCTGAATTTATCTATATTGGAATGGTATTCCTGTTGGATATTCCGGATGATGATATTTAGTGTTTCTTCTTCTTTTTCCGATAGAAACAGCGCTTCGTTCACCGAATAATCAAAATATTGATACTGGCTGATTGTCTTTGCCAAAGAAGTATTCCATAAAAAATCGGGATGGATCAACAGCATCCAGCCCAAACGTTCTTTTGTAGCATTAACCTCAACTTCAATCTTAAAAACCTGATTGGGAGCCATAAAAAACATTACACCTTCATTAAAATCATATTCCTGCTGACCGTATTTGAATTTAGCCATCATTCCTCTTTTCAGGCAGATCTGATAAAAATCGAATACCCAGCTTACTTCTCCAATATCCTTAGAATGTACTATTTTAGAATAATCTACAATACTGATCAGCGGATGTTCAGGTTTCGGAAATCCTCTCAATGTATGAAATTCACTGATTGTTTTTACTCTTTGGATAGATCGCTGTTCCATATTGTAATGCAGGATTAATTTTTTAAGATATAAATTTTTATTGCTGATAAAAGATTAACAATTGATTGAGATAAGGTTTTTATTCCGTTTATTATCCGCCGAAATAATGTTGATCCATATCTTCCAGTAAACCGGGATGTGTTGGTTTCCAGTTTAGTTTTTCCTGTGTTTTATTTCCTGTTGCGGCGCCTTCAAAGGTAATGAAACGACCCATCCAGTCGAAATGCTTTACGATATCATCTCCTGACAGAGACTGAACGGGTAAGTTCAGCTTTTCACCGATGACTGTTGCTATTTTTTTAGTTTCAATAGCATTATCACCCACTACGTTGTAAACAGCACCCTTCTCCCCTCTTTCTAATGCTAATCTGAAAGCCTTTGCAGCATCAAGGCGGTGTACTGCAGACCAATGGTTCTTCCCTTCTTCGGGATATGCTGAAACTCCGTTTTTACGAGCCATCGCAATAATAAACGGAATAAATCCTTTATCCCCTCTATCATGAACAGATGGAGGCAAACGAACCACAGAAATAGTAACGCCTTTTTCTGCCAATGCCAATGCTGTAGCTTCTGAAGTTCTCGGAGAGTTTTCTGCCGAACTTTCTTCAGTAATAAATCCGTCGATCGGAGGAAGTCCTAACATTCCTGATGTCACAATGATTGCTTTATCTGTTCCCAAAACAGCTTCTCCCATTGTATTGATCGCCGTTCTATCAACTTCTCCCGCCTTTTGATATTGAGTAAAATCATGGATAAAAGCAGTATGGATAATTCCGTCTGCCTGTGAAGCTCCCTGTTTTAAAGCATCAAGATCTTCTAGGCTTCCCAATAAAACTTCTGCACCCGCATCACTCACCGCTTTAGCAGATTCTTCCGAACGAGCCAAGCCGAGAACCTGATGTCCTGCAGCAATTAATTCTTTAATAATGGCTGAACCTATGAAGCCTGAAGCTCCTGTTACAAATACTTTCATTTTAATTGTTTTTTGATGATGTAAAGTTCAGGGATTTTCAGTACAAAAATGTAGCCGATTTTCGCAATGTTGTAGCCAAAAAATCAGATTACAGAATACCTGAGAACTTCAGCAAAGAAATTCCAAGGTTTGCGTCTTTCTGATATTATTTGGAAGAAGGAATGATAAAGTTTTTTCCGGACTGTACGAAATGGCTGTCTCCACGGTATTGGATTGTTTTAGGATATTTTGGAGAAACAGCAACATGTGCTTTTACAATTTCAAAAATAAAAAAGTTATACTTATCAACCAATTTATCATCATACAGTTTACATTCGAAATTAGCAAAACAGTCAACTAGTAAGGGAGCTTTTACAACATTTCCATTTTCCGTCAGCATTTTAAATTTATCGAATTTATCAACCTCAGAACCGCTGCAGTTTCCTATAGAAACGACTGTTGCTGCAAGTTTCACGGCTGGAAGATTGATCACACATTCTTTGCTTTTTTTAATAAGCTCAAAACTGTGATTCGCTGAAGAAATCATACAACCAACGAGTGAAGGAACAAATTCCATAATAGTATACCAACCCATTGTCATGATGTTTCTTTCATCCTGATAAGATGATGTTACCAAAACTGTGGGTGTAGGCTCCAGAAAATGACGGGCATTTTCAACAGGGTAATCTTTTTTAGTCTTTTTTCTCATATTTAGATTAAGAACCATTTTGATACCAATCTCAATAAATCTTAAGTTGTTTCAGGGTAAGAAATGTTTAAAATATTCTGTGTTAAATTAGTTTTAATTAAAACTAATTTTTACTATATTTGAATAGTCATTAAATCGGCTCATCCGACATTATAAGTGACTCATTTTTTTGTATTCAACTTTTTAAACTGAAACAATGTCTGCAAAACAAGATAAAATTTCGGAACTGGCATTAGAATTAGGTCTTGCAATGGGCGAAATGAAAAGCCGCCTGCGGCAGAAAATCCAGTCCAGAATCAATGAATATGATCCTGATCTTTCTTTTGAGCTTATCGAAATTCTCGGACTTTTATCCCGTAATGACGGTATCAATCAACAGGAAATCGGCTGCAAAGTGAGTAAAGACAAATCGAGCATCACCTATCTTATCAATGCTCTTGTAAAACGCGAACTGGTAGAACGTACAGAAAATAAAAACGACAGGAGAAATAAACAGATCTTTCTGACCACAAAAGGAAAAGAAACTGTAGATACGATCTATCCATGGGCTTTGGAGCTGTATGGTAAAGCCGCTGATAACATTAGTGAAACCGACATCAGCAACGCTCTTCTTTTAGTAAAAAAAATGACTTCAAATCTGGAATAATTAAGCTTTAAATGAATTGCTATGAAAACAATACTTGTACCTGTAGACTTTACATCAACCACAGAAAATGCAGTAAAAGCAGCTGCAGAATGGGCAAAACAATATGAATATACTCACATTATTCTTTTAAAAACTTCCGAAGAAACTGAGTTTGACTACCTTCATATTGCGGAAGGACATTCATTTGCCAACGAAGAAAGCATCAATAATTTATTGGAAAAAACGAAGTCTCTTTTAAAAAACCTCAATTATATTATTCTTGAAAAAAATCCTGATGTACAAGTTTCACAGGAATTCAGCAGTTGGCCGATCGCAAGAAGTATCAATGAAATATTGAAAGAAAATCCATCCGTAGAACTGATTATTTTAGGCAGTGATGATCAGGCAAATTCAAGTGACAGTTTTGTTTCAGACAATATTATCACTATTGCAAGAACAAGCTCTGTAAAGACTTTGGTCATTCCAAACGGTTATCATTACAGCCCTGTAAAAGATATTCTTATTCCCTGCGACATCAACAGTATTGCGAAGCTGGACAGGTTATTTCATCATAAATCGCTTATTCAGAGACAGGATGTTCAGTTGAGTCTTTTAAACATTCATACCAAAGAAAATAACGATATCAGCTCCGAAAAAAGAAAAGAATTAGAAGAATATATTCATCAGAATTTAACAGAAATACCCAACAAAATCTATTATTCTTACGATAAAAACATTATCAATGGTATCCTGAATTTTGCAGCGTCCAACAAAACAGACCTTATCATTGCCTTACCAGGAAAACACAGTTTTTTATATTATCTTACAAGCAGAAGTATATCCGAAGGGATTTATCAAAATGTAAATCAACCTGTTATGATATTAAAATAAGATAATAATATACTAGTTAATACCAAATAATTAAACAACATCTTAAAACTTAGACAGCATCAATCTTTGATGCTGTTTTTTGTATCTGAAATCACTAAACAACAATTTGTAATTAATTGACAATCAAACTAAAAACAAGATAAAAATCATAAAAATTTGTTCATCAGCATTGTTCAGCCTCGATCTTTTTTATTAATTTTATATATAACTAATAAATATGAGATATCAAGGCATAATAAAAATTTTTAATCTTGGAATTTCTTCAGATAATTCTTCTATAACCAATATGATGGAATCATTGAATACAGAACAAAAATGCAGAGAATATCTTGAAGAATTGCTTTGGAATGGTGACCCAATATGTACTAATTGTGACAGTGAACGAGAAGATCATTACAAATTAAAAAAGGACGGTGAATTCAATGGTATTTATAAATGTAAAGATTGTAGAAGGAATTTCAATGTGAAAATTGGAACTATGTTTGAAAACTCTGCAATCTCACTTAGAAAATGGTTTTACGCAATCTATATTTTTACATCACACAAAAAAGGTATTAGTAGTCATCAACTTGCAAGAGATATTGGTGTAACTCAAAAAACTGCATGGTTCATGCTTTCAAGAATAAGACATTCTTTAAGTTCTGAAAAAATAAATAAATTTGATGGAGTTACACAGGTGGATGAAACATTCGTAGGAGGAAAAAATCATAAAAAATCATGGCAAAAAAGAGTAGAAAATACTCAGGGAAGAAGTACTAAAACAAAAGCTGTTGTATTTGGCTTACTTAGTAATGGAAAAGTATCCACAGAAATCATTCCTAATACAAAAGGAAAAACTCTTACAACGATTATTAAAAACATGGTCAAAAGAGGTTCTATTGTGGTTAGTGATGGTTGGAAAGGTTATTCACAAGTACACAAACATTACGAACATAAAAGTATACCTCATACTAAAGGTCAATATGTCAAAGATAATTATCATACTAATAGTATTGAAGGATTTTGGAGTTTACTAAAACGAGGAATTCTCGGTATTTATCATTCAGTAAGTCCAAAACATTTACAACTTTACTGTGATGAATTTTCCTTTAGATATAATACTAAAGATTTTGATGAAGGTAACCGATTTAATTTTGCGTTATATTGTGCATTTGAGGGACGACTTACTTATGAGGAGCTTACTTCTTAGAATTAAAATGTGGGATGACATTTTGTTATTGACATCCCACGTTATTCTCAATCTCGTGACTTATTTTTTTCAAAAAAATAAGCTCTACCTATAGTATCATTTAAAGGCAGGTTATATTCAGTTTTATCAACTACACCTTTTGCTATAAGTTTTTCATATCTTTCCGAAGAACGTTTAAGTTGATCCCTATTAATGTTTTCATTTTTTAAAACATTTTTTACTTTTTCTTCTAATTTTGCCATAATTATTTTATTTTAAAAATAAACTCTAGAGTGTAAAAACGCTGTTGCACCTATTCTTATTATGTGCTCACATATTAAATCATTGTATTCTCTTATTTTATTACGTAAATCAGGATTTGATGAAAAGTCTTCAATTTTTAATTTTAGCATATCTTTGAGTGTGCTAATTCCAATCGATCTACCATGTGAATGCCAAATACTATTATTACTTAATTTACTTGCTATATCTTTTGCTCTATCTTGCTTTTCTGTTAATGTTACAGCAAGACCAGTAGAAGAATGATTATTCCAATCTTTGAATTTATAATTTACTAACCAATCTTTCAATAAAGCGATTGTTAAATCTCTAGCCATTTCGTAACTTCTTAATTCTGCTAGATCAACACTTCGTAAAAAAACATATTCAGCATCAGACAAGTTACCCGTTAAAGATTTAGTCAATAAACTTTCAACTTTATCTAAATATCCCAATGCTGGAACCCAATTTTTCCCATTATATACTTGCGGATCAATTGGTCCTAAAGAGGATGAATAATCCATATAAATTTTATCTCCAGACATACATAATATTGTTCCAGCCGACATAGCCGCATCAGGTACTATAAAATAAATTTCTTGATAATTGTGTCTCATTATAGTTGCCAACTTTTCTGCTATTTCGGCACTACCTCCAGGAGTATTTAAAATCATTACAAGTCTATTTCTATCATATGTAGTATCATTTTTAAGTTCTTCGATAAAATCTCGAAAAACTTTTTCAAGACCAGGATGTATTTCACCGTAAAAGAATGCCACATCGGCATTGAATTCATTTTCTAATATTCTAATTTTCTCATTAAGTATATTCTTAATGGTTTGATCAAAGATTCGTATCATCGGTTATAGTTTTTAGTTTGTTAAATATAAAAAAATAATTAATATTTAATCATATTTATTAACCTTTGGTATTGTATAACAAATTTAGTGCTATTTATACTTTTATATCCCTAAAACTCCAGTAGAAGCACTTAAATAGTCAATAAATTCTGATGAAGATTTGTGGTAATTTTCTGTTGCATTCTGCAATTCTAATAATCCCCATAATTTATCTGTTAAATCAACTTCTTTTTTATTTAAAAGATTAGCAGATTTTGTTAGAGCTGTCCATGATGAAATGTCCGTCTTAGACATTCTATTTCGTTGCAGTCTATATAATCTTACATAGTGATCAAATTTTGGAATGGTTGCAATGATTTGTTTTCTTATAGCTTCTCGTTGTTCAAAACAACCATCAATTTTTTTCAAGTATTCTTTGTCTTTTTGTAAAACATCAACTGTTGATAGGTTACATAAAATTCGATAATATTTAGTTTTTACATATATGGCTCCATCTATTTGAGAGGTTTTATATCCCATTGATTGCATAAATCCATCTATCATTTTCAGTTCAGCGTTATCTTTTTGAAGTTTTTCTTTTGCTTCATTCATACTTTTAAGAAAATCTGCATACATCATGTAAAGTTTCTTAGTATTTTCGTTTTCTACCAATAATACATTGGTTTTGTCAAGTTCATAATATTTTATAACTTCTTCACATAATTCATTTTTAAGAAAATGTCCTGGAACGTCTTTATCATTAATACCCATTTTGTCTGAAATGACAATAAATGAACCTTTTAATTCATCTGAGGAAATAGGGATTTGATTATCATCAGAAATCATATAAGCATTTCTTGTTACAGAACCATCAGTTATTTGCTTATACTCAACTGGAAATAATTTCTGATAATAAAACTTTTTTAGTGTTTGGTCATCAAAAGAAAATTTAGTTTGCCCTGATAAAGAGAGATTTGTTAACATCAATATAGAACATGATGCTACTGTTTTGAATGTAGATAATTCAAATTTCATTGTGTGGTAGTTTTGGTTAATAAATGCTTAAAAAATAAAGCGTGGACATTGTACCACGTTAACCAAGGGCTACCACACCCTTAAAAGCAATGATACAAGCCACGCCAAAATGGCGTACCTTATATACATTATTTGCTTTTAAAGATGAAGTTCGAAAACTTCGTTGTGGTAGTTTAGGTTAGCAATAATGCAATTAGCACGATTTATTTTACATTCCTTTTTTAGGAATGGTTTTTATTTTTAATAATACAAATATAATAAAAATTATCTAAGCTAAAAAACGTAAAACCCTCTAAAATAGAGGGTTTTGGAAATATGTTTTAAATTATTTCTTTCTAAAATTCATACATTAAATGAGAATTATAAGCACCAGTCGCACCAGCATATGACATTTTATATGAACTAACTATTAATTTAGATTTTAGTTTACTATAACTATGTGTTATCATTGCAATTGCGAAAATTAATAATATAATTGGAATAACAATTGGAACAATTATATAAATCCATCCACCAGAATTAACTAGCAGAGATTTAACAGCTGCTCTAGTTATATCTTTATCAATTTTTCTCAATTCATCAAATTTAGAATTTTTTATTAATTCTGTATGTTTTGATATTTCACTTGATAATTTTTCATCACGTTTTACTTTAGATGCATAATATAGATTTGAAAAATTATATAATGGTAACATATTAATTGTTTTGGAAGCATATTCATCAAGTAAATCAAATGTCTCATTATCACATGCATCTATATTCTCTAATTTAAAATTTCTTAATTTATCTCTAGTTTCAAAAAGTTTATATCTAATTTCCATTCTAAACATTGGGGATAGAATAGATTCGTATATAAAATGAAACATTGCGAAAATAAATAGGATTATAAATAAATTTGCCATAATTATCTTCTTTTATTGTTATTATTGTTATTATTGTTTTTATTATTACTAGAACTAAGCCTTTTATTATTCAGTTTAGACTGTTGTAAATTTTTCTTTTCCTCCGAAATTCTATTAATTTCTTTTGTATGTAATGTTCTTAATCGTTTGGTTCCAAAAAACCATCCTGCAGTTGAAAAAATACCCAACATCCATCCTGCATAATGCCAATTACCTGCTGCTGCTAATAAACTGTCTAAGAAAATTTTTGTATCTGCTTGACTTAATTTAAAAATCATTATTATAAAACAAATACCAATAAGTCCTAATAAAAATTGCCCTTTGTTTAAAGATGCAATTAATACATTCTGAATCATCCCCCAAAGATTGGGTCTATTAAAAGTTCTCTTAGAATTAATTTGTGCCATTTAATTAGTTTTCTCAAATATAAAATTTTGTTATTTATAAATGGAACAAATAATATAACAAATATATACAAATTTTGTTCCCAAACAACAAAAACAAAATTTGTAATGAATTGATTATGTTTTTACTATTTAATATTCTGCTAAAATAAAAATAAAAAAAATATATTCATTACGGTTTTCCGTAATTACATCAATTAATTAAATTTGTCAAAACTATAATATGTTGACGTCAAATCTCGACGTATTATAATTGTTCAATAAGTTTTTTTTTAGTACAATATTTGTAATGTTGTGTCATAAAAAAATAGAAAACTAAACAATCTATAATTTCATTTGCTTATTTCGATTGGCAAAGGTAAGAGTAAAAACGATAAAACTTGACATGTATTCCCTTTTTAATCAGTCTTTTCATCATTTGGCTGACCTTTTAGAATATTTTCATTATTCTCATTAGTATTGTTGACATCAACCTTGTCTTTTGTATCTTGGGAATTTTGCCCATTTTCTTGAACTTCTATTGAAAGTTGTTCATTAATAAAGTCTTTTAAAGATTGCATTGTATGAATTTTAATTTATATATTTATTAAACAACTTGATGAGTAGGCAAATCTAATGTTGTAAAATGTAACAACAATAAAAAAACAGCACCAAGATGATACTGTCTTTTCAAGATATATTTTTATTTTTTACAACTAAGGATATAGTTATATAAAAAATCAATAAGGAACAAATTCGTTATTTTGAAATAATAAGTTGTTCCTCAGTGAAATTACCTTCTTTCAATTCATAATTAGAGTCAAACCACGAACATTTCCATGAACCATCTTGCATTTTATACTTTACGGTCATATTAGGACTTCCACTCTTAAGTGTTACCACATCTCCTCTTTTTAATATATTTTCCATGATAAATTTGTTTGAACAAATATAAAAACATTATTGAAACTTCTAAAAAATTAGAGAATTTATTTTTCTAGAATTATTTTATACTCTAAACTTTCTGGAAATAACAATTTAATTTATTCAAGATTCAACAGTTTTAAAATTTCAATAAAAGAATTAACTTTGATAACAAATTATACATTATGAGAATAAAAATACAAAATTCGACATCCAAGCATATTTTATCATTTGATGATGAAAACGACTTTAAAAATTTCCAAATGATGATCACAACAGCATTATTAGATAAAGAAAATATTCAGACTGTTGTTTTTAGCAAAGATGAAAATATTACAATTTTTCCTAGCTTATTATTAAAAAATAGTATCATTGAATTTATAGGAGTGGAGGATAATAACGATCTGCCAGAAGCTGAATGGAATTAGTAATTAAAATTTAGATCAATAAGAAACAAAAAAACAGCATTAAAAGGATGCTGTTTTTTTGTTTCTTATTGATGTTTAATTATTTGGTATTAACTAGTATATTATTATCTAAAATAATTATTTTTTCATATACACATCAAACTTTTAAAGTGATTCTGAGGTGAACTTAATGCTTCTTTCAGGTTTTCTTCTGACAAAAAATATTAATCAGCCGTTTATCTTGAACTTGTTCGTTATTTTTGTATAGAATTAAATGACTTGCTAATTTCTCAATTCTATGAACACTATTTTTTCTGACAACAATCAAATTGAAGTGGTTTCTACTTTTTCCGAACTTGTAAACACCAGATTTCAAGGAGTCGTGAATGCCATATGCTGGGAAAGAAATTTAAATGGAGATTTTGAAGAAATTGTATCTAAACTACAATTAAAAGAGAATATTACAGAGATTCATCCTGAAGATCTTTTATCCCTTCAACTCTCGGAAAAAGGGAATATGGCAAGGGAAATTATTTTAAATGATTTACAATTACTCACTGATTTCGGAGCGTCACCTTCCCTCAATTTACTTAAAAATTATGATCGGGATGAGGAATTCGACTTTATTTCTACCGATGTGTATTCTTATCATGTTGACCGCTCTCCTATCGGAACCGATACATTTTTATGCACCTATTATGGCGCAGCGAGTGATATCTTACCCAACGATCAGGCTATACAGAAAATATTGATCCCCGAAACCCAGGAAAAATTAAAAGAACTGCACAACGGTAAAGATGAGGATTTTGAAGATTTTTTGAAGGAATATTTTTTTGATCTTCATTATCAATCCAAACCTCATGCTCAACCCACAAATCTAGGCTTAGGTCATCTTTGGAGATTAGCTGTAGACCATCCTGAACAAAAAGTTTTGCCATGTATTCATCGTGCTCCCCGAGAGAATGATGGTGAATATAGGTTGCTTTTAATTTGTTGAAGAATTTTCCTAGCCTAAATTTGAAAGATATATATGAAAATGTGTTTAGTTGTATCTTTCTTTGCAAAGTACGTACCGTAATTTCTGTATATTCGTGGGGAACCAAAATTAATAACTTATAGAATATAAAATTTTAACTCATTGGGCAATGGGAAATCTTGTTATGGAAGTTAACGACCATCTATTGCAAGGCTGGAAGCTACAAGACGGCATTTCTGTTAGTGGTAATATATTTTATCAAGCTATTATAAAGGAAAATTAACAAAACCCTCTCATTTAGTAAAGTGGGAATATTTATTTAGAAAAGAACAAATTTGCTTCCTCTTTCCTCCTTTTTATCAATCCATTCAAAACCTTGCCACCTGCGGTAATATACCTTGAAGTAAACCAATCTTTAATGGTTTCAACATCTGCTTTTCTATTGATTAAAGAAAATAAAGTGTCGGATCCGCCTGTATTGTATGTATGTGATACAAGCGCATCAAATTGATTTTGAGTAAGCGTTATTTTAATTTTACTGTTAACTATTTTTTCATAGGTTGGTAAAACGTATGAAAATAGCTTCACCCCTCTTTCCTGACTGATTGGCGAATCACTCATTGTGATTTTCTTGCCATTCTCATAATATGTATTTCCATAACCAATTGTAGGAATTCCTGCAGAATCCAGATAAGGTTTGGCACTAAAACCTTCAAATGACAAGATTAGATTGATCCCTTTTTGTGATGTTTTCATTTTTTAAAATATTTGTATGCGAAAAGGATTACGATAAAAATGCCTGAAACAATGGTAATTGTAATCCATGCTCCGGCTTCAAATCCATTCGCTTTTATTTTTTTTGTTTCTTCTGATATTTTTGCAGTAATTTCTTTGGTTGCTTCCTTTGAAACTGCATTTTGAGCTATGTTCTGAATACTATTTGCAGATTCTTCTTTTATAACCTCCGATTTTTTATTATCAACTTTTGTATAATAGTTACTAATCGAATATTCTGCGGTTCCCACAATGGAAATGCGTTGAATAGTATCGCGTCCCACAATATTGTTAAAAATAAAAGGATTGTCTAGATCAGATTTTCCCTTGATCAATATTTCCCCGGATACCTCATCTTTCTTTTCTTCTTGTAATATATCGGCAGACGTATTTTGAATTGATTTTGAGCCCTGAAAGCCTAAAGAATCAACTTTTACTTTTTCCGTTTCTTTTCTATCTTCTTTGTAGTCGACTGTAATTTTATTTTTACTTCGACAGCACAGTATGAAACCACTGAATACTATCAGTAGCATAATTTTCGCTTTCATTAGCTTTATTTTTGAAATTAAATGAATTTAAATCTCCGGTCTTTTTGAGTTTTTCAATTCTTTAAGTAGATTTTTAAGAAGAAATCTACCTCTGATTATAGTTTCCTGATTTCTAAAGCTTCCGACCGGATAAGAAAAAATTATAAGCTTTAAAGGAACTTTCACCTACATGCTTATTAATAAGCATCTAAAGATATTGGAATCAAAACTTTAGAAATGAAATAAAAAACAGTATCATAGATTTTACACAAAAACTATAGATCATTTCTTAAATAATATGCTTCCAAACACGAACATCAAATTAACAAAATAACAACCCGCCCAATTTTCCTCATCTTAATGAGGATCTATTATACATTTGAAATCGTTTTTGTAATACATGTTCGTGAAAGGAAGCACAACCAGAACTTATTTACACAAATATTTTATCTTCTTTTACATACTCTTTTTTAATACTTTCCAGTAGCATGTCTAGACTTACTTTGTAATCAGGGCTTTTCGATGCGATTGTTTTTAAGCTTACATCCTGTATGATGTTCATAATATTAGAACCTGTAAGCTCGTATCTTTTAGCGATGTTGCTTATATTAATATCTTCCAGCTGTAATTGTTGCGGCAAATTTTGCTCCCAGATACGCAAACGTTCTTCATGCTTTGGATTACCGAATTTTATGCAGCTATGAAAACGTCTCGTAAAGGCTTTATCCATATTATTTTTAAAGTTAGATGCCAAAATGATAAGCCCTGAAAAAGTTTCTATTCGCTGTAACAAATAAGAAACTTCCTGATTGGCATATTTATCATGAGCATCTCGTACATTGGTTCTCTTTCCGAAAATAGCATCTGCTTCATCAAAAAATAAAATCCAGTTCTTATTTTCCGCTTTGTCGAATAATTTTGACAATTGCTTTTCCGTTTCCCCAATATATTTTGAGACCAGCATAGAAACATCAACTCTGAAAACAGGGCGTTTCGTATACTTTCCTAAAAGGCTGGCTGCAAGAGTTTTCCCCGTTCCCGGTTCTCCATAAAACAACACTCTGAAGCCTGGTTTAAGTTTTTTCTGCATGTCCCAGTCTTCCATAAGAATTCGGCTGCTATTGTACCATGCTTCAATACTCTGAAGTTCATCCAATGTGATCTTAGGCAGGATCAAATCGCTCCATGATCGACGAGTATGTAGTTGTTCTGCGGGAAAATCATTGCTCATTTTCGGCAGTAATTCTGATCCGAAAACTACAGCATTAAAAGCTTCCTGGTGAACACTTACCTGACTGCTCATTGGTGTATGATCGTGAGCCGAACTTGAAAAAACAATAAGCTCTTCTTTGATTAAAATTGAATCTGAACTGAAATAATCCAGTGCCTTTAATCTTTCAGAAATGCTGTCCCCACCTAAAATATATTGAACAGTCTGAATTGTAGGATAAAAGAGTCTTCCGTTATCACTGCCTGAACAAAAATCAAACAGCTCACTATTCGGAAACTCTAAATAAATTCGTTTCAGTAATGATGGATCCAATCTTGGTAATAAAGCCATTAAAAGAATAACAACCTCCTGATGAGCAAACTCTTTCCTTGAAATATAATCTCCTAGTGGAAAGTTTTTATAATCATCAGTTTTAAATTCAGGCATTCCTGTGTTAAAATCTTCTGAAGGATTTTTTATACGCCATATAATAACATCTTCTAAATGAGTAAATAATTTTTGTAGTTGTTTTAGTTCCATTGTTTTTTATTCTTTTTATTTTAGAATTCAAAAATTCTTTCTTCTTTATCTTTTATAATAAATTTTTGCCTGCTACTTTCTCCAGTGATATAATTAATTTTTTATCATCTTTCAACTTCAAAAAAACATATGGTGATTTTTACTTTATATTATCTTGAAGTCCTTCAACCATTCTCATGGTAACAATAGAACCGTATCATCTATAAAAATTTTATAATGTTTGATTGCGCTTTTTAAGCCCTAAAAATGGCAACTCTTAGCGCCAAAGTATTAAGATAAAGTTGAGAAACCGTATTACTGATTTTTTATCAGAAGTTTTTATTTTGATATTGAATGTCAAAATAAATTTAAAATATTTATTTTGAGCAATATACACTTATAATAACATTGAAGAATGTATGCTTGGCTGTTTTCGGCACTGCTATTCATAATCTTTTGTTTAACCAAATTGCAAATGATATAATATTTACCACCCGTGAAGAGCTTGGCTATTCTTATGTTCTAGATTTTCCGTTTACTTTTCTTGTAGTCTTCTTACAACAAACTTTTTTATATTATTTGATAATCGCATTCGATTCTAATATTTCTGATTGCCATAGCTGAACTACCACTAAAAACATTTTGATTGTCTTGTCCAGCGTTTAAATAGCTTGTCATTAAAAGAGTATCATTATCGGCATCATAGACCTTACATTCTATATTTTGATTGATTTCTCGAAGGTCTGCACGATAATAAAATGTCAAATAATCCCATATATCATAATGATCGGTAATAATGTCTTTATTTGTATATATATGACTCCAGTTACCCCCTACGATTCTATATTGAATAGGTATTTCAGTTTTATTATTGAATTTAATGTTTGTATTTACAATATTTATTTTTTGCCCTAAATCTATTTTATTTATTTGTAAGTAAAAACTTTTAACCTCTAACGTTCCAAATTCAAACCCATCAAGAATCATAGGCAAACTATTTCCGAACAGTCTATTTATCGCATAGTCCGGATGTATTTGGTAATACAAGTTATAGTATTCGGTTCCTTTTAATGCTTCTGCAGAAAATTCTTTTGCTGTAATATTGTAAGGTGCATTACCAAAGAAATATGTTCTTTTCCACTCGCCTTTTGTGTTGTCTATTTCGATTATCTGGTCTTCTGCATCCTGTTGGCTTACTACGATGGAGAAGTGCAGCTCCCCACTATCATTCATTATATTATACTGAATGGCTCCGTTGGTCATAGCTGCCAAACTATTGGCAATAATTACCACTTCTTTATTTGTCAATACATCTCCTTTATGTTTAAAAGAATCTATTAAATTCGAAAATTGACTTTGCGTAGGATATTTACCTGTTTTGAAATAGGTTTTCAACTCCTCTCTTGAGATTAATTCATTTTTTTCCATAATACTTTAATATTGTTTACTACTTATATTTTTAGCAATAATTGCTTTTTGTATTTAATTTATACTTTAAAATTCATTTTTTTCATTCTTATAGAAGTTCTCTGGTTTCTCTATTCTTTAGTCACTGTAATTTTTTCCAAAATGAAATGGTTTAATTACATACTGTTTCGATAGCTTGCCAAAACATGATATTTTTCTGGCTGTAATTAATTTAATTTATTGAATTATAAATACTTAAATTGATTTCTATGACCTATAATTTAACCGATCTCTTGACAACAATTAATTCTAATTATTGTAGTATTAATAATTTCACTCTATTTTTATTTTAAGGCTGTATGTAGTACATTCCAAAATCAGATGTACATGAATTATTGGGATAATCCCAGCTTTTTTTAACTAGATTTAATAATGGTTTAAATGAATTTATACCCGTAACATCTATATTTAAAGATTTATAGTTATTACCACTTCTTACTGTAGTATTTAGTATATTACCGACTTTTGTAAATATTAAAGTATTATTATTTACTTTAGCAAAACCATTTTCAACTGGAGTAGTATCATCAGTGCTCTCTATAAAGTTCAAGCAATTATACTGATCCCAACCAGCTGATAAAGAAGATAAAAAGCTCTGTAGCATTCCTACATTTGTTGTAGCGCTACTAGCGGCTATTCCTACTACTCCCATGTGAGAAATATGGAGAGCTCCTACGGTACATCCTATAGTGAATACCCAGTTTTTATTGTTGGGTAATACTAAGTTGGGATAAGCACAAGCCATTACCTGTCTATTAGTAAAAGGACCTGGATTTAAACATTTCAATACTATCCCTGAATTTCTATCTATATAAGAAGAATCATTATTTGTTGCGTTTACTACATTCCAATCATCTGCAGCTAATGAAGTAAATTCTAAGTTACTTATATTCATAATAAAATCATTTAAAGCCACTACATTAGTATCTAATGCAGTTGGACTGTTTGTATATGTGTGAACTATATTTAAAGTCTGTGCAGTTGGGGTAGAAGGATTAGGCAAATTATCAGGTATCGTTACTACAAAAGCATCACCTTCTACTACTTGTTTAGTTGTTGGGTCTATTCTTAATACTTTTGAGTATTCATTATGATCAGAACCAATATCCGCCAATCCTTTCAAATAATAAGGATTACCCAAAGTATTCCAAGTAAAATTTGCATTTTGAGTAAAAGTTCTTGCCTGAGTATTTGATAAATCTGCTGTTGCAATATTTTCACCTAAAGTTTGCCAAGAAGTCCCATTCCATAAATAATACCCAAAACTTCCATTAGTTTGATATACAACCGCTCCAGCTTGTGTAATATCAAGTGTAATGATAAGTCTCTGAGCTTGGGTCATTCTTGGAGCTATAAGCGCTGCCTGAGTTACAGAATCTACTGCCCATATAATATTATTATAATTACTATTTCCTACTCCTGCACTACTGCCATTATCCTGCAATACTCCTTCAACAAAATTTGCAGACGCTGTACTCCATCTTCCAACATAGTTATTTGTTAGTTCAGGAACAGTTAATTTAGTATTAAGTGCTTCCTGTAATCCTCCAATATTGGATACCGTAAAAATAATATTTGACAGTATTGCTCCCTTGCTGTCTTTTAATTGTAAATTGTTAGAATTCAATACTAATTGTGTAGCTACATTCTGTACAAAATCAGCAATGGGAATACTGTACAGCAATTCATTATCTTTATTATACACTTCCAATGATAATGTAGCAGAATTATACCTTAAATCTATACTTACATTATCTATAGTTTGCAAAGAAATCTCTGAAATCAAATTTCCTTTAGAATCCACTAATGAAAGTTTTTTAGTCGCAGGAGACCATTGCAATTGATAGTCTAATGGTAGAGCATCTAAACCTTCTATTTTTTCTTTCGGTATATTTTCTTCTTTATGCCAATAAGAATCTATAAAATCTGAAAATTGATTTTCTGTGGGATATCTCCCTGTTTTAAAATAATTTTTTAAAACATCTTTTGTTGTTATTTCATTTATTTCCATATTATTCTTTTCTACTTATGTTTTTAAGATA
Source organism: Chryseobacterium ginsengisoli (assembly GCF_039542325.1). NCBI lineage: Bacteria > Pseudomonadati > Bacteroidota > Flavobacteriia > Flavobacteriales > Weeksellaceae > Chryseobacterium > Chryseobacterium ginsengisoli. The sequence continues at coordinate 428,701 of NZ_BAABHX010000001.1, forward strand.
ATTGACTTTTTGAACCAATGACCATTTATATTTAAGAGTTCAAAATTCAGCTTTTTTTCAGTCTTATAAAAGTTTTCCGACCTGTGCATTCTGTAGTTGCAGTAACTCCTATTTACTTAAAATCAAATAACTTACTCCATCTACAAAACTTTTCACATTTATTTTCTCTGATGGAGTAACTACGAAATATTATCATCCAATTCTTTATAAGAGGATGAAAAGAATCTGTTTTTTGTTTATTTTCAATATTTAAAACTCATATATAATCAGCCAGTTATCATCATGTCTTTTAGATACTAAATATCTTTTTCCAGATTTTAGTCTATAAGTGGTATCTTGTTGTAGAGTTTCATATCCTGTTTTAGTATCAATTGAAATTACCCTTCCTGCTTCAGCTTTTATCTTTATTACTCCATAATCAGATGATGCGGATTCCATCATTATCCAATATGGTTTTTCGTTGCTTGGATTATTTTTAATCGTAATAGTTCTTTCCTGATTCCAAAGTTGAATGATATCAGCAATCGTTCCATCAATTTCACTCCCCGAATGACCATATAAAAAAGAAAGTCTTGAGGCTTCTCCACCACTGCTCTTATTTTCCCAACCGAATGTTCCATCAGATTTAGCAACAATGTTTTTTGTAAAAGTAGAATCCGCCTGTGGAAGTCGATGGACTTTTAATGAAGAATCAAAGTCTAAGGTTCTTTCTACAAAATCTCCACCTATAAGGGGAAGTGTCGTATTATGATTTAGTACTGCTTCTGATGAATGTATGACTAATTTATTATTCGTATTACCTCCTATCGGAGCATTTGATCCAATTGTAACATTATTATTCCCTTTTAAATTATTCGGCAAATCAGACGTATAACCTGATCTAAATCCTAAAAAAGTATTATAATTATATTCTTGAGTATGTTTGGTTCCACCATCAACATATCCTGAATGACTACCCAAAGCAGTATTACCGTAACCTCCTATGAAATTATTCATCGCCACTCTACCTACAGCGGTATTATTGTGTCCTGTAGCAAAATAATACAGAGTAGCCTGCCCTACTACAACATTCCAGTAGCCTTCTTTTAAGGCAATCATCGAACTCGATCCTACTACTGTATTTCTAATGCCTGTTGTCAGCTTCCATAGCGCATGATTTCCTAGTGCTACATTTCCGTCTCCGGAGGTAACATCCTGTAATGCACCATACCCAAATGAGTGATTGTAAACTCCAGTATGATCGGGATTCATATTTCCAATCCATGGAGACCAGGTTTTGTGATTGACTCTTAACTCAATTTTAGTAGAAGGCGATGTCGCACTGTGTACTAATTTAATTCCTTGCTCCGGAACTACATTATTTCTATTAATAACAGTTGCTAATGTTTCCTCTGGTAGTGTATCTTCTTTTTTATGCCAATAAGAATCTATAAAATCTGAAAATTGACTTTGTGTAGGGTATTTACCTGTTTTAAAATAACTTTTCAATTCCTCTCTCGTGGGTAATTTATTTTCGTCCATAATACTTTAATATTTTTAGTGATATGCTTTTTTAAACTAATTATTTTTGTCTCTCTTATTTTTTACATTTTAAAGTCCAAAATTCCTTATTTTTTCATTCTTATTAAAGTTTTTTACCCTGCCTATTCTGTAGTTACAGTAACTTGCAGTATCTCTTTCAAAAACATGGATAAATGTATTTATCGATTTAAACAATTCATTTAGTTGTAAGATAAAATCATTAAGTAAAAAGAGATTTCAGATATCATTAAATAATAAAGGTTCGGATTGTAACAATCCGAACCTTTATTTAACTGTATTTTGCGAAATATTTTATTTTTCGCGAAGCTGAGTACAATCTATTTTAAAGAGAAAAAAAGTGAGCTTTGTCCATTCTTTTTTAATTTCTGATGTTGTATTTAACAAACTGTCTGCGACAGTCAATAACATCTTAAATCAACATAATCTAAATATCATGTTTTAATTTCCCAGATATGTTTGTTGGAACAGATAATTTGAATATTAACTATTTTTTATAAAATCTGTCATTTTACCGGATCTGCAAATTTCTCCGCGTCATCATTTTTGCCAGATTTATATTTTATGTCCAACATTATTTATTTTTTATATAATTATTTTTATAATCCATCAAAATTATTTTCTAATATTAATTTGACAGCCTAATTTCAGATAAAAAAGCCCTGTAAAAACAAGGCTCTTATTATATTCTTATTATATTATAGAAACAAATCATTTGACATAGGAAATATTCTTGGTACAAAATGATCCGCCTCAAATTTGATGGTAACATTCTTTGGAACATCTTTAATCTCTTTGATATAATTCCCTGTAAAACATAAGGAAATAAAACATTCGGAAACTAAATTAGATAAAAAAGACGTATCAAACTCTTTAATTTTATTGATCTCGAAAGTTAAAAACTCCAGATTAATAAGATGATCTAAATTCTCAACTTTGGCGATCTTATTTTCACTTAAATTTAATTTTTTTAAATTTTTCAGATTATCCAATCCTTTTATTTTTGAAATCTCATTATGGCTTAAGTCTAATACTTCTAAATTTTTCAAGCTTTCCAAACCTTCAATTTCTTCTACATGAGTACACGAAATAAGAAGTTGTTTAAGATTGTGTAAGGTATCCAAACCCTCAATTTTGTCTACCCGACTTCCATTTACTCTCAATTCTTCCAAATAGGGAAAGCGCTCCAAATCGGTTATTTTTTCAATTTTAGTTTCTCCAATATTTAAAGAACGGATATTTTCATTAACATTTATCTTTTTTATATGATCAATTTTAGTCAGAGTGACATCTAACCGCTGTAGGAACTTTAAATGTTCCAAACCCTTTACTTCGAGATACGGATTGCAACTAATATATAATATTTCCAAATTAATTAAATCGCCCAACAAAGAAGTATCTTTAAGTTCAGTTGCTCCCAAATCCAGATTTTTCAGACTTTTTAAATCTCCTAAATACCTAAAGGATTTTTCCGGTAATTTATTGCCTGTTAAATCTAATGTTTCTAACCGTGAAAAAGCATTTAATGGACGTAATATTTCCACATTACAATATGGAATGGCTAATTTAACAAGACTGTCTGCTATTGGTAATAATACATCGATATCCTTTAAATCAACCTTATTTAAATATAATGTTTTAATATTCCCATCTTCATCTACATCATAATAATTTTCCCAGATGTGTTCTTTGGAATGATTAATTTGAATATCAAACTCTTTTTCAAGTTTTTTTATAAAATCTGTCATGGTTATTTTGAAATTTCTCAGTTTAAGAGCTTAAAGATAATCCTTTAATAAAAAAGCGAAACTTCTATTGGAAGTTTCGCTTTAAAAGCTTTTTAATTTATTTTTTGAAGATTATTTAAACAAAGATTATTCAAAAATCTCTCTGGGAATTCGATACAATGATGTAGGCCATCGATAATCGTCATCATAATTGATTTTAACATTTTCGGGTGTAACCTTTTGAATTCTTTCTATTTCCATCATGTCTCGCATGTATATATAACATTCTGAAACTAAATTGTGAAAAAATGCAGTATCAAAATAAGTAATTGGCTCATTGGCTTCCAATAATAAAAGTTCAAGGTTTATCAGATTATCCAAATTCTCAACTTTTGTTATTTTATTATTATTAAGACTCAACCATTTTAAATTGGTTAAGTTATCCAATCCTTCTATTTTTGAGATTTCGTTCAAATGTAGATCTAAAACCTCTAACTTGGTCAAGTTTTCCAAGCCTTCAATGTACTTTAACCGCCATGTAGAAATGAAAAGCTCTTTAAGATTTTTCGAAGCTTCTAATCCTTCTATTTTTTCTACTAAAGTACCATCCAGATTAAGGCTTTCCAAATTAGGAAATTTCTCCAAATGCGTAATCTTTTCCAAATGAGTGCCTTTTAGATTTAGTACACGAATATTTTCATTTGCACAGATATTCTCAATACTATTAATACAGCTGTTAGACACATCTAAATGATATAATGATTTTAAACCTTCCAGCCCTTTTACCTCATCAATCTCATCATTTCCGCCAATAAATAACATCTCCAAATTATTAAGAATACCGAGTGGTGAAGTATCCTTAATATTTGTTCCTCTTAAATCTAGTTTTTTCAGCTTTTTCAAATAACTTAAATCTTCAAATGCATAACCATATAATTCATTTTGCCTTAAGCTTAAAATTTCCAATCGAGTAAACAATTCTAATGTCCCTAAACTTCTGATATTACAATCTACGACTGCCAAGTTAACCAAACTGTGTGCAACAGGCGATAAAACATCAAGATCTTTTAAATCAACCTCATCTAAATAGAGTGTTGTAATATTTCCATCGTTATCTATATCATAATAATTTTCCCAGATATGTTCTTTGGAATAGATAATTTGAGTTTCAAACTTTTTTTCCATTTTTTTTATGAAATCTGTCATGTGTTATCTTCTTTTTTTTGTATTTCTATATCGGTTTTCTAATTCTTTTTCCTCTTGTTCTAATAGTAAATCTGAAAATCTTGCCTCATTATCTTCTCCTTCAGGTTCACGTTTCATATCTCCATGTAATTCATCCCTTAAAATAAACATTGCAAATGAAAAACAATCCACATGTCCTAGTGCATATTCCTTTTTTCTCCATTTCGCCTCATATGTATCTATTTTTGAACTATTAATTTTTGCAACCAAATTTTCATTTACATTTATTATAATATATTGCTTTTCTAAATAAGTTTCAGTATCAAGGCCTCTTTTTCTAGCTCCATCAGGATTTAGTTTAGGAGTTTGTACATTAACTACTTTTAATTTAGAATTCCTATTTATACTTATTTTCTTACCTATTCCTTCAAGATCCAGCATTATTCCCGTTGGTAGAATAGCTCTAAAATGTTGTATTTTACCATCATTATATTTTAGTTTTTCTCTAATTATAGCTGCCTGATTGGGTCTTAGCGGAATTTCTTCTCCATCTACCATTCTTAATACCACAACGTGTCCTTTCAAATCCGGATTAACTTTACCAAATATATAAGCCCAAGTCCCAGCTGAATCTACTTTTTCCGTAACAACCTTTAACTCTTTTAGTTCATAAGTTTGTTTTATATTTTCTAAACGTTTTTCTCTCTCTTCTAGAGTTAAGCTCTCATCTTTTAATAGAAGTGTCCCTTCTTTTACCCCTTCCTCTAAATCCCTTTTCTTTTCTTCAGTAGTACGAAGATCTTCTCCTTTTTTCTCCTTCTTCTCTTTCTTGTCACCAAAACCAATCTTCCCAAGCAGTCCCTTAGCCTTCCCTTTAATAAAGTTCCAGAATTTGACGATCGCATTCTTAATACGCAGACGTATCTTTTGGATCACACCAATCACTTTATCTGCCAAACCGCCAAGATTTGCCAATGAAGCTAAAAAGCCAATCAATACAGGAATTGATCTTCCCAAGGCATTTTCTACAGCTTTTGCTACAGCACTCACATTTCCGCTTGCAATAGCTTTGATACCTTCCGTAAAGGCTCTTACCAACTCCATGATCTGTGCCGCCTTCTGAACGAAGAATTTCACCAAATCAATAATCATCATTGCCGCTTTTATAAATGCTCCAGCCGGAGTAAGCAAGCTCATAATAATTTTGATTCCCGCCTGTATCGCCTGCGTTTTAATGATATCAATAATGGTATCCATTACCGTAGCTTTAATATCCGCAAACTGGTCTTTCACATGTTCCCAAAGTCCGGCAAAGCCTTCTTTCTGAACAATCTGTACCATTTTGAAACTTCCTTCAAGACCCTTCATCGCAGGTTCTCCCAGTATGTCTGCTCCTATACCTCTGATGTCGGTCCATGTTAAACCAAGTATCTGAGAACTGATTGAGAAAATACCTTTTAATGAGAATATATCTTCCGGCAAAGTGAAAGAAATATTTTTCATTGCTCCGGTCAGCCATCCGAAGAAACCTGTCTTAAGGTGTGTCCAGATGTTCGTTCCGAAGTTAGTAAATCCTTGTGAAACTCCAGCAATAAGGTTGGATAAAAATCCTATCGGGTCTGCAACAATTGCCATTACCGCACTTACCGCTCCAGAAAGTAATTCGGTAAGCGTTTTTCGTATTTCCATGATCGTTTTCGCTACGCCTATTGTTGCATCTTCTACAGATGCCAGGAATCCGCGATTACGCTTTTTAATATCAACAATCAGTTCATCAACTTCCTTCAGCGCACTGTTGTACTTGGTTGTCAGTGTATCGATTAATGAAGATTCTTTATCACTGATAGAACTTTCAAGTTCTTTAAACTGTCCCTGAATAGAGTCAATATCTCCTTTAATGGCTTTTCTTACATCTGCAGGAAGATTTTTAATAAAGGAAACCACTTTCTGACGTCCGGAAGTAATGGAAGCTTTAGCAGCATTTAATCGTGTGGTTACCAATTCTGCAATTTTAGTAATAACCCCATCCATCGCAGTTATAAAATTATCCCGTCCCTGTTTATAAAACACATTTACTTCATCCGGCAATTTTCTATTCCAAGCATCTGTCAAGCGTTTGCCATAATTTTCATAATCGTTCCAATCTCCATAACGTTTGGCTTTATACGCCTCTAATTTTTGGGTTACTTCCTTCTCAAAAGCATCTTTGGCCTTTTTAGCACCATCGTCAAATAACTGCCCTACTTTAGTTTCCAGATCGTTCAACTGTCCGTCTACAGATTTTTTGGTCTCTGCATAAATAGTATTTAACTTTTCAACAACATCCTGATGTTTAGCTGTATTTTTCTCACCGGCTTTATGCTGTTTATTGGTTACACTATCCAGCAATCCTTTTCTGCTTTGGTGCATCCCTTCCATCGTGCTGTTGGTTTTGCCCTGCGCTGCCTGCTTAGAAGCTTCCAGCTTTTTATTTTCAGCATTTTTAAATTCTTTAGGAGCATTTTCGGCGTTCTCTTTGGCGGCTTTTTTAGCATTGAGAGCATTAATAAAATCCGGCTCATTAGAATTTGCCAACTGCTCATCGGTGATATGATTTTTAGTAAACTGCTGTTCAACCGCCTGATAACTTTTAGCAATAGGCTCACTTAGTTCGGAATCACCTCGTTTAGGCGGCATAGCATCTGTAGCTTTTATATTGACTTTTGAGCCTATTTTCGGATCAGGCAATGCCGTTGCTTTACGCTGTGCAATTTTAGCCTCATTAGGTTCTTGCTTAGCAACAGATTCTATACTTCCTGTTACGCTATTTTTGGATGCCATTACATCTCCTTTAATCAATCCGTTGACAGCATTGATATTATTACGTTTTTCAAAATTATCAGCATCCTTCTCGCTTACAGGTAAATTCACTTTATAAATCTTTTCCTTCAATTTCGCCTTGAAACTGGTCGCACTGAAAGCCCCTGTCTTCTGCTGATCCAACTGTTCTACTTTCTGACCTTTTGCTTTCGATTTTCTTTCTCCGACAGGTACAGCTGCAGCAGTATTGGCGTGAGTTTCGGCTTTTTCTTTCGTATTGTGAACCCGTTTTGCCTTTGCCGTATTTTTAACTAAACCTACAGTCTGGTTGAATTGCGGATCGCTATTCGGACTGGTAGGTGTAGTTCTCACTTCAGCTTCCTGCTCGCCAGGTAAAGTAAATTCTGCGCTCATATCTGATGCAGCAACAGAATCCTGAACAGCCTGTGCTTCAACTGAATCTGCAGATTCTGGCTTCCCTGGAACGGCTGTTTCAGAATCACCTTGATAACTCTGAGCCATAGCTGCCTGTTCCTGTAAAGTCTTTGGAAGATAAGTTCCCGATTTAAGATTGTGATAATCTTGTATCTGATTGACATTTAAGGTTGCCATATAACCTTTTTCTACCTTCTTAGTATCGGGATGATTGATATCGCCAGTTTCTACAAGACTTTCCTGCAGTTTGCCGTACATAATCTGTGCTCCCTGATCGTAGATGGTCTGCGAACCATGAACAGCGGCAATAGTACCATTGAGATCGAGTTTATTGTTATTATTATTTGCCGATCCTATATTAGAGACCGAGCTTTCAGACATTTGTGTTTGTGTACCTACATCCTTTACTTCAGGTAGAGGTACAACCACCTGTTCTTTCGGCTTTTGTTTATTGTTACCGTGACGGGATTTATTGTCTATTTCTACAGGTTTTGCTGCTTTCATTGACTTGGTGTTTTTAATTACATATTATTTTTAAATGCATACAAAGCACAACTAATGTGTTGTACTTTATATAATATCTGTCGGATCTAAAAATGAGACCGTGTATAATGGATTTTTTAAGAATTTAAATAACCAGAAATGGTGTTTCAGCTTTGTAAGGAGAAATCGGAAATGCTGAAACACTTCTGGTATTATTCTCTTATTTTTTATGAGTTTTCAGGTTCAAAATTCACCCTTTTTCAGAAGAAATAACTAGTTTTTGAGTGATGGATTCTGTAGCTGCATCAAGTTTTTCAAACATGTTCAGCAACAGTTTTTTTTCATGGTTCTTTATTATTTAATTCTTATCAGACTAAATCACATCATCTTTTTTTTCTTCCTGTTCGTCAGCTTGTTTATTATTCTTAAAACCTTGCTGGTTTCCAATATAAAGATTCACTGTTGTATCAATCCAATTAGGCAGATTGGTAGTAATCATTTTCAGGAATTTGTCGTAGCCATAGCCAAGAACAAACAGTATTCCCGTGGAATACCATTTGTCGTGCAGATCGGCACTTTTCATTAAATAACTCATTGTGAAACCGACTATCACAACGATTATTAATGTGACAAAGTGTTCCCAAAGTCGTTTTTTTTCTTTATTCTGTATTGAGATCAATACTCTTAACAACCCTCCGGAAAACGCAATCGCGGTTCCTATTAAAAGAGCTTTTATACTATCTAAATTCATTCTTTCTTCATATATTATTTATTAAAAAATTTGATTTGTTTCACAACTTTCAGTTGCTAATCTTCCTGGTCCAGAATGTACATATCATCTAAAAATTTTTTGCTTTTTCGGATATTTTCATTTTCGTTTAGATAGGCTAATTCATCAATAAGATCGCTGATTTCCTGATCTGGATCCTGTAATTTTTCTATATTTTCGTTTTCTTTATTGTATTCGTTATTTTCCATGACTATTAAAATTTGTTATACGATACTATTTTATACTTTAATTTCTTTTTAAACAATCAAAATCAATAGTTTAGATGTTTATTCCTATACACAAACAGATTAAAAGTAAAATGCATTTTTTATCTTACTATTATTTTTAATTTAGTTGGGGACAAAATGAGAAAGACAATCTTTTATTAACCTGATCTGTATAGATATTTTAGTGATTCGAACAGTGTGAGATCTTTTCAGCTTGAGGATATAACAATTTCGGATCTAACTTGAGGATATATCATTTATAAAAAATTGTCTTATTTAATTTTAATGTATTATTGTACTGCAAAAGCACAAGTTTGCTTTAGTACTACAAATTAATCCTGAAGCATAATGTTATATATTGTTCTTTCCGATAAAAACAACATTTCTGTCAGCTCTGTTACAATTACTTTCATCTGTTTATCTTGATTACGCTTTACATAATCGTTGACGAAATCTTTTCTTTTCTCTATTAATTCTTTGCTACGTTTCATTTTTTCAAGGTTAGATTTGGTGTTCATGAATTAGACAAGTTTTCGTATTTCTTAATTTTTATTCCTTAAGCAAAGTCCGTAAGAGACCACAAAAGCATATTTTAAGCCTTTGGAAAAATGTCTGATATTATTTAATTTTTGATTTTTCAGAAGTCGATACAGATATCTTTTAAGAGAATGATGTATTAACTTCTTTCTTTTAAATTTTACTTTTTATAAAAAATCTTACTATCAGTTATAATTAATCGATATTTTTATATACTGAACAGCAGTATCAATTTACATTTCCTGGTTTGTTTTTATAAATAAGAAATAGCTTAATGACTGGATTTTGTGTTTAATGATTAATCAAAATGAAATACATTATTTTCATCAGATTAATTATTTAAAATATGCACAAAAAACTTTCTATCAAATTAAAAAAACCGCATTTTTTACATTTTTTAATTTATAAAAATTCTTTTTTGCTTAATTAGCGCTGATAAAACAAAAAAGAAAAACCAAGCTACAAAATATACTTAACATTGAAATTATTATTCAAAAAACCGATTAAAAGTGATTTTATTTTAACTAATCAAAATTTTTCAAATATTAATTCAACATTAAATTATAAATATAATTTTGTATATTTGTCGTATTATATTTTAATTCTGAAACAAATATACGAACAATGTTCGTATATTTAAAATAAAAAAGCAACTATTTTACGTGTTTTTTTTATAATAACGATAAACATATCAAAATGACCAATTTAGAATTCAAAGAGATAAGAAAGAAGCTAAAAATGAAGCAGGCTGATATAGCAGAATCTATAGGAGTTGGTGTAAGAGCCGTTCAATATTGGGAAAAAGGCGAACGAAAAATACCTGAGACCACTGCTTATTTTGTAAAAAATCTGCTGGAGGAACAACAAAAGAAATCTAAAAACAGTGCATCCCCTGTTGTATTTTCAGATTTAAAAGTCATGTATGTTCCACTTGCCAATCAATACGCACAAGCCGGTTATCTACATAACTTCGCAGATGAAGAATATATAGAAAGCTTACCGACAATTCCTTTTACCGACGATATAGAACACCGAGGTGAGTACATGTGTTTTGAAGTGAAAGGAGACAGCATGGACAATGGATCATATGAAAGCTACCTAGAAGGCGACATTATTTTATGCCGAAACATAAGACAAGATTATTGGATGAGTAAGCTGCATTATGACAAATGGGATTTTGTGATCGTCCATAAAGAGAAAGGAATTCTAGTAAAACGAATTATCAGCCATGATGTTGAAAGAGGTATTATCACTCTTCATTCTCTAAACGAATATTATGATGATTTCGAAATCCATCTGGAAGATGTTGCGAAACTTTTTAATATCATAAGCACGAGACGTAAAAATAACAGAAGATAACTGCAACCTTATATTGAATAAAAATCCTCAAAAATTTGAGGATTTTTATTTTTTAAATTAATGCTTTTTTAGAATTTTAGAGATTTTCAAGCTAAAATTACTTGTTTACATAATAAAATCTTTATTTTAAACATAAATTATTTTAGTATTCTTTAATAATATATCATCCAGTGATGCACTTTCTATTTTTACTAATGCATTCTGTGTAAACTCTGTTTTTGGACCACTATCGCAAGAACCAATAACCATTTCTCTGTTATATTTTACAGATTGACTGGCTTCAAGAACTATATCAACATTAATTTCTCCGTTAACACTTACATTAATTGGAATTGCTGTAACTTCAGGATCTCCATCTGCGATCTGTTCTACATAAGTTAGACTTGTACCATCTGATTGTTTTACGATTTTCCCATCTCCATTTACCAAAATACTTGCAATTGCTCCTGAAGGAGTACCAGTCAAGCTGAATATCATCGGGACATCAGATTTATTTCCTGTTAATGTAAAAGATAATTTACTTTGGTTACATTTATCCAAACTTTCATCTCTTGCGTTTTCAGTATATATAAATTCCGGTTCACTACAATCAGCACCCTGGTATATAGAAAAATTATGCTCAGCTGAAATACCATTACATACTTCACCTTTATTCAAAAATAAAAGCTGTGAATCTATATGTAAATGTGCCGGGCTTCCTTCTGGAGATGCAAAAGATTTATATTCACTAATTCTAACTTTGATTTGACCAGCTTGTATCGGTGTATAAGTGAATGGTACAGATTTATGTCCTGTAAAGCCACTTTGTAAATTATTTGGTACTTCAAAACGCTGTAATACTTCATTATTAGTTCCTAAAACTTCAACGGTATTAGCAAAAATATCATAACATCTTCTATAATATATTTCATGAGATAAATCCATTGGTTTACCAACTGCAGATGCAGTAACATCTACTGTTGCAGTTACCCAACCACCTGGCGTAACAGGTAGATTCGTAATATCTAATCTCGCATTTTTAACATTAGACAAATATTCACAAACTGAAACCTCTGCTTTTTCTTTAGTATAAGTAATTGGAAGTGAAGCTACCGTATTATTACTTTTGTCAATAACAACTGCCTGATATTGTTGCTTACCTTCTGTATTAATATAATCTGTAAATGTAGTCGTGGTAAGCTTTGGAATAAATACATTCCAGGCACCATTATCAATACTTTTCAAAATCTGAATATTTGCAATATCATCATCAAGATCAGTTGCATTAACTTTAATTATATAATTACAAATAGGGTCTGTACAAGTTTTTTCTGATACTGAATCATCTCCCCATGTTATTGATACTGTCGGACGGTTATTTCCTTGTTGAGTAAAAACTATTTTCATCTCATCAGAAGCAGTCTGTCCTGAAGAATTATTAGCAGATAACTTCAATACATAAGTTCCAAAAGTATCTGCTTTAAAAGTCGTAGCCAAATTTGCCGTATTTCCAAAACTGAAAACAGATCCCGCCGGACTTGATACAACTTCCCATAAAGTAGTACCTAATGAACTACCTGTACTTACTGCACTTCCATTTAAATTCACAATATATGAGGCAAAAGCTGTTTGAACTGTATTTGGAGCTACCCATTCATCAGGTATTCTTATTTCTCCTTCTGTCGCATTATTAAGTTCTGAATAAGGTACACTTAATATATTGCTGAAAATTTCCGTTGTAGTGCCCAAAATATAAACACCCAGTCTGAAATCAAGTATTTCGCTTTGATTTGTAATATTTGTAAAAAGTAAATCTGTAGCAGAGCCATTATAAACTGAAGCCCCATCAGAATACCATGCGCTGCTTGACTGCTTTTTGTAATACAGCCTACATGCGTTTATATCAGTACCTAATCCGTTTTCTATTCCTGGTTGTATTAAAAATTTATCTCCTGCATTCGCACCATAGCCTGGAGGCGAACCTGCATTTTTAATTTTTCTTAAAACAGGTGTACCATATTTCATAGCTACTTTAGTAAAAGTCTGATCCTGACCGGCATCAACCGAAAGATTGCTTGGAACATCATACCAATCGCTTATTGCAATATCCTCAGAACATCCGCCGCCGCTTACACTTACTTTTATGGTTGGAATTTTTCTAGGCGAAAGATTATAGAAAGCGTAACTAACATTACCCTCTGAATCCGGATTTAAGATAATTGGATTTCCGTTATCCAAGAAATCCCAGCTGTACTGATAATCTGTAAAATTATCTCCGGAGACTTTAAATTTCACAATAGTCGTTACTGAATCACTCTCAGGATATGAAACTTTTTCAACAACAATTTTTACATTCGGTTCTGTAATGACTTTAATACTGCAATCGGTAGGTTGTCCGTTGACACTGAAGCTGATTGGCTGGTTATGCAATTCCGGGCTTACTGATGCCGGATCAAAGAAGTATAATCCTTTGATTAATTTTACACCTCCATCTAAAGGAGATTCAACATTAGCAGTTACGACGCCATTGAAAGGTAGTACTGTGAAAGGAATAAGACCTGCCTTAGCACAAATAGTGTTTTTTGGTAAGCTCAAATTAATTTTAACTTTTGGTGTACAGCAGATATAAGAAAGTGAAAAGTCTGCAACCACCGTTTTATCATTTTCATCGTCTCCGTAAATCATCACAAAAGTACCGCCTTTTACGACTCCATGTCTATGCTCCAGTCCTGAATATTTTTCTATATATTCATTGAAATATGCTTTTGAAAGGTCTTTATTTCCGATAAGCTCGTCAAAAGAAAGAAGCATAACATCAAATCCTAATTGCTTTTTATCTCTTATCTGCTTAATCTGTTCGAAAGCGTCCTTGTAATCCATACCTTGATGACCTTCAATATTGTAAAAGCCATTTTGATCTATATTAAACTCTAAAGGTTTTTGAATATGTATATCCTGAGAAAGCAAATCAGCATTATATGCTAAATTATTTTTGAATGATCTATGGCTGGTTTTATCGAAATTCCATGCTTTTAAAAAATCTTCCGTAACCTGATAGTAAAAAGGAATTGCCTTATTTCCCAGAGAATTTAATTTCTGTGAAGGAGTAATTTTAATCTGTGCTTCTTCCTCAACATCAACTGTATATTTGAAATTATATACTTGTTGATTAAAACGATTAATTAATGTCTTAACTTTTTGTATTCCTCTTTCATCATCCAAAATCGGTGAATAGTAAAACTGGTGTCTTGAAGAGTCCAGCTGAGTTTCTGACACTAATTTTCCAAGCATAATATGTTTCGGAAAAGAAGTGAAATCCGGAAGCTCTTGAGTAAATGTTTTAGGAAGCAATTTGATAATTTCGGAATACGTATCCATTAAATCTTTTACTACATCATAAGCATACTGAAAACCATATTTTTGATCAAGACAATCCTCCAATACACTTTTAAAAGTTAGATGACTAGCAACCGACAATCCCATCATTTTAGAGATCTCGTAGATTTTTTTGAAAACATTTTCTCCGTATCCGTTTCTTTCTAAAACTTCAGTGTAAAGGTTTTTTAAATCGAAAGAAGAGAACTTTTTCTTACTTCCCTGTTCCAGAATAAGTCTTTCCAAAATAACACGCTCCTGCTTTATCTCTCCTAATATATCCTCTATAAACAAAGGATGTGGCTGGAGATTATCTTTTGCAAAAATATAATTAATACCCTGAGCTGTTGTAACCAATACTTTGAGATTTCGAATCTGCTGAATTCCATGATTATCACAATCGACACCTCTACAAGGTCTGACTTCTTTTTCATAGCTTTCCAGATACAGCAGCAAATATTTATCTTCTAAATTTGATAAGCCATTGATAGGATTAAAATCTGAAGTTGCTTCCTGAGCTGTTGCCAATTCCCAAAGCTGAATCTGATCGTCATTTTCGTCATAAAATGCAGGATAGTTCACTTTGAAATTATCATAAGCTTTAAAGTGTGTGTAAGTTTTACTTTCAATATTGATCGTTTTCAGATCGCTTACATATAATTCCTCACTTATTTTACTTGTATTATTTAAAGTAAGTAAATCTCCATCGGTTGTAACCGCTACTCCCTGAGAGAGCTGTATTCCGCTAAGCTTTTTATTTGAGTAAATAAGATCCGGCTTAAGACCGCATACTACACCTACGCCCTGTAACATTATTCTGGACAGGCGATCTTGGTCTTCAAAAAAATCTAAAAATTCGTTGAATTGAGTAAACTCAATGTATTGTCCTTTGCTAAATTTACGGTATTGGATCGATATATCACTTAATTTAATAAACTCACGGTATTCTTCCGGTATATTATTTAATTGATTATTCATTATTGTTCATTTTTAATGATTTGTTAAGATGATTGTAAATAACACCCTAGACAGATATATGTTCCTAAGGTGTTATTGTGATTATTTTCCCGATTGAATTGTTACAAAAACTATTGGCAACTTGGACATTTACAATGATGAACCTTAACTACTTTTTTTGTTAACGTAGCCAAATATTCTTTATTTTTTTGGATAAAGGTGTCTGCTGTTTCAGTGATAAGGATTCTCTCCTCTTCAGTATCGAAACTTACATACACTACACCATTCAGAATACAAATCTGCTTTATATCTATAACTGCATTGTCTGTTGTCAATAAGCTGTTTATCTCTATAACATTTCCATCTTTCTCGTATGTTTCAATCAATTTCATAATATTATGGTTTTACTTCTCCTGTACAAGGATTAATGGTTAAGAAATTATTTCTTGGACATCCGTCATAAATTACAACTCCACCCAATTTCAATGTAGTCCATGCAACCCCATCGTGGCAACTTGCATCCGCGCATACTAAAGAGAATGATATAAATCCTGTTCCATTCGGATCTGATGCAGCGATATTCTGTGCATTTGTTGGACTTATGTGTATTGTATTAATTCTGTTTGGACCTTTAAGTTCGCCATTTGGACGTAATTGACCAGTCTGAAGAGAATCACTAGTATTATTCAAGTTTACCTCACCAATTTTATGCACCCCATTGGCCATTAAATTAAATTTTGCACTATCACATCTGTGCCCTCCAGGGCATGGACCTAAAGTTTCATTATATTGAACGGTAATCTCCAAGCTTGATAAACACTGAATCAGTGATTGACCTTTCAGTTTTATCGGCGCTATTGCATATTGTTTGCTACATCCGTTATCATTACTTACAGTCAGTATCGGACTAAAGGTATCTTCTTGTCCTGCTACCAGATTATATATATGAGACTGGGTTACAGTTCCGTTTGATTCCGGAGTAGGTTTATTTATTGTAACTGATTGACCATCACCGAAATTCCATGAATAATTAAGATTTCCTAAATTGCTTCCGGAAAGACTGAATGTTACCGTTGCAGATGGATTTGTCGGGTTTTCACCATTTACCGGAGTACCTGTTGTTACCACAAGATTTGGTTCTTCATATACAACCATTTGAGCATCTACAGGATCATCATTAACGGTGAACGTAATTGTTTGTCCAAAATAAGCTGCACCAACCAAACCAGGATCAAAGAAACTCTGTCCTCCGGTTTGTTTAATTGCAGGTATTTGTGTACCATTTACAAATGCTTTTACCTGACCATCCAATGGAACAATTGTCATAAGAACAGGTCTCTCGCTTTGGCAAAGTTTACCTGACGGTAATGATAAAAATACAGGATCTTTTTTAGAACAACATAAGTAAGGTAAAGAGAAATCCGCAAGAACCTGATTTTTTGTCTTTGATTCTGCAATTAAAACAAAAGTTGCACCGGGTTCTACTCCCGAAACATGCTCCAAGCCTGATTTTCTCTCTAAGAATTCGCTTAAAAGCTCAGTAGTAATTTCTTCTTTTTTAGGATCTTCTTTTACAACAGTCACGTCTTCTGATGATCCTGAAGTTGTTTCAAATTTAGCTTTATTTAATAATCTTAATTGACTGTCCAATTTGGATAAGTTTAGTAAAGTATCTTTTGAATCGCCAGTTTTTTTGCTGATATCATTAGAAATTGATAATAATTGATTTCTAAGTTCTTCAATGGACACTTTTTTAGGCTCTGTAACAACCACATCATCTCGTTTTTCACCATCATTTAAAAGCAATACTATAACATCAAAAGCCAACCCATATTTCACTTTAAGATCATTGATATTTTGTACCGCAGTCTCAAAAGGCAATCCTAAATGACCTTCAATTCTGTAGAAGTCATTGTTATCGATATTATAATTCAACGGATTTTGGACAAAATCTTCCACCGCTAAATTGGCTGTATGATAACTTAAATTATAAGTTTCCCTATCGGTTTTTGTTCTTTCGAAGTTCCATTTATCCAATAATGGTTTATCAACATTATAATAATATGGAATTGCTTTGTTACCCAATCTTACGTAAAGATTAGAAGGGGTAATTTTTACAGGTCCGATGTACGATTGAAATCCGTTTATTTTCTGAACAAAACGATTAGCAAGCATTACGATTCTTTCGTAGTTCTCATCATCATTCGTAGTTACAGGTGAATTATAAAAACCGTGACGGAAAAGAGTATTTTCTCCTAATTCCAGCCCTGCTCCTGCAGGACCTAACATAAGATGTTTCGGAAATGAAGCTATATTCGGGCAACATTCAGCATTCAGATGTAATATCAATCCTTTTATTTCATTGTATGTATCGATTAAGTCCTTTAATAAATCATATCGGTATTGATAATCATCCAATCTTGGTGATGTTGTAGACAGTAAATCCAGCAGTTTTCTATCAAGAGATTGCCCTCCAAGGTTTACACTTACATTAAAGGTACTTGCAATTGAGCTAAAACCCTCACTTAAATCAGAAAAAGTACTGGTAGCATTCTGAAACCTTTCTTTCAATAATGACGCTGTATTAATAGTCGAATCTAAAATAACTCTTTTAGCCTCAATATTCGGCAGATCGTCAAAAAGCTCCTGATAGACATTGTGAAGCTTATAAATGCTGTCTTTTGCATTACCATTAGCCATAAGTTCTCTAACAGATTCTGAATCTGCCAAAAGCACTTTAAGATTAGAAACCTGCTCTGCTCCAGTATTATCACAATCTGCATCTTCGCATGGTGTCTCATCATTGGAATAGCTTTCTAAAAAAAGAAATATAATTTTATTTTTTAAATTATCTATGTCTTTTACCTGCTTAACATTCCTGACATCAATTAATTCATTATACTCTTCCTGTGTGATCAATTCTACAAGAGGAATCTGAGAATTTCCGATACGAAAATATTCGTATTCTTTTTCATCAAAATATTCTCTATAATATCTATAAATTTTGGCATCGAAATCGATAGTAGCTTCTGATGAACTGCTTCCTTTTTTGCGCAGTGTTATTAAATCTCCGTCTGTAGTAACCCCTGCTCCTTGTGTAATAACAATAGTATTGCTATAATCTTCGGCTACTTGGTCGTCTTTAGGAGCACTTTTCCCTAAAACAGTTGCGTTCAATGGATCTATGAACATTGATTTAAAACCGCATACTACACCTACACCGCTCAGACGAGTTCTTGATAGCCTGTCCTGATCTTCAAAATAGTCTATAAATTCGTTCAATTGTCCTTCGGTTAACACTTGATTTTCGTTGAACTTTCTATATTGGATTGTTAAATTATCTAATTTAGCATTCATTGTTTTTGATTTTTATATGTTTGATTGTCCTAATATTATTTTTCCGTCTAAGCTGTCATCATCTTCTTTTGCACAGTCTAAAAGTCTTCCTGGTCGATAAATATTATTTAAATTAGAAAGAGCGGTCAGTAAATTATGAATGCTGTTTCCTAAATTTGATAGTTTGTTGTTTGCTTTATCTGAAAGATACTTTTTAAAAGCAATTTCAAATTCAGACAGGTCGTTTTGAGCGGTTTGTTTTTCGCTCATTCGGTCTCCGACCCAGCAAATTTTCGCTAAAATATGCGCTGGAATTTCCTGTCTGATCACCGTTTCTGCATAACGTCTGAAATCGGGATCCTGAAAACGATAAGCAAATCCTGGAAGAACGACACTCACTCGATAAGAATAAGGATCAAAAACATCTGTTTCGCAATCTTCATCACAAGAAGACATGAGAGCATCAGAATATTCTATAGGGTTGGTTACAGAACCTTCATTTTCGGGCACTTTAAAAGTATCTCCCAAAATCATGTAACCAATACCTTCCATATCTTTAAATATTTTAAAAGTATCTTCTATAGACATACAACCAATACCACCAATAAGTTTATAATCTTTAAATGTTGGCTTCAGTAATAAATGCTCTACAAGAAAAATTCCTTCTTCAGTAAAATCATATTTAAAATATCTTACAATCTCTCTAATTCCATCTTTCAGTCCTTTCAACGTGGAATAAGGATTGGTCATTTTATGAGTGGCAATCACATTTCGATCCTCGGTATCGTCCAAGATTTCAAAATAATAGTTATCTCCTGATGAAACACGGATTTTAATATTTCCAATTACGCAGTAATTATTCAGACATGTTTTTAATTTATCTAAAGTATCTTCAACATCATCCTCATTTAATACTTTTAATGCATTCTCAAGATCTTCCTCATCTATCTGAATGGTCTGATAAACCGCTTCATGCAAGTTTTTCGTTGCCGCATATTCAATTTCGAAAGTTTTTACAGATGATAAAGTAATATTATTACCACTGGCATCTTTCATTTTCCATGTATAGCTTGCTTTACCATTACCAATTTCCGTCTTAATAATAGAGATCGGTGTTTGAGACAAATTTCTTTGAGTATAATTTTTAATCCCCAACAAACGGGCAATCCTTTTTTGTACCCCGGAAATATTATTTGTATTCCAGATATCAGAATCCGAATCCAATGTGAAATTGTAGCCTAATCCTCTGTCTTTGCTTAATGATTTATATTCTTTCAAGAAGCTTTCTTTATTACTCAGGACAATTTCATCGGCAGATTTTCCATACAATGATTTCATTAAGAAGGTATAATCACTGAATGTTTCGGCAAAACGAGAGATCAAATGATCTAAAACTTCATTTCTGCGTTCTACACTGTTATCCAGCTCTTCATATAATGAATCTGTAAGCTGATCATCATTATTGGTATCATAATTAAAGACCAATTCGTCAAAACCTTTAATATTTTTAAGCGCTTGTGTAAAATAGGTTCTTTTTAAAGTGCTGTTAATACTCAATACTTCTTTTACTTTTTCAAGATGCTTGAAATAGCTGGCAAGTATCTGATCAAAGAACAATAAATAACCTTTAAACTGTTTTGCCAAAGCTTCTCTCTCCTGAGTCGGATTTCCTATAATTCCTGAAATACCTACTCCGTAAGTATCCGGAAATTCGTTTAAAATAGTAGCATAGTTTTCGATATCATACGATGTTCCCTGTGGCAGAGGCAATTCTTTATCTTTTCTTGCATCGTTTCTCAGTATTTCTTCTTCTCTTTGAAGAGTTTCTATGTAATCCTGAACTTTTTTATCATTAATATTTAACGGAAGAGCACCTTTGCTGTAACTAAACGAACTTAATTCGCATAGTTCCGGTTTTCTGCCTTTTTCGATGCATATCAACCAGTCGTTTGTTTGCTTAACGGCATTATCACAGCCTGCAATAGAAATTTCATGAATTTCTTTAACACCATCAATTTTCATGATTTCACTGATGATATCAGAAAGACGAACTTCAGTTTTCAATTGACTCTTTATCAACTCTTCAGTATCAATAAAACCATTATCCAAAAGCGGTCCTTCAAAAATCTGATCTGTAGTTAAGCCTTTGTCGAGAAGCTGTTTTAATGAATAAAAATGAACTTCAGGAGATAAGTAGTTATTAATTGCCCTTGTTACTTTAGCATGTACCAACTCTTCATCAGCTTTATTTACCAATCCGATGCGTGCACATACAGCAACTTTTTGAGTTTCAACTTCTTTAATATCAACCAGATCTTCACAAAGTCCTCTATTGTCGTGATAACGTTCCAATATTTTAACTTTAGTAGCCGATTTATCACATTCAACATGCTCAAGATCAATATTTTCAGCATAATCTACGTAAAGATCATACAATCCTTTTACATTAAAGTTTTGTGTTTTATCTCCAATAGGTTCAAAATCTAATTGGCCTGTTTTGCAGTCAACATATAATGTTTCGGTTTTAGGAACCAGCCAGCAGTTGCGGATCGGTCTCTGAAGACCCGATTTGAAGCTGATATCTATAAATAATTTTCTATAGTCCAGCTCTGTTAAAGATCTTGAAGGCAAAACTTCTGTAGCCTTTAGGAACTGAGTATGAATATCTTTTTCTTTATCTTTAGAAGCTAAAATATCTTCCATATTCAGATTCATTCTCATACCAAGATCCGTGATGGCATAACTTAAAACTTCCAAAGTGGTAATACCAGGATCATGAGAATTATAATCGGTCCAGAGTTTTCCTCCTAATCCTTCTATATATTCAATACCTGTTTTGCGTAGAAAATGAAAATCTGTTTGGTCTTCGGTTTCTATTTTTTTTGGTATGCTAATGTGCTTATTTTCTGACATAATTATGTTTTCTCTTATTTATTATTAAATACATACTTGATCTGCAATAGTAACATTGTGCTGTTTGGCAGAAACCAAAATTGATTTTGGATCCACTTCGATTAAAGACTGTGTCTGTAAAACATTGTTTACAAATATTTTTATTTCATCAATGTAATCTACATAATACAATTGCTCTAAGTAGTTAATAATCTGATTAACATTTAGTTTTACATTAAAATCAATATCTTTAGTTTCTGTAAATGCCCAAGGTGATATATATTTTTTAATATCTTCGTCTAATTGTTTGGTATAAAATGTTTCATCGTACTGTTCAAAGAATTTCACCTTTGTTGCTATTCTTGCTTCTTTATAATTTGGATTAACTACCTGAGCATTTACATGCATCGTATTTAATTCATTTACATAATTTTGAATTTTATTCAGGCTGGCTCTGCTTACTCTTGGCTGATAGATATCAAAAGCGTTTTTATTTTTAATATTCGGCACTACCATCAAGGTTACGTGGCCCGGAGCCATATACGAAGTTTCAGAAGTATGATTTAGACATTTTACCTTAAAGACTTCCGAAAATTCCTGTAATACCAAGTTTTCGTAGTCCCATTGAGTAATTGCTCTGTTTTTATGTCTTAATCTTTCGCTCACACGTCTGTAAAACTCTACGTCTGTTTCCTTGTATTTACCATCAAACGAATTGTAAGGCTGGCTAACCGATTTTACCTGAGGAACTCTGGTGATAAGTTTAGTAATAGTATCTGCTTTTAATCCGTCATTTAAATGAGACAGATCATTATCCTGATTTTGGAATGTTGCCAAAACAGCTTGGGTGTAAATTCCCTGAACTTTACAAACAGCGTCATAACTTCTTCTTGATTTCGCTCGAACCCAAACCAATCCGTCGGTAAATCTTGTATGGCTTCTGTTGATATCTTTAGGAATTTTAAACTTCACGATTCCCGATTCTAAAAATTTTCTGGTATCATTCTGCAACATAGAATCCGATAAGTTGATCCATGTATTATTTGAAAGTACATGCCATTCTATATATTCTTTTTCATCGAAAGTTTCAACCAAAGCGTTTTCGCTGCCTTCCAGCATCTGGATTAATAATGAAACTGTCGTTTGTGGCATTGCATCCAGACCGATGTATAATTCGCCTCCATCCTGGTGTACAGGAACAATACTTTTTGTTTCAATTTCTTTTTCGTATTGACCGAATGCATCTTCATGATACAATTGGATTCCTTCACTTTTTGAAGCTAAGCCATCAACATCTTTTCTTAAATATGAGTAAGCACTTTCTTTCGCGCTATAATTCAGCTCTATATCTTCAGCAAAAGGAATATAAGGCTCATTAGGAATAAGTTTTCCACTTTGTGCACCGCTTGATAATGCCAATGTATACAGTTTAGGATATACATCCTGCAACGCTGATTGACTGAATGTCAATCGGATAGACTCACTTGTACCCGATTCATTGCTTGCATTATTGATAGAAAACTGAGTCTGATAGCCTCCTTCTGTTTTTTTAAATAAATCAATATCGTTTGCTTTAGGATACCAAACTTCTTTATCCAGCAATGCGGTATTGGCTTTAAAATAAGAATCAGAACCTACAATTGAGGTTTTTAATTCCTGAAAATCTGTTAAGCTGACATTTTGATTAGGTTTAATAACATATCCACTGTACAGATCTTTGATAGAATCCGGAGTATTTTTCCAATTGATAGTAATATCTGCATTTTGCCATTTTTTGGAAAATAATTCGGGACATTTAATATAGAAATTAGATCCTTTAACAGGTTGTGCAGTGAATGGATAATAAGGTTTTTCCGAATTCAAAGCTCCGTTGTCATTCTCTATTTCAATTGATTTTATTCCTTTTACATCAACTGATACCTGTATGTTTTTTATTAGTTTTTCTGAAAGTGCTTCGTAAATATCGTAGTATTTGTCTCCTTCGATCATGAATCTTACTATAGGGAAACCTGTCTGGAATGTTTCAAACAATATTTCCTTATTATATTGTACTATCGCAGGAAAATCTTTAGATAATGTAAAAGAAAGTTCCAGCTGCTGTTCTTCGTTTTTATTACATTTTAAAACAATACCCGACAACCATTCTTTTTCACCGCTACAAAGCACTTTGATATTATTTTCAATATCAGTTTTTGAAAGATTCTGTAATTTTTGAGTCGAATTTTTATTAAAATCTATTGTAAGAGTGACTGTTCTTTCACCTTCTTTTAAATCAAATAATGATGACGCTACTGAGAAGCCTAATTTAGCTTTTGAAAGCTCTTTGTAAATAGATTTATCTGAAATTGTTTCATCAGAATTATATCCGAATGGCCACCAATAGTTGCTTTCTTCCGGTATTTTTTCACCTAAGCCATCAGCTGAGTTTGCTACCGGAGCCATTCTCAGTTCTCTTTTTTCAACATCATTTAAAAGGCTTTTAATCTCAACTACTTTTGCCTGATTTGCAATGAGTTCATCATCTGTTTTGTAAACACGTTTTTTTCCGTTGACATCTTTATCTCCATCCAATAATGTCCCTTCCGGAACTCTTTCCTGAATTGCTTTTTTTGCCAATTCAAAAATCACATATACTTTATCTGCTTTGGCATCATTTTTCTCAATCTGAAGGATTTCGTTATAATAAAAATCCAAATGTCTTTTCGTTAAATTATTAAAGGCTTTTTTTGAAAAATCCAATAATTTTAAAAAGCAGACAAATAGAGTGAGCTGAGGAGTCAAGTTGCTGTCTTGTTCAAACTGGGAAATAAGATCTGTAACCTGTTTTTTCATACTTTTATACTCAACGCTTTCTCTTCTTGGAATAGCATCACCAGTATCACCACCTAAAAAGAAGTTTCCCCAGTTTCCTTGTGGTGTTGTATTATCATCTTTGTCAAAATAGTTTACACGCTGGGCAAAATTGTTTGCGAATAATAGCCAATCAAACAAATCGAAATCGTGTAATTCAAGATTGCCAGGATCTAATTCTGCTAAAAAGCGCTGCATTTGTGATTTTCCTTCACGATAATGTGAAAATGTATCTGTTTTTTTCATTTGTTTATATTTATCTTTCTATGGTCAGATGCAATACTTAATGTTTGGTAGTATTCAAAATGGCTACAGACATCCCGTAATTAATTATATTTCAGTAGCTTCTCCCTTATAAAAAGGAAAAACCATATTGCTTCTTGTATTCGTATTTCTTACTTCGTAGTCAATTTCTATCAAAACTTCTCCCTGAAGTTCTTCTTGAGTATTGATATCAATACTTAAAATATTTATTCTAGGTTCATGATATAAAATAGCACGCTCAATGATTCCTTTCATTTGAGTGACAAGCGTTAAGTCTAGAGGTTTAAAGAGCATCTCCTGCAGATCGCATCCGTAATCGGGAAACATTACACGCTCACCCGGACGCGTTGACAATAAAATAATAAGACTATTGTTGATATCTTCCACATCTGTCGTCATTGCCAGTTTTCCTTCGATCTCATTAAACTCAGGCGGGAAGCTCCAGCCTATTCCTAAAAAATCTGTATTTATTTTCATACGTTATTTTGTATATATTTGGTTGTAACATCTCGCATCTGTAACATAGAAGTTTTAATTTTTCTAACTGTTTTGTTATGGATGTTTTACATTTTTACTTTAGTCAGATAATATTTAGATATTATCCGCCTATTAAAACAGTAGTTTCACCTGCGGTTATTATACCTCCATGAGCTGTAGAATCTCCCATTCTCGCAGCGGGTTTTCCGCCTATCATAACACTGGAAGATCCTGCCGCAATGGTATCCAGCGGACCCGTACATACTGCTTTGTCCCCTACTCTCGCCGCAGGCTTTCCTCCGATCAATACAGTGGGTTCTCCTGCCGGAATGATGGGACCCCCTACGTGTGGAACATTTCCTGTTACCATAGGACAGGTATGCATGTCTGTAATTCTTGCTGCCGGTTTCATGATTATTAATTAATTTTTACTTGAGATCCTTTTACTACTGTTACTGCTCCTGATTTAAGTTCTGAACCCGAACTGCCTTCTGCTTTGAATTGTGCAGATGCTTTTAAATTGATATTTGTACCTTCAATTTTCACGTCGCCTTTTGCCTTGATCTTGATGTCTTTCCCGCTTTCCATACTAATACCATCTTTATTAAGAGTAAAAATATTGGAATGTTCATCTTCTATTTTAATGATGTCTGCGTCTTCATCCAAAATCACTTTTTTGCCTTTTGGTGTCTCAAGCGTATATGAAATTTTTTCATCATTAAAAATCATCTTCATTTTGCTTCGCGTTACGAATCCTTTTTCATTATTATCATCAGAAGCTGTAATCGGAGCAGGCTTTGTACTGCTGTTTAACATTCCCAGTACAACTGCATCATTAGGATCATCGTTAATAAATCCCATGATAACTTCATCTCCGATCTCCGGTCTGAAAAATGATCCTCTGTTTTCACCTGCATCAAGCGTGGCTACTCTTGCCCAAATTCCTTCTTCTTCATTATTAATGATTGGAATTTGTACTAAAATTCTGTCTTCGCCATCCGGATCTGATTCTAGTTGTGATACGACACCGACATGAAGTCCGCTTATTGATGGAATAATTCCTGAACCCGGCATTTCGCTTACATCATAAGTTTCTGAAAACCATGTTGGAGAAAGCCCAAACTGAGCGTCAACCAGCCAGTTTCCATCAGCTATTTCGTGACGAACACCTGTTACATATATTTTTCCATTAAATCGGTTTCCTACTCCTTGCAGTGTTAGCGAAACACCTGGTTTCACAGATGGAATTCCCTGGAATTTCACCCTACCTCTTGTTTTTGCCAATTGCTGGAAAGTTGCTTTAGCATCGCCCCAATCCTGTAATTCACTTTGGGTAAGATTCCCGCCGTGTTTAAGCTGAATATCCTCAATTCCAAAAACTTTTGCCAAATCACCGGAAGAAAGGTTTCCATTAAGGTTAATTGCCGGATCCTTAGCTTCAACTTCTGTCAATTCCTGATCGGTATAGCTCCATGTCTTGGCAGTGATTTTTTTGAATTGATCTCTGGCGTCAATTTCTCCGTCAAATTCATGTACAGACGATCCGTAAACAACGGTTTCCACTTCTTTTCCACTAAAGTCAGGCTTAGCTACTTTGATAGTTCCGTTTTCAACAAAACAAAGTTTACCGTTTGCCTGTGCTCTGGTCAACATAAAATCCCAATCCGAAGCCTGATACTGAACCAATTCTTTATGTGAATTTGAAGTTGCTTCAACATCGGCAGTTGCACCGCTATTGCCTATTAATTCTTCAATAATATCGCTGTCTTTACTGTCGTAGAAATACTTGCTTTTTCTTCCTAAAGTCATTTTTACTGCCTTATCTCTACATTCTATGATGAGGTAAGAAGAACCGCTTCTAACTTTAATATTGTGTTTTACAACGACTCCTTTAAAAATAGTTTCTTCTTCGGAATGATATCCTGCTGTAATTTCAATTTCTTTTCCTGGAATCAACAGCTCTTCATTACTTAACTTGAAGTCTTGCTCCGGTGCACTTCCGTCTAAAATAACAATGCGGGCATAAGGAATTCTGTTGACTTCTTTTTCCACCACAATGCTTTTTACTCCGTATTTTCCCGGCAGCTCTGTACCTCCGGACATAACTTTAAAAGTTATTAAATCTGGGGTTTTTGCTGTTTGTATATATCCGCTATTATTCATATTATGATGTTTTTTCTATAGGTGGAAAATACAGTTCAGTTCCTGGCTTTAATTGTCTAAAACTGATAAGGTTGTTTACTTTAGCTACTTCCAGATAATATTTAGAATCTCCATAAATTCTTTCGGTCATTATTGGCAATGTGTCTCCATCTTGTACTGTTCTTTTGTGTGTAAGATCCGGGGAATTTGTATTATTTATAGTTTTCATCAGCTCAGGGCTAATAGATTCACTAAATGTTGCTTTAGCTACCACTCTTAAAGGTTTCCCTTCACTATCAAATAACTTATATTCCATCGTCAAATCAGTAAGTATACCTTTAAATTCGTAGGCAGAATTAGAGCTCGCACCTGAAGCTAAACTTGAACCCCACCGAAGTATTACATTTCCAGGTTTATGTATAGTACCTATAAATTTTCCTGTTGCCCCATAAAAATCTGTAATTTGCTTTGTTACAGCGTTTTCTTCTGTGGTACTACTTACTTTTTTTAGCTTTTTTAGCTTATTTATAAGTGTATTACCAGGATTACTCTCGGTCACGCCTGTATCATCAAATAAAAATTCTATTTGCAAACTGGGAGCAAGTGACTTTTCATATTTTGCATTCGTATTCGATGTACCTGTAGCTTGATCTGTATTTTGAAATGTTTTATATGCTATTGAAAAACTTGTAGGATTAATAGTTGCTACAAAAGCATTAGACCTAATCAAAGCAGTAGGTGAAAAACTATTATCTTTATACGTATCTATCATTAATTTTGCCATTATCTTTCTTTTTTACGTTTTTCAATATTTGCCATTTGCTCTACACTATCGTTAATTGCCCGCATGATTTTTCCTTCATCAACTGATGAAGCATTCGCAATTGATGCTTTTTCGTCCACATTTATTTTAATGTGAAGCTCTTTTATTTCTATTGGCATTTCGTTTGTTTTTAATTATTATTCATACGTAAAAAACTTAAAACCAATTATTTAACGTATTCATTTTAAAAAATCTAAGCACATAAAGAGTGTGTTCAATCTTGTTATAGACCAATCTTTTATTTTTTTATTTGAAAAATTTTGCTGAATGTTATCCGAAAACTAACACACTTTCAAGTGCTCAGATTTGATTTAGAAATTACAAGCCTAAGCTTGCTAACGATGAGGGTATTGTGAAATATCTGTATTTCAGTTCTATTGTTTCAATAGCAAGTTTGCTTTCTTCTGCGTTGAATTCTGAAACTTCCCATTTTACAGGGTATGCCCCAACTACATTCCAGACCATTAAAGGTGCCGTAGATTGTAACCCTCCTGAAAGAGTAACGATCAGGTCTCTGGGTTCGAACTCGAAGTTTTCCATTGCATTTCTGCACCAGCTTATCAATCCTGAACTTACGATTAATCCACGTTTAAGAACTAAATTAGGATACTTTGGCCTCAAAGGAAGTTGATGAGTAAATCTGTTTTCACCTCCTTCGGCATATTCTTCAGTTGCAATTTCTGTTGATAAACCAGATATAGACTGAAATCTGGAGTCAATACCCTCTGTTGTTGAAATCCCATTAACAATAAAAGAGAAACTGGTTGGAGGATATAAAAGTGCCATGATTAGTTATTTTCAATAGTTAATCCCTCGTGTGCAAGTTCTAAAGTTTCAATAGCAACCTCATTACCTTCAGCTTTCAGATCTGTTGACTGCATCTTAAGTGGAAATGCATTTTTCACTTTCCATGTTACTGCAGGCTCTCCGTTCTCGTCCAAAAGAGAAATTGTAATCGATCTTCTTTCAACCGTATTCAATTGAATCGACTGGAACCATTCGAAAAACTCGTTATCAGCTTTGAAAGTTCCTCTCTTTAAAGTGATGTTATTGAAAACTCTTAATCCCGGCATCTTGATTTTGCTGAAATCCGGACTTGCTCCATGTCTATATTCAATTAAACCAGCTTCAATGTTTAAACCCGATACTTCCTGGAAACCTACCTTTGTTCCGCCCCAATCTACTTCAAAGGCAAACTTTACTAATGGATATGTACTCATAATTATTTTATATTTTTTGTTATTTTAGTTTAATTTATATTATGCTTCCTGTAATTTGTGTGAAAAACGCAATACAATAAATTCAGCAGGACGCACTGCAGCCATACCAATCTCGATGATCATTCTTCCTTCAAGAATATCCTGAGCAGACATTGTTTTATTCAAACCAACACTTACATAGTAAGCTTCTTCAGGCTTGCTTCCGGCTAATGCACCGTCTTGCCATTGTTGGTTAAGGAAATTTTCGATCATAGTCTGTACACGAATCCATGTATTGGCTGTATTGGCTTCAAATACGAAACGTTCCGTAGCTTTTTTCACTGATTCTTCCACCATGTTGAAGAAACGACGTACAGAGATATATCTCCATTCATTGCTGTTTCCGTCCAATGTTCTTGCTCCCCAAACCAATGTACCTTTTCCTGTAAAACTTCTGATCGCGTTGATGGATCTACCTGTTGCATTTACATTATATTCCATTTGCTCTTCATGAGAGATTTTTACCGTAGGAGCAACAACATAACTAAGTCCAACGTTAGCCGGTGCTTTAAATACTCCGGAAGTACTGTCTACTTTAGCATAAACTCCCGCCATTGCTGATGATGGAGCTAAAACTACAGGTGTAGATTCAATTGCTTTTTTAACTTTGTTGTACAATTCTGAATTTGAAATTTTCAAAGCAGCTAAATCAACACCATGCACTGTTGAAGCATCGTAATTGTAACTTAACACTGTTTCTAATCTTGGATAGTAAACTGCGCCATACTTTAAACGCTCACCGCTTGGTCCTACAGAAGGACCTGTTGTGTCTTTAAATTCATCAACATTTCCAACAACATCCATGATGACAAATCTATCTTTCATTAGTTCCGCCTGATCTAATGCTTTTTCGTATAATCTGTAAGCTCCGTTACCTAAAGCCTCAGCATCAGGAAAAACAATAAGAGTTGGCTCATCTTCTCTTTCCAAAGTATTTAGACCATCTTCTAAATCATCCGGATCAACAGAGGATGGATAACCTTTTACCAAATCTCCTACAGAAACAATATAACATGGTCCTCCTCCGTTAGCAAAATACATTTGCATAGCATAATACATTTTGAAATTATTTGGAGCAACCACAGCGCTAGCAGAATAACCTGTATCGGAATCTCCTGATACGCTAACTGTAAAAGATTCAGCTTTTGCTTTTCCAAAAATTGCTTCATATTCCAACATAGAAGAGATTCTTGTTGGTTCATTTTTTGGCCCATCCGCTGTATATCCGATAAAAGCAGGAATAGCCGTTTCTACTTGTGCTACTGATGGTGGAAATTTTGCAATTTCTTCTACGTAGACTCCTGGTGTTTTGTAACTCATTTGTTAAATTTTTTTAGTTAATAATTAGTTATTTTCAATAGTTAATCCCTCGTGTGCAAGTTCTAAAGTTTCAATAGCAACCTCATTACCTTCAGCTTTCAGATCTGTTGACTGCATCTTAAGTGGAAATGCATTTTTCACTTTCCATGTTACTGCAGGCTCTCCGTTCTCGTCCAAAAGAGAAATTGTAATCGATCTTCTTTCAACCGTATTCAATTGAATCGACTGGAACCATTCGAAAAACTCGTTATCAGCTTTGAAAGTTCCTCTCTTTAAAGTGATGTTATTGAAAACTCTTAATCCCGGCATCTTGATTTTGCTGAAATCCGGACTTGCTCCATGTCTATATTCAATTAAACCAGCTTCAATGTTTAAACCCGATACTTCCTGGAAACCTACCTTTGTTCCGCCCCAATCTACTTCAAAGGCAAACTTTACTAATGGATATGTACTCATAATTATTTTATATTTTTTGTTATTTTAGTTTAATTTATATTATGCTTCCTGTAATTTGTGTGAAAAACGCAATACAATAAATTCAGCAGGACGCACTGCAGCCATACCAATCTCGATGATCATTCTTCCTTCAAGAATATCCTGAGCAGACATTGTTTTATTCAAACCAACACTTACATAGTAAGCTTCTTCAGGCTTGCTTCCGGCTAATGCACCGTCTTGCCATTGTTGGTTAAGGAAATTTTCGATCATAGTCTGTACACGAATCCATGTATTGGCTGTATTGGCTTCAAATACGAAACGTTCCGTAGCTTTTTTCACTGATTCTTCCACCATGTTGAAGAAACGACGTACAGAGATATATCTCCATTCATTGCTGTTTCCGTCCAATGTTCTTGCTCCCCAAACCAATGTACCTTTTCCTGTAAAACTTCTGATCGCGTTGATGGATTTTCCTGTTTCAGGGTTTACATTAAGTGCATCCTGCTCTTTATTGGAAATTTTTATCGTAGGAGCAACAACATAGCTAAGTCCAACGTTAGCTGGTGCTTTAAATACTCCGGAAGTGCTGTCTACTTTAGCGTAAACTCCTGCCATTGCTGATGATGGAGCCAAAACTACAGGTGTAGATTCAATTGCTTTTTTAGCCTGATTGTATAGTTCTGAATTTTTTAATTTCAGCCCTGCTAAATTTGTTACACCAGAAACGCCCGTAACAGAAACTCCAGCATCATTAAAACTATAACTCAAAACTGTTTTTAGGTTTGGATAATAAGCTGCACCATATTTTAATCCTGTAGCTGTTATATTATCCCTAAAAGTAGCAGTACCTCCCAAAACATCCATAACAACAAACCTGTCTTTCATAAGTTCTGCTTGATCTAAAGCCTGATCATACAAAGAGTAGGTATTCTTAATAGCAGCAACAACCAAAGGATCATTAGAAGAAGCATCAATATCTTTAGCATCTTCAAGTGCAACATCAGCAGTTCCAGTAATATTTACAGCCGTAGTAAGATCATTATTAAAATCTTGAGCAACAGAGTGAGCTGCTGTCTTAACACCAGTAAGAACAACACCAGCAAGTTTACTAGCAACTACAGCATCTGCAACAGCTTTAGCGGCAGCTCTCGCAGCAACTTCAGCGGCAGCTTCAATTTCCTCATTAAAAGTAACTTCAGCATCTCCAGCAGCATCCTCCGCGGCAGCAAGAGCGTCTGTAACAGCTTCTGTAACAGTAGCTGCAGCCTGAGCAACAGTTTGGGCAGCATTAACATCTGCAGCCCCATTAACAGCATCTGCAACAACCTGAGCCGCAACTTTAGATGCTGTAGCTAAAATTTCATTATTTTTTGCAGTAGCTAAAATAGCTTTAGCGGTAGCAACATCAGCGGCACTAGCAACTAAACCTTGAAGATCCGGGAAAACGATAAGAGTAGGTTCGTCTTCTTTTTTTAATAATTCAAGACCTTTTAATAAAGTTTTATCCGATGTAGTAGATTCTACAAGTACAGAATCGGTGTAATTTCCTACTGAAACAATATAACAAAGACCTCCACCATTAGCAAAATACATTTGCATAGCATAATACATTTTAAAGTCACTGACCTTAAGTTGTGTTGCTGTTGCAACGCCATCTTTGAAAGCTACAGCAAAAGTTTCTTCGTTTGCTTTTCCAAAAAGAGCTTCATATTCCAACATTGATGAGATTTTTGTTGGTTTGTGTTGCTGTCCGAATGCTGTATATCCTACGAAAGCAGGAATAGCTGTTTCAACTTGCGCTACGGAAGGCGGAAATGTTGCCTGTTCCTCCACATAGACTCCAGGGGTTTTGTAATTCATTTTTTAAAAATTTAAAAATTAATATTAATTATTGATCGAAGTAAACTTCGAATTGTGATTGTTTATTTTTTTATGATTGTTGTAATTTGTGAGAGAAATTCAATACAATAAATTCTGCAGGACGTACTAATGCTACTTCTATTGTCACATTCATAGTACTGGTATCTTCTGTTCCTCCAACTGTCACTTTATAAGCTTCTTTTGGAGAATTACCCATTAATGCACCATCTACCCATTGTTGATTAAGAAAGTTTTCTATCGTTGTCTTTGCATGCAACCAAGTATATAATATATTGGGTTCGTCGATAAAATTTTCTTCAAGCACTATGGCTATCGATTGTTTAAGCATATTATAATAACGACGTACATGTACATACTTCCATTCGTTATCTTTATTCTCTTCTTTTTTATCTTTCCCTTCGAGTGTTCGTGCTCCCCAAACCAATGTACCTTTTCCTGTAAAAGATCTAATAGCATTGATTGATTTTCCTGTTTCATGAATATTCAAGCCAGACTGTTCTTCATCAGAAAGTTTTTCTGTCGGTGCAATTACATAATTAAGACCTACATTTGCCGGAGCTTTCCACACTCCTTTTGTAGTGTCTACTTTTGCATATATACCTGCGATTGCTGATGACGGAGGTAAAATAACGTTTAATGATCTTATAGCTTCTTTTATCTGGTTATATAATAAAGAATCTGATAACTGTAAATCCTCTAATTTTTTACCATCTGCATCTCCAACTTGCCCTTCTTCCAAACCGTCATGAGTAATAAAAGTTTTTTCATTAAAAGTATAATTTAAAATGGTTTTTAGGTGAGGAAAATAGACTGCTGCATAACTGCCGTTCAAATTGGTGAGGCTTATTTTATTTCTGAAATAATCAATTGTATTAAATCCGCCCGATAATGTTGTAGAATTTCCGTAATATGTATCCAAAATAACAAATCTATTCTTTGCATTTTGATCTTGTCCAATTGCTTTCGTGTAAATACTATAAAAATCATCCTGATTGGCTAATGATACAGCATCAGGAAAAACAATAAGAGTTGGCTTTTTTGTATCGGCTATATCATCAAGCTTGCTTATTCCGCTTTCCAAGAAGGATTTCTCCACTCCTGCTGAAGTATAAGTTCCTACAGAAACAATATAGCATGAGCCGCCACCGTTAGCAAAGTACATCTGAAGCGAATAGTACATTAAAAACTTTACTGAGGGCGCTACAGCAGTTATTCCTTTTTCAGTATCTTTCAAATGAATATTCTCTTCTTTTGCTTTTCCAAAAAGTTGTTCATATTCTAAAAGAGAGCTGATTTTCGGTGGTTTGTTTTTGTTAAAAGACGAATCAGGTTTTATCTCTGTATATCCAATAAATGCCGGTATAGATGATTCTACCAATGCAATTGAATATGGAAGTTTTGCATTTTCTTTAACAGAAACTCCCGGTGTTGTTGGATTTGGCATGTTTTAAAAATTTAAATTAAAGTGTTATTCCGTCTTTTTGTTTGTCAACTGTAATACTTTGAATATTAACGTCATCAATCAATACAATATCAGTAGGAACTTTATTGGCCGTAATTTTTACTACACTGATCTTATATAAAACAGAAGGCATTACTTTTCCGCCCAATAGTCCCCAAACGTAGCTTAATTGTTCAAAAGGAATTGAATGCAATTCGATTCTAAAACTGAAATCGAAATCTCCATCTTCCGGATTAATGCTCGAAGCCTCGTAATTCAATACATTATTAGCCTGAAGCACCTCAATTACTTTTGAAATATTTGACAAAGCATTCTCATAGGAATCCCTGTTAGCAGAGATCATTACATATAAATTTACGTAAGTTCTTGGGCTTTCCATTTTCACTTCATATTTAGGCGGTATTGTGCTTATCTGAGCTTTATTATACCTTGAAGCATTTTTCAAAGTAGATTCTTCCTGAACATTTAGTAAAGTAATGACTACCTTATCACCAAGATTAGAAGCACCATCATCATGTTTTGCTATATCATCTACAACAACAATATCGTGTAACTCTGTTAGCGGAACATTTAGCTGATCTTTTAATACTTTTAATACTTTATTAATCATAATTTTTGTTCTTTATTATTATGGTGCAAACATACAATCATACCTACTCAAAAGACAAATATTTTGGAGACTCAAACCTGTCTTTGCAGTAAATGGAATTTTTATTTTTTCAAGAAAAACAAGAAAAACAAAAATTTAAATCAATGATAATAAAACACTTAAATAAGAATTTGAAAATAAAAATTTAAGCCAAAAAAATCTCTTCATGAAATTGTGCTCAAATTCGAATTCGTTCATGAACTAAATTTTATTATTAAAAATCATTTTATTTCGACATACAATTGGTGGCTAGTTGTGTAAAAAAATTTTAGTGATTTTGATTATTTCCTTAAATCAATAATCGTTGAAAATCTATTTAGCTGATTTGAAATATTGACCTTAAAAAGTATTATATATTCAATTGATTAAAACATCATTTTTTGCACAAAGCAATTTCCAGAATTATAAGCCTGCATTATTGAGAAACGATTCTATCTTTTACTGCAAAGACTGAATATAGCTGCCTAATAATTAGCAAATTGACATCTCTTCTTCTAATTTTGACCCCATAATTTTAAACCTTTAATCACATGAATATTAAGAAGATTTTTGGCCAGAGCAATGAAATTATTGGTGGTCATTTCAATGAATTACGCTCAAAAATGGGCTTAGCTAATCAAAACGAAGAAGTTGTTTTCTCCCTAAGAGAAGAAATCTGTAACGCATGCCCTTTAAAAAATGGCAACAACTGTGATACACAAAAATGGATCGATCCTCAGACACTGGAAGTTTCAAAATCTCCTAAAAATGGCTTTATCAGAGGTTGCGGATGCAGACTGAGTGCAAAACAAAGATCAAAGCAAAGCCTTTGCCCTGCAGGCTTTTGGGGAGGAGAATTCGATCAAAAATAAAATAATCTTATAACTACTCATTCTATTATTAAAATCTATTTAAGGTGAAGCAAAATCATATAATTCAGAAAGTTTTTGTTGAAATTACAATCAACAACAAAGAAAAGGCATACAATATAAAAGATGATATCAACAGCTTTTTGTCTATTGATGTTTTTCCGGAAATAGAAAAGTACATCAATGCTTTAGAATATAAATTGACTGATCAAACCCTGCAAATTCCCCGATTAGAATTGAATCTTGACGTAAAAAACAGCTCATTAAATACTGAATTAAAAGATAAAATTGCTCAGCTTTTTAAGGAAGAATTAACAGAAATTACTAAACCTGTTGGAATTTCCAGTCCAAAAACAGAAAGTGAGTCAAAAGCATATTTAGTTGACAATCAGGAAAAAATGATCCAAACTTTTATCTATTTTTTAGAAAAAGGATATATGCCATGGTGGAACTCGGACAACAAAGGCATTACTTTTTTGGAATCAGCAATATTTGACACCCTGATTTCCACTAATAACTTCTCCAAAAGTATTATCCCTGTTTTATCAAAACAAAATGTTAAAGACCGGATTATCAGTCAGCTTTCAAATGAGCAAATTGTACAATTATGCTTATCGGTTTTAAAAGATAAAGAATTAAATATCAATCTGGAGATTGATATCATACATCAAATATCAAAACTATCACATCCCGACAGACTCATCGTATGGCGCTTGGTTTTAAACGTAATATCACAATATTTAACCAAATCAAATAACAATCTGCAGGAATATCTTTTACAGGAACTATTAAAAATCGAATCATTTTCAGCCGGTTTATTAGAATTAAAAAAACAACGTCAGAACTGGAAAACCATTGTGAAGATATTTCCTTTTATTAAAGAAGATGAAATGCTTGAAAGCATTAAAAACAATGCAACAGATAACCCTGAAAAAGTAAAAATTTCAGTGGAGAAAGCACATCAAAAAAATGCAATATCCTCCGAAATTTTAACTCAGAAAAGTGAAGATTCAAGCCAAAATGACGGGCAATATATTCAAAATGCAGGACTTATTTTGATCCATCCGTTCATCAAAACTTTTTTTGAGCATTGCGATCTTTTGGATCCAAAAACACAGAAACTTATTGATCCTGAATTATGTGCACATTTATTACATTACATAGCTACCGGAAAAACACATGCACCCGAATATGATATGGTTTTTGAAAAATTCTTATGCAATATCCCAATGAATCAAACCATTAACAGACATATTAAACTTTCGCGCAAGCATAAAGCACAGGCAAAAAATGTAATAGAAAGCGTTCAGCACAACTGGAGTTCAATGAGAAAATCATCGGTAGAATTATTACAGAATGAATTTTTCCAACGTTCAGGCAAATTAGTTGTCACAGATTATGACCATACTCTTACAGTAGAACGAAAAACACAAGATATTTTACTTGAAAAGCTTGCCTGGGGAATTGGTCTTGTCAAATTTCCATGGAAAGAGAAATTCATCTTTGTAAACTGGTAGTTATTATTAATTAAAAGAATGAATTTTAAACCTGAAAACTAAGAATACAAAAGTACAAAAGCCGGAAGTGAGTCAGTAATTCGATTTCCCTCAGAACACTGAATGCCACTTCTGGTTATTTAAATTCTTAAAAAATTTCCGATACATGATCTGTTTATCAGATCCGACAGCTATTATAAAAGCATAGCATTATTGATTGTGCTTTTAAGTCTTTTTAAATAATATGAAATTAAAAACAGCAAGTCAATGAAAACAGCAACTCCTGTAGAAAATGACCATAAAAGCCATCAAAACCAAAGCAAAAAGCTAAGGCATCCAGAGTTGGTAGTTTTGCCTTTGTATGAGGCAGAACAGGTCAACACACAAACACAAAAAACTGAAGATCCAGGTGTTACTACCGGATCCGAAAATCCGAACAGCAATCATTTTAATTTTAATCGTACTATTACAGCCGTTCATGGTTCACAAACTATTTACGACCAGGGCGCAGAAATAATGTACGGCAAACTCCAAGAAAGTTTGGCAGAAACCAGAAACATTAATCATCCTGATACCAAAGAAATTGAAAAAGGTTATATGATGACCTTAAATATCGATCAGGTAAAAGATTATCATGATCTCAAATCTGGAACTTATCTGCCAAAAACAATAGAAGAGCAAGCCGCAGTTCATCAACAAAACAAAAAAAATCAGGAAGCAAAGCCAAAAGAGAAAAATCAATCGGCTAATAAAGGCAATATGGATACTTCCTTGGCTGATCTGCAAAATTCTCCGGCGACACAGTTGCCCGGTAATTTTAATGCTGTTCAGAATAACAGTACAGCATTATTAAATAGTCAAACCGAAAAAGCAACAGGCGAACTTCCAAAGGTAAATGCAAAAATAGGCAGCGCTTTTTCCGGATCTAAGTCTAAAAATAAGACAAACACAGATAAAACTGTAGCAAAATCAAGTAAAAAAACAGTTAAATCTGCAGCCCAAAAACCAAAGCCAAAAGAAATTGCTTTCCCAGAAACCGAACCGTTGAAAAAAGCAAATTACCCTTTCAAAACGGCAGCAAATAAAAATGGAGAGCTTGAAAAACAAGCCAGACAACAGTTTAATAAAGTTCAGCTGAATACTTCTGCAATTCCAACAACTATGCAGCAAAATGCACATGTAGATCTTACAGGAGAAGCAAATACAGAACACTTAGCAATTGAACAAAACGATGCCGCACAAGACATGAGCATCAAAAAGAATCAGGCGGCAAAAGATATTCATAAAGATCATGGCGAAAACAGCATCATCAAAAAACCAAATGATGAAATTCTAAAACCTTCGCGCAAACTAACGTCCAAAGCCGTTAAAAAACAACCTCTTGATGCTCTGAAATTGGAAGGTACTGACGAGGCGAACATCAATGCTCAGTTTGAGCCTATTATTCACTCAAAAATAGGTGCAGAAAGCGAAAAATATCAAGCTGCAGAATTAGAGCACAATCAAAAAGTGATGGAGCAGGAAAAATCTGCCGAAACACAAATAGGAGCTGAAAAAGATAAATCGCATCAAAGTCAGCTGAAATCTGTAAAAGACGCTCAAACAGATGTAAACAATTCAAGAGTTGAATGGCAAAATGCGCTTAACAAAACGGAATCCGATTTTGCAAAAAAATCCGGAGAGCAGGCTAAAACCACTCTTGGAAATATAAAAACAGAAAAAGGCAAAGGCGAAACCCAGGCACAAAAACATATTACCAAGGCCAATGAAGATGCATTAAAAGAAAAAATTGCTGCCGATACGAAAGCTAAAGACAAGAAATCTGAAATGGATAAAAAAAGCGGAGGTTTCTTTGGTTGGCTGGCTGACAAAGTTTCAGAATTCATCGACGCTCTTAAAGATGCTTTGAATGTTATTTTCACGGCACTAAGAAAAGCTGTTAAAGCCATTTTTGAAGTTGCCAAAAAATTAGTTTTAGAAGCATTGGAAATAGCCAGAAAAGCAATAGTCGGCTTTATCAAAGGATTTGCTTCCTTATTAAAAGGCTTCTTAGACATTGCTTTGGCTGCATTCCCCAGTATCAGAGACCGACTGAAAGCCAAAATAGATAAATATGTGGCTGCAGCTGAAAAATTTGTAAATCAAACCTTTGAGGTCTTCAAAAAAGCTGTTGTTGCTGTTATTGATTTCCTTGCGAATACTGTAGATACATTACTAGGAGCATTACAAGAAGTGTATAATTTTGCTCTTGATGCTATTAATACTATTGCATCAGGAATAATTAAAATGCTTGAATTTATACTTGATATAGAAAAGCAGTATAATCTTTTCAAAAGTTTAATAACAGGAATTCAAGAGATTTGGAATAATCCGAAGATTTTAGAAAATTATGTTATTGGTTTTATAGCACCATTTATAGATAAAATACCTGGAGAAGCAAACAGTCAATTTAAAAAATTCTTTGCTCAATCCGGAGTTTCGTTTGCGAAACATATTACAGGAGTCTGGACTCATCTGCAACCTATTTTAGCTTATATGGCAGGCAATTGGTGGGGCGAAATGAAAAAAATGATATGGTATTTAGTTTGGCCGTTTGCAGAAGGAGGTCCTGTTCGTACAGAAGCTCCAAAATTATGGACACTTATTCCGGAAATATGGAATAATGTCACTAATAATAATTTTAGCAAAGCTGTGGATGGCGGACTAGCCTGGATGCAGACTTTAAATAATATTGTTGGTGCATTCTCTGGTTGGATTACCATTGGCAGTGTTTTAATTGGTGGTATTGTAGGAGCATTTTTTGGCGGAGTCGGAGCCATACCTGGAATAATGGCCGGATTAGAATTTGCTACGGCAGTGGGAGAAGGCTTATTATTATCAATGTTGGCAACAGAAAGCAGTATTATATCAAAAGCTGTTTTTGATATCCTGACGGTTGATGATGATGGTATTGAAGGGGACGCTATCAAGAAGAAAAAAGAAAAAGAAAATAATGAAAGTGGACAAGGAGGTGAACAATCTAAAGACGATAATTCAATTACTAATTACGAAAGCAATGATGTTGAAACCGGTCATGATCGTTTACAATATGCTTATCAACGTATTGCAAATAGTGGATTTGCATTAGCTATCATTGCTGTATTTATGGCTTTAGGAGCTTTGGCAACCCGAATTGTAAAGGCATTAGAACCTAAGTTTTCACCAAAATTTGCTAATTTTAAAGCAAAGGTTAAAAACACTAAAGTAGGAAAGGCTTATAGTAAATTCAAAGCAAAAGTTATAGAGAAGGGACGTGAAGATTATCGTCCTGAATGGATGAAGGAGAAAGGAAAATCTAATATCCGGGAGGAGGATGTGAAACCTATTCAAACGGAGCATGGAAGATCTTATGGACAGGCAAAAACCAATGAAGGACATACAGTAACCATAACTGAAAAAGGAGAAATATATATTTGTGCTTCGCCTTGTGCACCTATCCGAGAGAAATACACATTGGAATTAGAAGATAATCCTGAACTTATGCGTCAAATCGAAGAACTTGAGGCGGATACTATGCTTACCGATCAGGATAAAGCAGATTGGATTGCAGAAGAGATAGAACCCAAACTTTCTAAGATAAGGAAAGAGAATAATGCTAAAATAGAAAATGACCTTAGCAAAGTTACCAAAACTTCACGATTTAGTCCAAAAGGTACAGTTCGGAAAATACGAGGTAGAGAATTTACTCAAACAGAAGATATTAGCCCAGCTGGAAAGCTCCCTATTGGGAAGTCAAGGATTGGAGAAGTTAGAGATATTAAATTTACACAATCTTCAGTTAATAATGAGACAGGCGATCATTTTGTACTCGGAAACGCTTATTATCTGTCTATCGGTAAACCAGTACCTGTAAAAGATATTAATGTATTCTATAATTTAACAGAAGATATGGGAGGATTTATCACTGCAGATAACCGTAGATTAGTTGCAAGTAAGATTGCAGGAAGAGAAACTACAAGATTTCAATATTTGAATCCTGAAGAACTTATGACCGATCATGCCTTTAAAATGACAACATTAACCAAAGGAACTGATATAGATATATTTGTTTTTTTGGATAAGAATGGTAAATTTGTTAAAAAGCCTAAGCCAGGAACTCCAGAAGCTAGGACAGTTATATTTGAAACATGGAAATTAATTGAGCAGAAAGATGGAAGTTTGATAATTAAAAATCAACAAGATAGAATAGTACCTTTACAAGAAATAAAAAACTATTTGCCTAATGAAAAATAAAGTATTAGAAAAATTTGACAAGATAATATTAGATAGTTATTGGATAAGAGTTGTTGATGATCATGAAGATCCGACGTATTATTTAATTGATATAAGAGTTATAAGTGAGAGTAATTTAAAATCCTACTATTTTTATGGTTTAGCTGAAATGTATCAAAAAAACGTACAGATTCAGGAACAAAAAAAATATTTAATAATTGATGAAACAAGTAATTGGTCTGAGATATTCATAGAAAAAAATAAAAAGGGTACCTCTGAATATCTGAATATTAATGAGGAGCTATTAAAGCATTATATATTTCGAATAGGAGAAATCGAATTCAATATACTCGCAGAAGGGTACAATATTGATGATAATTTTAGAGAAATGTTTAGAGAGCAAGAAAAAATCAAAAATTTAGTATCATGATAGCAAAACCATTATTTCCTCATTTATCAGAAGGAAGCATAATGTATAGATATAAAGCCATAGAATATTTTCATTCGTCAAAAAAAATCTTTACCATAGCAAATATGTATGATGGAGAGAAAAAAGAATCTGTTACGGTTGGATTTCTGTTTACTGACGTGGAAGAAGTTAGTCAAAAATTAAAGACAGATAATCTACTCAAAGAATTTGGTTTAGAAGGCAACCCTATGTTTGAATTTATTTTTTACTCAGATGGTGATAAAGAATTAAAAACATATATATTAGCTATTGGAGTTGCGGTTCTTATCATAAAAGCAAAAGAAGTCGAATTAATTAAGGAAGATATCTATTATATGGGATAATAAAATATCTATTATTAAATTTATAGAGGCTGTCCGAAGAGTTCGGATAGCCCTTTTTTATTAACTTCAATAATCAAAACAGTACCTATGTAATTCTCCCCAAACGTTGGACAGAATTATACCCTTATTTTGTATTGTAAAACTATAAAATATTTCATTATGTTTTTGGTGTTGAGGCATTTTGTTGGAAAGGAGAAAACTCGGAGACGGAACCTCGTGTTGGCGAGTTTTCCTTTTTCAACAAATACTGCATTGGAGAAAGGTTTTGTAAACTTTCATGTGGTCTGTCCTGATTATAATGTTTCGTACATTCTGCCGAGATTTCTCTAACTTCTACCAAATTATTAAAAATTCTTGCATCTAAAACTTCGGTGCGGTAGCTACGATTGAATCTCTCAATAAAAGCATTTTGTGTTGGTTTTCCAGGTTGAATATATCGGATTTCAATCCTATGCTTGTGACACCAATTTGTGAAAACACTACTCGTAAACTCAGGACCATTATCTGTACGAATTGCTTTAGGTTTACCTCATTCTTTTACAATCCATTCCAATAAATCGGTCAAATGCATCGCTCCAATCGAAAGTCCTATTTCTATCCAAATCACTTCACGACTGTAATCATCAATGATATTCAGCGTTCTGAATCTCCTCGAATTGAATAGAGCATCACTCATAAAATCCATGCTCCAAACCTCATTATATTGGCTCGGAACTTATAAATTTTCCCTTTCCCTTGAAGCCAGTCTTCTCCTGCGTTTTCTCAAAAGGTTCCAGTCCTGATTTTTTGTAAATTCTATATACTTTTTTGTGATTCCAGAAAAAACCTTGATTCCTAAGACTATGAAACATTTTTTTGAATCCATAGCTTGGATGTTTCTCCGAAAGTTCATTCAGGCAACCAATTAGTCCCGCGTCTTCCTTTCTTTGGGACTGATAATAGTAACTGCTTCTTTCCAAATTCAAAAATTTACACGCCTGCCGAATGTTTATCGGATATTCTGACACAAGATAATTCACTACTTCTCGCTTAGTAGCAGGCTTTATCATTTTTCTGATAAAACGTCTTTCAGAGCTTCATGTTCCAAGCTCAAATTGGCAAACCTCTTCTTCAAACGATTGTTCTCAGATTCCAATTCCTTAATTTTCTGAAGTTCTTTTGTAGAAGTTATTCCACCAAATTTCTTTTTCCAATCGGGAAAGGTTTGGTAGTGGAAACCATATTTTCAAGAAAATTCCTTTGCGGTCCGCCCCGACTCATATTCTTTCAAAATTGCCAAAATTTGGCTGTCTGTAAATTTACTTGTTCTCATATCCTAAAATTAATTGTTTTTCTCGTTAATTTTAGGATTATAATTTGTCCAGTTTTTAGGGAGACTTACATTGAATTGATGATTAAACACCAACCCATTGACTTCGGTGTCCCCAAAAGTATCGTGATACTTAGTGTATATGTTTCAATTAGGGTGTAGATAGAATTAGCGAAGTTGACCTGAACCCAATTTAAATATTAATCTTGCAAGTTTGAAGGATGGAGTCATAATTACATATTCATCAAAGAATCCAAATGAAAATTCAGCCTTTTCAATATTAAATTCTATGAAAGATAATATTGCTTTCCGATTTGTATATGTATATACCATGCCTGAAGAATCTAAAAAAAAGCTATTGATGATATTATTAATAATATTAATGAAAGAAAATATAATCCTACTATTTAGCTTACTGTTTCTTCTTGATTAGATCAGGGAAGCGAATGAAGCGTTGGATTTTCATCATAAGGTCAAAGGCAATAAACTATTATAATCAAGATATACGGTAGTTATTAATAAGTGTAGAAGCATCTAAGTATTAAATAAAAGTACCACAATTCAATTTTCCTATAATATTGGTC
The DNA here is from genome assembly GCF_039542325.1 of Chryseobacterium ginsengisoli. Lineage (NCBI taxonomy): Bacteria > Pseudomonadati > Bacteroidota > Flavobacteriia > Flavobacteriales > Weeksellaceae > Chryseobacterium > Chryseobacterium ginsengisoli. The sequence goes on from NZ_BAABHX010000001.1 coordinate 473,145, forward strand.
TTATTCTTGGATGAATTTTTTTGTATTAATCAAAAAATGTGTTTTTATAAACAAATTTATATATGACGATATAACTATAAGGTCATTTTAAATATATACACACTAAAAGGCCATTTGGTTATAAACTTGATTCTTATACCTACCATCTTAAACAAATTAACTATGAAAACACTAAACAATTTTTGGGAAATACTAAAAGGAATATATAAAGACTGGAGTGCACGGGATTTAGTTACTGAAGCAGCAAGTTTAGCCTACAACGCAATTTCTCGATCCCGGGTCTTTTAATTATTGTGATTATTTGATGATTACCTTTTAAAAACCTAAAATAAAAACCATGAATATCTGTCAATTTTTCTTAAAACTAATCTTGAGTGCAATATTTTTACCAGGAATATGTTTTGCACAACAGGACTCAATTAAAAATTATTCTCTTTTTAAGCCAGTTCCGCGTGCGCTCATGAGAGAAATGGAAACAGACCGCCCCGATGTTACTGAATCTCCTTATACAGTTGATGCTGGACATTTGCAATATGAAACGGACTTAGTCAGACTTATAAACGAAAAATCAGACTTACTAAAGACAAGCACATTATTAATCAATCAAGCCAACCTTAAAATTGGAATTACAGGAAGTACGGCAATACAGATAGGTTGGCAGAGCTATGGTAGACAAAAAGAAACGGAAATTGGTTCAGGTTCAGTAACAACAACTGATGGAATTGGTGATGTAACACTAAGGATTAAACAAAATTTAATAGGAAATGACCACGGGAATTTTGCGCTTGCTGTGTTACCTTACGTTAAATTTCCGACTTCGAAATATGATGAAGAAAGTCGCTTTGAAGGGGGTCTGATTGTACCGATGTCCTACAAATTCCCCGATGAATGGAAACTTGGACTGCAAGTAGAAGTTGATCGGCTCAAAGATCTAGATCAACCCGCAATGCATACTGAATTTTTGCAGACATTAACAATCAGTCATCCGTTATTTAAAGGAATTGACGGAATAGCCGAAACGTATTATACTTACGATTTCAAGGCTCATCAATTGTCAAACTATATTAATGCTGCGATTCAGATAGACGTTGCAAAAGATTTTAAACTCGATGCCGGGATGAATTACGGAATACAGAATACTGCAGCAAAACATTATTTCATTGGCGTATCTTATCGACATTAAAGTGAATAGTGGTAAAATTCATTGTTATATTTAATATGATCCCAATAAGATAATATTTTAATGCTTTTTTATGACGTTCTTATATTGAATTAGAATATGTATTTTTATAAGTGAGATTTACCGTATTTACGATGGAAGAAATATTTGAAACCTTCAAACCCAAAAACGTATTGATAAAAAAATATGTGGATTATTATTATTTAGATATAAAACCAAGTAATCACATCAACGAATTTCAGTGCTTCCCTCATTTTAATAACACAATATCACTTTATAAATCTCATCTCCGATCTGAAAATGGAGAAATTATTTTTGAGAATAATGCAAAAGCCTTACAGATCTTCACACCTATCCGTCAGAAACTTCTCAATGTAAAGCAGATAGGAAAAGTCTATCGAATTGTAATCGTGTTTCATCCCTTAGGAATTCAACAGTTTTTCAAAGACCTCAATTTTACAGGTTATATTACAACTTTTAACTTCTTCACACAAAATGAGCTTAGCCAAATATTCTCAACAATAAATTCTGAAATCTTAACAGATTCACTGGACAGATTTTTAGAAAAGAGATTTAAACATTTTGAGAATTCTATTTTGGATCGATCTATTCAATATATCTTTAATAATTGTGAGAATTTTTCCGTTGCAGATCTTTCTGCTACTATCGGAATAAGCAGACAGCACCTCAGTAGGACTTTTCAATCGCAACTGGGAATTTCCGCTAAAAAATTTCACGAAATAGTACTCTTTAGAAGAACAGTAAATAATAAATTATTTGAAGAGCCAAAAAGAAACTTTACTGAACTTGCTCATGAGTTTAATTACAACGACCAATCACACCTTAATAAAATCTACAAAAATCTTACCGAGAATTCCCCTAAAAGCTTCTTTGACAAGGGAACCGTTATAGGCACGCAGGGCACATTCTGGCGATTGCCATCATAATTGGCAATGTTCCATTTTTACAAGTTTCTGCAGATTCTTATCTATAATTTTGTTTCATCAAATTTTAAGTTTTATGAAATATATTATATCATTGAGTCTGCTTTTAATCACTCTTCTCGTCAACGGACAAGAGAATTATTCAGCATTGACACAAAAGGCATTGGAAACCATGTGGAAATCAAAAGATGAAGCCGGTTACAAAAAAGCATTGGATATGTATGAAGAGGCTTTTAAAATATATCCTGACAGCATCGATGGAACCGGGCTTTACAAATCTTCTGTTATTGCTTCAGAGTTGAACGATTATGATAAAGCTTTCAAATACATTATTCCGTTAGCAAAAATGCAGCCCGATGAGGACGGAGTTGCCGGTTGGAGTTATATAATTGGAGAATCCGCACAAAGTGAATATAAAAATTTGCTTCTAGATCCCAGATGGAATGTTTTAAAACAAAATGCTATAAAAGACAGAGAAAAATTTCACAAAAAATTAATTAAAATTGAAGATGAATTTTTCAAAATAAAGAGTTATTTTTTTGATAAAATCCCAAATGGGAAAATGCTGTATGAAAAGATAAAAAATCACAACCCATATTTATCTAAAAACCAACAGAATTATTCTATTACATTCAAAGTAAATGATTCTGCGACAACTTCTTATCTTATCCATTTACCCAAAAATTACAATCCTCAAAATAAATATCCCCTACTCTTTTTTCTGCACGGTGCTGTTCGTAGCAATGTCCTGTCAGATTATCAGATGGTTCAGGAAAATTTAGGCGGCTGGAACAGATTTTATACCAAATATGCAGATATTAATGATGTAATATTGGTATTTCCGAAAGGAGGTGAAAAGTACAACTGGATGACCCCGGATGACGGCTTTTTTATGATACCGGAAATGCTGAAACAAATCAAAACAGCAATCAATATTGACGACAGTAAGGTTTTTATTTCCGGGCATTCCAACGGAGCAACAGGTTCTTTCTCTTATTTAATGAAGCAGCCTACACAATTTGCCGGTTTTTACGGATTTAATACTTATCCTAAAGTTTTCACCGGAGGAACTTTTGTGGAGAATATCAAAAATCGATCTTTCATTAATTTCTCTACGGACAAAGATTATTATTATCCTCCCAATGCCAACGACGACCTTACAAAGCTGATGAAAGGAATAGCGGCAGATTATAAAGACTATCGATACAATGGGTTTCCTCATTGGTTTCCTCAATTTGGGGAATCTGAACCTGCATTTCAAATACTTTTTAAAGATCTAGTGAACAGAAAAAGAAATCTTTTCCCTAAAGAGATTTCTTGGGAATTTGATGATGAAAAGTATGGCAATATCGATTGGATATCTGATATAAAACTTGATACTCTAAAATTAAAAGCTCCTTGGCATCAGGAATTGAATTTTAAAATAACGAGCTGGATCGATTATGATAAAGACGACAGTTTGATTGTCAAAAAAGTTAATAAGGACGCCTTTGATCTCAAAAGAAAATCAGGAAAAATAAAGGCAAAGTATGAAAACAATATTTTCTATATTGAGACCTCTCGTATACAATCTTTTTCTATTAAACTTTCCCCAGAGATGATTGATAGAAGCAAAAAAATTAAAGTTTATCTAAACGGAAAATTGTATTTCACTCAACAAATAGATTATAATCAGGAATTTATGCTGCAAAATTTTGAGAAATATAGAGACAGAGAGCAAATATGGATAAATTTCATAAATGTAAAAATATAGTTTAGTCTAAAGCACGATCAAAAGTTTGATCGTGTTTTTTTTAAGATTCAAATATGCAGGATTTTTTTATATTGATAAAGATCGGGTGATATACTGCACAAACCTGTGTTCTTTAAATTTATTAATGATTATATTAATTGTAAATTTAAAAGCCATCTTGTAGATGGCTTTTAGTTTGTTTTAGGTTCTCCACGTCGCGGTTAAGAGAATTAAACAATTACGCAATAGTACTTAAACTAAAGTTTAATTATCCTTCTATCGGTATATCTGGTACTATAATATAGCATTCTGCATTAATTGCTACACATACATCAGCTTCAGGACAATAGTATTTTCCAGGAGGACATTTTGAAATAGATGCAGCTCCTTCAATTGCTTTCAGTTCTTTTCTTGACAGAATTTTTAAATTTTTCATAATAATAGAATTTGGTTTATTTGTAAAATTTTCTAATTTTTATATTCTCTTAAATTAGTAAAATATTATATCAAAAAATTTACTTTTGTAAATTTTTTTCACAATTAAAACCGTTTTGTAAGATTAATTGGGGATTTCGCTAAAAGTGTGTACCAGATTTCATTCCTAACAGTGCACTTCGCTTTTGAGCTCCGGTCTCGATGAAATCGTAAAAAACTAAGCCAGACAAGTGAAATAAAATTCCAACAAAAAGAAGTTGATAAGTATGAGATTATTTTACATAATCTTTTACGTAGAATGAATTCTTACCGTCATCTTTTTCCTTTTCATCTACAAAATTTCTATACGTGTATTTTTTTCCTTTATGTTCAGGTTTGTTTTTCTCCCGAAGATAATCTCCGTAATATTGAAAACCTCCTGAAATAAAATAATCGTTTAATAATTTATCTCCATCAGCTACAACATACAAACTACAAGATTTGAATTTTTCATTGTTGTATTTCCCCGTATTGTTGGTTTCGAATAGATAAAGCTTATTGCCGGCATTCCACACCCTGTACGAAAATTCCGGATCTCGATAATAAAAATCAGCTTTTCCAAATTTCTTTTCCAACAGTTTCTCAAACTCCCCCGCTTTTTGAGTTGTTTTTATTTCCAGCCTGTAGGCATTTACCTTATTTGTTGTCCTGTTCTCGTAAAAAGACACATAATTAGTGGACAACATAGAGGGATCCTGTCTGTTAAGCGTTCCGGAAAAAGAATATCCCGAGAATTGCAGCAATGCAGGATCGGTAATGTTGTAAACAATAATGCCTGAAAGATCGCTGTTTTTATCAAGTTCATATTTTTTCTCAATGGCTGAAATGTCTACTGGAAAAGATAATTTTTCAAGGTCAGAACTATTAGTCTGACAAGACATCAGCAACGGAAAAATAAGTAGAATGATGATACTTTTCATTGTATATATAATTTGGTTTGGTACGATCATTTAGTCCCTAATATAATTCTTTATCCGAAAATTTGAAATCCTGGATTTTAGGGAGCGGTCTGATTAAAACTCTTTTTTTTCTCACTTTCGATGGTTTGGCTGAACCTAATATTTCATCAGTTTCAGTTCTGATGCCGGTAACCAGATCAAATTTAGTTTCTGTAAATATGGTATTTTCATTAGTGTAACCTTCGGTTGCATTATTAGTGAGCTTATTTACATGTATTAATTCAAAATTACCATTGTTATATTTGAAGTCGTAGGTAATATTTCCACCTTTAATTTCACTCCACATTTTTAAAATCCCTTTTTCAATAAAGAAATCAGGAATTTGACAGCCATTGAATTCCCCTTGTTTTTCAACAGGATATTGCGGTTCGATAATCTTGTTTGACGATACGGCTAACGTTAATTTTCCGTTAGGCCGAGACAGGAAAATTTGTAATCTCAATGGTCTTGTTTCATCTACAGTATCCATTTTTACCGTTATTTTATCCATCTTGCCATCATTATTCAAATCTCCGCTTTCTTCCCTTACCTGATAAGTAAAATGGTCTTTATTCTTGATACTTTGAGCCAATAAATTCATTGGAATTGAAATTAATATGAACAGGGAGCATAGATACCTATTTTTCATTTAGTTTGGTTTTTAACATTTTTTTTAATTTCACTTAAGAGTTTGTCAAGAAAACGTTGTTGCTGGATATCTTCCTTAAAAAAACGCTGATAAGTCACACTGCAATCTGAAATATCAGTAATATTTTTTGCGTCAAAGGTCCAGTCCTCCGTATTTTTCACCAAAACGCCTAATTCCCCGCCACAACTCTGCCACATTTCTGAAAATTTGCTTCTTTTATCATCGCTCAGTTTGCCAAAATCTGCGTAGACCGAATATCCTTTCATCTCAGAATTGAAAAATTTTCTGATCATATATACTGGCACACCACCCCAGTTGATTGTTTCTCCTTTTGGCAGCTCTATATCTGTAAGTTTTTTTTCATTCAGTATCCTGTCTTGTCTCCCTTCTCTGAAAAACTGTTCTTCATAAGTCAGTTTTGTTCCTTTGGGTATTGTTATATTTTTGACTATTAGAGATTTTGTTGTAATAAAATAAGGATAATCAGGTGCCCTGCTTCCATTTGGGTTTCCCATACTGCTCAATCCGTCAAGCACGATGATACTTCCAACGACTAATAAAGTGATAAGCGTCAAAATTCCTATGATAATATAATTTCTTTTCCTCATTAGATTTTTGTAAGGTAACTTATTGATTATTTTTTAGATAATTAACAACTGCAATCTCTCAAATTGCATTCAGTCTAATTTACCTCATTTTTTACAGTAGACAAGAATTATTTTGGCGCCTTGTTATTTCTGATGGTAAGTTTAGAAGTTTTTGAACAATCAAAAAATAAAAGTTTTAGAGAATAAGGCCCTATCTAAGAATAAGGTATTATCATTTTATTCCCGAAGTCAAAAAATGATTTGATACAAAAAAAATCAGGATTGGATATCTTTACGGAAACCCGTAATTTGATATCCATTGTTGTCCCTACTTTTGTAAACAATATATCTTTATCTATGAAAAAAATATTTTTATTTTCAGTTCTTTTGTTAATTTTATCTTGCAGTGCACCCGTGGAAAAAAATACACTTAAGTTCACTAAGCAGGACTATGTTGGTGAATGGCCATTCTCTGTCGATGAGATTGAGGTATATTGTTCAGGTTACAAAGAGATTTATGGAAGGACAAACGATGGTAAAATCTATGCCCTAAATGGCTCAGCAAAAGGAGCTTCACATAATGACTCATCAATCAGTAAGATTGAGGAGATTTGGCTTGATGATCCGAAATGGTCAGGACTGAAGATATCTTATGGAGATTTTATAACGCAAGGGCTTACAATCTGTGAGAATAAATAAAACTATAAGTACAATAATGAGTGATATTTTGTTGACAAAAAAAATTAACTTCTGCAAACGTCGAAACTCTATTTTTAATCAGTATTTCGTCCTAAAATAACTTGTCAACTTATTTAGGACTCGTCACTATCAATTGTGGAAATCAAGCTTATCGTTTCATTTTGTAGATGTTTTTTTGCACGTTCCATAATAATTTAGGATATAAAATTTTATGATATTGGAGTTGGAAGTACAACTACGTATAAATCTAATCCATATGAAATTTTATTCATAATTTATAGTTTATATTTACTGATGTGGATACGCTTTCCATCAATACCGATACTTGAACCTTTGTAGTATTCAAGATAAAGACTTACTCTTCCATCTTTAAGTTTCTTTTGTTTTAATGTTATTAGCATAAGTAAAATATTTGGAGGTGTACATAGGGTGTACCAAATATAAAAACAAAAGATAATATATGAAAATAAATTTTATATAAATTACTGATAATCAAATAAAATAAACTAAAAGAAAAGAAAAATTACTTTCCGCTTCATAAATAGTTAATTATGATTATCAATAGTTTATAATTAATAGTAACAATATAGAATCAATTATTTAATAATCTCAAATTTCCTCTCAAAAAGTTTTAAAAATTCAATATAATAAAAAGTAACCTTAAATTCATAATACTTAGGAATTTATATATTTGTATAAACTAACCAAAACCTGAAAGCAAAAAATGCCATTTAATCTCATAGATAACGATTGTCTACCATTAGTCTTTGACAAAGAATTTGAAATCAACAATGAAGAGTTATTAGCTGAATATGTGGGAAAAATTATACTGGGACATTATTCTCACGTTAAAAGAATAATAAGAACTCTTTCAACCTTGCCACTAGTAAATCAATCTACTGATATTGATCTTGCCATTCAAAAACTTGATAGAACTGGAAAAAATGATAAAGATATTGAAAAGAGAGATGGTTGGGTATTTCAAATTATTTCTTGGCTAGCTCTATTCCACGAATATAAGGATACTGTATTTTATTGTCAACAACCACATGATGCACCTGCACAACATGGATTAGACGGTATAGCAATAACATTGGATGAAAATTCAAAAATTCAATCCATAATAATAACAGAAGACAAATGCACAATTAATCATAGGGTTATAATACCTGAAGTTTGGAAAGAATTTGAAAAATTTGAAAAAGGCATATTTAATAATAAACTTGTTAGTCGAATTTCAGCACTTATTGAGAACTTGAATGATGGTCAAATTTTAGAAGCTAATAATAATGAAATTTATGAAAGTGCTCTAAGAAAATACAGATTAGGAATAAACAGAAATGACACCTATGATGAAGTACCTAAAAAAAGAAAAAAACTTTTCAAAGGATATGATACTTGTGTAACAGGAGATAGCCCACATAGACGTTATGGAGCGACATTATACCAAGAGAATATCCCTCTTATTGGCGATATAGATATTGAAAGATTACCTCAAGAATTGACTAGGATTTATGCACAGGTAGTCAGTTTAAGAAGGCAAGTTGTTGATGGTACAATTGACTTTCAAAACGAAAGTTTAGTATCAAGTTTGATATTACTTCGTAAATTAGCTAATAATTTAGAAACCATCTTACTAACTGATAATGCTAGGGATCAAAAAGAATCTGTAGCCTTTGTTGCGGCAACTGCAAATAGTCTTATCCATAAGATGGGATTAATAAATGATTCTGAAGATAATCTTTTAGAAATAGACTCAATATCAACATACATTGCTTCCACTATTCTATTTTTAATTGGAAATAGTCAAGCTGATGCAGCTGAAACAGCCCATTCTATGAGAGAATTTAATACTGAAAATTTAATTCAACAGAAGTTAGTCAATTGCATTTTTTCATTAGCAACAGGAAAATTATTAGATACTCTCAGTATAAATTTTAGTGAAGAAGAAATCAACCAGGACACTGATACTTTAGAAATTGCCCTTAATTATCTTTGGCGAGAACTAGGTTTAGGTATTATATTTATTATAAAAAAGTTAGTTGGACAAGATACTGAGACAGTTAATAATCATTTTGATAATGTAATTGAATTATCAACTTCAAACGAAAAGTTTTATAATCAAAAAAGTGTCTTTTCAGGTCCATATAGACTCGCAAAGTTATTGAAAATGTTAGAACTTACTATCTTCAATAATGCAATTATAAATATACCACCGCCAGAAGGTATAGATTCAATTGTTTGGCAGCAATTTTTAGAGAAATTAGCCAAAGACCGTCCATTTTTGTGGGAGAATCATAAGGAAATTATAAACGCTAATTTTTTAGATTTTGGAAAATCTGTAGTATTAACACTTCCAACTGGTGCAGGTAAATCCACATTATCTGAATTAAAAATTGCATCTAACATATTCTTAGGAAAAAAAGTGATTTATTTAGTTCCAACACATGCCTTAGAAGATCAAGTAAATAAAAATTTAAAATCTTTATTTAATGAGTTTGATCCAATAAACATTGAGCTTGGAGGGGAATTCACAGATTTTCCAGAAAATAATGATATCCCTATCTTAGTAATGACACCAGAGCGATGCCTAACACTTATGAACACTAATACTGATTATTTTAATGATGTTGGATTAGTAGTTTTTGATGAATTTCATTTAATTCATGGGGCAGATATAAAAAAAGACAGGAGATCAATTGATGCAATGTATTGTTTATTATCATTGTTTACAATAAGTTCAAAAGCTGATTATCTTCTCATATCAGCTATGGTACAAAATGGCGAAGAAATTGCATCTTGGATTGAAGAAATAACAAAAAAAGAATGTTCAATTTATAATTCTACTTGGAAACCTACAAGACAACTCCATGGATGCCTAGTCTTTTCGGAAGAAAAAATAAATGAATTGAAAGATGAAATATTTTTACAAAAAGAGTTAAAGAAGACTAAATTACCTACAGTTAGTTTACAGAAAAAAGTTAATGCGACACCTTATTGCTTTTTTAGTTTAAAAAATATTTGGGAAACGGAAAAGAATAATGATTATTTTTTAACTCAAATTCTTGAGCATAATGTTTTTCTTAGCGTAAATAAATGGTGGAAGCTCACTAGTAATAGAAATACAATAGCCGCTAATTTAGCAATACATTTTGCAGAATTAGGTCTTAAAACGCTTGTTTTTGTTGATGATCCGAGAATTACAAATTCAACTTCGGCTAAAATTTCTTCTAAACTTAGTGACAATACAAAAGGCTACAGTGAATTTATTAGTAATAATAAAAGATTTATAAAGATCCTCGAATTAGAATTAGGAAATATCGAAAACTCATACTTTTTTGATTGTAATAAAGTTGGTGTTCATCACGGGCTACTTTTACCTATTGAACGCTACCTCATGGAAAATTACTTCAAAGCTTCAAATGGCTCAACAGTACTTGTAGCAACTGCAACTCTTGCGCAAGGAATAAATTTGCCTGCTGAAATTGTGATAATTGCTGGAGATGATCGTTTTGATGAAGATGTGGAAAGAAGACAAAGAGTAGAACCTCATGAATTATTAAACGCAGCTGGTAGAGCGGGAAGAGCTGGGCTATCATCACAAGGAGCTGTAATATTAATTCCAGGAGATATAATAACTATTAAAAACTCAACAATTTCAGGGAGATGGTGGAAATTAAAAAATGAAGTTTTTTGCAAAGGAGATCAATGTTTAGAAATACAAGATCCTTTGGAATATTTTTTAGATTCTTTACATGAAAATTTAGAATATTTAAATATAGATCAGACAAATATTTTATACCGTTTCAAACCTGATAGTAAACAAGACACAACAACTAGCGATTTATTAAACAAATCTTTTTACGCTTATAAGTCTGCTATAGATAACAAGAAAGAAAAATTTGATTTTCAAGTTAGAAGATTACTGGATAGAAGAAATGAGTTAGATGAATTATCGCAAGAAGATTCTTGGCAAAAAGATATTAGTCTTAAAACAGGATTGGAACCATCAATTATTTATGAATTGAATAAAGCCTTAGAAAATGAAGATATTGAAAGTTTTTTATCTAAATCAGTAATTGAATTAATAGAATGGTTTTTTAACTGGTTAAGTTCTAATGATCGTTTTATTGAAAAAATATTTACCAAACCAACGACATTAAACCATATTAAAAAAATCGTTGGCTTAAAAGCTGAAGCAAAGCTATCAGATACTTTACCAAAATTGGAAGTGTTATCTATAATACTTCAAAATTATGTAAAAGGCATGAATTTACTAGATCTAAATGAATTTATACCTAGTAAAAAAACTGAGAATGATAAAAAATATTTAGTCACGGTTAGATCTTTCATTAGTAGATTGCTTCCAGAGTTAAGTTTTGGATTTGGCATATTATCAATGATAATAATTGAAAGAGCGAGCCAAATTAATATATATGATGAAGATGTTCCTTGGGACATTAAAGTATTAGCAAGTTGCATTAGAGAAGGGTTTGATACTGCAGAAAAATTATTCTTAAAAAATGATAAAAAATTATTAATGCGAGTTGAGACTCATATAGCATATAATAACTCCACATTTACATAGTATTAACTTTAGATACAATTACAATAATTAAAAAAATTAATATGGAAAAATTAAAACCGATAGTAAAAAGTAGAATTAATAAAGCATATGATCATCCAGAAAACAACGGATTATTATACAAAAAATACGGAAAATACGAAAATATCAAAGATTATTCTGAAAGAGAAATTATTGAAATGCTGTATGGAATTTATAAAACTTCTAAAATTTTAATTGCTAGTGATACTATAATAAATCTAAATGATGTTGTCGAATCAACTTGCATACTTGCTGATGTTTCTTATATTAAAAAACCAACTCTTGAAGATTATAAAGTAAATTCACATAATACAATAGATAATATACGAACATTCTATATCAAAGATTACTTTCTAATCACAGATGACAAAAATGGTAAAAGACAAGAGCATAGAATTACAGATTTTTTACGTAAAATCGGCTTTCTTCGAGTTGGCAGAGGAAAGCATATTGGATATTATAGTATCTCTAATTCTTATAAAACATTGCAAGGAGGATTATATCCAAAAGATTTATTTTATCCAATCAAAAGATACATAAATGGATTATTTTTCAGTGATGATTATAAAATCTCTAAATTCTCAGTTGATAGTCCTATAAAAATAGTTGCCAATATTAAATAATAATCATTAATGATATTCAAATACGAAGTTGAATTTTTATTTTTGAAAAACAGTATTATCTTCACAATAAGTACTTCTACAGAGGAAAGTATGAATGTTTTTTTGGATGATTTATTTCTAACATTTTCAACATTAAATCCTGATAATGAAATTTACACAATCCAAGGAGTTCAAATTTATAATCAAGATCTTGAAAATAAATTTTACTCATTAGTCCAAAAATACAAGCATCAATTACCCGAGTTAAGTGGAGTTTTAGCTCAATTAAGAAAGTTGAATAAAGGAGAAAGATTTATCTTCCTTCCTAAACAAAAAATGGAAACAGAACAAAGGATAAAATTAAGAAGTTTTTTGGAAGCTGAGAATAATGGAGGTAATTTTGAAGCAATATATGAAGATGCAATGTCGAAGTTAGGTGATGTAATTATGACTTATAATATGCAAACTTTCGGAGATTATAGAGTAAATATTGGTACACAAAATAAAAATCATAGGATATGTAGATTTTGCAAAAACAAATCCGAACCATTAACTTTTAATAATAAAGCTCACGCTATATCAGAGGCGCTTGGAAACAAAACACTAATTTTATATGATGAATGTGACCTCTGTAATAAGAGAATAGGTCAAACCATAGAATCAGATATTATAGAGTATCTTTCGCTATTCAGAACAATGTTTAGTATTAAAGGTAAAGGGGGTAATAAAAAATTTACTGGGAAAAATTTCGAATTAGCTGCTGATGAAAATAATTTAAAACTAACTTTCAAAAGTATAAAAGACAGACCGAAAACGCCTGATGAAGATTATAATGTAAAATTAGTTAGCCAAAAACCCGTTGTACTTCAAAATATATACAAATCTTTATGTAAATATTTTCTTTCTGTTATTGATGAGAACTTATTGAAACATTTCGATAAGACAATAGACTGGATTAACGGTGATTTTGAAACATTATCTCTACCTTTAATTGCCGAACAAATCACCTATAATCAATTCACGACACAACCAAATTTAGTATATTATATAAGAAAAAATGATAATAAGAACTTACCTTATGCAGTATGCGAATTTCAATTTACTTGTAAAAGAATGTTGTTTATAATTCCTTTCTCTGACCTTGATGAAAAAGATTTTACTTTGAATAATGATTTTCAAAACTTTTGGTTAACCTTTAAACCTTATAGTAATGTCGGAAATTGGGGGCATAATGATTTTTCCAACAATAATGCAAGAGAATTCAAATTAACCTTACAGTTTACGAAAGAAAATAAAAATTAATTCTTAACCTGGTACCATTTTAGACATATAGAATAATAAGAGCAAGATTCAAACCCAGATAGTAAAACCAGCTCTTTTTACCTCCTTTCTGATCTGTCGATAGTGAAAATTACAACTTCCTTGAGTGGTCAACTCTCTTTACATCAGATATTATTTTTGACTTTCTGAACAGTTCCTATGCTGACCGAGCAAATTTTTGCCGTATCTCTGATAGAATTTCCTTTCTTTAGGTTTTTAATTACCTCTTTGTACTTGAAAAGGAAATCTTCAATGCTTTCCGTAGAACCTTTTTCACGCCCTTTATAAGTTCCACGTGCTTTGGCAAGTGCAATTCCCTCACGTTGACGTTCTAAAATGGTTTCTCGTTCCATTTCGGCTATATTCGCCATAACTGAGATAATCAATTTGAACGCTTGATTCTCTTTTCCTTTAATTAGACTTTCTATTCCGAGATTATCTACCTTAAGAATAACGCCCTTTTCTTTGAAAAATTCCAAAGTCGTAAGAATGTCATACAGATTTCTTCCGAGCCTGTCAATAGAACTTACCGAAACGTAATTAATTTCATTATTTTCAATTGCTTTTATTAGCTCCTTTCCCTGTTCTCTATCCTTGAAGGGAGTAGAACCGCTAACAATATCAATAAAAACCTTTTCACCCTTAGCTTGTTTCTCTTCCTGCCTTGCTGTGTTCTGTGCTCCTGTTGAAACTCTTATATATCTAGCTTTCATATTTTAAACAGTTATAAAGCACCCTGCAATTAAGCAAGGTGCAAAAATTAGTATTTTAATTAGTTTTTGAAATAGTACCCGTTAGAAGTTATATAATCGTACATTAAATGTCGGGCTGTTGCTTCCCAATCAATGTAAATGTAAGAGGGCAAATTTTCAGGAATTGAACCTTCCTGTTCTAAAGTAGTCTGCGCAAAATCCTCGTCTGAACTGTACTCGCCATAATAAGAATCTGAAAGACTCTCTAATAGTTCACTTACGTCTTTGTGATAATAACTCATGCACTCTGCATAGGCTTCTATAACCTCGAAATCATACTCTGAACTATTGACTTGTTCGGCTATTTCGTAAATATCTGCTGAAAGATGGCATTCGCTGACTAGCTTTTGTTTGATAAAGAACTGACTACATTCATAATCCTGAATCATAAATTCGGGTTCTTGTTCATCTTGGTGTAGTTCCTGCATAGCCTGTAAAAGCTCATCATAACTTGAATAATCTGATAATTGAAGCCATTCTCCGTAAATGCTTCCTGAATTGTACTTGCCATAAGTACCGACATAGATTTGGAAGTCCTCCAAACAATTTTGTAACTTTGTCATTGTAGATAAGTTTTGATTGAACACTGAAATTTATTTTACACACTCCCCATTCAATATTAGTAGTATTAATGGGGTTTTTTGTTGGTTTTTATTAGTCGAAAACTATGCCAAATGTGCAAATTTTAGGGTACTTTTGAATGAAACAGAAGAAATATTTTAAGCCTGTACAAAATTCTCTCAAACCTGTTCTAACTTTGGATTGTAGTCTAAAAATGTTCAAAAAAAGTGCTGAGGTTTTTACACCTCCAGAAAACTTTTGACCGATTTTCCAAAGGTGGGGGTATGGCAAAAACTCGTCTTAGCCCCTCCTCCTAAGTCTAATATGGGTACTCTTCCGATACATAAAATGTGAATAACCCAATTTTGAAGTAAAATTTAATGTATTTACATTTGCAAGAAACCATATTGCATGAATACCGTAAAACTCGGAGATGAATTTGAAGATAAATCTTACAACATTATTGAACAAGCATTAAAAAATAATGACTTGGGGCTTATACCAAAGTATTGTAAAATTTACTGTAAGAAACCCTATTATTCTTTTAGAAGAAAAGCAGATATTATTTTTGATTTAGCTATTGAAGTCACCCCGCCAAAGGCAAAGAATCCCACCTTATTATATTTAATCGAATGTAAAAACTATACGAGTCCAGTACCTGTTAGCGATGTCGCTACATTTGCAGAATACATAAGTCAAATTGAAGGCTTTGCAATAAAAGGAGTTTTTGTTTCTAATAATCGTCTACAAAGTGGCGCATTAGAAACTGTTAAATCTTATGGTATGATGCTGATTGAAGTAAATGATAATGATTACAATATCCTTTTACATAGAACTGATAATCTGAAGAATCAAAATGAAAAAGACATTCAGTTGGATGAGAAAATCAGAAAAACCATTGAAAATGCGCTACTTCCGAAAAAAATAGAAGGACTAAAACAATTTTCAGCACAACAAATACAAAATATAGCAAATACATTTTTGAATGAATTTGATAGCTCTATCTTGGCAGGGGCATATAAATTAGATTTAAAACAATTAACTAATTATTTAGAAAAGAAGTATCAGCTCAAAGTAGAATATGTCAATCTTTTAAATAATGACGGAACAAAACTGTTAGGTTATTTTGATTCGCAAAGCAATAAAATCTTAATAGATTACACAATGGTTGGCACAGAACGTTTCCCATTCACTCTAGCGCATGAAATTGCACATTTCATTTTACATAGAAATCTTAAAATGAATCAAACGGTCTACAATAATTTTAAAGATTCAGTACACAATATCTTTACTCAGCAATATGAATTGAAAAATGATAAGAATTGGATTGAATGGCAGGCTAACAGCTTTGCTTCGGCAATTTTAATGCCTCACTCTTCAATATTAGCAAGATTAATAGAGCTGCAAAGAAGAATGGGAGTTAGTAGGAATCAAGGTACAATTTATGTTGACCATCAAGAACAAAATAGAAAGGATTTTCATACTTATATAGACTACTTATCTAATCATTTTGGAACGAGCAAACAAAGTGTTGAATACAGACTAAAGTCATTAGGTATTATAAAAACACCTAAAGAAGTTAAAGTTAATTACGCAAGTGAACAAGAAAGGATAAGACAGGAATCTATTAGAAGGGCAAATGAATTTATGAATAGAAACTTTTATGATTAAAATAAATTTCTATTTTTGCAAACTATAAACATTTAAAACGGTTTAATTATTGATATAGAAAAATTTATCTAAAAAGCTATCAGGCTATTTTAGAAGACATAAACGAAAAAATAAAAGTGTAAAACTTTTGCTTTTGTCTTGAGAATCGGCAAAATTCATTTAAGACCACAAAATGCAAACAGTTTAGCGCACTTGTTCATACGAGCAAGTGGCTTATCCTGTTTTTATGTGGTATGGGCTTTGCCGAGCCTTCAAGACTAAAAGCATGTGAGAACCACTTGCTTATTTTTTTGCCCAAAATCAAACAAAATAGAAACAATGATATTAAGCATCAAACAACAAAAATTCTTATTCTTCTGGATCATATTCAATACCATCGGATATGTAAGCTATCTCACCAATTGTCATCCTATGTACACGAATACTTTAAGGGGGGAGGGGATTGTAATCTATGAAGAATATTATCTAATCACTCCTGATTATATACCCTGCCCTTTATGTGATACCAATTACTCACCAGCATCACATTTTTACCCCTTCCATACTTTTACATATAAAACATATAAAGGAAGTTACGTTTATGACGGTTTTATTGGACTTTGGGGATATTACGACCATCAGGAGTATATTATTTATGTAATTCTCCCTTTGGTTATCCTGTTACTTATTTACATCTACAAAAAACTATTTCCTAAAAACAATAAATCAAATACAACTATTAACAATCAAAAATAATTGCAATGAAAAAATTAATTTTTACTTTAATGTTCGCATTACCAACATTTTATTTCGCACAAGAAGGAAAACCGAAAGAATCAACAGCCGCTAAAGAATGTGACTTACCAAAAGATTTCAAAGAACCAATCAAAAACAACCGTCTCAAAAAATTTGTAGCAATTGATAACGGAGTTGATGAAAAAGAGGTAATTATTATTCGAGCGCAAAATGGCTTTGGAAGCGGGATTTATACGGTATGCGTTAAACAGCAACCCGTTCAGTACCAAAAAATGGGAACAGTTTTTATGCGTGAAGGAAAAAATCCTTTTAATAACGCAAAATGATGTTGCAGTTTCAAAGAACCTGTACTCCACCATTTGAATACAAACAGTATAGCATTTGGGATGATGTATCACTTATTTTGATACTGTCTGCATATCTCATTTTGTATATCAGTTGTGCTTATTATCTCATACGAGGTTTGAAACTCACAATTAATGCACTGAAAAAAGATTTCAAGAAAGAAAAATGTTAAATACTTTCCAACCTACGTATAAACATTTGCATCTGTAAATATTATACGACACATTTTGTCGCTTTGCAAAAGTATCTTTGTAGTAATCTAATTTAGAACAGATAAAAAACATACAAAGATGATAATATTCACATTAAATCTGATTCATGAATCTTTCTAAGATGGTGTAAAATAGATATTTTTGCAAAGCTTTTAAATAAAATTAATAATAACTCAAAATAAACACAAGGTATGAGAAAACTCTACACTAGTGCATTATTCTTATGCGCTGTCGTTAGTATATCTGCTCAGGAAGTTGTTTGGCAAAAAGACATCAAATCCTCAACACAGGATTTTCTGAGCCAAGTCACCACAACCATTGACGGACAATATTTAATCACTGGAAGCTCGATTCAGGCTTCAAAACAACAATCTACTGAAAACAAACAGAATAAGGGTTACGATTTTCATTTGGTAAAATTAAATCAGCAGGGAGAACAGGTCTGGGAGAAATATTTTTCAGGACAAAATCATGATTTCCTTTCAGGAGCAGTTGCAACGCAAGAAGGAGGTTTTGCTCTTGTTGGAACTTCATATTCAGGAAAAAGTTTAGACAAAAAAGAAGATTCTAAAGGAGGTTCGGATATCTGGCTGATCAGAATCAATGAATTTGGCGATGAATTGTGGCAGAAAACCATTGGTGGAACTTCTGATGAAGAAGCAAGAGCAGTGATTCAAACTACAGATTTAGGGTTCTTTGTAGCAGGGAATATTCAAAACTCTGCAAAAGGTTATGGTTCTAAAGATGTTTTAATTGTCAGACTTGACAAAAACGGAAAAGAATTATCACAACTTGTTTTAGGAGGAAAAGGACTGGATGAAGTAGAAAAAATGATTCCAACAAAAGACGGTGGAGCGTTATTGGGAGCCTATTCCAGAAGTAATGCAGGAGGTTCTAAGAAAACAGAAAATTTCGGAGAAGGCGATTACTGGATCATTAAGTTAAATAAAGATGGAAAAGTAGAATGGGAAAAGAACTTCGGAGGCAAGGGTGATGATCATTTAAGAACATTGTCTTTAACATCAACAGGATATTTAATTGGAGGAGAATCAAGATCTGAGAGATCAGGAAACAAATCTGTAGGAATTGAAGAAGGAACAGATCTTTGGTTACTTTCTCTTGATGAAAAAGGTGAAGAAATCTGGCAAAAATCTTACAATTTCAAAAACAGAGACGTTTTGATGGGAATGAGTGTTTTACATTCTTCTGATGATAAATCTTCTAAGGGAATTTTGTTGGGTGGCTATACTCAGGCTGAGGGAAGAATTGAAAGTGATGATGAGACTTTTTGGATGCTTTACTTGGATTACAATGGAAATGAGCAATGGAGAAAATATGTAAAAGGAGAATCCAGAAAAAGAGAAGAAAGATTATCTGATATTAAACTCAACAGAGACGGATCGATTGTTTTAGCAGGAACAAGTGCTGAAGAACTTGGTAAAGAAAACTGGAAGATTGTAAAACTGGGTGACAAGCAGATTAATCAGTTAATTGAAAAACAAGACATCAAGATTTATCCGAATCCTGTATCAGATTATGCGTATGTGGAAATCGGATTTGATTTTAAAGAAGCTGACATCACTTTGTATGACATGGGAGGAAGACAGTTGCAAAGTTTAAAAACTAAGAATAAGGTAACAAAGATGAATACTCAGAATTTGATTCAGGGAGCTTATCTGATTACGATTAAAACAGATACGAATAAAACTGCTAACGCTAAATTGATTAAGAAATAAACAAATGAAGAAAAACATAATATTAAGCTTTGTATTGGGAGCATTTTTTACTATTCACGCTCAGAATAATCAAAACAAATACAGTGAATATTATTTTAAAAATTTCCCTAATTCTCCATCAACAGCAACATTTTTAAGATATGGGGATATACAAAATTCAGAATATACAGGAACAAACAGTCCACAGATCCCTTTACTGACAGCCCAGTCAGGGGCAGTTAAAATTCCCTTAACCTTACAATATATTTCAGGAAATGGAATAAAGGTTGCTCAGGAAGCAGGATCAGTGGGATTGGGATGGGATATAAATCTTCCTACTATTACTCAATCTATCTTAGGAGGTTTTAGTGATTTCGATGATGTTGCTAAATACCTGCCTGATTTTATAAGCTCATCTAATCCCTTTAATAATTATTTTCCTAATAACCATGTTCCAGGTGCAAATCTTTCCTATAGTGGGTTGACTTCTGCCCCTACTACAGGGGGGTATTCATATTATAAAACCATTGATGGTTTTTTACCCCTTAACGGTAATTTTACAGATCTGAATAATCAGGCTCCCTTTACTGTTGATACAGATACCTCTCCAGATATATTTACGTGCAATTTATTTGGAGAAAAGCTGGAATTTGTTGTCAATAATTATCCAGTCGGAATGACTACCCACACCTTTAGTCCTACCTTTTATTGTTTAAATAAAAAAGGATATAAAATTTCGTATGATAATAATACATATTTTACAATTATTGATCCTACAGGAACAAAATATTATTTTGCAAAGGTTGAAGATGTGCGGACGTTAACAAGTGTAAGTAAAAATTATGTAATTACTAAAATAACTGATGTCAATAACAATAATATAAATTTCACGTATAATGAATATCTAAATGTCAGAAATTTACCTTCTGTAGGCAATAAGCTTAATTATACCTATGGCAACCAATCTTACACTGGTGGAATACCTTTCGCTAATTCAATGACTTGGGCATATATTGGAGAGTATGATGATCAATATCCTGGTTCAGCTATGAATCCACTTAAAAGCAGTCAAAATGTAGGCTTTCAACCTGCATTTCCCAGTAATGTTTCAACCTTACAGAATTATTTATTGATCAGTAATATTTCAGGGGATTTTGGAAAGGTTAATTTTTATTATTCCGATCGTGTTGATTTTCCTACCCAGAAGCTAGATAAAATAGAAGAATTAAATTTTTCTAACCAAGTGGTAAATTCTGTTAATTTCAGCTATGATTACTTTAATTCCCAGAGCTCTGTGAATATTTTATCAACTCCTAATTATCAGACTTTATTAACTCAATTTTATCAGCAGTTTTCACAGGACAGGTTAACAAAAAGGCTTAGGCTTTTATCTGTAAAGATAGATGATCAATCTTATATGTTCGGTTATAATGAAACTTTATTACCTTCCAAACATTCAACAGGGGTTGATTACTGGGGATACTCAAATGGCGGATTCACCAATAAAACAATTTTCTTAAACCCTGGCGATTTTAATTACCCTACACCCATACCAGTAGATAATGATTTAAACAATAATTTCAAGCAAGCTGATGTAAACTACGCTCAATCTGGTATTTTAAATAAAATTACATATCCTACAAAAGGTTCTTCTTCTTTTGAATATGAACTAAACAGTGCTTCCAATCTATTTTACCAATATGATTACGGAAATTTAACAGTCGGAAACGGTTTGAGACTAGCTACTCAAACTAATAGAGATATAAATAATCAGTTTATTGGTAAAACTGAATTTAAATATTTTGATGGGATTTCAACTAATCCATTATTTTTATTTAATAAAAATACATATTCTACAGTAGGTTTTTATGTTAATGCTGGTACTTATTATTCACAGTCATCTGGTATTATTTCTATGAATTCTAATAATAATAATTCAGCTTCTCCTTTATCTTCAGGAGATTATATAGGGTATTCCAAAGTAATTACAACCCAGAAAGATTCTCAAAACAATACTAAAGGATCAATTGAAACCAATTTTTCCAATAATCCTGATTTTCATTATTTTCTACAGGATGGGGTTATTCCTATTTATATGCCATCTACCAAGTCTCCGAATTCAACTGAAAACGGCAAGGAACTAAGCCAGATCATTTATGATACCTCGATGAATAAACTCAAGCAAACGGATAATACATATTCAGAGGTTTATTCCAATGTTTTTTATGGAACTTCAATCAGCCGAAATTCAAGATCGGTTTGGAATGGTAGCCCTGCTTTTCCTCAAACAGGTGGAGAATGGTCTATTTTTCCACATGGTGTAACAGTACTTGGCTATTATCCTATCTTTTCCAAGAAAAGCCTGCTGTCACAATCGGTAACAAAAGACTATCTTAATAATAAAATATCTACAACACAGACTAGTTACTCATATTCTTCTCTAAATAATTTGCTTTTAAAACTGGTTAATTATCCTGATGGGATAGCCGAATCTACACAGTTTTCTTATGCAAATCCTGTTGACAATCAAAAATTATTTAATGCAAATATGGTATCTATCCCGCTACTCAAAACTATTTCAAAAGGAGGTCAGGATTATTCAGCTTTTAGAACTAAATATGATGATACTTCTCACCTAAACCCTACATCAGTTGTTGAAACCAGTCAAGTTCAACCTCCAAATTATGTTGTTGATACGAAAACAATCATAAATTATACAACCTATGATAATAAAGGTAATTTATTAGAATATGTAAATACTGCGAATGTTCCTACAACAATTGTATGGGGTTACAATAAAACGCTTCCAATTGCTAAAATAGAGGGAGCTTCTTACGCTACAGTTAGTCAATATCTACAAGATATTATTGATAAGTCTGATGCTGATGTTGACGCCACAACTGAGCAAACCTTGATTAATGCTTTAGATGTATTAAGAAAGAGACCTGAAATGAGTGATTATCAAATCACTGCCTACACTTATAATCCTTTAGTAGGAGTAACAAATATTATCCCTCCATCAGGAATCAGGGAACAATATCTTTATGATTCGTCTAACCGTTTAAAAAGGATCATTGATGTAAATGGAAAAATTTTAAAAGAAAATGAATATAATTATGTACCTACTACTTTTTATAGTTCAATACAAAGTAAACCATTTACAAGAAATAATTGTGGATCAAGTGCAATAGGAGGTGTTTATAATTACATTGTTCCTGCAGGACAATATACTTCAATAATAGATCAACCAGATGCAGATCAAAAAGCTCTAAATGATATTAATACAAACGGACAAAATGCGGCTAATACAAATGGAACTTGTACTCCAATATCTTGTTCTCTTTCCTTTAACTCATCATTAGGTATTTCAGGAGGGGGCAGTGTTTCTGTTTCGCAAAACTCCTCTTATAAGCTATCTTTTGGATTTTCTTCTGGGTCAAATTCTGCCAGTCTACCTTGGGCGACAACAGGGGTTAAGATTGCCACCATAACGGGGACATGTAAACCAACAACAGACTTTCTTACGTATAATGGACAAATATATTGTACTATTCAAACTAATGGTGATGTTATTTTAAAAACACATTCAGGAAATGCTCTTCCTAATAATACATCATATAATTATGAATTCTATTTCCCTATAAATTAATAACGATGAAAAAAATAATAATTCCAATCAGTACATTGCTTGTGACAAGTTCATTACATTCACAAACAATAACAGAAAATTATATCCAAACCCGAACTTATTTGGAAGAGGTAACTTCCTCTTCTACAACAGCCAAGCAAGCTCAAACAGTTCAGTATTTTGATGGATTAGGAAGACCTAAACAAGTCGTTAATGTAAAGGCAAGTCCGCTGGGAAGAGATATTGTTAAGCATATTGTCTATGATGGATTCGGAAGAGAATTAAGAGATTATCTGCCAGTTCCACAATCACAAACTTTGAACGGAGCAATTATTACAGATCCTTTAACAAATGCAACACAACCAGATATTTACGGATCAGAAAAGATATATTCAGAAAAAATATTTGAAAACTCTCCATTAGATAAAATACTACAACAAAAACAAGTTGGAAATTCTTGGGATAATAAACCTATTCAATTTGATTATGACTTAAATATAGATGGTGAGGTAAAAAAATATACAGCATCTACAGACTGGGCAAATAAGACAACAAGTTCTCATATAAGCTTTTCTGGAAATTATGGACAGAATCTGCTATACAAAAATACTGTTACAGATGAAGATGGTAATATTTCTATAGAGTTCAAAAATGGAAGAGGACAAACGATTTTAGTCCGTAAAAATGATGGTACACAGAATGTAGACACATATTATGTGTATGACAACTATCAGAATTTAGTTTTCGTAATCCCTCCATTGGCTTCCGTATCTTCCACAATTGATGATACTATTTTAAATGATCTTTGTTATCAATATCGTTATGATATTTGGGACAGATTAGTCGAAAAGAAGTTGCCTGGAAAAGGCTGGGAATATATGGTGTATGATAAGCAGGATCGTTTAGTCGCCACTCAGGATGCTAATCTGAGACCTAACAACCAATGGTTGTATACCAAATATGACCAGTTTGGAAGAATTGTTATGACGGGATTAAGCATGGGTTACGGAAGCACAAGGCTCTCTGAACAGGATAATGCAGATACTACAGGAAGCAGTAGTGTAAAAAGAAGCCTTTATGTTTCTTTTATTGTACAAGGCATAGAAGGATATTATGAGAATTATGATCAGACCTATCCAAATTCATCGCGCTGGGTAAAATTACTCTCAGTGAATTATTATGATACATATCCTGCTTACGGTTTTAATCCGACTTTCCCCGCAAATATTTTGGGACAGCCAACTTTGACAGATGCTTCAACTACTGAATCAACAAGTACTAAAAGTCTTCCTGTGATGAGTCTTGTAAAAAATATAGAAGACGATAACTGGACGAAGAACTATACCTATTACGACAAAAAAGGAAGACCGATTGGTACCTATTCAATTAATCATTTAGGAGGGTATACCAAGACTGAATCTAAACTTGATTTTGCGGGAGTTGTAACATTGGCTAAAACCTATCACAAAAGATTAGATACTGACACAGAAAAACTCATCACCGAAACGTTTGAATATGATTCTCAAAATAGACTGTTGGTTCATAAGCATAAGGTAAATAACAATACGGAGGAGATTTTAGCACAGAATACCTACAACGAACTTTCTCAACTTACTAATAAAAAAGTAGGTGGAATTGATACTTCTACTCCTTTGCAGAGTATTGATTATACTTATAATATCCGCGGCTGGATGACTAAGATTAATGATCCTGCAAATCTTAATGGAAAACTGTTTGGCTACAAAATAAAATATAATGAAATTGAAGGACAGGAAACTCCCAATATAGATTTTACCAATCTTAAAGTAAAGCCAAAATACAACGGAAACATTGCAGAAGTAGACTGGAGAACAGGAACTGTGACAGGTGACTATTTAAGAAGATATGGTTATGTTTATGATAATTTAAACAGATTATTGGCAGGATTTTACCAAAAGGATACCAATCCTTCTGCGAAAGAATATTTTGAGAAGATGGATTATGATCTGAACGGAAATATCAGCAATCTGAAAAGATCAGGAGCTACAGAAGGTACTACAGCGACCAATATTGATGATCTCGCCTATATTTATCTAGGAAACAGACTGACTTCAGTGACAGATTCTTCAACGGATTACAGGGGATATCCTGATACATCAGGAAATGAGATTCCTTATGATGGGAATGGGAATATGACTTCTCATGTAGACAAAGGAATTCTTGATATCAAATACAATTTCTTTAATCTGCCTGATAATCTTAAGTTTGATAATACGTATATTGTGAGAACCCTTTTTGGAGGAATCACCGAAACCCGTAACATCACAACCAAATATCTCTATCGAGCAGATGGAACGAAAGTACGTAAGCTTTATACTTATGGAGTAGCCAGAAATCAGTCTGAAGCATCTAAAGTGACGGACTATCTGGACGGTTTTCAGTACGAATCGGAAGGTACTTCAACAAGTATTCTTCCTTCTGTATTAAAATTTGTACCTACTGCGGAAGGGTATTACAATTTTGAAAATAATAAGTATATTTACAACTATACAGACCATTTGGGAAATGTACGATTGAGTTATTTCAAAAATGGGACAAGCACAGAAGTTCTTGAAGAAAACAATTATTATCCTTTTGGAATGAAGCATCAGGGGTATAATACTTTAGTTGGAAATCCTGCGTATAAATACAATTACAACGGAAAAGAATTGCAGACGGAAAGTGGAATGTATGATTACGGCGCAAGGTTTTATATGGCAGACATTGGAAGATGGGGTGTTATAGATCCACTCGCGGAGAAAATGACAAGGCATAGTCCTTATAATTATGGATTAAACAATCCCATTATGTTTGTTGATCCTGATGGTAGAGAAGCTCTTACAGGAGAAGCTGCAAGCCAGGCTTTTATTAAACTTAGAAATTCTATGTCAAACCCAACTGATGATATAACTGTAAATAGTAAAGGAACTATTACAAATATTGTGAAAAATAATAAAGCTAATAGGTTTTTTGACCAAAATGGAAAACAGTTTTTTTTTAATGATCCTGAAGGTGTTGACAAAATTAATTTGAAATCTGGAGCATATAAAAAAGGTGATCAATTATTTAATTATATCCCAAAGTGGCGCTTTTTTGGTTTTATGAGAACTGCAGGATTTGATGCATTACAATATAATTTAAGAGCTAATAGGGCTATTAAAAATGGAGATAAAGATGCAACTATGATTAATAGATATGCTGCACTACAAATAGCTAAAAAAGAATCTTATGATAAAGCCGATTTTGCAACGTCAACATTAATTCCTACCTATTCTTATCCTGAATACGAAGGTAATAGAAGAAGACCTTATTTAGAAACCATTGTAGAAACAGCAGATTATTTTAAATTTGGAGATTCTAATACTTTGTATAATGTATTTGATGCAGGAAATTATATGTGGGGAGCGTGGATGCATTTAAATGGATTTGAAAAAAAAGCTGTTAAGTTTGGCTCAAATTTAAATGAAGTGATGAGGGGGAATATGGGAGATACGGCAGCAGATCAAAAATCAATCTTTGATGGATTTGATTACACTGGTTATTAAAAAATTAAGAATGAAAAATAAACTTCAATACATACCATTATCATTTTTTTTAGTAAATGTTTTTATTTATTTAATATTTCGTTTTATTTTTAAATATGATATGAATAGAAAATTGTACTATGATTTTCATACCAATATTACTCCTATTTTAGTTTTACTAAATATTTTAGTTTCTATAATATTTTTTATAATTCTCTATATAAAAAGAGAATATGAAAAAATGTATTATGCATTATATCCTATTCTAATATATATTATCCTATTCGTTATCACATTAATTATTTCGTTTAAATAATAAATATATCTACGGAATGAGTTCTATGGGATATACAGTAAAATGGGAAAAAGGCGCTAAAATTAATATAAATGTTAAAACAAGATAAAAAAACAAACAGCATTATAGCAATAATTTCATTACTAATATTTGCTATTATATATTATTTTTTTGTTAAAAGCCAAAATCATAATATTTTTTATTTTTTGTTATTTTATGAAGTAATAATTATGTTATTTTATACTTATAGTTATAAAAAGTACAAAACAATTATTTACTTAATACTTGCTATTTTGCTTTTAATACATTTTATTGCGGTAATTTATTTTATTTTTAAAATAAGAGGAGCAGGTATTTTATCATAAATAATTTAGCATGAAATAAGAATTATATTTTATATTGGTAGGATAACTTTTATAATTTTTATTCGTCTTACTTAAATATATTATCTATAAACAATTATAAAAGTTACATCTTTGAATTGAAAAAAAAATAAAACCACTGCAATTGTGGTGGTTTTATTTTTTAAAAACAAAATTTTAAGAAAAAATATATTTCCAAATTAACCCAGCTTTTTACTTTAATGGATTTTTTATTCTATTTTGACATTAAAATCATCTTAAAAACCGTTATAAGCATACAATTCAGGATGTAATTCAGCTCTCTTTTTATAGTCAACTTGATAATCATACTTTTTCCATTTTTCCTCCTCTATTTTAGGTGTTAAGCCTGTATACTCAAAGATGTATTTAGGCATCAAATCCTCCAAAATATGAGCATGTTTTTCTGTTGTAGACAAAGAGTCATGAATTGAAAACAAAGGCATTTCTGGGTACTCTTTGGCGATTTTCTTCGATACAAAATCAATGATACACTCCGATTCAATATTTTGTAGCAACTTGGAAAAATCAGCATTATCTTTTTCCTTAAACAGCTCTATTACCTCAACCAAATTAGGAAAAGCTTCTTTAAAAGTTTTGTAACTTGAGTTTCTGGTTTTTATACCACTGAAAAATAGAGTGAAAATCACTCCTTTCATCAAAGCTCTAATATTGTCTACTTTTTTTATCTCTGTTACTTTTTTTATAGCGTTATATTTATTAGTAAAATAACAACCCAAACGTTTCTTGGGTTTAATAATACTTTCCATATTTTCATAAATTTCACCATTAAGAACCCATGTTTTAAACATTTCATAATCTTTCAGAAAACCCTTTATAGAAAGGCGTTTACGGAGATTCTGCAACATAAAGGAATTACAATTCTTTTTACTATATATTCTACTTAATATATTACTTATTCTATCGTTATTACTTATTATAGATTCTATTAAAAATATCAAGAAAAACGGTTGCGAATTTTTTAAATCATATCCTACAAGTTCTTGACCTTCATAAGTAATAAAAGGTTTGAAGATTTTCTTCAAGTT
Organism: Chryseobacterium ginsengisoli; assembly: GCF_039542325.1. Classification (NCBI taxonomy): domain Bacteria; kingdom Pseudomonadati; phylum Bacteroidota; class Flavobacteriia; order Flavobacteriales; family Weeksellaceae; genus Chryseobacterium; species Chryseobacterium ginsengisoli. Next base: position 501,761 of record NZ_BAABHX010000001.1, read on the forward strand.
TGTTAAAGGTGTATGCAAACGAAAATCACTTTCCTCATTTCGGGTTGCATAAAAAGCTTTATGGTGTAAAGTTAATATTTGATGACTCCAATGAACTTTTTTATGTGTTAAATCAAAGATTTCACCTTCATAATAGGATAGATCCTCTACATAGGTTACAGCTCCCTCAAAATCTATCTCCAAACCACCATTAAACCATTTCAAAAGATGCTCATTCTCCTCATAAATTTCAGATTCCTGAATTGATCTTGCAACGATCACTTTACCAGATTCTAAAGCTTGCATTTCAACTATTTCAGATCCTGAATCTTCCTTTAAGGACGGCAAAATAAAATCGGCAAAACAATATTTATTTGAAGAGCGTCCAGGCTCGTATTTTTCAGCCTTGAAAATAGCTTCTTGCTCAATAAGCCAATCTATATATTCATTATAGTCTGATTTTATACCCCTTAAAACCGTTGCATTAAGTGCAATAGGAATATTTTCAAGTGCTTTATTTTCATAGGTATTTTGACGCCTTATTATCGTTGCAATGATATAATAGAAAAACTCAACTTTTAGTTTGTAGGTAAAAGTTGGGCGATAAACCTTCACGAGCGTATCAATATAGTTTTTAATTACAGAAGGAATTAACGCCAGATTTGCGATTGTAATTCTTTGTTTTTCATTTCTACTTAGCTTTCTAGCTGTTTGATTTTTAGATAATATTTTTTTAGACATAATCTCAGATTTTAAATTATACAAATTGTTGGGTTTCAAAATTCTTATTTACTTCAGCTTTCATCATTGAAATTGACTTATAGTGCGTTCCTGAAGTAATTTCTTTGATTAATTCACGCTTCAAAACAAAAAACTTATTAGTAATCTTGCATTTGTAAGCAGGGATTAATCCTTCATTAATCTTTTGAACTATTACGCGCTCGTTCATATCAAGAAGTTCTGCAACATCTTTTACTGTTAAAACAGCTTTTGAAAGAGCTATTTCATTCAATTTTTCTAATTCTGTTGCGTAAGCAGTTAAGTAATTTTTCACTTCTGTCTGCACCAATTTTTCGATTATTGAATCGAAATTTCCATTATGACTGGGTTTCGTCGTTTTTTGTGTTGTTGTCATAACAGAACACCCATCAACAATTTAGCAAGAGTGCCAAAAATGAAAAAACTCCTACATTGTCGTAAGAGTTTTAAATATTTGATTTTCAGATAATTAAAAAATAAATAAAATCCTATTTGATTTATCAACTCATATTTTATCGGAAAAAATGAAAAAAAATGAAAAATTTTTCAAAGGTGGAGTGTAGATTATGCGATAATTTTTTTCAGTAAGTCAAATGCGCTTTCAAGGTCAGCTAAAATTTTAAAATTGGTTGACTTCTTTTTACTTTTAAGTTCTTCTCTTGAAATCTCCGAATCATTTTTAAGAATAAAATAATCAGCCAAAATTTTCCAATGCTCTCCTTCTGCATCTTGAATAATTTTATCATCTTCCATTATTTTATAAAATGTAGCTAAAGATGTAATATCTTTCTCCCAAAGGATTTTTGGTAATTCTCGTCTTTTGTTGTCAAAAAGGTCATAAACCTGTTCAAAAGTGGTTATGTTTGAAATAAATCCTTTTTCTATCAAATTTTGTTTAATGGATTCAACAATTTTGGTTCTTGCTTCCATATCTTTTAAATTTTTATAGGTTTTTCTCGGTGCAAACTTAAATGACTGAACTTCTTTCGTAGAAGGATAAACAAGCTTTTTTAAAGCTTCAAAATTTTCAGTTTTAAGATAATCTACAAAATTTGAATAAAAGTCTCTAAACACTTCTAAATAAACCTCCTTAACAGCTATTCCATATTTTGCAAAGACATTTTTCTCTTTCCTAATTGCATCATCTAAATCGAAGTAATCATTGAAAAGTATTTCTGTAAGCTTGTTTATGTATAGATACTTATTTTTAGAAACAATATATTCGTGTCGGAGTAATTTCTGAGATTTAACTTTCTCCTCTATTAAAGCATTATACAGTGGCTCAAAAAAAGAAACTGTTTTTAATTCTCCTTTTTTATCTTCAATACGCATTTTACCCTCAACTTTATATTCAAATTCATACTCTTTAACATGAATAAAATAATGATAGGCAATAAGATAAAAATAATCTCCCCTCATAAAGATATTTTTAAACATATCAAATCTTTCTATTTTTTCTTCATCAATTTTCAATGTTCTTATTGGCAATCTTTCTCTATCTAAAAAGAAATATCTAAGTCTAAAAAATGGATACATGCCGAAATCAGTTGCATCTGTATGACCTTCTTCATAATTTTGAAATAATGATGAAAATGTAAAATCCTCATCTTGAATTGGTAAAAAGTCTATCATAGTCCTAAAATAATATTATCAATAGTACTTATTTTTCGTTTGTCAACAATTTTTGCATAAATCTCTGTAGTACTAACATTTTTATGTCCCAACATTTTTAGATAAATATCTGCTCCTGCTTCTAATTGTGCTACAGCGTACGAAGTTCTGAAATTATGAAATGTTACTTTCTTCTCAATTTCTGCTTTTAAAAGCCATTTTCGTAAATTGTCATTTAGCGAATGATAAGCAATTCTTTCGAAAACAAAGTCAATTCTGTTTTGTTTATCTCCCATAAGATTTATCGCTTCTTGGGAGATAGGATGATATTGGAATGCCGAGGTTTTCTTCATCCTGAAATCTATAAAATCTGTATCATGTCTTCTAACAACATCACCCCATTTTAGATTTGATATATCCGAATATCTCAACCCTGTTAAAAGGGCAAAAACACAATATTTTTTTAAAACATCATCGGGAAAATCAGTAGCAAATAGGATTTTGCACTCATCAATTGTTAGAAAATTCTTCATCACTTCTTCCTCTTCTATCCATTCGATTCTACCTTTGAAGTTTTCAGAAAGATAATTTTCTTCATAAGCCATTTCTAAAACCTGTATAAATCTTATAAAATAACTTGCTGCAGAATTTCGTTTTAGCTTGTGCTTTTTACTTCTTAATTGAAAAGAATTAAGTAGCTTATTTTTAAAATCTTCAATCAAAGCTTTATCAATATCACTAAAAAGCTTATTACCATAATATTTAGAAAAATAACCATAACTAGCACTCCATGCCCCCGCTGATTTTGTTGCATTTTCTGCTTTTTCCTTAAAATACTCTGTAAAAATTTTCTTTTTATTTTCAGTTAATTTTAAGCTTTTCAACTCGGCTTCTGTATAAATATCTGGACTAATTATTTCTTTAAATCTCTTGGCTCTGTAAAGTTCAATCATCTCATTAGTCTCCTTATTATGGTGTTTTTGAGCAGGAGTCAATGTTAATTTCTTAGGATTACCATTTTTATCTTTTAAAATTTCAATTTTTGACTGTTTCTTCCCATTTGCATCTGTATAGTACACAGTCTCGCTTTGAAATTCATTATAAATAAAATAACTCGTTTTTTCATAGCGAGTCTTTTTTCCAGTTTTTCGATTGAAAACAGGTGGATAAAAATTTAGTGAAAGATTGCTTTTATTTCCTTTTACAAGTTTTTTTAGCACTGTTACTTTTTTACTCATTATTGAAAATTGTATTTACTAAGTTTTTGGGAACATAAACGTTTTTACCTTTTGGAATTTTCGGAATATTATGTTTTTTGCATAAATGATAAAATGAACCTGAACTCACTTTAAATGTGTCTAAGACTTCGTTAATCGTGTAATAATTATCATCGCAGAAATACGGTAAATTATATTCTTTTCCTTCGCTATTTTCGGCTTTTTGCCTAAAGAGTATATCTAAGTCAACCTTTCTAATTCTAACAGATTTAAAGCCTTCTAATTTGCTTAATCTACCATCTTTTAACATACGATAAATTGATGTTCTACTAATATTGAGTAAAAGCATAATTTCTTTGATGGATAAGTAATCTTTCTTTTGTATTTCTTCAATATCATAACCTTTAATTTGTACTTCCAAATCTTTATCACTCGCTTGAATCTTTTCATCACGCTTTCTCTTTTTGTAGAATTTCTTAGCACAGTCATCGGAACAGCATTTTGTTGTAGTCTTTTTAGCTACAAACCTATTTCCGCAGAATTGACAAATTTTATTGACTTCCATAACATTTAAATTCTCCCCAAAAATGTTTCATATTGTTTCCCTATGTTTCCCATTGTTTCAAAATGTAACATTTTTTAACGATGAAATTACAAATTTTATTCCAAATCAAATTCATAGAAACGAAATAGAAACAAATAGAATGTATATATTCTGCAATATTAAATTTTGAAACCAAACAGAATGTAAATAAAAATCCCTTTAAACACTACATTTAAAGGGATTTTCATATTATTGTAATTGCAATTTATGTACAACCTAAAACACTGCCTATTTTCCGATACAAAACTTAGAAAAAATATTCCCCAACACCTCATCATTTGTAACCTCACCTGAAATCTCACCAAGATGTTCCAACGCATTCCTCAATTCATAAGCCAACAATTCCGTTGAAATCTGGAAAGTAACAGCTTCCTTCACTTTATCTACAGCATCCAAGGATTTCCTTAAAGCTTCAAAGTGACGTTGGTTAGTAATTATCACATTATTTTCCGCAGATTTCAAATGCTCAACATAAGAAGACAATTCATTTTTAAGATCCTGAATATTCTGATTCTCGACTGCCGAAATTTTAATAAAATTAAACTCCTGCGAGATTTCGTTTCTGAAAATATCTTCAACTTTTTCATAGGTTGCAGGAGAAACTTCATCAATTTTTGTAGCACAAATAATCAACTTCAAATCGTCTCTCAATAAAGATTTTATCATCTCAATATCTTCTGAAAAATCTTCTGTTGCTGCATCTGCGAGATAAACAAGAATATTCGCGTTCTCAACTTTTTCTTTAGCTTTCTTTACTCCGATTGCTTCAATTTCATCAACCGTTTCGCGTAATCCGGCGGTATCGATCAAACGAAAAGCATGCCCCTTAATATGCAAAATCTCCTCAATCGTGTCTCTCGTTGTTCCTGCAATATTGCTTACAATCGCTCTTTCTTCTTTCAGTAAAGCATTCAGCAAAGTGGATTTTCCTGCGTTAGGTTTTCCAATGATGGCAACAGCAGTTCCGTTTTTGATAGCATTTCCGTATTGAAAACTTTCGATAAGAGAATTTAATTTCAATTCAATTTTATCAAGTAACTGATTTAAAGCACTTCTGTCTGCAAATTCCACATCTTCCTCTGCAAAATCCAGTTCAAGCTCAATTAATGACACAAAATTCAGCAAATCGGTTCTTAAAAATGATATTTCATTGGTAATTCCACCTTTCAGCTGATTGATCGCCACTTTTCGTGAAGCTTCATTTTCAGACGCAATTACATCGGCAATCGCTTCAGCTTGAGAAAGATCGATTCTTCCATTAATAAAAGCACGAAGGGTAAATTCTCCGGCTTTTGCCATTCTTGCTCCGTTTTTAATCAATGTTTCAAGAATACGTTTTCCAATATGCGGAGAGCCGTGAAAAGCAATTTCCACAGAGTTTTCCGTTGTAAAACTTTTCGGAGCCAGAAAAATCGAAAGCATCACCTCATCGATCGTTTCTTCCCCATCCACAAAATATCCGTAATGAATCGTATGAGATTTTTGTTTGTCAAGATTTTTCGCAGGAAAAGATTTTTGAACGACAGATAAAGCATCGTTCCCCGAAACTCTGATTATTCCTAAAGCCCCTACTCCATTGGCAGTAGCCAGCGCACAAATGGTATCGTTATTCATGGCGCAAATTTACGGTTTTTAACTACAAAGAACCATATCCTTTATCTATTGTAATCATTTTTCGTCTTCTTTTTGTTATTGAGAATAAAGTATCAGAATTCGTTATTTTTAATCCTTAAAAACATCTTTTTTTATTTGAAGCTATTTCCCGCTATCCACTCATACTCCTCGTTCCTTCGCTTTCTTTCAGAGCCAATTCTTACTGCGGGGTAACCGTTTCTATCGGGGCTAGGTTGAAGTCTGTCATTTCAACATTTGAAATAATCATTTATTTTGTCATTCTTAAATAATCACAATAATTCAATGTTCTATTTTACTTAGATACTTTTGGGATGACAAAGAAAAGATTAAAAACAATACACTAAAAATCAGTAACTTTAAATAAATCAAAAACCATTAATCATGCCTCAAAAAATCATCAACCGCTATCATTTTTCTGTAGAATGGGGCGGAAACAGAACTGAATTCCTTGAAGTTTCAGGGCTTGACATGAATATTGAAATCATTTCGGTAAGAGATGGCAGCTCAAAACTGGATTCCGAACAGAAAGCTCCCGGATTGCTGAAATTTTCTGATGTCACCTTGAAAAGAGCCATCGTAAAAGGTGACAACGATTTCTTCAACTGGATCAGAACAAAATCTTTCGGAACGGTAGAAAGACGAAATGTGATCATAAAATTGCTTGATGAACAGCATGTTCCTTTTATTATCTGGAAGCTCCAAAACTGTTTTCCTTCGAAATATATTGGTCCGGTTCTCATCAGTGACGATTCTCAGGTTGCCACAGAAACTTTGGTACTCACTCATGAAGGTATTTCCATTGAAAATTTAAAATAAAAAAAATCACCTCAAGGACTGAAGTGATTTGCTTGCTTTGAATTTACTATATGAAGATATGAATGATGTTTTGTTGATACAAATATAGAATCAATCATCCTTCATTTTCTCAGGATAAACCCTACAATTTTATCCGTAAAAATACGGTTGTGTAAAATAAAAAGCCTTGTAAAAATATTTACAAGGCTTTCATTTATCTTTTTAAACCGTTGAGGTTTTGTTTAGAATTAAAGAGGACTTACCAATTCCATGAACCAATCTTTCACTTCTCCTTCCAAAAACGGAGCAATTTTCTCTTCACATGTTTTATGATAATCATTCAGCCATGCAATTTCATTTTCAGAAAGGATTTCTTTAACGATAGTATCTTTAAAGAACGGACAGAAAGTCAAAGTTTCAAATTTATAAAAAGTCCCGTGAATAGTTGTTTCTGATTCTTTTACGGCAATCAAATTCTCGTGTCGAATCCCGTATTCTCCTTCAAGATAATATCCCGGTTCGTTTGAACAAACCATTCCCAACAACAATTCCTGCGGATTCATATCTTTTCTGATGTTTTGCGGACCTTCATGAACATTCATAAAACTTCCTACACCGTGACCTGTTCCGTGGTTATAATCTTTCCCTTCCATCCACAAAGGAAGTCTTGCAATCGCATCCAACTGAACACCTTTTGTTCCTTTCGGGAATTTCACCATCGATAAACGGATTAATCCCTGTAAAACTAATGTAGAATTTCTCTTAAACTCATCAGAAACTGCTCCTAAAGCCAAAGTTCTTGTAATATCAGTCGTCCCTTCAAGATACTGACCTCCTGAATCTACCAAAATACTTGCATCATTTGTCACATCTTTGCTTCCTTCGCTTTTCGCAGAATAATGCATGATCGCACCATTATCTTTATATCCAACGATGCTTCCGAAACTTTCTCCGACAAAATTTTCACCTTCTGCACGGAAACCTCTCAGTTTTTGACCGATAGAATATTCGTTCATCGTTTCTTTTCCGGCGTTGTGAGTTAGCCAATAAAGGAATTTTACCATTGCAACGCCATCTCTTACCATTACTTTTCGAAAACCTTCCAGCTCTGTTTCGTTTTTCTGAGCTTTCATTAAATTTCCAGGAACCGGAGCTTTAATAAATTGATTATCTGATTGTAAAGCCTCAAAAATCGACTGATTACTATTTGGAGAAACTAAAACTTTTTCGTTTTTGAATACTTTTAAATGATTGTAAAATTCTTCATAAGGCATCATTTTAACGAAAGATTCATCCATCGATCTTCTTGATTCAACTTCCAGTTTTTCAAGACCTGTGAACAAAATCGCATCATTTTTAGTGATAATGATATATCCTAAAAATACAGGATTGCTTTCTACATCACTTCCTCTTAAATTCAATGTCCATGCGACATCATCCAAACTTGAAATAATATGAACTGTCGCTTCCTGATCTTCCATTTTCTGACGAATCGCCGCAATTTTATCTACAACAGATTTTCCGGCTCTTTCAACAGGATGTACAAAAATTGGATTTTGTGATGGCGTTCCTCTGTCTTTCCAGATTTCCTTTAAAAGCGGAGAATCAACCAGTGTTATATTTTTTGCGTTTAATTTTTGAGTAAGAAGTTCCCAGTTTGCATGAGACGTGGCAACAGCATTTACCGCAACTTTTCCGTTTGCAGGAATTTCAGAAATAATCCAGTCTATATAATTGGGAGTTCCTTCCATTCCGTCTTTGAAAAGATCTATTCCTGATCCTGCTAATTCGATAGGAGCCTGAGTAAAATATCTTCCGTCGGTCCAAAGTCCAGCTTTATCTTTTGTAACCACTACAAAACCCGCAGAACCTAAAAATCCCGAAAGCCAAGATCTTTCCTGCCATTCTTCCGGCAAATATTCACTCATATGCGGATCTGCAGAATATACTATAAATGCATCAACATTATTTTTCTGCATTTCTTCACGAAGCGCAGCCACTTTTTCCTTTGAAGTCATTTTTTAATAATTTTTAAAGACGTGAAGTTACAAATTTTTGAGGTTAGGAAGTGATATTTATTGTTCTTTTTAAATCTAAGGTTTGCACGAATTTGCTTCTGACAGTGACAAATGTTTTGATACCGACAAAATCCTAGCCCGGATTGCAGTGGAAATCCTTTTTGAAAAAAAGATTGAAACGGAAAGCCGGAAAAGCTCCAAAAATTATTGGCTATAACTATTATGGTTTTATTATTGTTAAGTGTTGAAAAATTTCTATTATTCTAATTAAAACAGCAATATCATATACCACAAAAATCAATTATTATTAGAAATTTAACATTTTGGAAAGGTTCTTGCTTACATACAAACTATGGAAAGTCAGAATTATAAAAATCACAGGAAATTTTATGTTCCGCATCATTTTATTTATCTTCCTTTACTGCTTATTTTAGAAGGAATCGGAATTTATAAAATCTGGAATGATGAACAAAATCAACTTTTATGGATTTTATTTTCTGTTATCATTTTTCTGATTTTGTATTTGGCAATAATGGTTCGGCAACATTATGCTTTGGGACTTCAGAACCGATTGGTAAGATTGGAATTTAAACAAAGGTATTTCGAAATTTTCGGTCTGAGATCAGATGATGTTGAAGAAAAACTTAGTTTCGGTCAGATTTCAGCTTTGAGATTTGCTTATGATGATGAATTTAAAATTCTTCTGGAAAAAGCACTTAAAGAAAATATTTCAGGAGATGAAATCAAGAAGTCTATTAAAAAATGGAGAGCCGATCTTCACAGAATTTAAAATAATGAACACCAAAAAATATTTACTATGAAAAAATTAACATTACTCAGTCTTACAATATTCAGTTTATTGTTATTAACGAGCTGCGAAGCAGTAGAAACAATCTTTAAAGCAGGAATGTGGTGGGGAATCATATTAGTAGTCGGCGTAGTAGCCATCATTGCATGGCTATTTTCAAGGGGTAAGAACTCTTAACCAAATCTTATGGACAATTCAGACTTAGACCTCATCTCACATCTGAAACCTTCAAAGATTGTAAAAATTATGAAAGATCCGGTGGCATCTGCAAAGGCGGTACATCTTATTTATACCTCCGATGCAGAAACATCCGGAATCACGCGCAAAAAGACCGGAAAAAAGTATTCTTACTATAAAGACGGCGAAAAAATCAAAGACAAAGACGAAATTTCAAGAATCAACAAGTTGGTAATACCTCCCGCTTGGGAAAATGTCTGGATTTGTGCGCTGGATAATGGTCATCTTCAGGCAACAGGTTTTGATGTAAAAAGAAGAAAACAGTATCGTTATCATCCGCTTTGGAGCGCTTTGAGAAACCATACGAAATTTTACAGAATGCTTCAGTTCGGGTATGCTTTGCCCGAAATCCGGCTTCATGTGGAAAAAGATTTAGCCTTAAGAACTTTTGAAAAAAGAAAAGTTTTAGCATTGATCGTTAGTTTAATGCAAAGAACGAATATCCGGATCGGAAATAATGCCTATGAAAAACTGTATGGTTCTTTTGGTTTAACGACTTTAAAAGATAAACATGTTAAAATCAATGGGCAAAAGATTACTTTTCATTTTAAAGGTAAAAAAGGAGTCATGCACGATATTGATCTCAGAAGTAAAAGATTGGCTCGACTGGTTCAGAAATGCAAAGACATTCCAGGAAGAGAACTTTTTCAATATATTGATGATGAAGGAAACCGTCATACAATAGATTCGGGAATGGTGAATGATTATATTAAAGAAATCAGCGGTGAAGATTTTACGGCTAAAGATTTCAGAACATGGTCGGGAACCGTAAGTGCCCTGATTGCTTTTAAAGAAATCGGCTATGCAGAAAACAATACTCAATACAAGAAAAAAGTAAAAGAAGCCTTGGAAATTGTAGCTTCTCATCTTGGAAATACAAGTACGGTTTGCCGGAAATATTATGTCCATCCATTAGTTATTAATCTTTATGAAAACAATACCATCAAAAAATATCTTGATGAACTTGAACAGATAGAGGAAAATGACGGCAAAGCTGATTTAACACATGAGGAAAAGCTTGTTTTGAAAATACTGGAGAATGAAAAAATGTAGGCTATTGTAATTAATGTCCTGGAACAGTTGGTGGAAAAGATTCACCTTCTTTCATCTCCATTGCCTGCATTTTTTCATCAAAAGAAATATCAACAGCTCCTGCTAAAAATTCGGATAAATCAGCAGCACATTTTTGATAAGGTGATGTAATTTTAAAAGGATGATGCCCCAATTGTATCGTTGTACTTCCATCATTCATTTTCTTGATTTCATAAGTACCTTTTATTGAAATTTTACAGTTTTTCTGATTAATATTAATCTGAAATCGTTTGTCATCAACAAGAGTTAGAATATCAGGCTTCATGTTATCTTTATCCAAATAAAGCTCGGCTTCCTTATAATTTTTCATATCAAAATACCATTTCGAACCTTTTAAAACGCCATTTAACAGTTCACTTTCAGGAATTTTATATTCTTCCATTTGTGGTTTCATCGGAATTTCCTTTAAAGTCTGTTTTTTTCGTTGCGCAAATACGGTTTGGGAAAAGCATAAAAGAATGAGAATTACTTTTTTCATTTTCTGAAGTTTTGTATCAAATATAATCATTCTAAAATGTAAATAGTCTGTATCGATTTTTTGTCAGAATTAATTGTTGTAAATTTGTATCATTAGCAAATAAAAAATATACAACTAATATGTCAAAAGCAATTTCGCAAGTACCATTTGCAGTAAATGAACCGGTAAATTCTTACGCGCCGGGAACTCCAGAAGTAAAAAGCCTTATCGCTCAGTACAAAAAAATGTGGGCTGAAAAGATAGAAATCCCAATGGTGATCAACGGTGAAGAAGTAAAAACTGGTGATACAGTTCAGCTTCAGTCTCCTCAGGATCATGCTCATGATTTCGGTTTTTACCACAGAGGAACAATGCAACACGTAGATGACGCCATCAACGCTGCATTGGCTGCAAAAAAAGAATGGAATGAGCTAGGTTGGGAACACCGCGCAGCTATTTTCTTAAAAGCTGCTGATTTATTAGCCGGACCTTACAGAGATGTAATCAACGCTGCTACAATGATCGGACAGTCTAAAAACGTTCATCAGGCTGAAATTGATGCAGCTTGTGAATTTATTGATTTCCTAAGATTCAACGTAGAATTTATGACGGAAATGTATTCTGAACAGCCGGTTTCTGACGCAGGAATCTGGAATCGTGTAGAATACAGACCATTAGAAGGGTTCGTTTTTGCGGTAACTCCGTTCAACTTTACAGCAATTTCCGGAAATTTACCAACTTGTATGGCAATGCTTGGAAACGTAGTGGTTTGGAAACCATCTGATAAGCAAATCTATTCTGCAAAAGTGATCATGGATGTTCTTACGGAAGCTGGTCTTCCAAAAGGGGTAATCAACATGATTTTCACGGATGGAAAAGAAACTGCTGAGAAAGTTTTGGCACACAGAGATTTTGCAGGACTTCACTTTACAGGTTCTACAAAAGTTTTCCAGGGAATGTGGAAAATGATCGGTGATAATATCCATAACTATAGAACTTACCCAAGAATCGTTGGTGAAACTGGCGGAAAAGATTTCGTAATCGCTCACCCTTCAGCTAATGTAGAAGCTGTTGCAACTGCTTTGGTAAGAGGTTCTTTTGAATATCAGGGACAAAAATGTTCTGCAGCTTCAAGAGCTTATATTCCTCAGTCTCTTTGGGCTGATGTGAAAAAAGTAATGGAAACTCAGATCGCTTCTATTAAAATCGGTTCTCCGGAGGATCCATCCAACTTTGTAAACGCAGTTATTGATAAAAATTCTTTCGAAAAATGTAAAGGTTATATCGACAGAGCCAATGCATCAGGTGAAGCAAACGTAATCATCGGTGGAAAAACTGATGATTCTAAAGGTTGGTTTGTACATCCAACAGTAATCGAAACTACAAATCCTCAATACGAAAGTATGGTTGAAGAAATCTTTGGACCAATCTTATCTGTGTATGTTTATGAAGACAAAGACTGGGCTGAAACGTTGAAAGTTGTTGATTCTTCTTCTCCATATTCATTAACGGGTTCTGTTTTCGCACAAGATCGTTATGCTGTAAATGAAGCTTTCAAAGCATTGGAAAATGCTTCAGGAAATTTCTACATCAATGACAAGCCAACTGGTGCAGTTGTTGGTCAACAGCCTTTCGGTGGTGGTAGAGCTTCAGGAACAAATGATAAAGCAGGTTCTAAAATGAACTTATTGAGATGGACGTCTGTAAGATCTATCAAAGAAACTTTTGTTTCTCCTAAAGATTATAAATATCCATATCTTGGATAATAAAAGATCATTGATCATTGATAAATGATTATACAGCCTCGGAATTTCGGTTTCGGGGCTTTTTTAATTTTAAATTAACTAAAATATTATTTTAACAAAACTTTAATTATTTTATTGATATTTTAATAATAATAAAACATTTTTCGGAACAATTATTGAATTTGAATTAATACACAACCACCAAAATAAAATATTATGAAAAAATTATTGTTAATAGCAACAGTCGGAATATTCGCAGTCAGTTGCGGAACTAAAGAATCCTCTATGTCAACAAGTAGTACAGATTCTACAGCAGCAGACAATGCAAGAACTGCATCCCCTTCTGTGACAGATACCATGACTACGAAGACAGCTAATCCTGACACTATCAAGATGAAGATGGATTCAGCAACTGCTGTTAAATGATAAAAGTTTAACTTAAAATTGAAAATCCTCAGATGAAAGTTCTGAGGATTTTTTTTGTTTCAAAAAATTAGTCTTAAATATTTTTAATTAATCACTATATTTGATATTATACTAAACATTAAAGAAATTACTATGAAAAAATTATGGATAGGTGCTGTTTTAGGCTTATTATTTTTAGGAAGCTGTGCAGATAAAAAGGAAAACAGAGAAGAATTTAAAGAAGAGCATAACAAAGATTCTTTAAGAAACTCAATGGGAGATTCTGCCGTTGCCAACTCAGAACCGACTCAGGCAAATCCTTCTGATACAGCAAAAGCAAAAATGGACAGTACAAAAACAAAATAGAAAACAACAAAACCGCAGAAAATTCTGCGGTTTTGCACTTAAAAAAACTTGACTGAAAAAACCGGGCAATCACCCCGATCGTATTTTTAGAAAATTCTCTATCAATTATTCTCCCAAATAGATAAACGTATTCACTACTAGATAAGCAGATCTGTTGTCTATCGATTTTCCGGCTCCTCCGGTTGCTACTGTTGCTGTACCTGCAACGGTGTGAATATGAGCTCCTGCAGGTGCAGTGCTTCCCAACATCCCTATTCCTCCCCATACTGTTGAATTTCCATCACTCAGATAGCCTCCTGCAGTATTATTAACTGTCGTTCCTCCTAATAAGAATCCGCCTTCGGTAGAAGAATGGGTATGAGAACCCGCGCTTTGGGCAACTCCGTTTATAGTTCCTGAAAGATTAATATTGGGTAAATTTACCTGATCTATACCAAAGTAATTCTGTCCTCCTTCACTTCCCAGAATTTCACCATCTTTTTTAGTTTTTAAAACTCTGTCTGTCGCATCAGGAATATTTCCCGTGAATCCGAGATTTATTGCAGTGGATTTTGCTCCGTCTGGAAGAGTCGCGATCGATCTTCCATCCAAAAGATACCATCCTGCATGATCCACTCCTAATACAGAGCTTTTAATATCTCCTGCAGATCTCGTTAAGAAGTTTTTCCCATCTCCCTGCATCATTTTTATCCATACATTTCCATCAAAAATATACATTCCGACAGAAGTCATGTTAATTGTTTTTGCACTTGGCAGATTCACCGGAGCTGTCACATATACGATAACTCCTGCATGATGTACCGAATATTGGTTATCTCCTGCTTTAATTTGATCTCCTGTAAGTCTTGGCGGTAAAATACCTTCCGCAGAAGATCCGTCGTTTTTTTTGGCAACGACGTCCAAACTCGCTATGGGACTAGCTGTATTTATTCCGACCTGCGCAAAGGCAAAATTAGATAATACAGATGCCATAACGACTGTAAAAGTTGTTCTCATCCGTTTAATTTGTTACTAGTTATTGTTTTCATGGTTGGGTATAAAATATAGGTTACATATTTTATAACATAAGCTAGTAGTTTTCCTGGTTTTAGTGTTTAGGTGTAGTAATACGGATTTTGTTTTTTTCCGGAAAAGTGTGACAACTGCAGTATATTGGTTTGCCCCGTAAAACTGGCGCAAATATAAGGAAGTAGCGATGTCACAAAAAATAAATAGTTATCCGTTTTCCCGAAAATGATAAGGATAGAGTATAAAAAGAGTATTATGCTTAACTGTTTTCCTGAAAACGCGTAGTTATATCTATTTGATTTCCAGAATCAAGAAGTTTTATATAGGCAGAAGGAGAATAATCGGTAACTATTTTAAAAACTGCTGCAAACTTGCTGTGAGACGAGAATCCGCACTCATCTGCAAGGATACTTATCTTATATTGACGGTATTTTTCGTCATTTATAAGCTTATCAACAATATAATTTATCCTCAAACGGTTGATGTAAGTTTTAAAATCCGAGCTTTTATGCTGATTAATTACATAAGAAAGGTACTTTGTATTTGTATTCATTTCCCCTGCAAGAAAGGGCAAAGACATGTTCTTATTATTATATAACGTCCCTTTTTCAAAATCATTAAGAAGTTCGAGTAATTTTGTTTCGGTTTCAGAAGTCATTAAAGAGTCATTTCTTTTTTTAATGATTTCTTCATTTTTTTCCGAAATTTCTTCTACTGAAATATGCGAAAATTCAGGCTCGGTTTCATCTAAAAAGATTTCTGTATTTTGGGTGCTTAATTTCTGCTGACTTCTTATAATATTCCGGAATTTTGATCGCTGTTTTTTCTGTTTTGATCTAAAGTGCAGAAAAGAACCAATTAAAGCACAACAAAGAACAATAATAACCACATTTTTAGCAATACTGATCTGGCTGGTTTTTCTATTTGAAGTAATTTCTGTTTTTTCGTTGGAAACCTCACTGTTTTTAGCATTAAACTCACTAAATGTCTTTAGATATTTTCTTGCATAGATCTCTGCATTCTTCTCATCTCCAATACCTTCGTAATAATCATTGATATTTGCATAAACAGATTTCTTCAGCTCAAGATTAGTAGATTTTTCGGCTATATTTTCTGCTTTTTTTAAATATAAGTTTGCTTCTTTCCAGTTTTTTTGCTTAATTCTCACAGCTCCCAAACCGCTGTATACTAATCCTAAAAGAAATGAATGATTACTCAGCATTTTTTCGGAAATCCTGTAATTGATTTCAGAATTTTTAACATCATTAAGCTTAGAATAAACTTCGCCTAATAATTGATAGGAATTTGCTGTGAAAAAATTAACATCTGTTTTTTCAACCTTCTGAAAAGAGTTTAAAGATTGTCTAATAAAACCGATCGATTTATGAAAATTGCCATGATCGAATTCGTAATAAGCCATTTCCTGATTCAATAATCCTAAAGCTTTATTATATTGATCAGAATCATTTATTTTTTTTATAGTTTCAAAACCTTTCGATGTATATTTTTTTGATTTTTCATAAAGACCGACCAATCTGTATTGTGTCGCAAGAAATACCGTGATATTGGATTCTAAGTTTGCATCATCAATTGTTCTGATCAAGGAATTTGCTTTTTCCGCATGACAGATAGATTTTTTGAAATCTCCGGTGTGTTCGTACAAATTTGCAGAGAACATTTGTGCCTTTATTTTATCTGCCGGATCTTGGGAATTTTTGAAGAGAGAATCTGCCAGCTTCAATGCTTTAGGCATATCTTCCTGCGAAGTAACAACGATTTTTTTCTCGAAGACATTTTCGAAATCGTCTTTTTTCTGAGCCTGTATCTGTATCGAAATAATTAAGAAAAATACAAGCCTATAAAAACTTTTAGACATAAACTAACAAATTATTATTTTGGTTATTATAATAATTCATCATTTCCGTTGGTGTCTTTTTGTTTTTCACAAAATTAAGAATAATTTAGTTTTTAATAAAATTTAATATTACCAATTAATTCTATACCGAAATTTAAACATCTGTTAACGATACCACAAAATTAATTTAACTTACTATGAAAAAAATAATCAAAACACAGCTGTAACTATTTTTATTATACAAAGACTCATTTGTTGACATAATTATTACATTTGCAATCAATAAAAAGTATTATGAAAAAATTATCAATATTCTCAGCCCTTTTCATCGGAGCATTTGCTTTGGCACAAGGGATTAAATTTGAAGACACCAATTTCGCAACTGTCCTTGCAAAAGCTAAAAAAGAAAACAAGCTTGTATTCATCGATGCTTATGCTTCTTGGTGCGGACCTTGTAAATTGATGGTAAAAAACGTTTTCCCTCAAAAACCTGTAGGAGATTATTACAACGCGCACTTTGTGAATGCAAAAATCGATATGGAAAAAGGTGAAGGTGTGGATCTTGCTAAAAAATATAATGTAAAAGCCTTCCCTACTTATCTTTTTGTAGACGGAAATGGTGAAGTGGTACACAGAACGTTGGGATATGTAGAAGAAAATGACTTCATTCAGTTTGCAAAAGACGCGGGAGATCCGAGCAAAAGAATAGGAACGTTAAAGCAAAAATTCGAGGACGGAGAAAAAGACCCTGAATTTCTGAAAAATCTTGCAGAACTTACTATGTATAATGATGCTGAGTTTTCAGGAAGAGTAATGGAGCGTTATTTCAACGGAAAAACAGAATTGGATAAGAGTGATGTTCAAATGTTATTTTCAGGAATTCAAAGTACGGAAAGCCCATTATATAAGACTTTTCTGAGTAAGAAAGCAGATATCATAAAAATAGTTCCGGAGAAAAATTATAATTACTTTGACAAGAATATTAAAGTTAGTACGATTGTAAAAAAATCATATAACAATGATACAAAAACATGGAATGATAATTATTTCCTGACAGAAGCTCAAAAGTTTTTATCTAAAGATGAAGCTGAAACTATCTTAAAAAGAGCAAAATCTACCAGAGCTTTAAAAAATAAAGATATCGCAACTTACGAAAAACTAAGCCTTGATCTTTACAAAGATACTTCTGCAACAAGCTCAGAAGAACTGAATTCTCTAGCTTGGAATTTCTTCGAAAACGTGACGAATAAGGCATCTCTGGAAAAAGCAGTTGCCTGGGCACAGGAATCTGTAAAGAAAGACGAAAACTACGCAAATACAGATACTTTAGCAAATCTTTACAACAAAGTTGGTGACAAGAAAAATGCTAAACTATGGGCAGAAAAATCCATCGAACTGGCGAAAAAAACAGGACAGGATTCTGGTGATACCGAAAAATTACTGAAGAGCTTAAGTGTTCAATAAAATAATATCCGCAGATTATTTCTGCGGATTTTTTTTGTTTTTAGTTCTAGGATAAAGCATATAATTTAGTTAATTTTCCATTTTGATATTTCTGTGTCTTTTAAATAAGCTCCATCCGGCGTTTCCACATGATCGTTATTCATTGGAATTATCTGTGCTTTACACAATGCTAAGAAAAAGAATTAATAATATTATTTTTTTCATAATCTGTGTAAGAAGGCTGTAGAAAACTACAGCCCTTAAAATTTATTGTTTTGTCGTTATATATTCTTAATTGACCATGTAGGTTACTATTAATAATTATGCAAAATATCCTATGATGTTGAAAATAATTACATCAATATTTAGTTAGATTTTTACATTGTTTAGGTATGTAATAACAATTGTAATCTTCATCAATAATCTCAAATATTTTTTTTACAAATTCTACCGTTCTTTTTTGTCCTTTCAGACGACTTGAGAGGCAATATATATCATAAGAATAACCATAAAAAAGTTCTATATTAAGACTTAATCTTGTATCATGGCAATCTACAAACATAGGAGTTTCTTGATATATTTTATTAGGATTTAGTTTTTTAAAATTTTTTATTAATAGTCTGAAATCCTCTTTTGATATTTTTTTATATGATTTAATTGTATCTTCTTTTGTAATATCAACACGAATGGAATCTTTATTAAAATCTACAATACTTACTTCCAAATATCTGTTAAATGTCCTCATACCATGTCTAAAAGTATAGTTTAACCCATAAAATTGATCAAAATCTTTTTTCTGAGAAAAGAATAAAGAGAAGATAAAAATAAACGGTAAAAGAATTTTTTTTCGCACTTCTATTGTTTTGTCATTGTATATTCTGCAGAAGGTACACGTAACTGATCAGGCAAATTATCTGTCTCACTTTCTAAAACCTTACCTTTTGAACCTATAATTAATACTTTAATAGTCGTAGGATTTATATACCGAAAAATTACACCTGTACCAATTAAGCCTTTTCTGTCTGAATCATCAAAGAAGCTTTTTACCCTAAATTCTCCTGGGTTACAGTCATTACATTTAACATATAAATTATTGGAAATTAAACTTGCTCCCGAAATATTATGATAACTTTTACTTGGATAAGCAAAGTCAATTTTATCAAGTGTATTAATTAATGTATTGCCAGATGAACTAATGTATTTGTACTCTCCATAAAGTATATCTTTGTAGTAAGTTTTGTAAAAATGATCATTTTCTTTTTTAAGAATAATTATAAACTGTTCATTTCCATTTTGATATTTCCATGTGCCTACAAATTTATTCAAGAAATTTTCTGTGTCTTTTAAATGTGCACCATCAGGTGTTTCCACGTGATCGTTATTCATTGGGATTATCTGTGCTTTACAAGAAACAATGCTAATAAAAAGCATTAATAATATTATTTTTTTCATAATCAGTGCAAGAAGGCTGTAGAAAACTACAGCCCAAAATTATTTTATTGCTTTACCATCGTATATTCTGCAGAAGGTACACGTAACTGATCAGGTAGATTATCTGTCTCACTTTCTAAAACCTTTCCTTTTGATCCTATAATTAATACTTTAATAGTAGTAGGATTTACATATCGAAATATTACACCTGTCCCAATTAAGCCTTTTCTGTCTGGATCATCAAAGAAGCTTTCAACTCTAAATTCTCCTGGACTACAATCATTACACTTTACACGTAAATTATTGGGAATAAAGGTTGCACCTGTAATATTATGATAACTTTCGTCCATAGGTATATCTATTTTATCTAATGTATTAACCAGTATTTGTCCTGATACATTGATGTATTGATATTCACCATACAAAATATCACTATAACGACCATCATAGTCATATTTTAATTTCTTTTTAAGAACAATTTTAAATTGTTCATTCCCATTCTGATATTTCCAGGTTCCTATAAATTTGTTTAGGAAATTTTCTGTATCCTTTAAATATGCTGGTTCTGGATAATCCCAATAAGAATTATTCATTGGTACTATTGTCTGTGATTTACAGGAAAATAAAAATGAAAATATTGTCAATATTAATAATGCTTTTTTCATGATGTTAATTTTAATTACAAGGATTTGGTATTATTGTATAATCATTTCCATTTTGGCTGATTGTTAATTTTTCCCAGCCTGTTATATCTTGATTTGCTCTGTATAAAGATACTTTTAAATTATAATGTTTCGGACTATTATCTATTTTAGTCACAAATTTTAAAAAAGTCTTTTCTAAGGTAGTATAATCCGTGTTCCACCCCCCAACAGTACTATTAAGTTTACTAAAATCTGCTTTAAAATCATCTTCAAACTTAACTCTTAGCTTTTTATCACCATTTAATATATCATTATATGTCTGTCTAAAATAATTAATATCTTCAGGTTCTATCACTAATGCATACACCTGCCCATTAGCAACCAGCATGTGTACCGGTTGAGGATAGGAAGCATTATTAATACCGCTAAAAGGAGTAGCCGTAAACCAAAAGAAATAATTATATAAAACTGAAATATCATCATAAGAGAACATCCCCTGTAAGTTCTCCATATGAAAATGTGCTCCCCCAAAGGTTTTAGGTGTCTTGGTATAGATAACTGTATTGTCTTTTGGTGACCAGATTGTAACTTTTTCAGCATACATCCCTCCGGTTGCAGGATCATACTTAAAATTATATCCTTCTTCATGAGTTGTATTTGGTAGATCTACTGTATTTCTTAGATCAAGCAATGCATCTTTTATACTTACCGTTCCAGGAGGTAACGAAACGGTTGGGTTTTCCAGCATTTTTTTTAATCTCTCACAAGTGGTTATTGGCGGGGTGTTATCATTCTCACTACACTGTTGTGATATTCTGTAAAATGCAGTTCCACTTTGTGTACAAGGATCTTTCGGAGGTTGTGGTCCGGGAGTTCCGCCTCCGCCATCACCGCCTCCCGAGGTGTTGGGAATCTGTGGCGTTGCATCACCATCTGGAACACTGATTACCACATCATAACATATGTTCACATGGCATTTTTCCATGCAATTATCACATTTGCCTTCTGAATGATGGGAGCACTGCCAATAGACGCCACAGGATTGAAGCCATATCATCTTTCCGTTCTGCTGTGCGGTAGCCGTTGAAGTTGTAAAATTTTTAATTCTTATTCTCCCGTATTCATTATTATACTTTCTGCCGACAAAAAGATCTTTGGGAATATTGGTAAAATCTTCGTTCCCGAAAGTCTTATTATCCATATACATAAAAGTATAAAACATCTGCTCTCTGTAATTCTTGTCTATTTTTTCATTATACACGATATTCTCCAAAAGCTTATTGTCATAATCTTTTATCCCGATTACAGAATTTTCATCATCTAGTGTAGCAAAAAGCACAGAGCTCATCGTTTCATTATCATCCGAAAGCGGAATCATCAAACCTGTTGCATTCTCCGCATCCACAACCTGCATCTTGTCCCAGATCGGCATTCCTTTTTGATCGGGCATTGTAGACAGAAAATCTTTTTCTCTGTTGTAAGCTTCAAGAATACTAATGTAATCTACTCCTGATTTTGCAGTGACAGAATTTACATGTTTAAAGAAGTTGGCATTGTTTCTTTGGGGTTCTGTTTCGCCTTTTGCGAAATCTTCGTTGTGGCAGGACCAAAGTAAGGTCAGAAAGACTGTCAGTATAGACAGCCACGAAATCATTTTTTTCGTCATGGTCATTTTGTTTTTTCGTTGTTAAATATAATTCTTTTATATATAGATGCATTTTTTTGTCTTTAGGTTGGAAAGGGATGAAACTTTTTTCAAAAATATAATCTCGTTCCCTAAGTGACAATTCCAAAAAGAATAAAATGCTATTCCATTTGGAATAAAAATATTGTCTCAAAAACATTATCTTTACATTTCAATTTCCATAATTATGAATAACAGTGTTGGTTTTAAAATCAAAAAATTGAGAGAACAGAAAGAAATATCTCAGGAAGACTTGGCTTTTCAGCTTGATGTTTCTCAAAGCTATCTCAGTAAAATTGAAAATGGGGCAATTGAAAAATTAGACTTTATTTTTATGCAGAAAATTGCTGAGTTCTTCAAAGTAGAACCCCAATATTTCTTAGATGGTGACACTATTATTAATAATAATATTGATACAAGCAATAATTCCTCTGTAGGAAATATTGGAGATACAACAATTAATAATGTTGATGAAGATTTGTTTAAAAATGTAATGCAAAACCAACAACAAATCAGTCAATTAATGGAAATACAAAATAAACTGATAGAAAAGCTTTTAAATAATTAAAAGTATCTTATAAAATAAAAATCCGCAGAATACTCTGCGGATTTTATTATTTCATAATGTAAAAAATATCAATCCATTCTTACTATATTGATCTTATAGGTCACTCCGTTTACATTTCCTGTGGAACCATAAGCGAGAATCCCAAAATAAAGTTCTTGTCCTGCAATCATTTTTATAAGATATTTTGCGGTCATATACTGATCTGCTGCAGTGAGAGTACTTTCCGGATTGTATATTTTTGAACTTATACCTTCCCCGCCTCCTGTGGAATCATCTATATATATATTTCCCTGATATCCATCACCACCATCCACAGCAGCAGAACGCTGAGGAAAAATGACAGTAAAGGTTGCATAGTATAATCCCGGACGTGAAGCCGTAAAAGTATCCCCGTTAAACTCATTCAGATTATCAAATTCTTCGGTAGGTGCAGAAGTTGTGTTTGTCTCATAATAAGTATTATTTGCAGCCATATTGAGATTTCCTGACACCCTTATTGCACTTACTGTATTTAGATTCTGTCTTTTAATCAATCCTGTAGTAGAAGAAACCAGATTATCCAGATTTGCAGAACCGGACTGAAGCCCTTCGATTCTTACAGGATTTAATATGGTATTTCCTCTTACATGAAGCATATTGGAGGGAGATACCACACCAATACCTGTCTGTGCCGAAATACTTATGCTAAAAAAAGTAATTCCTAAAAGTAATGCTTTCATTTGTGTTGTATTTCGGTTGTATTAATCTAAACGTGTAATGCTTATTCTGTATGAGGCAGGTACTGATGCACCTGCGCCATAAGTTCTTGATTGAAAAGTCAGAGTATCTCCTGCATTCAATTTAATAACGGCAGTAGCTTCAGAATAACAGTCTGATGTAGGAGCTCCAGAAACTTCGGTGATCGCAATTTTAGATGCGTTATTTTCTATAATTACTCCATTCCTAAGGATTACAGCATTTCCCAAGTAGCCATCACCACTATTTTGCTGGGTAAATAAAACAGAATGTGCTACCATATACAAACCTGCCTGTGCAGCTGTAAAAGTATTTCCGGAAAACTCATTCAGGTTATCATACTCTTTTGTAGGAGCAGATGAAGCATTGGTAGCATAATACGTTCCGCTTGCAGCAAGTGTCACATTCCCTGTTATTCTTACCGAACTAATGGAATTAGAATTTTTCAGCCTTACTACTCCGGTAGCGTCTGCTACCAATGTTCCGGCTGTATTCTGTGCTGTCAATAGATTTTCAACCCTTAAAGGATCAGATGTTCCGTTGCCTTTTACATGCAATAAATTAGTAGGAGAAGGTGTATTAATTCCAACATTTCCTGTTTGTGCGTACGCAATAAAGACACCCATTGTGAAAATGGGCAGAAATAAGATTTTCATTATTCTTAGTGTTATAAATATGTTTTTATAAATTCATCAAAAACCATACCAATTCCCAGTTGGTCATGAATAGGATTTAAGTCTATATATCAAACATTTATGAATAAAAAAGCAGACAAAATTTGTCTGCTTTTTAGATTTTATAAAGAATCAATTAATATTCGAATAGTACGCTTCCCCAAGTAAAACCACTTCCGAAAGCTGAAAGAAGAACCAGATCTCCTCTTTTAATTTTTCCTAATTCAATCGCTTCGCTCAAAGCAATCGGAATAGAGGCTGCTGTTGTATTTCCATATTTTTGAATATTATTATGGATTTTTTCATCCGGCAAACCAAACTTCTGCTGTACAAACTGGGCAATTCTCAAATTCGCCTGATGCGGAATAAACATATCAAGATCTTCAATTGTTTTTCCTGCTTTATCCAAAGCTTCCTGCATTGTTTCAGGAAATCTTGTTACTGCATGTTTAAACACGAAATTCCCGTTCATGATCGGATAAACTTCTTTATTGGTAACATTTTCAGGCTCTTTTCGCATTCTGTCGCTCCAGCCAAACTTAGACCCCGGAAACTGTGTACACAATTCATCGGCAAACTTTCCTTCAGAATGCATGTTTACTGCCAAAATATCTCCTGCATTTTCATCTTCGGTTGCAGAAAGTACAATTGCTCCCGCTCCATCTCCGAAAATTACGGAAACACCTCTTCCTTCATCCGTAAAATCCAGTCCGAAAGAATGAATTTCAGCGCCTACAACTAATATATTTTTATAAGTCCCTGATTTGATAAAAGCATTTGCAACACTCATCGCATATACAAATCCGGAACACTGGTTTCTTACATCTAAAGCCCCGATCGTATCGCAACCTAACATATCCTGAAGCAAAACCCCACATCCCGGAAAATAATAATCCGGAGAAAGTGTTGCGAAAACAATATAGTCGATATCTTTTGCCGTCATTCCTGCCTTTTCTAAAGCTTTTTCTGACGCTTTAAAGCCTAAATAAGCACTTGTTTCCTGTGAGTCATTTCTGTTTTTTCTGTGTCTTCTTTCTTTGATACCTGTTCTTTCCGTGATCCATTCGTCATTGGTGTTCATTAATTTTGCTAGATCATCATTCGTAACAACGTTATCAGGAACATGAAATCCGATACCTTTTATTGTACTTTTAATCATATAGTTTTTTAATTTTGGTAAAGATAAACTTATTTAATACATAGTTTTCAAAATATAACTATTTTTACTTTATGCCAATTGACACGATATACAGAGATTCCCAATGCGAATGGGTAGATGTAGAGTCCCCGACTGCGGAAGACCTGAAATTTTTACATGAAAGATACGAGATCAATAATCTTCTTCTGGAAGATACTTTAGATCCCAATCACTTACCGAAATACGAAGAAGACGGCGACGTAAAATTCTTCCTTCTTCGTGAAAGTACCGAGCTGGAAAGGAAAAACCTGAATACAATCAGCGATATCAGTACAAAAATCGGGATATTCCTTTTAGGAAAAACAATCATTACGATTCACCGAATGAAAACCAAAAGCATCGGTGAAACCAAAAAGCAGGTTTCCTGTTTAAAAGAAGAAACAACTTCAGAAAATATAGCGCTGAGAATTGCCTTATTAATTATGAAAAGTTTCGATGATGAATCTGTAAGTTTACTCGAAACAATGGACAACATTGAAAACGAGATTTTCCTGAAAAATACAAACCATACCAATCAGATTAAAAGATTATATAAATTAAAAAGAAAATCCGGACTAAATTCAAGGGTTTTGACGATTTCTACAGATGCGATCGATAAGTTTAAATTATTAGGTTTGCAGGATTCCCAGGTTGTCGATTTGAAGGATAAACATAAAGATGTGGTTGCCGATTTTGATCATTTAAACATCCAGATTACCAACTTGATAGGAATGTTTTTGGCGCTTTCGGATCAAAAAGCAAATCAGGTGATGAAGGTTTTGGCGATTTATTCGGTTTACTTTTTGCCGATCACCTTCATTGCCGGAGTTTACGGAATGAATTTTGACAATATGCCGGAACTTCATACCAAACACGGTTACTTTTACACTTTAGGTTTAATGGCTGTTGTTGTGATCTGTACATTTATCTATGCCCGAAGAAAACAGTGGTAATTTTACTTATAAAACATAGTGAAAATACTGTGGCTTAATATTTTAAATATAATTAATTTTAAATTATAAAACTGATCAACAAATCGTTGTATTTTTATTATGTTAAATCAAATCGATTGTCATTGCTAACTGTAATGTGAAGCAATCTCATTTAAAGTATTTTAAAAAATCATTTTAGAGATTGCGTCGTCGCTTCGCTCCTCGCAATGACAAAAAAATAACCAAAACCAAACTAAGCCATGAAACCCGAAATCCTAAACAAAATTCTTGAAGAAAATGTTCTTTCCAAAGAATCTAAAGACAAACTTGCCGCTTTGTATGCAAATATTTCGTCTAAAGAATTTTCAGATCTTCTGGATGCGCAAGGCAATCAGTATGTGGAATTTGTACAGGAAGGAGGCGGAGTTTGGGGAAGTGCATTAGTTGGTTATTTGTATGGTTTGGAGATTTTCGGAATTCGTTTTCTGAAAGTTGCGGGAACGAGTGCAGGTGCGATCAATACGATGCTTATCGCAGCCTGTAAAACAAAGGAAGAAGCCAAAAGTGAAGTCATCAAAGACATACTTTTCAACTGGAATTTTGCAGATTTCATGGATGGTAAATCGTATGTAAAAACGACCATTCATTCGATGCTGAACAATAAGAATTTCATAAAGATCAATGCTATTATTGCAGCGATTATCATGTTGATTCTTGTGATTGCTCCGTTTGCTATTTCTTCTGAAACGACTTTAAGAGCAAAATTGCTTTTTCTGGTTCCGATCATTCCTATTATTATTGCATTCTTCTATGTAAGAAAATTATATAACGATCTGAAAAAAGCAAATTCAGGGTTGAATCCCGGAAATACTTTTCTAAATCAGATGAAGGATGTTTTGAAAGGTTTCGGAATAGAAACTGTTGCAGCGTTGAATGATAAATTCGTGCAATCCGGAAAAGATCTCAACCTGAATTACCGCCACGGAAACGAAATGCAATATTACAATATTGCATTGGAAAGCATTGAAGAAATCAGAGAAAATAATAAGGAACATATCGACGAGATCCGTTACAAAATTTTCTATGAAAGTACCGTAAACAACGATTATTATAAAAAAGATCCTTTCTATTTATTAAAATCGGAATACATCGTCATCACAACAGACATTAATGCCAAAATAAAAGTCGAATTGCCTACAATGGCAAATTTATATTGGTCTGAAGAGGAAATGAAACACATCAGTCCGGCTGAATTTGTACGTGCTTCGATGTCGGTTCCGTTCTTTTTTGAGCCTTTGCAAAAACAAATCGACAAAAACGATGATTCCGTAAAATACGCATGGAAATATTGGATGAATACTAAACAGGAAGATATCAATCCTGTCGGAGTTTTCATCGATGGCGGAAGTCTTTCCAATTTTCCGATCGATCTCTTCCACTCTACAGATATTTTTTATCCGAGAATGCCTTTATTTGGAGTTCAGTTGACCAGCGATTCCGATATTCTTTCCGAAAAGGGAAAAACAAGTCAGGAAATCCTGAAATCACCTCTATCTTTTGCCGGAAATATCATCAGTACTTTGAAAGGTTTTAATGATAAAACTTTCCTTACAAAACATACCTTTTATCATCTTTTCAGCATTCAGACCGTGAATTGCGGAACCAGCAACTGGCTGAATTTCTTTATGCAAAAAGAAGAAAAAGAAGAATTATTCAATCGCGGTTTTGTTGCTGCATTAGATTTTCTTAATAATTTTGATTGGCAAAAATATAAGTGCGAAAGAATGATGCTGTCTATGAAAGAGAAAAAGATTTTGAAGGAGGAGGATACGAAGACGGTAGGGTAAATTTTTTTGAGTATTTTAGTTGTTTTTTTAATTATAACTAAAATATGAATCCTTTTCGGGACTACCAGACAGATTTCTTAGCCTATCTATTTTTTATGGATAAAACCCACTATAATGAGGATTCTTATTCCCAAATGAAGATAGAACTGACCGACAGAAATTTTAATTTTGAAAATTTCAATCAGGAATTGTATATCCGTTTG
Source organism: Chryseobacterium ginsengisoli (assembly GCF_039542325.1). Lineage (NCBI taxonomy): Bacteria > Pseudomonadati > Bacteroidota > Flavobacteriia > Flavobacteriales > Weeksellaceae > Chryseobacterium > Chryseobacterium ginsengisoli. Next base: position 529,690 of record NZ_BAABHX010000001.1, read on the forward strand.
GTCGTAAAAGATTTATTTTCCGGATGGGAAAAACAGGTCAGAAAAATGTTTTCAGAACTTATGATCAATGGATGGAATTTCAAACAGCCTTTGGATTATAAATATTCATGGGGACGTTTGACTTTTCGGGGATTTCATACAGAAGTTAGTCCAAAAACTGAACAAATCTTAGAAAAATATATCATCATTTTCGAGTCAACCTGTGGAAACTGTGGGAGTAGAAAAAGTGTAGAGAGTTATGGTGATTATTATTTCTGCAAAAAATGTTATTTAAAACATTTAAAAAAATTCAGGATCAGTAATATAGACAGAAACGGGTTTTCTTATTTTGATAAAAAGAAAAATCATGTTTTTTGGTCTGAAATCAATAATATTGAATGGAAAACTGATGGCTACGACAGCTTTCATATTATCTTAAAGAAACTTTCACCGGAAGAAGAAATCACAAAAGATGATAATGAAAAAGATTATATATTTTTTTCTAATGAATCATTTAATTTTTTTAAACTTTTGAGAAAAATACCCGCAACATTACTTACAGAAACTCAATACAAGGATATTAATGAACTTTGCAACAGTTTAAAAAAGTGTATTATTTGTAATAGAAAATCAATACTTAGTACAGTAATTAATAAAAAGTGCCTTGTTTGTAAAACGCTTACTGAAAAATTAGAAGATCCCACTGAAAGAAATCTTAATAGATTTAAGAGTAAACAAGGAATAATTGATTATGAAAAGAAACATTTCAGGCAAACCTTGAGAAACATAACTTTTTTCAAATACCAATATAAAACTGATATGTCTTTTAAATAAACGATTAATATAAAATAGGTTTAAACTGTACATAACCCAATACATTTAGTAAAGATTTAAATAATGGCTCACAGAATATGTTTAATTATCACAAAAGATCATGTAAAAGTCCCCAAAGAACTTCCACACTTTTATGATAATGGTTTTCTGGTTATTCCTACTTCTGATGATGGATATCAGACAGATGATATTGCTGAATTTTCTAAAAAGCACCCTCACTTTGATGATATATTTAAGGCAGTCAGCGACAATTTCTGGGAAGATGAAATAGCCAACAATGATTATGAAAACATGTACTGCGAACTTTATGATTATGAAGAACTATTGAATATCGAAATTATAGAAATGCTGCATTTATCTAATTTCATTATTTATCATTATACCGAACTGGTAACAGAGATTTTTGAAGAATGTGTTACTTTCGAAAACAGGATGCCAATTGAAAATCCTATGACCAGTTTTAATGCAACAGGAATCAACAGTTATAATTACTGGAAATATGAATCCTGTAAAAGAAGATATTTTGAAAATCTGAAATGAAAAATTAAATATCTAAGTAATTGATTTTTAATTCAATGATTAATTCAGTACAATAAAACAAAATGACAAGCAAAACAGATTTAAGAGAAAACCTCTCTATCCCGATATTCGAAAGCACTAACGAAACAGAGTTATTTCAGAATCAGGTACTTCGTCCAATTTTAAAATTGCAGAATGATATGTATATACTTGTGTTCAGAGATTATGCTTTAAGAATAATTCCGGATTTTGATTTGATTGAAATTGATAAAAAGCTAGATTTTGTCGATCAGAGTCTCCAAAAGGACAACTCCCTAAAAAATACATTGATAGGGATGACCATCGGAATGCTCACTTTAGAAGAAACAAAAACATACCTCTCGGACAGCAAATCTTTTAATAAAAGAATCATCACTATGCTTTCTGAAAGGATAAAAAGCAAGATTAAGTAATTGCAAAAGATATAAAAAAGCCTCAGTAATCATACGATCTGAGCCTTTTTAATTTTAATTATACACTCTATCAAAACGACCATCTGTAATATTTACAACTTCGCCGGTGTAATAATATCTGCATTTGAAACTGAACGTTCCTGAAATAATTTTATTGGCTTTATCGAATTTTGTAATGGTTAAAACTCCCTTATTTTCTGAATCTGTAACGTAAAATGTGTCGGATGAATAATAATAACCACTCGAATTTTCAGTTTCATTCAAGACATAATCACCCGGAGCAAAATCTGAATTGCTTTTCAGGTTGATCATTATATTATTCCCCGTCAGATTATTTATATTTCTTAAGTGAATCGTAAGTGAATATGGATTCGGATATTCATTCGTATATTTATATATCGTATTATTTTCTCCTACAACTATACTCGATTTTTCGATCTTTGAAACCCAAACATTTCCGTTTACTAAAGCTCCGCCTGTATTGGCTCCGGATTGTGTAGCGGCAGGTAAAACATCAGAGTCCTGATCACGATCTTTATGACAAGACAATGAAATGAGAAGTAAAGTGGAGATGAATAGAAAGTTTTTCATGGTGTTATTTTCTGTTTGGTCTCCAAATGTAAAAAACTTCTCTGAATTTATCTGTCAAAAAATTTATTAAAAACCAAATACTTATATTTTAACCCCACAAAACATCTATCCTTTCATCCACATCGGATCATGTTTCAAAACTTCATTGTAAACAGGACAACTCTCATCATGACAGCCTTTTAAAAATCCAATACTCATCAGGAATTCGTTAACAATTTCACCACCTGTGAATTTGAATGTTTTCTTAAATAACTTCATCCATTCCTGCAAAGTTTTCGGATGATGATGTTCCAGCCATTTTTCGAACGAGCCAAATTCTTTTTGCAATCCGATGATGGTTTTTGCGTTTTCGATGGCTGCATTTACCTTTAATTTATTTCTGATAATTCCCGGATCATTCAGCAATCTCTCTCGGTCGGTCTCTGTATAAACTGCAATTTTCTGAATATCAAAATTATCATAAGCTAATCTGAAACTTTCTTCTTTCTTTAAAATCGTTTCCCAACTCAAACCCGCTTGATTGATTTCCATGATCAGTCTTCCAAACAGTTCATTATCATCATGAATCGGGAAGCCATAATGATGATCATGGTATTTTTTGTGAAGTTCTCTCCTGCTTTCGGGCTGCATTCCGTTGATGGCTAAACAATAACTCATTTTAAAATCTCTTCTGTTTTTGTTAAAAATTTATCTAAAGCTTCCTTGATATCGATCCCCGTTCTATCTGCCAAAACAATCAGCCACCAGATATTTTCGCCTAATTTATGTTCAAGCTCTTGAGCGGAATTTGGCTTCGTCCATGTTTTTGCATGCGACATTACATCTCTTCCGACCAAACCGGCATCCGTTAAGAATCCTAAAGCATCCTGCTCCATTGTCCATTCTTTTCCGTTTTGTTGAATTTCCAGCTGATGATATTTTTCTCTGATATCCAAAGAACGTTGTATAATTGTATCTAAATTATTCTGATCCATTTTATTTAATTTTGAAATGATTGTTTGAACTCGTTGGGCGTAAACTCTGTTTTCTTTTTAAACAATTTACTGAAAGATTGTGGATGTTCAAAACCCAGTTGATAAGCTGTTTCAGAAACAGAAAACTGCTCACTCGATAAATATTCTTTCGCTTTTTCGATTATTTTTTCATGAATATGATGCTGTGCATTTTGCCCGGTGTGATGTCGAAGCATATCACTCAAGTATCTTGGTGTCAAATTCAGTTGAGAAGCAACATACTCCACTGTCGGAAGCCCGTGAAGACTTTTTTCATTATCAAAATAATCATCCAGAATATCTTCCATTTTTGCAACCAAATCATTATTAACCGCTTTTCTGGTGATAAACTGCCGATTATAAAAACGGTTGCTGTACGTCAACAACAATTCAATCTGAGAAATGATCACATCCTGACTGAATACATCGATTCTCTCATTCAATTCACTTAGAATATTGTCGAAGATATTTAAAATCGTCTGTTTCTCCTTTTCTGAAAGATAAAGTGCTTCTGCCGCCGAATAAGAAAAGAACCCATACTTTTTAATTTTCTGAAGTAAAGGATATGGACGCAGAAAATCAGGATGGATATGCAAAGACATTCCGCTGTAATCCGCCTCTTCCTGATCCATTTTCAGAACCTGACCGGGAGAAACGAACGACATTCCGCCTTCCTGAAAATCGTAAAATCCCTGTCCGTATTTTATCTTGCCTGCGAATTTTGTCTTAAATGAAATCTTATAAAAATCCAGTTTTATACCGTTTTCATAATCTTTGGGATCGAAAACCGATTTACCATAATCGATCAAACCAATTAACGGATGCAATGGCGAAGATTGTCCCATCGCTTGATGCAGTGCCGATAAAGATTTAAAATGAACCGGAGATTTTGATTTCATAAGACAAAGATAAGGTGGGTTTGTGACAACTGTTTGACAGGAGGAATATTTTTTGAACTGAATTTTATTTTATTAAACAATAATGAATTTTCTTTGTTCGTTAATTTGTTTAAATATTAATTAAAAATAAACTGAGACTTTACATTCTGAACCTGATTTTCTACTCTGTTTTCCATTCTTTCATTATATAATGTATTTGCATCTTTTCCCGCAATGTATCTTAGCTGACCTTTTCCGTCCGTTGCCGCTTCGAATATAATTTGGGCAATATCTTCAGGCTTTGAATAATTGGCAATCTGTTCCGGACTGTACCCTTCCTGAACTTTTTCCGCTAACTGTTGATAAGATTTATGAAAAGCTCCGTCCAAAGAACGTCCAGCAAAATCCGTCTGAATTCCGCCCGGTGCGACTACTTTTACTTTGACATTGAACTGAGCCAATTCGTAAGCAAGACATTCTGAGAAACCATCAACGGCAAATTTTGTAGCACTGTAAATCGAACACGTCGGAAAGCCCATCAATCCAAACGTTGAAGTAACATTAATGAGAACGCCATCCTTTTTCTCCCTGAAATATGGTGTAAAAGCCTTTGTAATGCGAATCACTCCCATCAAATTGGTTTCGATCTGCTTTTGGATCTGTTCGTCTGTAAATGCTTCCAAAGGCCCTATCAATCCATAACCAGCGTTGTTCAATACGACATCGATACTGTTTTTTTCTAAAACCTCAGCGATAGTTTTTTCAAGTTCTTCTTTTTTTGAGACATCGAGTTTTAGGATGGTTACATTTTCCAGTTGGTTCAGTTCTGTTTCGTTTTCAGGATTTCTCATAGTAGCAATGACGTTCCAGTTTTTTGACTGAAATAGTTTCGCTGTTGTTTTTCCTAAACCTGACGAAGCTCCTGTGATGAAAATCGTTTTTTGCATTTTTATTTTTGTTTAAATTTTAGAATGCAAAATTCCTTAAATCCACAAACTCTCACGTAGCCAAATTGAGTTTCTTTGTAGCTGTTTTGACGGATTTTAAATTATTGTGAAAAAGCTTAGGAAGTAATTTTCCATATAAAAACTTTATTTTTTCAATTGATTTCATTTTAAATCCAAAAAAAAATTTATCATTTGTCTCTAATGATAAATTTTATTCACAATATCTACTACATTTAACGAAAAATAAACTTTATAGCTTATTTTCACTCTACCTTTGTCTGAATTAGATTCTACAAGAAATCTTTTCACACAATTAAATTATGACCAAAAACTTTCTCGTTATTATTTTCCTGTATTCTACAGCAATATGGGCACAAAAAACCCATGATCCTTATGAACAACTTTACATGACCACCCTCACAGAAGTCGCAGCTAAAGATATGCCCCGCGCACTGAAAATTGCAGATTCCATGACAACTGCTGCAACAACTCCCCAACATGAAGGAAGAAGTGTGATGCTCACCGCCAGTCTTTACATGCAGCAAAGTAAATATAATGAAAGCATCAAGTTTGCAGAAAAAGCAAAAAATATTCTTGATACAACAGAAAATTATGAGCTCCAGGCAAAGATCCGCGGACTCATGGCGACTGTATACAGAATCATAGGGCTATTGCATCAATCTAAAAAATACTCCGATGAAGGGCTCAAAATCGCAGATAAGATCACTGATGTTCAGAAACAGGCGCAGGTAAAATCTCTTTTTCTGCAGGAATTGGCACATTATGAGATTAATAATAATAAAAATTACAAAGCTGCTCTTACTTATCTTAATAAATCTCTGGAATACTGCTCAAAAATCCCACAGGATCAAATCAATCTGGGAAGAACACATCAAATGTTAGGAGAGGTGTATTGTTTTTATCTAAATAACTATGATCTTGCAGAAAAACATTATCAGATCGCTCTGAAAAATCTTCCCGAATCTTACTATGTCACTGCATTAGTTCAGGAAGGACTGGGAAAAATAAGATTCTCACAGAAACATTATAATGAAGCCGAAAAGTTCTTTCTAAAAGCATTGCAATTCGCAGAAACAACAGATTATCCGGAAATGAAAAGAAGAATATTCAATGACATTTCAGAATATTATGAAAAAACTAACCAATACAAAAAAGCTTCTGTCTATAGGAAAAAACTGGCAGAAATAAACTGGAAAGAAGCTGAAAAACACAGTCATACAGTTGATACCGACTATAACAAAATTGAAAACGAAAATCATGAGTATGCAATTTGGGACAGTTCAAAAAATATTATCATTAGCCTTGCCTCTCTTTTGATTTTAGGTTTTATTGTAATTTTCACTATCAATAAAAAGAAACATAAAAAAGAGTATCTCAAGTTTAAAGCTATTATCGATCATTATAAGGAAAAAGAAGATTATGTCTTAGAAACTAAAATTGATACTGCAATATCTGAAGAAAATGAAAGTGAAGAAAAAAGTATCTCAGATGAATCTGATATTAAAAATAAGCAGCCGGATATTGCCATTAATAAAGAGACAGAAACAAAAATATTAGAGCATCTTAATCAGCTTGAAAAGACTGAAATGTTTAATCAAAACTATATTTCTCTTTCTTTTCTTGCCACGGAATTCAACACGAACAGCAGATACATTTCTTATGTCGTGAAAAAATATAAACACACTGATTTTAAGAATTATATTAATAAACTCAGGATCAATTATATCATTCATAAGCTGAATACCTCAGAAAAATACAGAAGATATAAAGTGGGAACTCTGGCTGAAGAATGCGGCTTTTCGTCCCATAGTACATTTGCCACCGTTTTCAAATCTATTACAGGAATTTCCCCTTCTACTTTTATTTCATTTATCGAACACGAAAAAGCAAAGAAGAATAAACTATAATTTAGATACGATCATTAATTTTTATACAGGTCTGCACTTTAGTAAAGTGCAGACTTTTTTATCTTGTTTTGTTTTGTTTTTCATTATAAATTTAAAAGCAATCTGTCATTTTTCATTAGATAGGGATTATTACCTGCATTCCTATAAAAAATTAAATAATTAAAATTCAAATATTTACAATTAAAAACCTTTTGATTTTCTGAAAACCCAAAGGGTATTTCTTTTCTGAAGAACCTGTTTCAGATAAATTTGCAAAACAATGTAAAGCATAACAACATTAAACCAAATATCATCTTAAAAATCTCACTTTGTTCATTAGAACAATCTCCTCTTTCTAAGAAAAAATTCATATAAAAACCAACAATAATATTTCTGTTTAGCATGCGTTGCAAACTTTATTATAATTAAAGTTTCCCAATTAATTAAGCAAATAATAAAGTATCAATTGTAACCCTGAAATACAGCAAATTATTAAACAAAAAAATTAGATCAAGATTCTAAAAATTACAAAATGAAAAAACCTCTATTCTTTTTACCAAAGTAATGTTCTAATACTTATAATTTATTAAACTGACTATTATGAAAAAAAATTTAACACTGACTGTCGCACTATTATTAGGTGTCTATTCCAATGCCCAAATTGGTATCAATACAGAAACCCCTGCAGCTACTTTTGATGTAATGGCTAAAGCAAACGCCACTACTGCACAGGGTATTATCGCTCCAAGACTTACAGGACTGCAAATTAAAACGGCAACGAGCAATTCTCTATATACCACAGCGCAAAACGGTACCATAGTATATGCAACTTCAGCGCAGCCAGTATCACCATCTACGCCGGCTTCAGCTAATATCAGTTCTCCCGGTTATTATTATTGGGACGGAACCATGTGGCAGAAATTTGATATCAACTTATATCAACACGACGGTTCTCTGGCTACAAACCGTATTGTATCTATGACTGATAAGACTTTGAGCTTTACCCCTGGAACAACACAATTGGTCAACCAATTCAGCGTAGACGGCAGTACATTTTCAGTTGATGCCCTCAATAACAGAGTAGGAATTAATAATTCTGCTCCATTCAGCGAATTAAGCTTAAGTAATAATACGTTCGGTGCAAACCAAACAGATGTTAACGGAAAGAAATTTGCAATTTATAACGGAGGGAATGCCGATTTTTACGGTCTTGGGATAAGTGCAGGTATCCTTCAGTTCCATGCTGCTTCTACTCCTGATGAAGCGCCGGGTATGGTATTAAGCGGTTATGGCTATTTAGGAGTTGGACTTATGGGAACAGATCCTACACATAGACTTCATATCATTCCGGAATCAGGATTCGATCCGGTACGTATACAGGGTTTGAATGAGGATCTTACTGCTCCGAATGTATTGACAGTTACTAATACAGGAATACTTAAAACAATTCCTAAAACAAGCTTAAGCGGAGCCGGTTCCAATCTATGGACGTTAACAGGAAGCAATTTATATCCTACAACCCTTACTAACAATATAGGTATCGGAACAACCACTCCTTCTTCTTTGTTGCAGGTAAACGGAACCATTACTGCTAACAGAATACAAGGACCATCAGATTCACGTTTTAAAAAGAATGTTACCCCAATTAAAAACGCTTTGGAAAAAGTATTGTCATTGGGTGGATATACTTATGATTGGAAAGATGCTTCTGAATTTCCCAACCAGTCTATTGGTAAAGGGCACGACATGGGGGTAATCGCTCAGGAAGTTGAAAAAGCATTCCCGGAAGCAGTAACAACCAACAAGGAAGGATACAAAGCGGTAAATTACCAGGCACTTGTACCTGCACTTATCGAAGCTATTAAATCACAGCAAACACAGATCAATGCATTACAGACACAAGTAAATAAGCTTAGCAAATAAGAATTAATTTTTCATAGATCAATTACTGCAATTGTTGAATATACATTGCAAACAGTTGATCGGCAATTAAAATATATAACAATGGAAAAATTAAAACAAAACATACAGGAGTTACTCTCATTAATCCTGATGTTGGTTATACTGCCTCTTAATGCGCAGAATAACATAGCAACAGCCAATGGAGTCTGGAACAACTGTGCCACATGGAGCAGCCCACCTGCAATATATAATAATTCATCTTCCAATAAAGTAATAAATGCTGGTGTAAATGTAACCTTGAACAGCAATTGGTACGCACAAGGAGCAGATTTCGCTGCTCTTGGCGAAATTGATTTTCAAGGAACTAACTGGCTGGATTTTACCGGATCCGGAACTGACCAGACATGTATAGGAACTATCGCTACACTGTCGTGTAATGGAGGGACACAGTCTGATAACACCATTACTGAAGGTCAGGCAATAGTTGCAGGAGCTACCCGCACCATCCCTTATACAGGAGGAAACGGTGGAAGTTATCCGGCAGGAAGCTGGAGCGCAAATGGCATAACCGCTAATCTACCGGCAGGAAACTTTGCTGTGGGCAATGGTAACTTGATTTTTAACCTAAGTGGTACACCTACTACAAACGGTACCATCAATATACCTATTAGTGTGGCTGGTATCAACTGTAATCTTACTGTAAATGTATTAGTACCTGTACCTTTAACTATTACGAGTGTTGGTTTTAATATCGCACCAAACTACCCGGTTAGCTACGGCAATGTTTCTTACTATCATAATTCATCATCTCCAGCAATCTGGAACGGTTCTTATACAACTGCTGTACAGACTTCAAGCCCTTATCAGTATAACTATTCAAACGGAATAAGAGTTGTTGCGACAAGTGGAGCGCCTATTTATTTTCCGGGTGCGACAGTATTTTATGCAGCCGCTAACCTTAGGATGGTAGTCTATGCCGGATGGATTTATCCCGGAGTAAATACACTTACATGGTCTCTCTATAGAGTAACTACTACCGTTAATGTTAACTTCTTAGGCGGAATGACTATAAATATTCTTGGAACGAACCTCAATTTCAGTTATCAGACAATCAAAGCAGGATTATAATCCTTTGCTAACTGTCATTAAATATTACATTTGTTCATTAATATTTTTCAATTAAATATTAAAATTTAGTTATCAGTTTTGAATGCGGTTTTGATCCCGCATTTCATCTCTTTCATTAATTATTTGGGATTATAAAAATCCCTAATGTTTATAATTTATAATTAGTTAGGTTATCAGAAGTCCGCTCAAAAAATTGAGCGGACTCTTTTTATTCCTACATATGCTTTTTACCTTCTAAAAACTGATAAGAATATATTTTTAGGTAATTAAAAATCTAATATTCAGCACCTACCACAATTCACAAATAATTTAAATATAATAACTAATTTTTAATTTATCTTTGTTAAAATTAATCAAAACCAATACATATCTGAAAATTTTTAACATTTAATCAAACTATGGCGAAAAACTTACTTTTTCTTATCTTTCTGTATTCTACTTTAATATTTTCTCAAAAACACGAATCCCCTCCTGAAGATATATTTGTAAAAACCATTTCAGAAATCGCCACTCAAGATGTGCCAAAAGCTTTGAAAATAGCAGATTCTTTAACGAGAACAGCTAAAACTCCCGATATAAAAGGCAGAGGATATTTATTGACAGCCAATATTTATTTAATGCAAAGCAAATACGAAGAAAGTATAAAGTTTACTAAAAAAGCACAAGAAATCTTAGATAAAACAGAGAATTACGAATTACAGACTAAGACACGGATTGAATTTTCCGAAAATTATCAGTTTTTGGGATTAAGCCAAAAATCTAAAAAATATCTGGACGAAGCCCTTTTAATTGCCGATAAAATTGTTGACAGAAAAAAGAAAGTATTCATGAAATCCCGAATTTGTACAAATCTGACGGATTGGGAAGGCAGCCACAACAGACTTGATAAAGCTCTGGAATATCAATTATTAGCCTTAAAATATCTTTCAACAATTCCTCCTGACAGTCTTCATATAGGACATCATTATCGGATGATCGGACAGGTATATTATACGAAAAAAGATTATAAACAGGCAGAAATCTTTTATTCAAAGGCTATAAAAATGCTTCCCGACCCTTCTAATGATTTTACTCTTGCCAATAACAGTCTTGGAGAAGTATATCTTGAACAGAAACGTTATAATGAAGCCGAAAAATTATTTCTAAAAACATTAGAGTTTGCCAACAAGGCTCAACATACAGGAATGAAAAGGCTGGCTTCGGAATGTCTTGCCGATCTGTATGATGCGACCAAGCAATATAAAAAGGCTAGCTATTACAGAAAAATGCTCAATGAAACTGATCTAAAATTAGCGAATAGAGCTGTAAGATTTATTGAAAAAGATTACAATAAAATTGAAAAAGAGAAAGATCAATATATGAGCTGGAACAGCACCAAGAATATCTTTATTGGTATAGCATCTTTATTGATTATAGGTTTGATTGTAATCTTAATTATTAACAGAAGAAGACATAGAAAAGAATACAAAAAGTTTAAAAGCATTATCGATCATTACAAAGAGAAAGAGGAATACGTTCTAGAAACAACGGTTGATACTTCAGATATTGAAGAAGCTAAAAATGAAGAAAAAATTGTTGCTGAGGAAATTGAAACTGAAAACAAGCAGACTGACATCGCTATTAACAAAGAAACGGAAGCCAATATTCTTACACAGCTTAATGAATTTGAAAAACAGCAGATGTTCAACAATAGCAATGTATCACTTTCCTATCTTGCTATGGAATTCAATACCAACATCCGATATATTTCTTTTGTCGTTAAAAAACATAAAGGAGCCGATTTCAAAAGCTATATCAATAAATTAAGGATCAATTACATTATCCATAAACTGAATACTTCCGAAAAATACAGAAAATATAAAGTAGGAGCTTTGGCTGAAGAATGCGGCTTTTCGTCTCACAGCAAGTTCACAACTATTTTCAAATCCATTACAGGAATTTCGCCTTCCTCGTTTATTTCTTTTGTAGAACAGGAAGAAGCTAAAAAAACAACAGCTTAGAATTACTTATTAATTTTTAAACGAAGTCTGTATCTTTTTGGTACAGGCTTTTGTATTTCCGTGAGAATTTTTCGGTAATTATCACACGATACAGTTCTACGATTCACTTAATAAAGATTTAATATTAATTTTTTAAATAATAAAAATCAACACTTTAAAATAATAATATTTTCTCTTTTCCGAAAATGAAAAGACTATTCCTTTCATAAAAGAATGTCTTAGGATACATTTGTAAGGCAAAACCATCCGAATGTACAGCGGATCGTGAAGCCAGCCGTGACCGATATATCCCGACAGGATATATAAAGCCTTGACAGAATTTACAAAAACGCATGTTTTAAAAACATTTTCCTGTCGGAACAATTGCTGGCTATTGTTCCTTATTAATATTTCTTCAATTGATGAGGTCACGGTAACGGAATACGGAGCGTAGAATCTCCGTATTCTTTTTTATTCTTCCTGGATTTTAATAAATATTTAATAATTAAGGTTAAATGAAGATAAGATTTGTTTTTAAAAATAAATCAGCGTGTACAAATATCCGTACACGCTGATTGTTATTCATTTATAACCTCATCACTATAATGCGGTTTACCTTAGAGGCTTTTTTTCCAATACTTATCGTTTGATTACTTTTACTGTTTTTACAATATCTTTAGCAGCGTTTATTTTAACTACATAAACTCCTGATGACAAAGCAGAAACATCTACCGTTCCTTTATTATCATTGATAACTTTAGTAAGCATCTGTTGTCCTACCATATTGTAAATAGTTACAGAAACAATCTTTTGATCAGATGAAATATTTAGCTCTCTATTAACAGGATTTGGATAAACAGTTGTTATAATATCATTTTTTTCAAAATTAACTACATCTAAATTTTGACAAGCTATAGGTATTGGTGTATTTGTATTAACGCCTGTATTTCCATTTCCTAATTCACCAACTTCATTGTCTCCCCACGCCCATAAATTTCCGTCAATTTTTAGTGCAATAGCATGATAACCATTGGTAGAAATTTGATCCCAATCATTGGTCGTCCCTACTTTTGTCGGATTAAGAGTAGTTGCAGTTGTTCCGAGACCCAATTGACCATAAGCATTATATCCCCATGACCAAATGGTGCCATCCGTTTTTATAGCTGAACTGTAATCCGGTCCTGCTTCGACACTTTTCCAATTGTTAGCTGTACCTATTTGTATCGGAGAAAATGATGTTGAGTTATTACCATTTCCTAACTGCCCACTGCTATTACCCCCCCAAGCCCAAAGAGTGCCATCTGTTTTTATAGCAAGTGTATGACTACCTCCACAGTTTATACTTTTCCAGTTATTAGCTGAACCAACCTGAACGGGAAGATATTGGACGAATCCGCTAAAACCTAATTGTCCAGAAAGATTATATCCCCAACCCCATAAAGTTCCATCTGTCTTTACAGCCATGGTATGAAAAGCACCTGTTGAAACACTTTCCCAATTGTTTGCAGTTCCTATCTGAATGGGCTGATTTTTATTTACAGTAGTTCCATCACCCAGTTGTCCATAGCCATTATATCCCCAAGCCCACAAGGTTCCATCTTCTTTTACTGCGACAGAATGATTACCATAATCCGAAATTGTTTTCCAATTAGTTGCTATACCAATTTGAGTAGGCACATACTTCTTTATTGTTGTACCATCACCTATAGATCCATATTCATTTATACCCCAACCCCATAATGTTCCATCGGTTTTTATAGCGAATGATGAACTGTATCCTGCAGTAATATATTTCCAATTGGATGCATTTCCTATTTGGGTAGGTACACTTTTATTATTTGCTGTGCCATCTCCCAAAGCTCCATCGGCATTATTGCCCCAAGCCCATAGTGTTCCATTGCTTTTTATGGCTAGATTATGATAAGCTCCCCCCGCTATTTTTTGCCAACACCCGGAAACTACTTGTTGTGGCGCCATTTTCACCAAACCAAGCTGCAATGTTCCCAACCAGATAGTTCCTGAACTTGGCGTTCTAATTGCGCTAAAATAATTATCGGGTAAACCTGAATTTGTATTTAATTTAGTATAAGTTGTACAATTCGTAAAATTTTGTACACCCTGTCCATTAAATCCGATCCATACTTTGCTGTTGCTGTCAACATCCAAAGCATTAAGCTGATATCCTGCCAGACAAGAGTTACTTTGATAAGTGAATGTAATATTAGTTCCGCTTGTTGTTAAAGTCATTAAACTGTCAGAACCTTTTACATAAATGATATTATTGGCAATTCTCAATATTTTTTGAGCTCCCTGTGCTACGAAATTATAATCAGTCCCATTAAATTTATACAACACAGAATTATTCGTCACCCAAATACCATTATTACTATCGATTGCTATAGAGTTGATGTTTGTTAATGCATTATAAGTGGTCCAGGTCGTCCCGTTGAATCTGGTAAGTCCTGCAGCCGTTGAAACCCAAAGATTATTTTGTCCATCAACAGCTATATCAAAGATTTCATTATTTGGAAGTCCCGAATTGGCAGTTGTGTAATTTGTCCATGTTGTTCCGTTATACAAGATGATTCCGTTGAATTGAGACGCAATCCATTTTCTGCCCAACCCGTCAATTTCAATTTTTAGAGTTGAATTAGAAGCAATGCCAGAATTCGTGGTATTATAATTGGTAAAAGTTGTCCCGTTGAAAGTTGAAATACCATTGTAAGTGGCAATCCATAACAATCCGTTTGCATCAGTTTTAATATCAGCAATATAATTGCTCCCTATTGCAGAATTTGAAGTATTGTATGTTGTATAACTATACGTTTGTGCAAATGTAGAAATTGAAATAAGGAATAAGAGTAAAAAATAGAGTTTTTTCATAGTTTTTAATAAAATAATTCTCTTCATGTTTAAGGTTTAATAATATTTTTCCTACTCATTTAGCTTTTCGGTTCCGCTTCGTTTGGATGGTTTCTGAACTCCATAAAATATGATTACTTTTAAAAAATCAGATTAATTCATATAAAAACATGAATAATGATCAATACATTAACATTGATTTTAAAAGTATTTTTCTGATAAATAATGTAACATCATCATTGATAAAAGCATAGAATTCCTTTCAGCACCTCTAAATTTTTCGGTTGATTTGAGAAAATAATAAAATATGTCATATTCATTAAACATGACTTGTGGCTCTAGAAATTCTAAAGGCTTACTATTATTTTAAATTGTTGGAAACAATTGGTATTGATGAATTAATGAAATAAGATGTAGTCTTTTTGATTTTCATGATCGAATTAATTTTCAATTTAGGTTTTAGTTTTTTATAAAAACAACACGATCATTATCTGTGATTCATGTTGTGGGCTGCAAAAATATATTTTTCTAATGGATCATCAAATAGTTGATAAAGAAATTAATAGTAATTTCACAACTATGTGGTATGTTTTTATTTTTGAAAGCAAAAAAAATCAGCATCTTACTTTTACTTTCTTTGAGCTGATGGATATGATATACAATTGCAATTAAGGCTTGATCACCATCCAAAGATCGATTATATCGGGAATGTAGGTCGTAATCAATGATGAATGCTGCTCCGGAAAATCTTTTGCTTCTATACAGCCCCATTCACCTTTTTTTCTATAGGGAATTACTTCTGCCCAAAGTGCTTTCGAAGGATCGATTGCCAATAAAGCTGCTACGGTGTCATGAAGTGCTTTTTCTTTTAACTCTACTGCATCCAGAAACAGGCTAAGTCCTTTATTATGGCTTCGAAATGGAATAAGCAACTCGGCATCTGCTTTGGTGAAAATCGCACCGTGGCATACATTTTTACTGATCATTCGCCTTTCTTTCATCGGAATCGAAAACAGCGCTTCGGCAGCAAGTGGATTCCCGTTCAGATTAAAAGTTGCGCAAGTACGCTTTCCGTCGAATTTTTCCAGACGGTATTCTTGCGGGACAATATTGTCTCCTGCAAAACCTCCCTGACAAAACCAACGGTCAAAGAAAATTCCTGTTTCAAATAAAGCGTGTGGATTCGTAAGTGCGGCTCCTGTCAATAAAGTGCAATCAGGGAATTGAAGCAATGTTTCTGCCATAATGTTTGCAGCGGTATCGTCTGCTTCCGAATGCTCAAATTTTCCGACCCAATCACGGTAAAAACCGGAAACACGGCTGGCTGTAGATTTGGGAGTTCCGGCTCCGATACGCACATCTTCTCTGTCAAGAATTCGTAAAACATGGCGTACAAAACCAATTTGGTCTGTTCCACCCGGATGTATGGAAACACTTACCAGATTTACTTTCGGATGTGTTGCTAAAATAGCTAAAGTCATAGAATCATCGGGATCCGCAGTTTCCATATCGAAATGGAAAGGCAATCTAGGTTGCATGAGTAATTTTTTGTTTGGTTATTAATTTTTAGGCTGTAAAGATATAGATTTTGAAACTATTGTATATTAATCCAAAATAATAAGATCTCTGGCATATTGTTTTTTGCCGTTTATAGTTACTTCTTTTAAATCACAGATAATTCCCTGCTTTTTATTAACGATCAATGTATCAACAACAAAATCATACATTTTTAAAACTTTTCTGCCATCTTCAAAGTAAAGTGTATCTGTCGAGCTTCTATTTATCGGAATTTCCACAGATATGACAAATCCTTTTCCATAAGACGATTTTTTTGAATAATTTATTCTTTCATTATGAAAAAGAAGCGCAATATTATTACTATTCAGCGTGAAAAAGGCTATATCACGTTTAATAAATATCCCATTATTTCTGCACTTACAAACTGTTTTGTAGTCTTCATCTTTTTGATTATTCATCTGAATAACAAAATAATAAAAACCCATCAATACTCCTATTCCAGCCAAAATTAACAGCATTGTTTTCTTCATAATCTATTTTATTACCTTATACTTTTTCAGAAAATCTATTTTTTCTTTAGACAGTCCCAAATTCACCAAATTACCTCCATCTGTTCTGTAAAGGTAATACCAATCTTTTTCACTTTTAACATAAGAATTTTTTATGTAAAATTCAAGCTTATCATCGGTATCCATATCTTCCAAAATTATTGCTATCTGTTCATTTTTATGATTATAGATATGATAAATATAAGATTTCTCATCGTCCAGAACCTGATGAATAGAAAACTCTCCTTTATCTGTTATAAGAGTATCTTTTTTGAAATCTATAAGAATATTTTCATCATCATTAATGCTGTAATAACATTCCGTTGCTGTATCAATAGGTTTGTAGATATATCCATTTGAAGCATTTTGTAATTTAATACTATCTTTTTTGATACTTAATGTATCGTTTGAAATTGGTTCTTCATGAATCATTTTCTTTTTACATGAGATCATGCTTAATACCAGTAACAATATTGCAATTTCTATTTTCATTTAATGTTTTTTGATAAGGTGCTTTTTACAAACTCTATATCTAAAAATTACTGTTTTATTAATTCTTTTATAAGAGAATGAGGATCACCGGATACGTCATAACTATAGCTATTTGCTATATCATTTTCAACATTTTGTTTTTTTCATCCGGAAAACAAACAAAAACTACTAAGGATAAGCACAGTATTTTTCATAAAAAAATTGTTTTAACAAGTTAGTATAAATTTTCTTTCAGTTAAATGACCTCTGCATGCTTTTTTATTGTTTTATTATAGTTAATATTTTTAACCATCATCAAGTCTTCTTCTACCCTTCTTCGGAAGCTCTTCGGCAGAACATTTTTTTTTCCGAAACTGACCCGAAGATGACCCGAACAAAACCCGAAGAAAACCCCTATGAAAAAGTGCAAAAAACGACTGAAAATCGCGTGTTATTTCACAAACATTTAAGGACTTTTTTCCTATGTAAGATTTAAACACAAATAATGTAAAATGATAATTTTTTTCGCTCATAAACAAAAATTACAAAAAATCATTCTAAAAAAATCAACAGGCGATAAAGTCATCTCTTTGAGAATATATTATTACTTATTTAAACCCTATGTGAACATATTTTTTGTTTTGTATAAATATTTTTATACTTTAGCCATCTAAATTTTAACGAAAAAAGCGTAAGCTATCATTTAGGTATTAGAAAACCGCTAATCTTCTGAAATATCCCTAAAAAATGATAGACTTACGCCCGTGTTTCATATTGGCACGGGCGGAGTCTTTCTGGGATATTGGGTTCTTAGCGGTACCTCTAATACGAATTGACTTTTGCTCGTGCCTTTCTTTTTTTATTCTCAAAAACTACAGAATACGAAGGGTTTTGCAACTGACATTGATTGCTTTGCGTAAAAAAAATAACATCATTGTATTGTGAATAAATAAAAATTGCTTAAACTTGTCTAACAAAACACATCAAATTATGACAAAAAATTTTAACGAGGATTCCTATCCGGGAATCACAGACTATTCTCCCCATAATCAAGATCAGAACCTTTCAAATGTATTTGGTAACTTCCGCAGGTTTGAAGACTGGCTTCATGACCCCACCAATCCCTTAGTGTATTGCCTGTTGACTTTAGACGGCAAAGATTTTATCCGGAAAAACAGCTACGAAGTAAAACTTGTTCAAAAAACAGCAGATCATGATACTTTCTGTATTACTGTTCCTGATGATGCGCTGGACAGTTTTCAGGGTTTTGTAATGGAAAATTCTAAAAAACTTCTCGGTCAGGAAATCGGGATCACCTATTGGCGCTTCGGTAAACCCCGTCATTATTTCAGAGGCATTATCGGGAAAATACGCAACAAAAAAGATGAAGGCGGTGGATATGGAGAGCTATATATTACAGGATATGCACCAAGCATTTTACTGGAAAGCGGAAAAGACTGCCAAAGCTTTGAAGATAAAACACTGGAACAGATCGTAAAAGAAATTACGGAAGAATATCCAAAGGAAGCCAAGGTAGAAATTTCATCTAACTATTTGAACGACTACAACAGAAAACCCCTTCCCTACACCGTTCAGTATAAAGAATCCGATTATCAGTTCATCAAAAGACTGGCGATTCGTCACGGAGAATTTTTCTATTACAACGGAGAAAAGTTAATATTTGGAAACAGTGTCCAGCCCATCATCAAGCTGGGAGAAAATGTAGACCTCATCGATGTAGAATTTGAAATGCAGATGCAGGCTCAGGATTTCACTTTTGTAAGTTACGATGCTCAAAGCGGAACTAAAATAGAAAAAGACAGCGGCAGTATAAAATCAGAATTTAAAGAAAGTCCGTTTCAGAGTATTGCAGTGAATTCTGCCGGAAAGATATTCAGGAAGAAACCAAAAATGCACTTCAACCATACCGGAATCAATAATAATTCTGAAGCACAGCTTTCAGAAGCTGTTCGTCTGGAAAAAGAAAGAAGAGAAAACCTGATGCAGGTAAGAGGAAAAAGCAAAGACCCTGAATTAAAGATCGGAGGAAGAGCTGAACTTTCGGACATCAACAGGAAAGCAATGGAAACTTACCGAATTATCGAGATCACGCATCACTATGATGGTGAAGATTATTATAATGAATTTGTAGGAATTCCTGATCTTTTCAATGCAGCATCTTATATAGACATTGAAGCTGTACCTAAAGGTGAAGAGCAACCCGCGAGAGTAATAGACAACAACGATCCGATGGGAATGGGAAGAGTAAAAGTACAGTTCCCGTGGCAGGAGGAGAAAAACCAGACAACGCCATGGATCAGGTTGATACAACCCCACTCCGGAGCAGGAAAAGGTTTTCATTTTATTCCCGAGATCGGAGAAGAAGTTTTAGTCGGTCATGAATCTGGAAATGCAGAGAAGCCTTTTGTGATGGGAACGCATTATAATGGAAAAGAAACCAGCGGTTATCATACGGCAGGAAATGATATAAAAGTTATTAGAACAAGAAGCGGAATCGAAAACCTCAGCAATGATGCAGAAGGAAGCTGGAAACAAAGTACTCCCGATGGAAATTTCCTTCATTTTGATGGACAAGGAAATGCTACATTAAACGTGCCTCAAAAATTAATTATCAATGCAACAAACATAGAAATTAATGCTTTTAATAATGTGGAAGCAAATGTTTCTAACAACATGATTTTAAATATCATGTCTCAGTTCTTCGTATTTGCTCCTTTTATGAAACAGGTAATTAGTGGATTTATGAATTTATTTAGCGGTAAGGCTCTCATCAATTCCAAAGAAACCATTCATATAGAAGCCGAAGAAGTTACGACACATGGAACAGAAAAAATGTTGGTACATTCGGATAAACTCACAACGATAAACAGTATGGAAGTAGCAGAAATGCACGGTGCTACTGGGAATAGCTTTACTAATAAGCCTACTCCTCAAAAGAAAAAACCAGCAGATAAAATAACAAATACACTGGTAGAATTCAGACCTTTAACCAGTTGGAATGGGGAAGTTGGGTATGATTGGCTAAGAATTGATGATAATATCACAGGACAGGAAACTCCTTACTATGATTGCTTGGAAAGTGGCTATGAAGCTCCCAATGGAAGGGATACCAATACCGAATTTGATAGTAAGGCTGAAGCATTTAAAGCATTGGAAAAAGAATATTTGCAAATCCCTATAAACAGAGCCAGTAATCCAAACCTGAAAAAATACTACGTTCCTTGGCTCAATTTATATCCAGAAGCAGTAAACATTGCTTGTAGTACGTCTCCTAAGCCCCCTTGTGAAATGGAATTGAGAGTTTTGGTAGACGTAGAAACAGAAGAACCAGACCAGATACGTATTGTTTTTAGCAAAGATTATTTTACCATAAATGGTAATGATGGAACCGATGCCAATCCTGTACTAATAGCCGATAAAGCAATTGCCACCAAACACGACACAGGTACAACTATAAAAATAAAGTGCATCAAAGAATTTTCTACAAGGCAAGAGATTACCGTTTATGCCTATCCTAAGGATTCTCTTCTAAAAACCCCTGCCGAACAGCTTACCTTGCGTAAAGTAGCGGGCAGAATTGTGTTAGAACCTAATAAAAATACGCCTAAAGTAGGTAAAAAACCTGCTGTTAAGAATAGAAAGGAATTGCAATTTGTATTAATTCCTGTTAAAACAAATATTGACGGAGTAAGTGAGTTAATAGGAGGCTTCAATATTACGGGTGCTACTCAAGAAAAAGACCATTTAAGTCAAGCCTTACATCAGGCATTAATTCACGGTAATGTAGAAGAATATACTGATAATGGAGGTTCATTAGATTTGACAGGTATTGATGATTATAAATTAAAAACAGTTGCAGGAAGAACAATCTACGGTAAATTTATTTATGAAAAAGCAGTACAAGATCCAATAAGAGCAGCCAATGGTCAGCATACAAATACTACTGACGCAAAACTAAATGAAGATTATGCTGGAATATATACCGACCTCAAAACGAGATTTCTAAATCAACCTGGAAATACCGCTAAATATTCAACGCATTTTCTTGTATTCGCTTTTGGTGACACTCCTTATGATATGAGGATATACCCAACTGGTGGCTATAGTGGTACATTAGGACAAGTTGCTAAAATTGGCACAAAAAATGTCGCATTATTTAGGATAAGAAATGATAATACTTTAAATCATGAAGGATTACATGGTTTAGGCTTATATCATACACATGATGATGGAGATAGAAAACCCGATATACATTTTATTTATCAAAAATACGAAACAACTAATATAATGGCCTATGCGGACGCTTCATCTGGACATCCAAGTAATGAAAAAATAAGTACTTGGCATTGGCAATGGAAAATCATGAAAAAAAATGTAAAATGAGAAATATAATAACGATTGCAATTTTTTCTTTAATGATGATAAATTGCAAAGGACAAGAAAAAAAAGATACAATTACGATTAAAAATTTTAAAAAAGATACTATGGAATATTTTCATGAAAATAGATATAATGACTGGAAGCTTGATAAAGAAAATAGCAATATAAACCATAAGCGCTATATAAAAGATAAAAATTGGGTAACAATTTATTTTGGAAAAGAAGGATATACAGAACAAATACAACAAATAGACTCTCCATATGAAGAATATAAATATTACCATAAAAATACACTATTAAAAGCTAAAGTTGTTAGATTTTATGGCTTTCCAATAGGTCACAATAAAGAATATGATGAATATGGAAAATTAATTAATGAAATAAATTATGATGAACCTTATAAGTTTTCAGTAGGTGATTTAATCGCAAAAATACAACATGAGTTTGGGATAGGTTTGGTAAATGATTACAGAAGTTCAGAAGCAGTAAACTTCTATGTTACTAGATGGACTGGTTATACTTCAAAATTTCTTTACTATCAAACGAATGTTCCCTTTTATCAAGTGAAGTTTTTAAACAAGAAAAATGAATGGATTTATTTAGAAATAAGTGGGATAGATGGAAGCATTATTACTGAGCAAGTTAATGGTAAATATTTAATACCTAAAGGTTATAATCCTGAACAAAAAGGTAACCCTAATGAAAAGAACAAATCATTTTCTTTTCTCGCTTCTCCTGAGGAAAAAGGTGATTATCAAAAACCAGAATTAGGAGCAATTTACACAGAAGGCAGCAAAGTCCCTGAGGGTACTTATCAGATTTATGAAGGCAGGGCTTATACTAAAGCAGAATGGGAAGCGTTTCACAAATCACTCCCTTGGTGGAAAAGGATAATGTAAAAAAAAAACAATGCCACAAAAACTCACCGAAAAAGCAATATTACTCTGTGATAAAGGAGCAAAACCATCACAGCTGAAAGTAACAAGCCAGATTTTCAGTAAGGCAGAAGATAAGCTCATTGCAACAGAAAAGGATAAACAGGCAGAAACTAATATTCCAAATTTTGGAGTCTGTACGGTTACACGAAGTACGTGCAGTCCCGCAATTATAAAGTGGGATAAAACGACGGAAAAAGACACCTTAAACGACCATAAAATATTAACGGAAGAAAGCACTTGCCAATGTACCGTAGGCGGTAAAATTACTGTACAGCACAAAGGACATGGAGAAAAACATTCGATAAGCTGAAGAAATATAACCTTTTACAGATTACAGAAAATAACAATCATTTAGATTAAGATATTTGATTACCCTTTTATTTGTGGTAGTCATGGTTATTATTAGTTTTTTAAAATAAAAGCATCCGATTTGGGTGCTTTTATTGTTTTCAAAAGTATATTTTCTCAAAACCACTCTACGTCACTTTTCTATCGAAGAGTCAACATTTGATATGCATAAGTAGCTGAAATTTTTTGCCTACTTATATTGTATTCATTATCTATTTTTCAGCTTATCAAAGAGCAAAAATATAGGTTTAAAAACCCGATCGTTCTTTTCACATTCGGAAAACAACGAAAATAATCACTGTAATAAGATTTATTATAACATTTTAACACAAAAACAAAACATTAATAATCAAAATATTACAAATAAAACCCTTTCCGTTTTCGAAAAACGAAAAGGGTATTTCTTTTTTTGAGACAGGCTTCATTCTACTTTTGCTCCAATGTCAAGCCTAACAAAAATTTAGAACAATGAAAAAAAAGCTTATTTTAATCTGCTCTTTGGTTACCTTCAGTGCTTCGTTTGCACAGGTGGGTGTAAACACTACTAATCCGCAGGGAATATTTCATGTTGACGGAGCAAAAGATAATAACAGTACAGGTGCTCCTAACGCTGCTCAACAAGTTAACGATTTTGTAGTGACAAGCAGCGGAAATGTAGGAATAGGAACAACAACTCCTGCATCAAAAATGGAGATTAATTCAGGTGCTGCTAACACAAGTGGACTTAGACTAACCAATCTTACCACTGCAAGCCCTGTATCGAATGCAACCGGACAAGCTATTGGTGTTGATCTCTTGGGAAATATTGTAACTTATCCCAATCCTACACCTGTAAGCGTGACGACTACAGAGGTAGCTCCTACAACATTCACGGCTTTTAACGTTACAGGTCCACCAGCACTTTTAGAGACTATAGTTCCGGGAACAGAGCAAACGATTACTATTCCTGCCGGAAGTAATAGAGTTGTGTTTATTAACTTTATGTTGGGACTCGATTTTACAACCACTGACGGAACTGGAGCCGGATATTTCAAAGCTACACTATATATTGACAATGTAGCCACCAATGTCTTTCTTACTACACAGGAACCTCAAGCGAGAAATTCTACGAATACCGCTTACATAGGAGGGCAGCAACTTCAATATACTTTAAATACTATAACAGAACTGACGGCAGGTGCTCACACACTCGATATCAGAATGGTAAGAACGTTTGATAATGGTTCTCCGGTAGGAACTGTAAATGGACTTATCCCTATTTCAATATCATTTAATTCCTCTTATTTAAACTAACAATGTATGAAAAAGTATCTATTACTGGCAGGCTTTTTAGCTATCAATACATTGTCTGCACAAATGGGAATTAATACTACTAATCCTCAGACAGCTTTTCACGTGGATGGAGCAAAAGACAACAACGCATCCGGCATCCCGACCATAGCACAACAGCTTAATGACTTTGCAGTGTCTTCTTCGGGAGGTCTTGGAATAGGAATAACAGTTCCTAATGAAAAATTTGAACTTAACTCAGGAATATCCAATACAAGTGGATTAAAATTTTCAAACCTGACTGCTGCAACTCCTGCTGCTGCAATAGCACAACGTCTAGGTGTGGATTCTAATGGTACTGTCGTTACAATCCCGACTCGCGGAGTGATCACGCCTGGTTTAGTTTCTGTTGTAGGATCTTATAACAGAACTACAAGACCGTCTATTGATGTTAATGATTTAGGATATACTGGTTTCCCGGAAACTTTAAAATCTTTTACCATTCCGGCGGGAGGCAAGGCGGTATTCATTAATCTGATGTTGGGAATAGATTATTCAGCTTTTCCTTCTGGAGGAGGACATGGCTATTATGAGGCAAGATTGTTCATCGACAATGCTCCTACTGATGTATATCTTACTACTCAGGAAAAAGAAGAGACAGGAAGTTGCGCGTCATTTACATTCAGTACAGTCAAATCTCTGTCTGCAGGCAGTCATACCGTAGAAGTAAGAATGATCAGATCAAAGAATAATGGCACTGTATCGGGTGTTAATATGCGAATGACTCAAATTTCCCTGTCATTCAATGCGTCTTATATCAACAATTAATCATTTTGCTACTAGGCAATGCGAAGTAATGAAATTTCCCCTCATTTTTCATTACTCTTAAAAATACAAATGTCCATATAAAATTATTAGGAAGCCGGGTGGTTCCGGCAAGTGTTTTTATCCTTAATTTAGTCAGTTATTGTAAGCCTGTTCTTTCATGGACAGGCTTTTTGCATTTAATGTGAGACAATGATGCTTAGATTCTCCAAAAACCCTTTCATATCTCAACAATTATATCTATTTAATTAAAAAATTAGTACTTTTAGAGCTTTATAACCATAAACTCAATGTATATTATGAAATATCTTTCAATGTTATTTCTGGTTTTAATTGTAAGTTGCAACAAAGCAGACACAAACATTACTCCTCCTAAAAAACCTCAACAACTTCCACAAGAAAACATTGCCTTGCTTGTTGATAACTCATTAAGCATGATCGCCAAAGATTTTGAACCTAACAGAATCACAGTCATTAAAAATGTAATTAAAAATATCATTGATCAGAAGAAAGAAAATCAGGCTTTCTCAATAGTCGTTTTTGCTAAAAATTCTTATATCCTTTGCCCTTTAACAAAGGATAAAAATCAATTATTATCGGCAATTAACAACCTTGATGCAGGAATTATGCAGCTCCATCCCGGAACGGTTTTCTCTAATGTTATATTAAATGGAATACGTTCGATAAGTAAGGAATCAGGAAACAAATCAATGATCTTATTTTCTGATGGAAAAGAATCTACAAAATCTTATCCTTTGGAAATCGCGGTTCAGGATGCCATAAAAAACAATATTAAGATCAACACTGTAATGATCACTCCAAAGGATTTTACAATAATGCCAATTTCTATAGACTCTAAAGGAGAATTTCAGTATCAAAAATTAAAAGCCGAACCTATCGATACTATTCAATTAAAGAAAATATCTATTGAAACAGGCGGAACTTTTAAGCTGTTTTATACAAAGAATGCAATCCAAAAGTTTAATTTTAGTCAATTGCTCTCTGAAAAGGGAAACTCAAATATTAAAAAAATCCCATCCAAAATAAGCGATGGTAAGCTTAATAAAATCTACCGGGAAATTGAAATGAGCAATGATAGTCTGGCTGTGATATTTAACAGATAATTTAAGTTTAAAAATACTTTTTAATTAATACGATAAAATCTGCCTACAAAATCTAAGGTTTTATCAAGCTATGAAAAGTTTCCTTATAACTTTCACCCCAGCTTTTCATCGCATATAAAACTTCTAAGACACTTTCTCCGCCATCCGTTAATGAATATTCAACTTTTGGAGGCAGAACATTAAAAATTTTCTTGGTGACAATACCATGAAATTCCAATTCGGCTAATTGCTGGTTCAAAACTCTTGCAGAAGCCTGCGGAATAGATTTATGCAATTCTGAGGGACGTTTCATTCCTTTATTGATATTCGCTAATAAATTGGCTTTCCATTTTCCGCCGATAACTTCTATGGCTATATTTAAACCACAACTTAAATCTTTAGGTATCTTTTTTTCATACATTTTTCAATCATTTAGGATACAAATATAGCTGTAAATATATTTAATTCCATACTGCGAAAATTATCAGTATAGGATAATTTTAACCCTGATTGTAATTTATCTTACAATAATGAACCTTTACATTCTAAATTTTTTAATCATGAATGTAACTTTCAACCGCTTTACAAAAGCACTGGTCATTTTTGTAATTTTCGATTTCTTTATGTTTTTTGTTTTGGAAGCCATCTTCTGGATGCAGCCTTTCGTTTACAATATTCTACTCGAAATGTTTAATAATCCGCCAAAGAGCTTAGATTTTTCCATGCATGCACTGGTTCTGAAAAAACTATTTATCAATCAGGGATTTTACAATCTGTTTTTTGCTTTGGGTGGTATTGCAGGACTGTTTTATATTAATAAAAATAAAGCTGTCGGTTATGCTTTGATATCTTTAGTTTGTTTTTCAGCAACAGGTGCTGGAATTGTTTTGACATTAACTTCTAAAGCATACATTTTGGCATTTCTTCAGACTGTTCCGGCTACAATAGCTCTTTTTAAAGTATATCCTTTATTAAAAAAAGAATTAAATATGTAAAATTATTAAACTTAAATTTCTAATATTTAGGAATAATTAAATGCTTCGACAAGCTCAGCATGACAGCTCTAATACTAACTAAATTAGTAAACAAGATATTTTTATTGATTTTCATGATGAGGTTCTCGAAGCATCTCTCATAAAAAAAACAGTATTCTTCATATCGTCGGAATAACAGTATAAAAATAACAACATTCATTTTAGACATAAAAAAACCTCCACAATCGCGGAGGTTTTTGTTGTTATAGTAGGAAAAATTTAGTGTACACCACTCAAATCTATTTTTTCTTTGCTTTTTCGTTCTTTTACTAATAAGATAAACGGTATACAGATAAGAAACGCGATCCCCAAATAAAGGAAAACATCCATATAAGAAAGTACCGTTGCCTGTTTCGTTACTGATAGATCAAGCATTTTATAAGCGGCATTCGTGGCTGCATCAGGAGTCATTCCTTTTGCTGTGAAGCTTGCTTTTAAAGCATTCAGTCTTTGCTGAACATTAAAATCATTGGAATCCAGATGGGAAATCAAACTGAGCCTGTATTTCTGACCTGCATTGGCAATAAATGTAGTAATTGCTGCAATCCCGAAAGAACCTCCAAGCTGTCTCATCATCCCTGTAAAAGCTGCTCCCTGTCCGATTTCCTGACCTTTCAATGTACTCAGTGACAATGAAGTGATTGGGATAAATAATAATCCAAGACCCGCTCCTCTTACCATCAACATCCAGAAAAAGGCTTCTTTGCTTGTATCCGGTGTCAGGATTTTATATCCCCAGAAACTATATATAAAGAATACCAGTAATCCTAAAGATACCAAAATCTGTTGTTTTGCCCCTTTTGAAAGCAGTCTTCCGATAATCGGCATCATGAAAGCTGTCGTTAATGCAGCCGGAATCATCAAAGCTCCTGACTGAAAAGCCGTCCATCCCAAAATACTTTGAGTATACAACGGAACAATAAATGTAGAACCATACAAACCAAATCCTAATACAAAGGACATGACTGTACCGATCCTCAGATTACTGTTTTTCAAAACCCTTAATTCTACAATCGGATATTTGAAGGTAAGCTCTCGCCAGAGGAATAATATAAATCCTAAAATTGCTGATACTGTAAAGAGTACAATCCATCCACTTGCAAACCAGTCTTCTTCATGACCTCTCTCCAAGATATATTGTAATGAACCTACAGTTACTGCCAATAATCCAATCCCGACCCAATCGACATCCGAAGCTTTACGCTTTTCTGCATATTTTGGACTTTTCACGAACTGAAGTGTCATCAAAGTCGCTGCAATCCCGATAGGAATATTAATATAGAAAATATATGGCCAGCTGAAATTATCAACAATATATCCTCCAAGAGGCGGACCTAATGTAGGACCAATAATTACCCCAAGACCATAAATTGCCTGAGCCATACTTCTTTTTTCAACCGGATAAGATTCGGTAATAATTGTCTGCGAAGTTACCAATAAGGCTCCTCCACCGATTCCCTGCATCAATCTGAAAAATACCAGTTCCCAAATATTTGTAGCGTTTCCGCACAGGAAGGAAAATATGGTAAATATAATGATAGAAGCTGCGAAATAGTTTCTTCGTCCGAACTGTTGAGACAGCCAGCTCGTCATCGGTACAACAATTACGTTACCGATCGCGTACGCTGTGATCACCCAGCCGACTTCAGAAAGTGTAGCTCCAAGATTCCCCTTCATCTCGTTCAAGGCAACATTTACGATCGTGGAGTCTACAATTTCAAGTAGAGCACAAAGAATTGCCGTAATCGTGATGATTACTCTTCGGGCTCCATATTCTACTAATGAATCTTGCATAGTTTTTTTAATATTTTTTGGAAAATCAAGAGATTTTGAGATTCAGAAATTTATAAATCAGAATATGTTTTTTACGAACTAACTTATTCTTCATTAAAACTTCTGCATTAAAACTGAGATTAAGAGTCAGAAACTTTTCGGTTACTATTTTTTAATCCTTATAATTATTTAATTTTTAAGTTTAAATAATTTTATCGACATCAATATTTTCCGAATCTCTAAATTTCTTAATTTTAAAAAAGTGAATTGTCAAATTTTATCATCTCCATTGTCAATTTTATCCGCAGCATTTCACATCTTCATTATTTTTCATCTGCAAAACCGGTATCAATTTCATCATCAACTTTACTAATCCATTTCCCCTTCAACATTGATTTCTTCTGCATAACCGTTATCAACTTCATGGTAATTTTACTACTTCATTTCCACATTCAATTGATTTCATCTGCAATCCGGCATCAACCTCATCGTCAGTCTCACTTCATTCTTCATCTTACAAACCGACTTTCCTCTTCAAAATTGACAATTCACTTATATATTATTTCAATGAAACTTCTGCTTTCACGTTCATTCCTGTTCTTAATCTTTTTGCAACGTCTTTGTCTAGATTTACAAAATCGATTTTTACAGGAAGTCTCTGAACAACTTTTACGAAGTTACCACTCGCGTTATCCGGAGGAAGGATTGAAAACGTAGCACCAGTTGCAGGAGAGAAAGAGCTTACAACTCCATCAAATTCTCTGTCCGGGAAGGCATCGATCTCGATTTTTACTTTCTGTCCTTCAATCATTTTGTCAACCTGAGTTTCTTTGAAGTTTGCCACAACCCACTTCTGATCGTTTTTAACTAAAGAAAATAACTGAGAGCCAGCCTGCAAATATTGTCCTGCCTGAATTGGAACTTTTCCAACATATCCATCTTCAGGAGCAACGATTACAGTATATGATAAGTTTAATTTTGCATTTTCCACATCCACTTCTCTTTGTTTAGCAACCGATCCTGCAACACTGATTTGTTGAGAACTTGCAGCCGTTTGAGAAGATGCGATACCTGTTTGCTGAGCAATCTGATTTTTCTGGTCAACTAAAACCTGAAGCTGTCTGTCTGCAGTTTGTTTTGCAGCCAATGCCTGCTCATATTGTTGCTCTGTAATAGAATGGTCTTTTACCAATACAGAATATCTTTTAAGATCCTGAGCTGTTTTCCAAACATTTACTTTTGCAGCTTCGATCTGTGCATTTGCAGTTGTTACTGCAGCCTGAGAAGATCCGATATTTTTTGAAGTTGCCGTTGTTGTAGCTTCTGCATTAGAAATATTGCTTTTAGCTGTAGATAACGCAGCCTGAGCTTGCTGAAGAGCCATTGTCTGATCTCGGTTATCCAAAATAACTAAGGTATCTCCTTTTTTTACTAACTGGTTGTCTTTTACCTTCACTTGAGTTACATACCCTGAAATTTTAGAGATAACCGGAGCAAGATTTGAAGCAATCTGAGCATCATCCGTTTCCTCATGAACCTGCCCGTAAGAGTATGTTCTATAACCGTAGATTCCTCCACCGATCAAAACAACCGCTAAAATTATCGGGAAAACTAAACTTTTTTTCTTTTTAGGTTCAGTCGCTTGTGTAGTATTATTTTCCATTGTTGGTATAGTTCTTAATTTTATTTAATTGTTAAAGTTCCTGTAGTCTGTAATAGTTTTCTGTAAGCCAACGCTGCGTCTGCTTTTGCATTAATTACACCAACGTTTGCTGAAATCTGAGCCGCATCTGCATCCAATAATTCCGTCATGGTTGCAAGACCGTTGTCATATTTATTTTTTGTGATTCTGTAGTTTTCATTAGCCTGTTCTGCCGTTTTCTCGAAAACAGAAATTCTCTTTTTAGAGTAATCTGTATTTTGATATTCTCTGTTAACATCAAGCTTGATATTGTCATTCAGCAATTCATTGGTTGCCGTTAATTGCATTTCTCTTGCCTGTGACTGCTTCAAAGAAGAATTTTCTTTCCAAATATTCGATAAATTGTAAGAAATTCCAACTCCTACGTTTACAGCATTATAAACTGTTAAAAATTTAGGAATATCTGCCGCTACATAACCTCCAGTGAATGCAATCGAAGGAAGATTTTCAGCTTTTGCAGACTTTGTTCCCAATGCAGCCGCTTGTCTTTGTTTATCCAAAGCCTGAAGATCTTTACGATTTTCTTTAGCTTCATTTACATAAAAATCAACCGCTTTTACATCTGAACCTTCTTCGATATAATTTTGATCGACTTCAATTTCCGTAGTTTCAGGGATTCCTAATAACAAATCCATATTGATGTTGGCAATATTGTAATTATTTTTTGCTTCCAATAATTGCAATTCGATATTTGAAGTCTGAAGATTTGCTTTTAAACGGTCGTTTCTTGCAATTACTCCATTATTTTCAAGCTTAAGGAAAGTCTCATCTCTTTTTTGAGAAGCAGTAAGATTTTCTTCTAAAACTTTGATAGACTGATTGGCTTTAAATAAATTATTATAAGCCTGAGCAACATTATAGGCGATCGCGATCTTATCGTTTTCTGTACTTAGTTTTGAAGCTTCAACTAAATATTTTGCAGATTCGATTCCGTATTTTATTTTTCCACCGTTGTAAATAGGAACGCTTAGATTAGCCGATCCATAAGCAACCTGATGTACTGTCGGACTTGCTGCTCCTGAACCTGATCCAGTCGAAAGTTTCAGATCAATATTCGGTTTTATCGGAAGATACATATAGCTCCCTGAAACTTTCAATTCCGGAAGTTGTCTGTTCTTTGCTTCCAAAAGATCAGCTGTAGCTTCTTCGATCTTCGCTGCATCGATCTTCAGATTTTTGCTGTTTTGGATACCCAACTGCACAGCTTCATCAAGAGTGAGTGCTTTTTTCTCCTGAGCATTTGCGTTTGCAATCCCTACGAATAGAGCCAACGCAAGGACTGAGTTATTTATTTTCTTCATAACCAAGAAGGTCTTTTAGTAAATATTTAATATGTTTATTAAGTTCTGTGTAATATTTTTCGTCAAAAACTTCATCTTCTTCAGTATCGTTCAGGAATTCCTTGTACATTTCCTTTGCATTGGATGCATAAAATAATGTTCCGCTTACTGTTGAATGAAGCAGATAGATCGGAGGATTTTTAGTAAAAATTCCTTTCTCTAATCCGCTTTCCAAAATTTTTGAGTACATGGTAAGGAATCCCATTTTGGTCTCCTTTAGAAACTCCACGATCTGAGGATTTTCTGCATGAAGCTGCTCTCTCTGCATGATTCTGTAAAAACACTTGTGATGTCTTACTTTACCTGCAAACTGATCTACTATCTTTTCTACTTTTTCCCAGTCATTAATATCAGTTCTCTCAATAATGTCTTTTGAGAAAAACTGTCCTTCATTCATTCTATATTCTACTAACTTTTCATAAAGTTTTTCCTTTGAACCAAAATAGTAAGATATCATAGAAATATTCACATTTGCTGCTTTTGCGATCTCCCTTGTGGAAGTTCCTTCGAAGCCTTTTTCAGCGAAAAGCACTTCGGCAGCAAACAATATATTCTCTTCTTTTGAAATCATTTTAATACTCTCATTTTTTCTGGTGCAAATTTACATCGGATTTTTGACAAATCAAACGATTGATTGATTTTTTAATTTATTTTTAATATTTAATTATTTAAAAACCTGATAACTAGTTGATTATATTTTATTTAAAAAATTAATAATCATTATAGATTCCGTATTTTTTCAATAGAATAAAAATGAATTTTTCACCGAAATCATGCGTGAAGAAACAAATTTCTGAAAAATGGATATGAAAATTTAATGTTATGATTCATTAATATTAAAAAACTCCGACAAAATTGCCGGAGTTTCTATTATGAATTCTTATGAATATATCTTGATAATTTTATGCCTAGATCCGTCCATACAATTTTAGGGTTTCCGTTCCGGGTCAAATGTAAATCGGCGGTACTGATTTCTTCCAAAATACTTTCAATATTTGCACCACTGATGAATTTTGAGAAGCCAAGCCAATTAAAACCATTTGCATCGATCTTTTTATATACCAAACTCTCCGACTGATAATTCTGCAGCAAAGCCAATCTGAAAATTTCTGAACAATAATTTAAAAAGTTTTTCTGTTTTTCACGGTTCCAACCTGCAATTTCTCTTGCCCAAAGAATAATATTTTTAAGAAAACCAGGCTTCTTTTTCACCATAAAAGCATCACGAACCCACTGAATAAATAATTTTTCAAATTCCTCATTCTTACTTCCGGATTGTAATAATTTAATGGCATCATTCAAATCACCCTGAGCTTCGTGAATGATTTCTTTTAATTTATCGTCAGAAACATTAAAATTCTTTTTGAGATAAACTTCAATATCTTCATCATTAATTCTAGGAACTTCCACAATCTGAGTTCTCGAAAGAATTGTCGGAAGAATATCGTTGGAAGATTCTGCAGTCAATAAAATAATTGTTTTTGCAGGAGGTTCTTCTAAAAATTTAAGGAATTTATTAGATGCGGCAATATTCATTTTATCAGCTCTCCAGACAATTAAAATTTTTGTTCCGCCTTCGAAACTTTTTAATGAAAATTTTTGATTCTGGTCATCAATTTCATCTGCAGAAATAAAAAGCTGTTTATTTTCCGACTCCAGAAAAGCCGTCCAGTCGTCATAGCTTGAATAAGGAGAATTCATGATCATTTCACGAAATTCTTCAAATTTATTCTTACTTAAAGAATTTTTATTATCCGTAAAAACCGGAAAACTGAAATGTAAATCAAGGTGATTCAGATGCTCAACCTTCGAAGCGGCATGCTCATTTTCACCATGAAGAACTTCTTTTGCATACGCAAGAACCATCGGCAATGTTCCATACCCTTCCTTTCCTACGAAAAGCTGGGCGTGGCTCACTCTGTTTTCGGCGATACTGTCTCTGAGAAGTTTTTTCAGATTTTCCTGTCCGGCAATGTTCTCCCAATTCATGGCTCAAAGATATGAAAATTGTAAATTTGTCGAACGTGAATTTTACACAGCAAATGAATTTTGTTTTGTGGGTGAATTGTGAATTTTAGCAATATAATTTAAAATTCTACATTAAAAAATTCACAGGCAAAGCGAATTGACGACTCACTGTTCGCCATTATTATCACTATTCATACCCCTTAACAAACTTTAACCTCTTATAATTTTTACAATTCATTAATATTTAAGATATTTGCGCATTGTTTTAAAAATAAAGAATGAAAAAAATCTTTGTACTATCATTCATATCAGTTGGGTATTTCCTAAATGCACAGAATATAAGTAACTCACCCTATGCAACATATGGAATTGGAGATGTAAAATATGATAATACGATCGAAACTTCCTCAATGGGAGGTATATCAACCGCTTATATAAGTGATTTTACCGGTAATTTTAACTTCGCAAACCCTGCGAACAATGCCAATTTCGAGCTTACAAGTATAAAACTGGAAGCTAGCAACGAAAACAATTACTTCAAAACAGATTATAATAGTACGAAGTCTACTAAACATTCTACGTATTTATCAAACATCGCATTAGCATTTCCTTTGTCTCCAAAGTTGAAAATGGGACTTTCCTATCAACCTTACAGCTCAAAAAGTTATGAAATCTTACATCCAATAACTACAACTGATGCATCAGGAAATGTAACTGTAATAGGAGCCAACAGATTTAAAGGAAGCGGAACATTAAATACTGCTCAAATTGCTTTAGGATATAAAGTCAATGAGAAGTTTGCAGTGGGAGCAAGAGCGAATTATTATTTCGGAAATCTTTACGACCTGAATGAATTGGCATACACAAATGCTGAGTTGATTAATGGATACGAAACTAAAAACAGTGTTCATAACTTCAACTTTACGTTAGGAGCAAGCTATCAAAACTTAAATACAAGTACAGACAGAAAACTAACGATTGGAGCTACTACTACTTTCGGAAACACAAGTAATATGACTACTAATTATGTAAATAGTACATATTTCTATGATAGTTCAGGGACTGTAAAAAATAATGAAAGTATTATTGATCAAAAAAATACAAGTTCTAAAAATCTTTTACCATTACAGGCATCAGTCGGTGTAGGTTATGGTGAAGAAAACAAATGGTTCTTATCTGTTCAGGGAGATTATAAAAAAGGAGAAAGTATTGCTTATTTCGGGAATACATTAGATCTTCAGGATTCTTACAGAATTTCTGCCGGAGGTTGGTATTTGCCAAACTATAACAATTTCAGAAGTTACTTTTCAAGGATTGTTTACAGGTATGGAGCTTTCTATGAAAAAGGAAATCTTCAACTTGCAGGACAGAATATTAATAAATTCGGAGTTTCTGCCGGAGTTCTTCTTCCGTTCAAAACAAGTAGTATAACAAGGATGAGTGGTTTAGAACTTGGATTAGAAGTTGGAAAAAGAGGAACTCTTAAAAATAATCTGATCAATCAAAATTATATTAACTTAAAAGTTGGTTTCAATTTTGCAGACAGATGGTTCAGAAAGAATCTATATAACTAAAATGACGTTTTTTAGAAACATATCTTACAAAAAAAATATAGCATACCTTTTTAGTTGTGCTATATTTTTTATAATTACCTCCTGTGAAGAAGATCTTACAAAGAATAAAGGTAAAGAAAACAAGAATTTCCCTTCACAAATCATCAATAATGCCAATATCATTCAGAGAGATTCCGGATTTGTAACAATGAGGGCAAAAGCTCCGATCATCGAAAAGTATGAGTTGATCGACAGTCCCTATACAGTTGCAAGAAAAGGAATTGATATTCAGTTTTTTGATAAGAAAAAACCAAAGATTCCGGGAACGATAAAGGCAAAATATGCTAAATTTTACGATTATAAAAAATTTTATGAAGCAAAAGGTAATGTAAGAATTACTACAAATGAAGGAGATAGATTTGCTATGCAAAGTGTATATTGGGATCAGATAAAGAAAAGTATTTATACACGAGACACAGTGTATGTAACGAGAAAAGACGGAAGCACATTAATTGGAGCTCACGGAATGCGTGCAAAAGATGATTTTTCCGAATATGTTTTCTATCAGAATTCGGGAGATTTTGCGACACCTCAAATATCTGAATCTAAAAAATAATTCCATGATATTCCATGCGATCGGATTGATGTCCGGAACCAGTTTAGACGGTTTGGATATTTGTTTTGCAAAATTTAAAAAGCAAGATTCGTGGAATTTTGAAATTATAAAATCCGAAACAATTCCTTATTCAAAAGATTGGGAAGAAAAACTCAGAAATTCTATTCATCTTTCAGCCGAAAAACTGTTAGAATTAAATTCTGAATATGGTTTTTATTTAGGTAAATCAGTAAAAAAATTCATAGAAAAACACCAGCTTGAAGGTATAGATTTGATCGCTTCTCATGGTCATACAGTTTTTCATCAGCCTCAAAAGAAATTCACTCTACAGATCGGTGACGGAAGAGCAATCAAATTAGAAACTAATTTGCCTGTAATTTATGATTTCCGAAGTCAGGATGTTTTGATGGGCGGAAATGGTGCTCCACTTGTTCCGATTGGGGATCAATTATTATTTTCCCAATATGATGCCTGTCTTAATTTAGGTGGATTTTCTAATATTTCTTTAAAAATCAATGGTCAAAGAATTGCTTTTGATATTGCTCCTGTAAATATTGTTTTGAATAAATTGGTTCAGAAATTTAATAAAAATTTCGACGAAAACGGAGATTTAGCCAAAACAGGAAAGATCATTGAAGAATTATTACTACAATTAAATTCATTACCATTTTATCAACAATCCCATCCAAAATCCTTGGGTATCGAATGGTGTAATGAAAATATTTATCCTTTATTTGAAAATATTGGAACACTTGATGCTTTAGCAACTTTTACAAAACATGCAGCTCAGCAAATTTCGAAAGTTTTTAATGAAAATCAATTAAAGCATGTACTTTTTACAGGTGGCGGAACTTTTAATCAATATTTAATTGAAAAAATAAAAGCAAAAACAAATACCGAAATCATTGTTCCAAACAAAGAAATCATTGAATATAAAGAAGCCCTGATCTTTGCATTCATGGGTGTTTTGAGACTTAATAACGAAATTAATGTTCTCGCTTCCGCAACTGGAAGTTCGAATGACCACAGTTCTGGAATTATTGTATAAAAAAAACCTTCATTGCTGAAGGTTTCTGTTTATTTATAAGCTTCGATCTTATCTGTCAAAGTATTAATGAAATTTTGAAGAGGCTTTTCTACCATCATTTTGATGAAAGGGTTAAATTTTCCTTCAAATAACATCTGAACTTCCGTCTGATTTTCATTAAGAGGGTTCAAAGTTGCCGTTAATGAAAAGTCTAAACTTGAGCTTGCAGACTTTAAAACTGCCTTTTGATCGTTCACTTCATCTATTTTTAAAGCGATTTCCGGCATTCCCTGCAATCCGAATTTAAATCCATCTTCTCTCGTTTCAAACTTCTGAAGACCATCCGGCATAAAATCTTTGTAATTTTCTGGAGATTTTAGTACTTCTACCAATTCTTTAGATGATTTATTGACAATAATCTTTCGTCCTTCTAAATTCATTTTTTATTTTTGTATTTAAATTCTTAATTATTACAAATGTATAAAGTTTTTGTGAACGAAAAAAAATTATTACTGTCTAAGCAATCTGAAAACTTAGAAAAATCGCTTGGATATGAAGGTGTCACATCTTTGGAGATCGCTTTGGATCTTCTTGAAAATACATCTGTAACAGAATTGAACGTTTTTGGAGAAAATATTGATGAAATTTGGTCAGAATTTCAAAAATTATTCAGAATTATCGAAGCTGCGGGAGGAATTGTAAATAATCCTGAAGGTGATATTCTTTTTATAAAAAGACTTGGAAAATGGGATCTTCCGAAGGGTAAAATGGAAAAAGGTGAATCTCGCGAAGAATCTGCAATAAGGGAAATTGAAGAGGAAACGGGACTTGCGAATGTTGAATTGGTACAGTTTATCAACACGACTTATCATATTTATGTAGAAAGAAATGGAGATAAAGTACTGAAATGTACCCATTGGTTTGAAATGAATTTTGATGGAGAAGACACTTCAAAACCACAAATTGAAGAAGGAATCACTGAAGTTGCCTGGAAAAACACCGCTAAAATCGAAGACGAAGTTTTCCCAAGCACATTCAAAAATATTAAATTGATCGTAAAAGAATTCTGGAGCTCAAAGATTAAATAAAATCAATTGATTTTTCCAGCGCAATACCTCTGGAACCTTTTAATAAGATATTTTCCGACTGGATTTTATTCTGTTTCAGGTATTCTGTTAACTCGGCTGTACTTGTAAAAGCTTTATCCGAAGAATTTACATCTTTAAAATTTTTACCTACTGTGATAATTTCATCAAATCCTAATTCCTGAGCCAATTTCAGGATGCTTTGATGTTCTTTTTCACTCTCCTCTCCCAATTCCAGCATATCACCGATAATGATTGTTTTCGAGCCATCAAAAGTGATAAAATTGTGCAGAGAAGCATTCATAGAACTTGGATTAGCGTTATAAGTATCCAAAACTAAAGTCCTACCCCCTTTTTTAACTACCTGAGAGCGCATGTTTGTAGGTGTATAATTTTCGATAGCATCTTTAATTTTTTCAAAATTAATTCCAAAATGAAGCCCTAAACTTGCTGCGGCACAAAGATTCGTGAAATTATATTCTCCTGTAAGTTTAGAAACGGCTTTTGTATCATTATAAATTAAGCCTACAAAATGTTCTTCCGAGAATAATTCAAACTGATAATCTGAACTATCTTTTCCAAAAGTAATTTTGGGTGAATAGTTTTCTGTTTTTTCAACCTGAATTGGATCATTTTCATTAACAATAATTGTTTCCTGATGAGCTTTAAGATAATCATATAACTCAGATTTACCTTTGATTACTCCTTCAAAACCTCCAAAACCTTCTAAATGTGCCTTTCCGAAATTGGTAATATATCCAAAATTAGGCTGAGAAATAGAGCAAAGAAGTTCGATTTCTTTTTGATGATTGGCTCCCATTTCAATAACTGCCATTTCATGTTCAGGTTTGATAGAAAGAATTGTCAGAGGAACTCCGATATGATTATTCAAATTTCCAAAGGTATACTGAACATTGAATTTTTCTGAAAGAACAGCATGAATAATTTCTTTCGTTGTTGTTTTTCCATTACTCCCGGTAAGTCCGATAATAGGGATTTGAAGCTGTTTTCTATGATGAATAGCAAGTTCCTGTAAAAATTCTAAGGTCGAATGAACATAGAAAATGTTTTTAGCATTATTTTCAAAATCTTTCTGCTCGACAATTACTGCTAAAGCACCATTTTCAATTGCCTGTTCAGCAAAAGTTGCCGCATTAAAATTTTCGCCTGAAAATGCAAAGAAAATATCATTCTTCCCGATTTTTCGGCTGTCGATGGTTACCTTTTCAGATTGTAAAAACAAAGGATAAAACTGTTCTATATTCATAGTTCAAAAATAAAAAAACCTTCCAAAATTTTGGAAGGTTTTTGAAAATTATTTTGATAAATATTATCTTCTTGTTCTACTTTTGTCGCTTACTCTAGCGTCCTGAGCTACACGGAATCCGATCCATCCATAAGCTCTGTTTTCAGTCTTATATCTTCTTTGTCCCGGATCTAGCCAATAAGCTGTATCTTGCCAAGAACCTCCTTTTACTACTCTAACGTCGTTAGAAATTCCAGAAGTTCTTTCTTTTTTATCTTTCTGTAAAACTACTTTACCACTAGCATCTACAATAAACTTTGATTTAGGAGAATTGTACATGTCGTATGAAGAAACAGAATCTGATGCAGTTCTATAATCTAGAGAAGACATTCTGTCACCATCTCTGTAGTTTCTGTAATCAGCAATAGTTTCTTTTTCAAAATGACCTGGTAGATTTCTGTAAACTAATCTTCCGTCTGCCAAAGTATCATACTTGATATTGCTTTCATCAACCATCTTGTAAGTTCCGTCTCCGTTTCTTACAACAGCTTGAGGCATATTTCCTCTATAGTAGTTGAAATCACTGAAGTCTTCATCAATAATTGGTCTGTAAACATCAGCCGTCCATTCTGATACGTTTCCGTACATACCGTAGATACCTAAATCGTTAGAAGGGTATTGTCTTACGTCAGAAGTTTGTGCTGAACCGTCGTTTTTCCAACCTGCGATACCAGAGTAGTCACCAGTTCCCATCTTGAAGTTTTCAAGGAACATACCTCTTTCTCTACCTTTAGTACCTCTTAGTTTTTCAATCTCAGGTTTTTTACCTTTGTATTGGTTGTACTCTCTATTTTTAGCCATACCTAAAGCTGCGTATTCCCATTCAACTTCGGTAGGAAGTCTGAATTTCGAAACCATTGCAGCGTTCGGAGCTCTGTTTGCAGCTAGTAATCTTTGGTTTGTAGTTTTCAAACCAGTTTTTTGCTGCATTCTTTTCTCGTTAATATATCCTTGCATTTCCGGATCATTCGATTTGAATTTATCCATGTTAAATGCAGTTCCACCTTGGTTATTAGATTCGTTTATATACAAATCTTTGGCAATAATACCAGCTTGCATTAAAGCTTTTTCGTTTGCTCTGTCTGACAACCACTCGCAATATCTGTTTGCCTGAGTCCAAGATACACCTACTACCGGATAGTAATCGAATTCAGGAGAACGGAAATACGTCTCGTTGTAATCATTTCTAGATAGTTTGTTGTCCCATAATAAGGTATCCGGCAACGCACCGTTGTAGATATCCTTAAAACTAGGATCACTTGGAGGGAATACATACTTCAACCATGTAAGGTATTCGCGGTATTCGTAGTTAGTAATTTCAGTTTCCCCGATAAAGAACGAACTTACCTGCATTCTGCGCGGCGAGTTATTCCAATCGTGCATAACATCATCTTTCACTAATCCCATTGTAAAAGTTCCACCTTCTACATATACCATTCCCGGCCAACCTTTCTGCTTTTGTTGCTTTCCTGCAAAAAACCAACCTTGTTTCTCGTTTGGTTTCCAACCTGTTTTGCTGACAAATTTTTTAGTACCGCCGCCATTATTAGATCCTCCGCAACTGGTT
Source organism: Chryseobacterium ginsengisoli (assembly GCF_039542325.1). Lineage (NCBI taxonomy): Bacteria > Pseudomonadati > Bacteroidota > Flavobacteriia > Flavobacteriales > Weeksellaceae > Chryseobacterium > Chryseobacterium ginsengisoli. The sequence goes on from NZ_BAABHX010000001.1 coordinate 571,052, forward strand.
AATGCAAGTGTAGAACTTAATGCTATTAATGAAAACAACTGTAGTTTTTTCATAGTCGATATAAATATTTTCAAAGTACAAAGAAAAAGTAAATTATTCAATAAATCAAGTAAAGAGTTGATTTTTTTGAAAAACGTTAACAAATTAATTTTATTGTATCACAATTTAATTATAAAATTTTCATTTATTTTGTAATTCAGAAATTTCAATAATAAACATGAAACAAAAAATCTCACTTTTATTTCTATTAAGCTTTGTATCAACACTCTGGGCTCAAAGAATCACCATCGAATGGGATGGCTCTAAAATTCGAGACTTTGGTGAAACAAAATTTAATCTCCCTAATTTTAAAAATCAAGGATTTTCATTCAGCCAAAATAACATTTTTATAACAACTAAACAACAGGTTGGAGAAAAGCAGCTGAAAGTTTCGAATCCTGTTTGGGAAAGTATTTCCAATAAAGATCTCTTCGAAATAAGTAAAGATCTGCTTCCTGACTATGAAATAAAAGATGTTAACTATTATTATCTTGACGGAGAAAAATATGCAAACATCAGTGTTTCCTTATTTAAAAATGTAAAAGGTAAGATACAAAGATTGTCTTCATTTGAAATTTCAGAGACCAATTTATCCAATAATATAGGCAGTGCTTTGAAAGTTGGAACCACAAACAATCCGCTAAATACAGGAAATTTCTTTAAAATAAAAGTTGACAAATCGGGTATCTTTAAAATTACAAAACAATTTTTACAGGATAACGGAATCAACCCTTCTTCTGTAAATCCTAAGAATTTCAGAATTTATGGAAATGGAGGAATTTTGCTTCCGGAATACAACCAGGATGTAAAATATAGTGCTCTTCAGGAAAACGCCATTCAGGTTGTGGGTGAAGATGACGGAGTCTGGAATGATAATGATTATGCATTATTTTATGCTCAAGGTCCGAATGGATACAATCTTTACAATACATCAAACGGAAATGGTTTTAAAAGGATAGATACAAGAAGTGACAGAAGTGAGGGTGTAAAAAATATCTATGAAGATTATTCTTATTATTATATAAATTTCGATAAAGGTGCAGGAAAAAGAATTCAGCCTGTAGACATCAACCTGCCTTCAAGTGCGCTAATTACACGATTTGATAATTATCAGGTTATAAATAACGATCAAAAAAACCTAATGAAATTAGGTAGAACGTGGGTAGAAGATGCTCCTTTTACTACAGATAAGGCAGTTACTTTCAATACCGCTTCTCCGATTCAGGGTGGAGATATTATTAGGTACAGGGCTCAAGTAATCGCGTATAAATCTCAATTAAACAATATTACCTATAATATTAATAATCAGAATCCTTCTACAGTACCTGTGTTAGGTCCAGGAACCAGCGGTACAAATGAATTTTATATTACAAGATATACAGGAACGATTACGGGATTAAGCGGAAGCCAGATCACATTTAATCTTAAACCCGATATTACAGTAAATCCTAACGGAACTTTCTATCCTGATTATTTTGAAGTCCAGTATAAAGACAATCTAAACTTTAATGGAACTCAGATGAGTTTCAGAGATTATTCTTTAGTTAGTGGAAGTAATACAACATATGGTTTCAGTTTATCTAATGCTTCTGCAGCAGAACAAATCTGGGATGTTACAGATATTACAAACGTAAACAGAAGAGTAAATAAAGCTACAGGAAATACAACTTTCAACTTTGCTTATACGGCTTCAGATCAGAATTTTAATAATGAATTTGTTGCTTTTAGAGCTGATGCTGCATTCAGTCCTCAATTTGTAGGAAGAATCAATAATCAGAATCTTTCAGCATTGCAAAATGTAGATTATCTGATCATTACAACTCCAGAATTGATGGGACAGGCTCAAAGATTAGCCAATTATCATCAGACAAAAAATAACTACAACGTACAAATTATAGATACCGACAAAATTTATAATGAATTTGGAAGCGGAAGTAGAGATCTTACAGCAATCAGAGATTTTGTAACTAAACTGAACACTCCTTTAGGTACTTTAAAATATGTATTTATTTTAGGAGATGCTTCTTACGATTACAAAAACAGAATATCTAATAATTCCAATGTCGTATCAAGTTATACAAGTGAAGAATCTTCAGATGTTGTAAAATCTTTCATTACAGATGATTATGTTGTAATGACAAAACCACAGACGAACGAATCTATCATCAACAATTTACCAGATCTTCCGATAGGCAGACTTCCTGCAGCTAATGCAACCGAAGCTTCTAATATGATCGATAAAACATTGGCGTATTATAATAGTTTATCGGGACAGTCAACGCCTTTTGGGGAGTGGAAAATGAAGCTTGATTTCGTAGTAGATGATGATAATGATGGGATAAATGTTCCTTTCCATACCATTATGAATAATTCCTTGGTAAGTGTTTTTGAACAAAATAATCAGACTTTAAAAGAATATAATGTAAGAAAGTTATACTTAGATGCTTTTCAGGCTCAAAGTACGGCGGGAGGACAAAGATATCCTCAGGTAAATCAGGCTATTTCTAATGATATCGGAAACAGTTTATACCTTTTTTACTTCGGACATGGAGGTATTAACGGATGGGCTCAGGAAAGAGTTTTAACTTTATCAGAAGTTCAGAATGCAAATAATTTCACCAATGTATACAGCAGATTCCCTTTTGTATCTACTATTACTTGTGAATTTACACTTTGGGACGATCCGGATATCTCTTCCGCAGGAGAACAGTTTATTAAACTTAAACAAGGTGGACCTGCAACAATGATTACTTCAAGCCGTGCGATTGATGTAATTTATGGTATTAATTTTACAAACCTATTCACTCAAAATATCTTTAAACTTACAAGTGACGATTTTGATACTTTAGGATACGCTCACTTAAATGCGAAGAAACAAAGTGGTTCTTCTTCCGAACATTTAAAGGTAAACTTCTTAGGAGATCCTGCAATGAAATTGAGCAGACCTAAGAGATTATTGGTGATAGACAATATAGAATCTCCGGTTCCGGGATTAATCAGAGGTTTGGATTTCGTTAAGGTAAAAGGTCACATCAACAATCCGAACGGAACTGTAAATACTACTTTCAACGGAAGAGTTGTTATTAATATTTTTGATAAAAGATTAAATAAATCAACATTAAATAATGATGGCGGATTAACGCCGATCCTTCAATATACAGAAGAAGGAAGTGCTATCGTAAAAGCTTCGGGAACGGCTGTAAACGGAGTTTTCACAGTAGAATTCTATGTTCCTAAAGATATCAATTATGCTGTAGGTACGGGAAGAATTTTAGGATATGCCGATAATAAAGCAAGTGATGTATTCAACAATCAGCCGGTACAGGTTGGAGATATTAATCCAAATGGAATCAACGATAACGAACCGCCAAAAGTGAAATTATACATGAACAATACCAACTTCGCAAATGGAGGTATTACAGATCAAAATCCGATGTTATTGGCATGTATTACAGACGATACAGGAATTAATTCAACAGGTTCTGGTATTGGTCACGATATTACAGTATATTTGGACGGGCAAATTATCAATACAGTTGTACTGAATGATTTTTATGCTTCAGGAGAAGGAAACGGATGCTTAAGTCCAAGTTTGGCAGATTATCAAAAAGGAAATGTAACCTACCCTTTCAGAAATCTTGCTGTAGGACAACATCAATTGACATTTAAAGTTTGGGATATAAACAATAATTCTACAACTGCAACGTTAAACTTTGAAGTTAAGGATGAAGCCGATCAGCATCTGATTATCAACAGACCATTGAACTGGCCGAATCCTTTTACCAACAAAACTTACGTTCAGTTTGAGCATAATTGTGATGATATTCTGGATGTAAACGTTCAAATTTATACAATTACAGGAAAATTGGTAAGAACTTTATCTACTCCTGTCGTTGCAGAACCGTTCCTACAGGGCTTTAGAACGCCACGTCAGGCAATAGAATGGGACGGAAGAGACGATTTTGGGGCTACAGTAGCAAAAGGTACGTATATTTTTAAGATATTTGCAAAAAGTCAAAATCAAGAAAAATGCAAAGGAAGTGCTACAGCTGTAGAAAAAATGGTACTTTTGAAATAATTTTAAAACGATAACAGTAATAATATTAATAAAAAACTGATAATATATAAAAGACAACATATGAATTTAACTACTAAACTGCTTTTAGGAATTGGGTTAAGTGCTGGTTTTTTAGGCTATTCTCAAGATTTAAGTCTAGTAAGACCTGTATTAACCGGAGCTCCTTTCTTAAGAATCGCACCAGATGCCAGAGCTGGAGGTATGGGAGATCAAGGGGTGGTAACCTCTCCGGATGCTTTTTCACAATTCTGGAATGCTGCGAAATATCCTTTTAGCAGAACAAGTTCTTCCGTAGGGCTAAACTATACACCTTACATGGGAAAACTTACCAATGATGTGTTTTTATTATACGGAGCCTTCCATAAATTCTTAGGGCAGGAAGAAAGATCTACTATCTCTGCGAGTATCTATTACTTCAACATGGGTCAGGTAGATTTGACTCAATTAGTAGGAAATGATGTTACTTCAATGGGTACATCAAAGCCAAACGAATTCTCAATAGACGTTGCTTACGGGTTAAAGCTTTCAGATTCTTACTCAATGGCCGTTACAGGTAGATTCATTCGCTCAGATTTAGCCGGAGGTTTCAACACGGATACGACTTTAAAGCCTGCAAACTCTTTTGCAGTAGACGTTTCAGGGTACTATACATCTCCTAGATTCTCAAGTTTTGGAGGAATGGATGGAAAATTGAACGCAGGTTTTGCAGTACAAAATCTTGGTCCGAAACTAGACTATACAGGAAACGAAGAATCAAGATCTTATCTTCCGACAATGGCGAGATTAGGACTTGGTTACGATATGTATCTTGACGATATGAACAGAGTTGGAATCAGCTTTGAAGGTTCTAAAATCTTAGTTCCCGGTTCAGAATACGTGGGAATGGATCCGAATACAAGACAACCGATCTATGAAGTTCCAAACGTGGGACCAATTGCAGGTATCGGAAAATCTTTCAAAAACAAAAACTCTATCATGATGAGTGGAGCGTTGGAATATTCTTATGACAATGCATTCTCTGTAAGAACAGGTTATTTCCACGAAAGTGAAGAGCAGGGAGCAAGACAGTTTGCGACCGCAGGTATCGGATTAAAGTACCGTTCTTTCGGACTTGATATTTCTTACCTTATCAATATGTCAAAAATTAATACTGCATTGGACAACACACTTCGTTTCGGACTTACCTGGAACATTGGTGATGAAACATCTAACGTAGATAATTAAAAAATAAAAAACATATAGTTTTTAAAAAGTCTCATATTTTATGAGGCTTTTTTTATTTTGAGAGTTTTTCAGTCATTTATAATTAATTTTTTCAGAAGCTATTTCCCGCTATCCGCTGTATCTTTTTGGTTACGGGCTCCGCTTCACTTCGCCCGCAACCAAAAAGGATGTCGCTACTATCGGGGCTAGAACTTTGTATGTTATTTCAACATTTCGAAATAATAACAAGATTCGTCAACCTATTACTTCTAAAATCATATTACAAAATCTTGAATATAAAAACCACCCCGTCAAAAATTCTGAAGAATTTTCGCCACCCCTCCAAAGGAGGGGAATTCCAAAACGCATATTTTCGCCGGAGATATTTACAATTGATTTACAAAGTAAATTGACGGTTCATATTTTATATCTCTCAAAAAAAATTAACAAATCACTTACAAACTAAAACCCACAATTCACATTTAACTCTTATTTTTGCAATATGAACTATTCTGCGGAGCTCAAAAAATTCGTAACCAGCCAATATGTGTATTCTGCCATCAGAATTACATTAGCTACTGTCTTACCTTGTTTGGTTCTCGCCCACTTCGGAATTTTAAAGGAATATTTTCTTTTTCCGTTGGGAACAAGTTTCGTTGCACTGACCGATCAGCCGGGACCATTTATCAGAAGAAGAAATGCACTGACTTTTGCCATTATCTGCTTCGTATTTGTTGCTTTGATTGCCAGTTTGGTCATGCATTTTAAAGTTTTGGTCTTTGCAGAAATCATCGTTTTCGGAATGTTTTTCTCCCTAATCGGAGTTTACGGACAGAGATTAGCGGCAGTCGGTTCGTTATCATTAGTTGTTCTTGCCATCTTTATCGACGGACATTTGACGGGTGTCAATATTTTAAAAAGTTTATTGATTTTTGCTTCAGGCTGCGCATGGTTTTTATTGATATTTTTAATTGTCACGACCATTCAGCCTTATAAACTGGCAAGTCAGATGATTGGAGAGAATTATCTTCAGTTAGCTGAATTTTTAAAAATTAAAGCGAATTATTATCAAAAAAATCCTGATTTTGATAAACTGACAACACAGGTTATCGCCAAACAGATCGAAATAAAAAACCTTCAGGAAGAAACAAGGGAAACCGTTTTCAAAACAAGGGTTATCGTCAATGAATCCACGACAACAAGCCGTTTATTAATGCTGATGTTGTTGAATTCAATGGATCTTCATGAAAAATTGATGACTTCAGAAAGTGATTATGAAAAACTTCAGAAAATTTTTGACGACACAACCATTCTGGTTAACATCCATGATTATCTGAATTTACTTGCAGAAGAAATAACTAACATCGGAATCTCACTTCAAATCGGAACGAGAGCAAAACCTATGTTTAATCTCGATGTTGAATTAAGAAGTTTAAATCACAATTATTTCGATCTCAGAAACAAAAAAATTTCTCCTGATAATTTTGAAAATTTCATGGTTTTGCGTCAGATTTTAATGCGTATCAATGAAATCACGAAAGAGATCAACGAAATTTATAAAGTTTTTTCACAAGATGTAAAATTGGCAAAAAGTCTTTCCACAGGTTTGGATTTAAAAAAATTCATGCCGAATGAAGAGAAACTTAATTTTAAAGTTTTAAAAAATAATATTTCATTTTCGTCGTCACATTTTCGTCATGCATTAAGAATAACGATAGCTTTATTGTTGGGATATTTGTTTTCATTATTTCAGCTTTTGGGAATCGGACATACATATTGGATCTTAATTACCATTGTTGCCATCTTAAAACCCGCCTACTCCATCACCAAAAAAAGAAATCTACTGAGATTATACGGAACGATTGCCGGTGCTTCGATTGCCTATGGAATTCTTCATTATCTTCATATTAATGAAATTTTGTTTGCCATACTTTTATTAAGCATGATCATGTGTTTCAGCTTTCTGAAAGGAAGATATTTTTGGGCGGTTTTATTTATGACCATTTATGTTTTCCTGAGTTTTAATTTTTTGAGTCCTGGAAATGTTAACATTATTTTCAGGGACAGAATTGTAGATACAATCATTGCTGGAGTAATTACTTCTTTGGTTGCTTATATTGTGCTTCCGGTTTGGGAACATACGCAGAATTTAGATTTAATGAAAAAATCTGCGGAATCTAATTTATTGTATTTTCAAAGTGTGATTTCTAAGTTTCTGGAAGAAGATTTTGACGTTGAAGATTATAAAGTAAAACGTAAAAATGCTATCATTTCATTAGCCAATCTTTCGGATAACTTTCAGAGAATGATCTCTGATCCTAAAAATCAACAGAAAAAACTGGAAGTCGTACATCAGTTTGTGGCAACTTCACATCTGATAACTGCTTACACCGCTTCCCTTTCTCAATATGTAAAAGATGACGAAAAATATCCTGAAATTGATGCAGAAGGCTGGAGCAGAAAAATTGAAGCAGAAATGCAGAAGATCACAAATATTCTGAACGGAGATAAAATCACGGAAACATTAAAAATGGAAAGCCGTATCGAGCCGGAAGATTCTTCTCTTGATGATCTTATTTTAAAAAGAAGAACCGAACTGCTTGAAAATGAAACTTACGACCTTAGAGATCCTGATAAAATTTCGCATTTAACGGAGCTTAAAAATATCCACGACGTTTTGGAACTGATTTTTGATGTTGCCAAAGAACAGCGAAAAGTGATCGAAAAATATAAAAACGAAACTGAAGGAATAGAAACAATTGAAACCGCTATTCCTCAACAATCGTAAAGCAGTAATCGTCGAAGAATTCTACTCTCGCTTTAAATTCGTCGGAAATCTGTTCGTCATAAACTCTGCATTTAATATGATGAAGATGTTTTAACTCAAAAGGTCTTACTTCGTAATGTTTTTTCAGCGACCAGTGTTTGGAATGGTGAATTTTATACATACTTTCTTTCACGCTCCAGATGATCGTATAATAGGTTGATTCATTATCGAAAGGAATAAAACCTCTTTCATTTTCGAATGTGAATTTATCGATTACCCTTAAAATTTTAGGATTAAATTTTTCAATATCAATTCCTATTTTATTTTTAGAAATTGCAATCGCAGCAAAAGGAAAAGAATGTGTAATTGAAATTTCTGCATCTTTCGGAGACAAAAATGGTTCTCTTTCTTTATATAATATTTTTGAATGCGGTTTTAAACCTTTCAGAAGTTTTCGAACCATCAAAACCTCTAATAATTTTTTCGGATGATAATCTTTTACTTTATCTGCGTTTTCAGGTTCTAAAAGTATATTGATATCCAAATCTTCCGTTTCATCGTATTTCCATACAAGAATCGTGGCATTGTCATCTGAAAAATCGCGGTAAAGAGGCATTGGATTATTTTATTTTGCAAAAGTAATAAAAAGATAACTATTTAAAACTTTGATAAGACCATGCAAAAATTCAACCATAAAAAATAGGTTAATTCATTTCTGAAAAAACCTATCATTATTTAAATCTAGAATTTCAATTTATTTAGACTGATGATTTACATCGTTTCTATGTTCCATAATTTCAAGATTCTGATCTACAAAATACGCACTTCCGAATCCGTTTACATAAGAACCTTTCACTGGATGAAGACCGATTAAGATAAAATCTTTCATTTCAGCAATTACATCAACTACTTTTCCGTGAGTTTCTTTTAATTGAGAAACGACAGCATTCCAGGTTTCAGAATCTCTTTCAACCTGAGAAGTTGAAGCTTCGATTGTTAATCTCTCACGAGCGTAAATTTGTTTTGTCGCAGATTCATCTTCAATGAACATCACTGAAGTTTTTCTTCCGTCAGCAAGATTTTTAGTATGTTTCGCCATGAAAGAAACAAGGATATAAAAAGTATTTTCTACCTGTACAAAAGGTGCATAGCTTGAATTAGGCGTCCCTTCTGCATCTACCGTTGCCAAAATAATACTTTTACTTCTTTCAATTAATTCCTTTACTTTCGGAGTCAATGGTTTTGCTTGTCTTTGTGCTTCTTCCTGAGTACTTGTATGATTCATAATAAAGATTTATTTCTGCAAAAATAGCTTATTTAGACTAAAGAAAAATAATTTTCTTTTATGTATAATTTCATGCAACCGATCTCAAAGTTCTGTTTTTGTATCTAAATTATAAATCGTAATTTTGCATCTTATTATAATTTAGAATTTAAACTTATTCATTAACATATGAGTACTACAACACAATACGTTCCTTATAAAGTTAAGGACATCTCCCTTGCAGAATGGGGAAGAAAAGAAATTACCCTTGCAGAAGCAGAAATGCCAGGTTTGATGTCTATCCGTGAAGAATACGGACCGTCTCAACCGCTTAAAGGTGCAAGAATCGCAGGATGTCTTCACATGACAATCCAGACAGCTGTTCTTATCGAGACTCTGGTAGCTTTAGGAGCTGAAGTTACTTGGTCTTCTTGTAATATTTTCTCTACGCAAGATCACGCTGCTGCTGCAATTGCTGCTGCAGGAATCCCGGTTTACGCTTGGAAAGGTCTTAATGAAGAGGAATTCGACTGGTGTATCGAGCAGACTTTATTCTTCGGTGAAGACAGAAAGCCATTAAACATGATCTTGGATGATGGTGGAGATTTGACGAACATGGTTTTCGACAGATACCCAGAATTCACAAAAGATATCAAAGGGCTTTCTGAAGAAACTACTACAGGAGTTCACAGATTGTACGAAAGAATGAAGAACGGAACTTTGGTAATGCCTGCAATCAACGTAAACGATTCAGTTACCAAGTCTAAATTCGACAACAAATACGGATGTAAAGAATCTGCAGTAGATGCTGTAAGAAGAGCTACAGATATTATGTTGGCTGGAAAAAGAGTTGTAGTTTGCGGATATGGAGACGTAGGTAAAGGTACTGCTGCATCTTTCAGAGGAGCTGGTTCTATCGTTACTGTTACTGAAATCGATCCAATTTGTGCGCTTCAGGCTGCAATGGACGGTTTTGAAGTAAAAAGATTAGATACTGTGGTTGATAACGCAGATATCGTAATCACAACTACAGGTAACTTCAACATTGTAAGAAAAGAACATTTCTTAAAATTAAAAGATAAAGCTATCGTTTGTAACATCGGTCACTTCGATAACGAAATCGATATGGCTTGGTTGAACGAAAACTATGGTCACACAAAATCTGAAGTGAAGCCACAAGTTGACATCTATACTTTGGAAGAAGGTAAAGAAGTTATCATCCTTGCTGAAGGTAGATTGGTAAACTTAGGTTGCGCAACTGGTCACCCTTCTTTTGTAATGTCTAACTCTTTCTCTAACCAGACTTTGGCTCAAATCGAACTTTGGAACAACTCTGCAGCTTACGGAAACGAAGTTTATATGTTACCTAAGCATTTAGATGAAAAGGTGGCTGCTCTTCACCTTAAGAAATTAAGCGTTGAGTTGGAAGTTCTTTCTACTGAACAAGCTGAATACATCGGTGTTGATGTAAAAGGACCATACAAACCTGAGTATTACAGATACTAAAAATTGTCATCCTGAGCTTGTCGAAGGATCTCAGCATATAAAAACTCTCCTATTTTGGGGAGTTTTTTTGTTTTAAGAGCTATTTGATTACTTTGAAATCTGGATTTATTTTTATCTAAAACTTTTTATTGTTCTTCTATGATTTTCAGGCTTTCGGGGATTCGGCGTGGCTTTGCCACGCCGAATCCCCGAAAGCCTGAAAAAAACTTAAACAATTGCCTTCATAATAATGCACAATAAAAATACCATATTCCAGTTGTTGGAGATAATTAAATAAAATTGATATATTTGAAGTCTTTAACAAAAACATTAAACATGAAAAAGCAAAATGTGTCAACCGCATTTATAGCGGCATCTTGGGTTGCCTTAGGAGCCGGAATGATCGGTTTTATCGTTGGTCTTGCAAGAGCTGAAATGCAGCTTAACGAAAAAGGTTATTATTTCACTATTTTATTATACGGTCTATTTGCCGTTGTTTCTTTACAGAAAGCCGTTCGTGACAGATTAGAGAATATTAAAGTTACAGATATTTATTACGGAATCTGTTGGTTTGCAACTCTGTCTTCTATCGTTTTATTGGCTATTGGACTTTGGAATGCCACGATTCTGCCTAGCGAAAAAGGTTTCTACGGATTTGCCTTCTTACTGGCTCTTTTCGGAGCGATCGCCGTTCAGAAAAATACCCGAGACAATATGCTTCAGGAATAAATAAAAAACTCTCCAAATTCGGAGAGTTTTTTATTTATAACTATTTTCAGGGATATGATTTTTTGTTAAAGTTTTTCATTTGTATCTATATTATAATTAATATTTTAAATAAATTATTATTTTTACAATAATTAATTCACAAAATATTGATATGTTTAAAAAACTAATAACCATTTTTCTATTTATTTCTTTAATTCAAATCATTAATGCTCAAAATGAGTTTATCACTATCTGGAAGCCTGGAACAGCACAACAGATTAAATTTCCGGGAAGAGGTACTAATTTTAATGTATATTGGGAAGAAGTTGGATATCCTATTCATAACGGAACAATAAACAATATAACATCTGATAAAGAATTTATTGTCAACTTCGGAATTTCTGCGAACCCAACACCTGCCAATGCAACTTACCGTATAAAAGTCAGCAACGGAAGCGGAAATTTTAATCAGGTAAGATTTTTTGACAATACTTTATCTCCTGCATATTCATGCACAGATATGTACAAAATTATAGATATTGCACAATGGGGAAATATTCATTGGCAGAGTTTTGATAATGCTTTTGTCCTTTGTGCAGAAATGAACGTTTCTGCAACAGATGTACCTGATCTAAGCTCTGTTACCACAACCAGAGAAATGTTCTTCCTTTGTGGATCACTCATCGGAAATGCAAGTTTTAATAATTGGGATACATCAAATATTACAGATATGTATAACATGTTTGGAGAAGCCATAAACTTTAATGCGCCTGTAGGAAATTGGAATGTCTCAAATGTGACGAATATGGCTTATCTATTTGATTATACTTCATTTAATTATCCACTTAATAATTGGGACACTTCCAACGCGACCAGAATGGAGCATATGTTTCATGCTTCTGCTTTATTTAACCAGGATATCAGAAGCTGGAATACTTCAAAAGTGACAGACATGACCGAAATGTTTCATGAAACTTCTTTTAACCAAAATTTAGGACAATGGAATTTAAATGCTCTTACCAATGCTGAAGATATGTTTTTGAATTCGGGAATGAGCTGCGAAAACTATGATAATACTCTTTACGGATGGAGTCTGAGCTCTGCAACTTCAAGTAATGTCAATCTGTCCAGTACTTCGCCTTTGGTTTATTCTCATCCCGAAGCTGTAAATGCAAGAAATTTTCTTATTACATCAAAAGGATGGACAATTTCCGGAGATAGCTATAACGGAGAATGTAATTCTTTTCTTTCAACTTCAGAAGCTTCCATAAAAAATGAGATGTCAATTTATCCAAATCCAACTTCTGATTTTATTTATATTAAAAATTTAAAAGGATCAAACAATTACAAAATTCTCGATCTAAGCGGAAGAATTATTCTTCAAAATACTTTAAGTAAAGAAAAAATAGATGTACATTCTCTTACAAACGGAAATTACATTTTGCAGATCATCACAAAAGATAAAACACAGAACTTTAAATTTATTAAAAAATAGAAAAAGCCTCACAAAATGTGAGGCTTTTTTAGTGAATTGTGATTGGTCGATTAAAATTTATAAACAAAATTGACCATTCAAAATTCGCTTATTTATCAAAGTAGTTCGGATGCTGAGCTTTAATATCATCAACCGTTCCCAAAACTTTATCTTTCAAAGAATTCTGATATTTTTGAAGATTTTCAGCTACCAATTCGTCTGAACTTCCAATGATCTTTGCAGCTAAAATCCCTGCATTCAAAGCTCCGTTCAAAGCAACAGTCGCTACCGGAATTCCGCCCGGCATCTGAAGAATCGACAAAACAGAATCCCAACCGTCGATAGAATTACTCGACAAAATAGGAACCCCGATCACAGGCAAAGTTGTACAACTCGCTACCATTCCCGGAAGATGCGCTGCTCCTCCTGCTCCCGCAATGATCACTTTTAAACCTCTTTGTTTCGCTGTTTTTGCATAATCGAACATTCTTTCCGGAGTTCTGTGTGCAGAAACTACCGTCAATTCATACGGAATGTCTAAAGATTTTAAAAAATTCGCTGCCAATTCCATGATCGGTAAGTCGCTCTGACTTCCCATAATAATTCCTACCATTCTTCAATTTATTAGATGTTCAAAGATAAAGAAATTTGTTTGGATTTTTCATTTCGAAATGCCGACGGTGAAACGTCATTTAGTTTTTTAAAGAAACGATTCAAGTGGCTTTTGTCTGTAAAACCAAATTCATCAGCAATTTCATTGATTCGCATTTCGCTGTGTTTTAACCGGTTTTCGATTAATTTAATTTTATAATCAGTAATATATTCATTTAAATTTTTCCCTGTCTGATTTTTAAAATATCGACCGATATATGTTTTTGAAACCCCAAAAATAGCACTAAGATTTTCACTTGTCAATTTTTCTGGTTCATAAATATTCCCGTGAATATATTGAATAATATCAGCAGCTCTGTTTTCCGTTTTTTCATCAATAAAAGATTCTCTTTGAATTAAATTTCGCGCAACAATCGTCAGAATCGACTGTACCAACAATTGAATAACTTCACTGGAGTACAGTTTTCCATTATTCATTTCAATAAATAAACTTTGGACTAAATAGTCAATAGTTTTTCCGTCTTCATTTCCATTAATTACACAACTTTCAAAACCATTTATACTTGAAAAAGCCTGTTCCATCCGTTTTAAAAAAGTATTTTCAATTTTATTATTTTGAAAAAATACGCGGTTGAATCTTATGAAAAATAATTGTGTTTCAGTTTCAAAAGTGAAACGGTGAGAATCTTCAGGTTTAAGCAAAAATAAATTTCCCCGTTTATAATTAAACTGATTTCCATTAATATCCTGAAAACCCGTTCCCGAAACAATATAAACTAATTCAAAAAAACTCACACTGTGTTCTCCTCTTGGGCAAATAGCCATGGGTTGTTTTAAATCCAATTCGAAAGGCTGTTGTAAAAAATCTTTTTTCATGACAATTATTTACACTTTTATGATGTAAAAATACAACAATTCAAGTTTAAAACATCCGAAATTTGTATCATAATTAATTCAATATCAAAATGAAAGCAATCGTATTAGAAGAATTTGGAAAACCATTAATTTTAAAAGAAATCGAAAAACCTCAACCAAAAGACAATGAAGTTTTAGTAAAAATAAAAGCAAGCGGGTTAAATCCTTTAGACATTAAAATCAAAAACGGGCAAGCTTCACATGCTCAAGTTACTACTCCCGCAATTTTGGGAATTGATATGGCTGGAATTGTTGAGGAAGTTGGTAAAAATGTGACAAATTTCAAAATTGGAGATGAAGTTTATGGAATGGTAGGAGGAGTCGGCAATAATCAGGGAACTTTGGCAGAATATATTGCTGCACACGCAGATCTTTTAGCTTTAAAACCTAAAAATATTTCATTCAAAGAAGCTGCAGCCACTCCATTGATTTTTATTACAGCTTGGGAGGGTTTAGTTAGCAAAATGAATATCAAAAAAGACGAAAATGTTTTGATTCATGCTGGAAATGGCGGTGTTGGTCATGTCGCATTGCAAATTGCGTTGGCAAAAGGTTCAAAAGTTTTCACTACAGTAAAATCTGAAAATATTGAAGTAATAAAAAATTATCCTGTTGAAATTATTAACTCAGATGAATTATCTGTAGAAAAATATGTTCAGGAATTTACCAACGGATCAGGCTTTGATGCCATTCTTGACACTGTTGGACTTTTGGATGATTCTTTTAAAGCTGTAAAACAATATTCGGGTCACGTCGCAAGTATTTTGGGTTGGGGAACTTATAGTATTGCTCCGCTTTCCTTCCGAAATGCAACCTATTCCGGAGTTTTTACTTTGTATCCTTTGTTATCGGGTGAAAACAGAAAACATTATCGCGAAATTTTAAACGAAGCCACAAAACTTTTCGAAGAGGGGAAATTAAAAATCAATGTTGATGAAAAATCTTATTCATTAGATCAGGCAAATGATGCCTATAATGATATTGAAAATAGAATTTCCAAAGGAAAAACCGTCGTTGAAATCGATTAATCACAAAAAGGCGTAAAAGTTGTTCTGTTACCATAAAAACCCTGCAAACTGTACCCGTTGAATATATTTTAAATTAAATATTTTTGCTAATTACACGCCACTATTTTGAAAGATTATAAACTTACGCTTGCTATCTGCACTGTTGCCATTGTTTGGGGAACGACATTTTTATCCATCCGTGTTGCGGTGGAAACAATTCCGGCGTGGTTTGTAGCAGGAATCCGTCAGTTTTTGGCTTCTTTGATTATGCTTTCAATCCTTCTCTATCGTGGACAGTTTCAATGGATCGGCTGGAAAAATCTGGGTTATCAACTTATCTTTTCATCATTAATGTTGATTATTGCAAACGGACTGACAACTGTTGCAGAAGAAACCATGACAAGCAGCCTGACTTCGTTGATAAGTGCAACCTCCCCTATTATTGTGTTCTTGGGAAGCGTCGCGCTTGGATTACAAAAATTCACAATCAGGGCTTTAATTGGAATTTTAATGTGTTTTGGAGGAATTCTTTTTATTTTTTGGGATGGAATAAAAGATCTTGCAAATCCAGACTATCGATTTGGAATTTTGCTTCTGTTTTGTGCAATCGGCGGTTGGGCTTCCGGAACGATTTTTACTAAAAAATTGAACATTCAAAGTAAAAATATTTCATTAAATCTGTTCTATCAATTTGCTTTTGCAGGAATTGTACAGATAATTTTCGCCTTTCTGTTTTCTGAAAATTATAATTTTGAAAACTGGAGTATCAAAAGTATTTCTGCAATGCTCTATCTTTCAGTTTTCGGTTCTGTAGCAGCTTTTTTTGCTTACCATTATGCTTTAACAAAAGTTTCTCCGGTTCAGGTTTCTATTTTAGCTTACATCAATACTATTATTTCTATATTTTTGAGCTGGCTGATTTTGGATGAACAAATTTCCGTTAAGTTTATTATTGCTGCAATTTTGATTATTTTGGGGGTATTTGTGATTAATTATAATCCGCAGATGTTTAAAAAACAGAGAATTGAGTAACTTATCAAATACAATAAGTGTTATTTAAATCTCTTTTACGATGATGAGTAAAGTTATTTTGGCTAAAAATAAAAACTGAATTATATTTGCATCCTTAAAAATAATAACCCTTTTCAAATGAAAAAGTTTTTTGCAATATTATCTATTTTATTTTTGTGTTCCTGTAATTCTGATGAGAATGACGCTTCTTTACAGGAGCAACAATGCTTAATCACAAAATTTAATAAAGCAAATATTATAAACGGACAACAGTTTTACACATCCGAATATGTTTATGATGGAAATTTAATTATAAAAAAACTTGATTACAATATAGTAGATAATACTCCTTCCGGGCAGATGTATCCTACCTATACTCTTCAACTAAAAACAACAACAGAAATTCAGTATAATGCTTTGAAGCAACCTGTAAAAATAATTGAAGGCGTAGATTATAACAACATGCAAAACATCGATTATTTACAATATGATAACCAAGGCAGACTGTCCGAAAAGAACAGGGTATCGACTTATTTAACAGATAATACTTCTTCAACTAAAAATTTTAAATATACCTATAGCTCAAGCAACAAAATAGTTCTGATCAATGAAAAAACCACCAACAGTTGGGGAGATGTATATGGTGAAAATACTAAAACATTATCTTATGATACGAATGGAAATCTTAGAGAAATTGAACAGATAAATGCAGGTAATTCAGGATTTAAAGTTGTTACGAAATATGATAATTATGATACCTATAAAAATCCGTATGCCAATGTAAATGTTCCTTTTGAAGATATATTTTTCTTACGACTTTCAAAAAATAATTATAGGAAATACATCAAAACAACATATATGAATGGTGTTCCAACGCCTCCGTACGAAAACTATGAAATTAGCGGATATGAATATAATGAAAACGGATATCCTAAATTTGCTGAATATAAGTGTAATTAAAAATAATAAAGACTGCTTTTTGAAGGCAGTCTTTTTCAATATCTAAAGGTTTTAATTACTCCGCAATCACTCTCACCATTCCTTTCACCATCACCAACTTTTCCATCAATTCTTCTTTAGAATCTGCCAAAACATTGATATGCCCCATTTTTCTTCCCGGTTTTGTTTCTGTTTTTCCGTAAAGGTGGATATAGGTTTCTGGCAGTCTCAGAACGTCTTCCATTCCTTCATAAATTACTTTTCCTGAAAAACCTTCTGCTCCAACTAAATTCAGCATTCCGCTGTAAATGATCGCATCCGTATCTGCCAAAGGTAAATTTTTTACCACACGATACATTTGTTCAAACTGAGAATTAGCATTTCCTTCCTGACTTTGGTGTCCTGAATTGTGCAATCTCGGAGCAGTTTCATTTACCCAGACTTTTCCTTCTTTATCTAAAAATAATTCGATTGCAAAAAGTCCTGGAGAATTGATCGCGTTCAAAAATTTCTCTGTTATCGAATTAATTTGTTCTTCAATACCTTCTTCCAAGAAAACCGGACAAATATTAAAATCCAACAAATTCAGTTTCGGATCGGCAACCATTTCCGTTACAGGGAACGTTTTTGTTTCTCCGTTTTCGTTTCTTGCAACAATTACAGAAAGTTCCTTATCGATATCCACCAATTTTTCAATGACAGAATCCTGAATCCAAAGGTTTTTCATATCTTCATTCGTACGGATCACCTGAACTCCTTTTCCATCATAACCTCCAGTGCTCATTTTCTGTACAAAAGGCAACGACATTTTAATTTCATCAGAACTTCCATCCATCACTTCAAATTCCGGACTTGGAATATCATGAGCTTTATAAAATTCTTTCTGAAGTATTTTTTGTTGAATAGTTTTAATAATATTAGAATTCGGAACGACTTTTATCCCCTGATTTTCCAGTTCTGCTAAAGCATCTGCATTTACATGTTCGATTTCGATCGTTACAACATCTTTATCTTTACCAAAATTCAGAACAGTTTCATAGTCATTAAAACTTCCTTGTGTAAAGTAAGAAATATTGTGACAAGGCGCATCAGAAGCAGGATCTAATGTATAAAATTCATCATCGTATTTCAAAGCTTCCTGAATCAGCATTCTGCCAAGCTGCCCTCCTCCTAAAATTCCTATTTTCATTTTTTTTACTTTTATTTTTTCTATTAGATTTAATTTTTAACTTAAAATTTTAAATTCTCGAATTGTCATTCCGACGAAGGAGGAATCTCTTTTTTATATAGATTCCTCACTCCACTTTATTCCGTTCTGAATGACAGCAAAATCTTAAATTTTATCAATTTTCAAATATCCCAATCCCATTAAGTTTTCCTGATTTTCTGCATCCGATTTTTTTAGGACGATTGAATATTTTTCTTTCATTTTTTCAGGCAGAATATCATTGACATTGAAAATATCATCGATATCAACGCCATGCTTATCATCAATATGACTTACTGCACCTTCGAATCCCATTGTTTTATAAAATTCCGTAGACTTTGCTTTTTTTACAATATCTCCCATCGAATTTCCAACCATCAAATGCTGCTCGTGAAATTCCTCAAAAAATCCTCTTTTATATCCTCCAAGATTAATAAAATACAGTTGTTCTTCTGAAGTTTTTTCACCTTTTCCAACAATTTCAACTTCATATCCGTCGGCAAATTTCACTTCCTGATAACAATCCAAATGAATCTTTCCGTCCGCTTCTTTCCAGAATTCTTTCATATCCGGAACAAGATCTTTCAGATTTTCTGCAATCCCGAAAAACACATCATGCTGCTCAATATTCCTACCTTTCGGTGTTGCGCCGAGGATGATATAAAATAATTTCATTTAAAATTCCGTTTGTGCAAAAATACGTCAAATTTATCTTTTTTAAACGTTTGGCAGACTAACGCAATAGTTTTATATTTGTAGCATGTCAGAAATCATTATTCTCTTCCTTGGAGCAATTTCGGCAGGACTTCTGGGTTCACTGACCGGTTTAGGAGGAGGAGTTATCATTATTCCTTTATTAACGCTGGGTTTCGGCGTTCCTATGCATTATGCAATTGGCGCTTCTCTTATTTCCGTGATCGGGACTTCTTCCGGTGCGGCGGTAGCTTTTGTAAAAGAAGGCTTTACCAATATGAGGATCGGAATGTTTTTGGAGATCGGCACGACAGCCGGAGCAATTATCGGAGCTTTGGTTTCGGGAATGCTTAATCCGAATACGATCGGAATTATTTTCGCCAGTATTCTTCTTCTGACGGTTATTTTAAATTTAAAAGGAAAACCTGATCATCAAGCTCCCGTTATTAAAGGAAGTCTTGAGGAAAAACTAAAGTTATACGGTACTTTTCCGGATAAAGGCATTTTGAAAAGCTATTCTGCAAGAAATACAGTTCCGGGATTTTTAATGATGATGTTTGCAGGTGCAATGTCTGGATTATTGGGAATCGGTTCTGGTGCTTTGAAAGTTTTGGCGATGGACAATATGATGAGATTGCCTTTCAAAGTTTCTACAACGACGAGTAATTTCATGATCGGCGTAACCGCAGTTGCGAGTGCAATGATCTATTTTCAAAGAGGTGAAATTATTCCTGTAATTGCAGCTCCGGTATTGGTAGGTGTTGTAGTCGGAAGTTTCATCGGGTCAAAAACTCTGATGGTTTCGAAAACAAAAAAATTAAAGGTATTTTTTGCCATTGTCATCACGATTTTATCAGTTTATATGATGTATAACGGTATCAATAAAAGTTTCAGATAATGAAAAAGAACTTCACTGATGTAGATCTGAATCGTTCCGTAGGAAATTTGCTAAGATTGGGGGTCATTCTTTCTGTTGCAACTTCACTGATTGGCTTTATTAAACTTTTTATAGAAGGTTTTGAAATGCCAAAAAAATATACGAGCTTAGATATTGGTTCTTCTTCCGAAAAAGTTTGGGGGCACTTTTGGCATTCTCTGTGCGCAGGAGAAGGAATGGCAATTATTCAGTTAGGAATCCTTATTCTGATCGTTACTCCCTTAATGAGAATCGTTTTTGCTTTGATAGGTTATTTAAAAGAAAAAGACTACGTTTATGTAGTCATTTCTTCGATTGTTTTGGCAATTATGGCAATCAGCTTTTTTACTGGTTATGCACATTAATATATTTTTTACTCGGCTATTTTTTTAAGATAATCTTTTTCTAAAGAATCAATTTCGTCCAGATATTCTTTTTTATTCATGAAAACTTCAGGATTATATGGATCTTTTGGCTGATGTTTTTTGTGTAGATCAAACTGACTTGCGTGTGAAGCCACCCAAATATCAAAATCAAGCTTTTTCATTTCTTCTAAAGTATATTCATAATCTTTCTGAATCGTGGGATAAGAAGCAACTTCAGAAAATTTCTTATCAATAATAATTGTAGGCATATTGGCTATTAAAACCTTATATTTTCTCTTATTATCTTTGGTTTCAAACAAAAAACTGCATGATCCTTTCGTATGTCCCGGATGGTGAAGCATCATCAGTTTGGTATCTCCAAGCGTTATAAAATCTTTATCTTTTAAAACTCGATCCGGATTAACAGGCTCAAATGTAACTCCGTATTTTCCCAATTCATAGTCAGATTTTCCACCGCTTTTCAAGACATCTGCATCTTCCTGATCGACATATAATTTTGCGCCTGTTTCTTTTTTTATCGCAGCCATTGCTCCTAAATGATCATAATGAGCCTGTGTAAGTAATAATATTTTGGTATCATTGTAGTTGAAACCGAGTTTCTTAATATTATTTTTAATCATCGGAAGCGAATCTGCTAATCCTGTATTAATTAAAATATTCCCTTTTTTAGTAACTATTAAATACGAAGCCAGATCATAAGTTCCCACATAATACAAATTTCCGGCAACCCTGAAAGGTTCATAAGGTTGCGACCATTTTGCAGGATGATCTTTAGGTTCATTTACAGTTTGAGCTTGAAACTGAGAATTCAGCAACGCAAGAGCGAAAACAACAATATATTTCTTCATCATTATAATTAATTTATCCTTTAAAATTAGATTATTTTTTACATTTCATAAAATTCCAATGGCAACTGATCCGGATCTTGGGTAAAGAAAAACTCCTTTCCTGTAAATTCATCTATTCTGATTTCTTCACAGTTTAACCCTTTTTGAATTAATTCCTGACGTTTTTCATTCACATTTTCAACGGAAAAAGCCAAATGCCTTAAACCACAGGATTCTGGTCTGGAAGGTCTTTTCGGAGGATCGGGAAATGAAAAAAGCTCGATGATATAATGATCTCCGATAGCCAAATCTAGTTTATAAGACTGTCTTTCTTCACGATAAACTTCACGGATGATATTTAATTCCAACACTTCAGTATAGAATTTTTTGGAAACTTCATAATTTGAGCAAATGATTGCAATATGATGGATTTTCATTTTAAATTTTATTTTAAATTTTTACAGTTATCTTTTCTTCTTGTATCAATTAAATATTGGATTTTCCATTCTCCATTTTGTTTTACCAACTGAAAACTGTTTGCTCCGCAATGAGAAAATTTGCCTTTAAAATAAAAAGAATATGGTGTAAAAACACTCGCAAGATTTCCATCAACATGAATGGCTTCAATCGTGATTCTTTCATCCAGATCATCTTTTGTCATTTTTGAAATCGAAGCAATGAAATCTTTTATATCCTCATTTTTTACGCCTTCTTTTGTAATGGTTTGAAGAATTGCGGTTTCTGAAAAAGTTGTTTTTAATAATTCCGAATCAGCATTTTTCATGGCAAGAAATAAATTACGGATCGGCTTTTCAACTTCTTTATTCTCGGTTTGCTGTCCGAAGCAAAAACTCCCGAACAATAAGGTAATAGCGAATATTTTATTCATAATATCTGTTTTATCTTGTGATCAAATAAAAATAGAAAAATAATTGTTAAACTATGTATCAATTCACAAAGTTTAAACGTCAATTCAGGCGAAAAGTTATAAAATTGAATTAAATTTATCCGTTTATTTTGATTGATATGTGGATATTTTATCTGGTTCTGACTTTTTTGTTTTTAATTTTAACCATACTTCCAAAAATTCAGCATTCTCACTGGATTTTTCGTGTTCCCGAATTTGGTAAAATACAGCTTACTTATTTTATATTTTTCACTTTTATTTTAGGGTTTTTGATTAATTCCTCGGAGAATTTCTGGTATTATCAAAGCCTTTTGCTTGTAATGTTTGTTCATCATGGTTTTACGCTTGTAAAATATACCCCGCTTTACCGTGTTAAAAAATACACTCAACAATATCAGTCTTCTGAAAAACTGCATTTTATTTCTGCCAATGTTTATCAGTTTAATAAAGAATATGAGCGATTTATTCAGTTAATAGAAAAATATCAACCGGGAATGTTCCTCACAATGGAAAGCAACGATGATTGGGAAAAAGCGCTTCAACCTTTGGAAAAAGATTATCCTTATCAACATAAAGTGACATTGGAAAATACTTATGGAATGCATTTTTATTCAAAAATTGAGATTAAAGATTCCAAAACGCATTATTTTGTTGCCGACGATATTCCAAGTATTGAAGCACATTTGAGAACAAAAGACGGATTTTCATTTGTCTTTTTTGGAGTTCATCCACCGCCACCAAGTCCGACGGAAGAAGAGACATCGAAGGAAAGAGATGGTGATTTGCTGAGTGCGGCAAAACGCGTGAGAGAAATTCACGAACCTATTATCGTTGTAGGTGATTTTAACAATGTTGCATGGTCAAAATCTTCTATTCTATTCAGAAAAACAAGCAATTTAATTGATCCCAGAATCGGTCGGTCTTTTGTCTCAACTTTTCACGCCAAATACCGTTTGCTGAGATTTCCGATCGATCTTATGTTTCATAATGAAAATATTTTTATTAATGATTTAAAGACACTTGAAAATTTTGGTTCCGATCATCTTCCTGTTTATTGTGAATTCTTTATTGATCATAAAAATGATGGACAGGAAGAACGAATTGATTACGCGACACAAGAAGAAAAAGCCGAGGCTGAAGAAATGATTCAGGAAGGAAAAAAAGAGGACGGAAATCGTGATGCTGTGGTGACGGAGGATTGATTTCTTTTGATTATCATAATAAATTTTGGCTAAAGCCAATTCTTTGGTCATAAAAAAAGCGGGCTAAAGCCCGCCTCTATCGATATTTTTTTATAAATTAAAACCTCATCACATCCCTCACTACTCCATTATTCTGAGTATGTTGTAATAATTCAGTTTCAATAAAAGATTTTATTTTTTCTTCAGAACCATCATTCGGGAATAGAAGATGTACATTTGCGCCTGCGTCTAAAGTGAAAAATAAAGGCAAATTAGTTTCTCTTCTGAAATCCCAAATTTTATTGATAACCTCCAAAGTTCCGGTCTTCATTAAAATAAATGCAGGATCACTCATCATCATCATGGCGTGAAGCGTCAATGCTTCGTGTTCCACCAATTTAATAAAACTCGGTAAATCTCCATTGGCTAAAATTTCTTTCATCGGTCCGAAGTTTTCTCTTGCTTCCTGAAATCTTCTGTCTGCATAAGGATTTGTATTCATCAAACTGTGTCCAACAGTTGAAGAAACAGTTTTCTGACCTTCATGAATCAATAAAACCCAATCGTTAAAGTTCTTGAAAATTTCATGAATTTCATCGTTCGGATATTGTACTGCAAAAAGATCTGAACTGTCTTTTATTTGAGACTGTCCCCAAACAACTAAGCCATTGTACAAGCTTCTGCATGCGCTTCCGCTTCCCAATCTTGCTAAAAAAGATGCTTTTCTTAATGATTCTTCTTTTGTGTCAATTTCTGAGAAAGTCTCATCCAATTTCATCAAACACTTTGCAATAGCTCCAAAACCTGAAGCCGAACTTGCAATTCCTGAGCTGTGGGGAAATGTATTTTCTGTTTTTATGATATATTTTCCTTTTAAAATCCAAGGAAGATATTGTTCGATATTTCTGAAATATTTTTCGATTTTTTCTGCGAATTTTACTTCTTCATTTCCCGCTAAGAATGTTTGCACAGAAAATGGCTCATCAGCTAAAAATTCCATTGTAGTGTTTGTTTTACAATGATTTAAAGTATAACTGATACTCGGATTTGCAGGAATCTGATTGTCATATTTTCCCCAATATTTAATCAGAGCGATATTTGACGGGCAGCTTTCTGAAACCGTTTGGTTATTTATCGTAAAATCTTCTTTTCCTAAAAATTCTTGTGTTGTTGTCATAATTTAGTTTAAAAATCAATTTAACCACAAATCGCACAAATATATTCACAAATAAAATCTTCGATTTCACAAATTTGAACGATGGGCTAAAAATTTTATTTAATACATCTTTTCAATAAGATCTGCATATTTCTTCAAAACCACATTTCTTTTCACCTTTAATGTAGGTGTGATTTCTCCTGTGTTAATGTCAAAATCTGAAGGCATCAAAGTAAATTTTTTCACCTTCTCAAAATCTGATAAATGGTTTTGTAATTCTTTTAATTTTTCTTTATAAAAGTCGTTTACCTTTTCGTTTTTCACGATTTCTTCCCAATTGGTAAACGTGATATTATTTTTCTTAAGAAAATCCTGTAAAAACTCAAAATTCGGAACGATCAACGCTGAAACAAACTGTCTTCCTTCCGCAATTAATACAATCTGATTGATAAAATTATTATTAGTCAGAACATTCTCAATCTGTTGTGGAGCGATATATTTTCCATTTGAAGTTTTCATCAAATCTTTGATTCGGTCTGTAATGATCAAATTTCCTTTTTCATCAAATTTCCCAGCATCACCTGTTTTAAACCAGCCGTCTTCTGTGAAAACTTTCTGCGTTTCTTCAGGTTTGTTATAATATCCTTTCATGATACCGTCTCCTTTTGCCTGAATTTCATCATTTTCACCGATCCTGATTTCAACGCTTGGTAAAGGAAGTCCACAAGTTCCATGCTCAAAATGAGTCAGAGGAAAGGCTGTTAAAGTTGCTGTAGTTTCCGTCAAACCGTAACCAACCGTAATGTGAAGTCCCATTGCTTCAAACAATTGCGTAACATCGGGCGAAACAGAAGCTCCTCCACAAGGCATAAACCAAAGTCTTCCACCCATTTTTTCCTTCACTTTATTAAAAACCAAAGCATCGGCAACCGAATGTTTCATCATCAATCCAAAAGGAACTGACTGCTCTTTTCTTTTTAATTCTGAAACCTGTTTCCCGACCTCTACTGCCCAATCAAAGATTTTTTTCTTTACTGATGAACCTTCTTCTGCTTTTTCCAACACTCCGGCGTAGACTTTCTGGAAAAATCTCGGAACAACGCACATCATCGTAGGTTTTACTTCTTCTAGTGCTTTTGCAATATTTTTCGGATCTTCAAGGAAATAAACTCTTGCGCCACCGTAAAGACAAAGCAAACTCCAGCTTCTTTCGAAAACGTGAGTTAACGGTAAAAAAGCAAGTGAAAGCTCCTCTTCAAAATTTTTAAACTTAAAAAATTCAAAATGCGCATCGAATGCTTTGATGAAATTTCCGTGAGTCAGCATTACTCCTTTTGGGGTTCCTGTTGTTCCGGAAGTATAAATTAAAGTAGCAATATCATCATATTCTTTCTTACAAAATTCAAGTTTTACGGAAGATTTTGCGATGAAATCCTCTAAATAAAAACTGCTAAATTCCTTCTTGATCCAAACCGCTTTTTTAGAAATAATAATCGTTTCAAGATTATTTTCTTCCTTCTTTAAAATTTCTAAAGAAGCATCATATTGAGCCTGATCTCCGACCAAAATAATTTTTGTGCCGGAATCATTGATGATATATTCTGCCTGTTCAGCATTGTTGGTTGAATAGATCGGAACCGTAACTGCGCCTATCGAAAGTGCCGCCAAATCAAAAATCATCCATTCGGAAGAATTTTCTGCATAAATAGCAACTTTATCATTTTCCTGAATTCCTGCATTTAAAAGCGCATTTGCTGTTTTGGAAACAACTTCACTGAATTTTTGCCAGCTCAATTCCTTCCATCCTGCATCTTTCTTTTTAAATCCAATTGCAGATTTTATAGCATGCTTTTCTACATTTTTTTTGATAATTGCCTCTGCAAGATTCATTTCTTCAACTTTTTATCGTTAATATAATTATTCAAATGAAAATCAACACTTTCTGAAACAGAAATAAATTGATAATCCAGTTTTTCTTTAATTTTTTGATTGGAAATCACATTGAGAGTAGAAATAGCTTCAATATTTGTTTTTGTGATCATTCTTAATTTTGGAATAAACCATCCGAACAGAATATTTGCCCATCTTCCCAAATTCAGCTGAAATTTTGAAAGGATTTTAGCTTCTTTCAATCCTAATTTTGATCTGATCTGTTTTCCTAATTCTGCGTAACCTTTATTTTCAGAAATGATGATAAAACGTTCTCCAAAAATATTTTTCTCCATCAACTCTAATGAAATTTTAGCAACATCTCTCACATCAACATAACTTGTTCCGCCGGAAAACGTAAAACTATTGTTCTCAAAAGTCGGAAAAATATCTCCGCTGCTGTTTCCCCAATTTCCGCTTCCGATAATCATTCCGGGATTGATGATGACAACGTTCAAACCTTCTGCAGAAGCTCTCCATGCTTCCATTTCAGAAAGATGTTTTGATAATGAATAGGCTGAATGTTCCAACTTCGGATTAAAATCAGATTCTTCGTCCAATTCTCCTTTTTCATTAAAGTTATCAAGTACAGCGATCGAACTTACATGAAGAAATTTTTTCACGTCAGAATTTTCGCACGCATACAAAAGATTTTCTGTACCTTTTATGTTGGTTTTATACATTTCTTTTTCATCCTTGGGATGAAAACTTACTTTTGCGGCACAATGATAAACCTCATCAACGCCTTTTAAAGTACTCTGTAAGGAATTGATATCATTAAAATCCACATCGATCCATTCAATTTTATTAAAAAAATCGTCGGGATTCTCCGTATAAAATGTATAGGAATGTCTTACTTCGTTTAAATTGCTCGTCGGCCTTTTCGCTGCACGAACGTTTTTCCCTTTTTTTAAAAGTTCTAAAACGATTACTCTGCCCAAAATTCCGGTCGCTCCCGTTACAAAAACCATCAGTTGATATTACTTGATTGCTTACTAAAATATGATAATATTCTGCGTTATGCAAATTTGCGATTTTTAAGGGAGAATTCAATTTTTAATTGATGAGAATAATAAATAAATTTGAAAATAAAGTTTAAAAATTTTATTTAATTTACTCTGTCAGGCTGAGGCTCTCGAAGCCTTATTGCAAACCCTTCGAGAACCTCAGGGTGACATATCGCTAATACTATCTGTTATATTTTGATATTGTTTAAAAAAGAAAACGGGCTAAAGCCCGTTCCTATTGATGTAAATATTTGTTTTAATTTAAATTTAAGCTAAAACCATATTATTTCTTCTCGGAGCTTTGTCGCATAAAAGATCTGCGATACTTTTAGAAATTTGATTTTCTTCTGTAAGATTATCAAGCCAGAAGAATTCTCCGGCTGAATTGATTTCGATGAAATAATATTCATCTTCAGGAGAAACGATCATATCAATTGCGCCATAATCAACATTATAAACATCTAAAAGTTCCAAGAGTTTGGCTTCAATGTCAGTCGGAAGTTCAGTCGGAATCCATTTATCTATAAGATTTACTCCATCTTTTCTCCAGTCTATTTTTGCCTTTTCGGATTGTTGAGAATCGATCTCGAAAGCGTAAACATCGCGACCGACAATTGTAATACGCAGTTCTTTTTGCTTTTCAATTTTCTTTTGAAACTGCATCGGACAATACAAAAGTGTATCTAGTTCTTCCAATTTTTCTTCATTGATAACATTTGTGAAAACTACACTTTCAACACCATCTTCATAAATTGCAAAACCTGTCTGCATTTTTGCTACAACATTTTTGTGCTTCAAAACGAACTGTCTTGCCTCTTCAGGATTATTGGTGATGGCTGTTTCAGGAATTTTCAATCCAATTTTATCAGCTATTTTCAACTGTTCTTCTTTGCTGTCTAACCTTCTGTAAACACTAGGTTTTCCCAAGGAATATGCATCAATTGATTCTAAAAATCCAAAAAGTGTATTACGAACTTCTCCCATCGCAGCTCCATAAAATTTAGGATCCAGTTCTTCTCTCAAACCATTTCCCATATTGTAAGCTCTTCTGTACCAAACTGCTGCAATATCATCCAAACGATGCTTTTTTTCCGGAGTTTCAAGAATTGTAATCCATTTTCCATCTTCGAAAGTTGTTGACAATTTATTTTTTAAAGGATAATCATCTACATCGAAACGAATAACTTCGCAACCGTTTTTATCTATGTATTGCGTTACTTTTTCAATCGAAAAATTATCTTGAGTATGTGTAATTATTAAAATTTTATTCATTAGTTTTTCATTCTTTTTATAAGGTTATCGGCAATTTTTTCTGCAATCGGGAAATTTAAATCTTTTTGCAGCATTCCCCATTCTCCCTGTGGATTGACTTCAAGAAAATAATAGTTTCCATCTTTTCCTTTGATCATATCAATAGCTCCGATGTATAGTCCCATTTCCTTCATCATTAATGTGAGATTTTCTTTAATATTTTTAGGCAAATCATAAGTTGACCAAAAATAATTTCCTTGGGCAATTCTCCAGTCGGTATTTTCGCTGTTATTAATTTTTCCCGTAAAAAATTCACCATCCAAATAGACGATTCTCAATTCATATTCTTTGTCAATATAAGGTTGGAAAATCATCGGACAGTATTCAATATCAGAAATATTTTCTAAAGAATTTTCATCGATCAGATTTGTTGAAAGAAAGTTTTCTCCAGCCATCGACTTTGTAATGGCTCCGTGAAGTTTGGCAACCATTTTTCCGTTGCAGTTTTCATGAAAAAATGCCGTGATTTCATCTGAACTATTGGAAAAAATCGTTTTTGGAATCGTTAAATTATTCTTTTTTGCCAATTTCAACTGATGCATTTTATTGTCATCAATTTTATTTTCATTCTGAAGAGGATTGATCCATGGAATATCTTCTAACAAAGTAAAAAGATTATAACGCAAACTTGCATATTCTTTTAGGAAAATTTTTGTGTAATCTTCATCCAATTCTTCTGGAACGGTAATTCCCCAAGCTTTTCGATGCCAAACAGCTTTTATTTCATTAGAATTTATTGTATTTCCAAACTCATCCGTTAATTCGAAAAAATCTTCATTAATACTAATTTTCTGAAGATGGTTCAACCGATCGGAATTCAATCTGAAATAAGGAATATTTTTAGTTTTTAAATATTCAAAAAAGATATCAATATTGTAAAAATCCTGAGAATGCGTAATACAAAGAATCATTTGCCGATTTTATTAAAAAAGGAAACTTAGAGTGTAAGTTTCCTTTAATGTTACTATGTGAATTTGTTGTCTTTAAATAACAAATTACTTTTTATACAGTTGGGACATCATCGTCTCCATCTGAAGGATATTTCATTGTATGAACCATATCTAAAGTCGGCTTTGTTGGCTGATCTGTGATCTTTGCCGTGATTACACCATCTTGTGTTGCAATCGTAACATCTGTTCCTCCTTTGATCTTTTCAGGATCCTGAAGTTGCTTTTCTAAAAATGAAGCGAAAAAAGGCTTCTTTTTTGAATCTTTGTTTTTCATAACTATTTTATTTGGTAAATTTTAAGGATGATAAGGCTCCAACGGTCCTCCAGGATTAAAACCACCTTCATCACTGTCAGACGGATACTTCAGCGTTACCGGAGTATCTGCTGCAGGTGTAGTTGTAGGGCTGTCTAAAGTCTTCAACGTAAACACTGTATCAGTAGTTGGAAGTGTAACAAAGTCAGTAGTTGGACTTGTAGATAAACCTCCTCCCTGAATTTCTTCAGGATTCTGAATTTGCTTCTCTAAAAATGAAGCGAAAAACGGCTTTTTTTTGTCGTTGTTTTTCATAATGTTTGTAATTTGAGATTGTTAGTAATATGGTCAAGTTTTTTTATACTTCGTTTCCACCTTCGTCTCCGTCGGATGGATATTTCATTGTCTGAGCTGTATCCAGAGTAGGTTTTGTTGGGCTGTCCTGAAGCGAGGTAGTCACAGAATCTTTAAGCGGTGCAGTTGCATTATCCTGCAAAGCAGTAGTGATTGTTCCTGATCCCCCTTTGATTTTTTCAGGATCTTCAACTTGTCTTTCTAAAAATGAAGCGAAGAAAGGCTTCTTTGGTTTTTTATTTTCCATAGTATTAATATTTAGTGATTTAGGAATGACTAAAGTATTAAAAAAATTCACACAAAGAAGAATAAATTTTCATTTTAAGAAAACTTTAACAATTTCAAACAAATAACAACATTATATTAATTTATATTCAAAAATTCTTTGACAACATTAGCAAAATCAATAGGATTCTCTGCCTGAACCCAATGTCCTGCATTTTTTATTGTTACAATTTTAGCTTTAGGGAATTGTTGTTTTATAGCGAATTCATCCTGAGGAAGAATATAATTTGACTTTTCTCCTGCAATAAATAAAGTTTCTCCTTCAAAAACTCCGAATTTTATCGCATTAGAGACAAACTCGTTGTATTTTTCTGCCAGAGTTTTCAAATTAAATCTCCAATTCAATTTTTTATTATCGTCCCAATACAGATTTTTCGTCAAAAACTGAATCGTAGATCTTTCAGGAATATATTGACTTAAAACAGCTTCCACTTCATTTCTGGAATTAACGGTATTAAAATCAACAGTTTCCAAAGCCTTGATAATTCCCTGATGATGTGGAGGATATGCTTTTGGAGTAATATCGACAACAATTAGTTTTTCAACTTTTTCCGGATATTTTATTGCAAACTGCATTACTGCTTTTCCGCCTAAAGAATGTCCTAAAATGTGAGCTTTTTCCATTCCGTAATGATCCATATAACGAAGAATATCGTCTGCCAAATCATCATGAGACATGTATTCAGAATGAAAACTTCTTCCGTGATTTCGAAGATCAATTAAATGTGTTGGTAAAAATTCACCAAAATCTTTTCCGAAAGTTCCCCAATTATCAAGCATTCCAAACAACCCGTGAAATACCAAAAGCGGTGTAGACGAAAGATTTTCGCCAAATATTTTTGAATTTAAAATTTCCATATTTTTTTATAAGATGTTAGAAGCTAGAAATTAGAATTTAGTTTTGCACTGCGTTTACTAACATTTAATTTCTAACTTCCAGTTTCTGTTCTACCATTTTGCCAATCTCTTCAAATACGCCTGAACCGTATTTTCTAATCCCATATACAAAGCTTCGGAAACCAAAGCATGACCGATGGAAACTTCCAATAAATTCGGGATATTGTCTGAAAAATATTTTAAGTTGTCTAAACTTAAATCATGCCCTGCATTTATTCCCAAACCAAAATCGGCAGCTACAATTGCTGTATCATAATAAGGTTTTATTGCAGATTCTTTATTTAAAGTATAATTTTTTGCGTAGGCTTCTGTGTACAATTCTATTCTGTCGGCTCCGGTTTTTGCGGCATATTCTATCAATTCCGGTGTCGGATCAAGGAAAATTGAAGTACGGATTCCTGCATTTTTAAACTCAGCGATAATTTCTGTAAGAAAATCTAAATGTTTTTTAGTATCCCAACCTGCGTTTGAAGTAATTGCATCGTCTGCATCAGGAACCAAAGTTACCTGTTCCGGCTTTACTTCCAAAACCATATCTATAAAAGATCTGTGAGGATTCCCTTCAATATTGAATTCCGTTGTAACCAAAGGTTTAAGATCATAAACATCTTTTCTTGTAATGTGTCTTTCATCGGGTCTTGGATGAATCGTAATTCCCTGTCCTCCAAATTCCTGAATTTTAATTGCGGCTTCCGTTACGCTTGGCGTTTCACCCCCTCTTGCATTTCTTATCGTTGCAATTTTATTGATATTTACACTTAGTTTTGTCATTTTTTACTAATGATTTTTTGAAATATGGTTTTGACGGATAGAGCATTAAGCGGAAATTCAGCAAGTACATGTATCATGCTGAGAACAAATAATACCGTCAAACCTGTTTGATAATTATATAAATACAAAGCTATCGATAAAATCCAAATTCCTAAAACGAAAATCATTTTTTTTAGCTCCAAAGACTTTGCCCAGCCTATCACTGAAGTCTTTGCAAACCAGTTCAGGTAATGATAAGTATAAGCAAATGCGATGAAAATCTGAGCTTTTAAAACTACATTGGTTTTAGAAATATTTTTCCCGAAAAAGAAAACGAGCTGATCATTAATTATTTTAAAACCTGTAGAATTAAATATTTTTTCAGCATTAATTCCGGAAAATACAAGATTTTCAACTGGCAGAAAATAAATTACAAAAGGAACAGATAACAGCAACATAATATTGATCAAGCCAAATGAATCAGGAGCTTTAAAATATCCAGAAATCATAAAGAAAGTCGTAAAAACGTAAACGTGAATTAAAGTAGGAATAAATAAACCTAACAAAATAATTAAGTTTGGCTTAAAAAAATATAATAGTCCTACAAACAAAATTAAAATTCCGAGAAGTAATTTTGAAGTTCTGTTTTTTAAGACAAAAAGCAAATAGCTGCAAAAAATAAAAAATATCGATAAAATAATCCCCGAAAAAATATCAGCTCTGAATAAATAGATATTAAGAAAAGGAAGAAAAAGTAATGCTGCAATCAGAACTGCGAAGAAAATAAATACGCCGACATCAGATTTTTCAAGGAAAAAATTTTTATTTTTCAACCATTGCAATTCTGTAAGATAATGTAAAGGACCAAGAAACGCATACGAAAACAAAAAAACATCAAAAGGCAAAGCACATGCAGCGATAAAGGAGATCAAGAGCATTAAACAATTGATAAGCTCAACATTTTTGTTGATAATAATTTTCCTCACCCAATATAATGCTAAACTTTCACACTTACCTGCATTACCTGCAAATCAAATTCTTTTGAAGCCACCAATAAATGGTCAAAAATATCTGCTTGAATCTGTTCAAAATGCTCCCATTTCGAATCATTGGCAAAACAATAAATTTCCAACGGCAAACCTTGTGGCGTAATATCCAACTGGCGAACCATCATCGCTCCGTCCTGATCTACATCAGGATCATTTTCAAGATATTTTTGAGCGTAGTATCTAAAAACTCCGATATTTGTTAATTGCCTGCCATTTACGATTTTATCACTATGTTTCAGATTTTCTTTTTCCTTTTTTAATTCAATGCTTTTTCCTTCCAGATATTCTGAAATGAGATTGATTTCTTTCAAACGGTCAATATCTTCTTCTGTTAAAAATTTAAAAGAATTGATATTAAAATAAATCGATTTTTTTATTCTTCGGGTATTCGATTCCGACATTACCTGAAGATTTTTGATCTCCGTTGTCAACAAATCGTAAGTAGGAATTGAGGAAATTGTTTTATCAAAATTGGTAATTTTTGTGGTCAGAAGACTTATGTCTGAAATATTCCCTTCAATACCGTATTTCGGAATACCGATCCAGTCACCGACCTTTAAACTTTTAGAAGTTGAAACGTGAATCCCCGTTACAAATCCTAAAATCGTATCACGGAAAACCAACACCAAAACTGCTGTAATTGCTCCTAAGCTTCCGACAATAGTAGAACCTTTTATCCCAAAAATAACACAGATTCCGACAATTGAAAAAATGAAAATCCCTAGAATTTTCATGGTCTCGGAAATGGCATTCAGAGCCATTATTTTGTAGAAATCCTGCTTGATTGTGAAATAATTTCTAAATGCAGTAAGACCACGGTAAAGCATTCCTGCGAGGATTAAAACAAATCCTAAATTAACAGATCTTATTATAAATATGTTGGTTTTCGGTAAAGAATTCGGAGGAAATATCGATGTCTGAATACCTGCAACAATTCCCAAAGCAAGAAGATGTCCCAAAGAATTGGTGACTTTAGACTGATAAATGGATTTTATAACAGGAAATTTTGTTTCATTTCTAAAAAAACGAAACACAAAATTGATTATAAATTTAAAAATAAAATCTGCCAATAAAAATATAGCTATCAGCAAAGACAACTTTACCATAGCATGAAAAATCCAATCTAAACCGGATGGAGAGATCTTAGTAATATAAAGATAAAGCTGCTCGCTCAGCTCCTGTATAAAATTCTTGGTTTCTTGTAATTGGTCGTTCATTATAACAAATTTAATAAAATTTAGATTCACATCAACCCTAATAAAATAGGAATTTTTCACAACATTCAGGAATAATTATTAACAATTATTTAAAATAAATTAACAATTAAGATACATTTAATAATAAAATCATTAATTTAGTCTTCTAATAAAAAACTATAATTTATGAGAAAGTTTAACCTCTTATTCATTTTTATTGTTCTCCTCTCACTTGGCTCTTGTAGTTCAGAGGTCGAGAATCCCTCACAAGTAGCAGTTGACAATACTGTAAAAACCGGAAAAATCACCGGAAAAGTGATGTCACAAAACGGAACCAAACCTATTGGAGGCGCCTCGGTTTTTACTTTTGATGAAAAGTATAAAATCTATTACACAGCTTCTGATGCAGATGGTAATTTCACACTAGATGCTCCCGTTGGAAATCATACAATTCACATCCAGACTGGTAATGGTAGCAATTTCCGTACAGAAATTTCCGCAACGGTAAAAAATAATGAAACTTTAAGTCTAGATGCTGGTCAAACTAAACTGAATCAGGTTGCAAAAATTGCTTACGTAAAAGGAACGTATGATAAAATTGAAGATATTATTCAGACTTTAGGATATACTGCCACTGAAATCACAAATAATGATCTTGCTAACTTAACGACTATTGCACAGTACGATATCATATTTCTTAACTGTGGCTCAAGAAACAATTATTCTTCAAATCCGGCACTTTACAATGTAATTGATGGTAATTTGGCAACTTTTGTTGCTAATGGAGGAAGTATTTATGCTTCAGACTGGGACGTTGCATATTTAGTAGGCGGAACAACCAATACCAATAACTGTTCCCTTGCGGGAGGATTTGTTCCTGATACAAAATTATGCTCTAAAAATATCGGAAACGTAGGTACAGTAGGCGCTACAGTAAATAATGCGGGACTTACAACAGCTTTGGGCTTCAATACACTTAATATTGATTTTGATTTAACTGCATGGCAAAAAATAGTGAATTATGACCCAACTTATTGGGAAGTTTTAGTTAAAGAAACTTCAACAAATGATGCTTTAATGATCAGAACAAATCATTTTACAGCAACAGGAACTCCGACTACACCAATTGGAACGACTACAACATTTGCAACTGTTTGTATTACTCTTCCGGGAAATATTCAGGTAACTATCTCGGTTCCTCAGGTATTAGTTCCTTATCTGGTTGCATTAGGCGCAACTGTAGGACCTTGTTCAGGAGCTTCTAATAGTGGATATATTTATTACACTACTTTCCATAATCATGCTTCAGGAAATATTGGAAATGCAGGTGTGATTCTTCAATATGTTATCTTAAACCTATAATAAAAACTTCAGCTTAAACATGGAAGTGGCTTTTATGAAGCCACTTTTTTTATATCTTGCATCTATAAATTTTTAAAGAATGGATACAACATTAATCAATATTCTTTGTCTCATCCTTTTATTTCTCGGAATTTTAGGAACCTTTCTTCCTGTTTTACCGGGATTGTTATTGAGTATTTGTGGCTTATTAATTTATAAATTCGGGACAGATTCGGATTTATCGATGATTTATATTTGGGCATTCGGAATTCTTACGGTGATTTCGGCTGTTTTAAGTTATGTAATTCCTGCAAAAACGAACAGAAAATATGGTGGAACACGTTGGGGAAGTATCGGTTCCATTGTTGGAACTATTGTCGGAATATTTTTGCCAATTCCTTTAGGATTTTTAGTCGGAATGTTTGCGGGAGTTTTTATTGGAGAACTTTTACATGACAGCAAAGACATGGCAAAAGCCTGGAAATCAACAAAAGGAGCTTTTATTGGGTTCATTTACGGAACAGGTTTTAGTCTTGTGGTAGGTGTGGCAATGTTTTTAGTTGTATTTTTGGATATGCTTAACGTTATTTAAAAAGATTATGTTTAATAAAGTCATCATATTTAGTTTAGGACTATTGTCTTTAATTAATTGTAATGCTCAGAAAGAGCCTAAAAAAAATGCAGAAAGAACATGGAGTTCTACTGAGATTAAAGAAACAACACCCATGAAAGGTGAAAATATTATTTATTTCAACGAAGGAGAAAAAAAATTCTTAAAAGAATATCAAATGAATGTCGCTTTCAAATGGATTTCTGAAGACAGCCGTTGCCCAAAAGAAGTAAATTGCATTTGGGCAGGAGTTGCCGTTGCCGAAATGGAACTCATGGGTACAACAACCCGACCAATGACTATAAAATTGGCAAGTCTTGACAATAAAGGAAGAAATTACAATAAATCTGTGGATTTCAATGGATATACGATTACTTTAGTAGACGTTAATCCTTATCCAACTCAAGAAGTTGGAGCAAATGCTCTTCATAGTAAATACAAAATAGGAATTACCATTAAAAAGGCAGGAGAAAATCCTACCACGAAATAGGCTTTTTCCCTTTTGAAACCAAATATTCATTAATTTTTGAAAAAGGTTTGCTTCCGAAAAATCCTCTGTGAACAGAAAATGGTGACGGATGCGCAGACTTTAAAATAAAATGTTTAGCCGGATCTATGAGTTCGGCTTTTTTTTGTGCAAAAGCGCCCCATAATACGAAAACAACATTCTCTTTTTTATCCGAAATTTCTTTAATAATATAATTCGTAAATGTTTCCCAACCTAGATCTTTGTGAGAATTCGGTGTATGTGCGCGAACCGTTAATGTTGCATTTAACAATAAAACTCCTTGTTTTCCCCAATCATCCAACTCTTTTGAAGTTCTTACAACTCCCAGATCATCTTTTAATTCAATAAAAATATTTTTAAGGGAAGGCGGCGCAGCAACCTGTTCGGAAACAGAAAAACACAAACCATTTGCCTGAAAATCGTTATGATAAGGATCTTGTCCGATAATCACTACCTCAACATCATCGAAAGGCGTAATTTCCAAAGCCCTGAAAATCTGATTTTTCGGTGGGAAAACTTTTGTCGTTGCATATTCCTGTTTTACTTTTTCCCAAAGATTGGTAAAATATGGAGTGTTTTTTATTGGTGCTAAAATTTCTGTCCAGGTCATAAATTTAATTTGAGAATAGTTCAATTTGAAAATTCAATTTTTACGCCAGACTGTCATTATGAAAGAATCGCGTAGTAAAGAATCTAATAGCAAATTTAATGATTAAAAAAGAAAAGTAGATTTCTCCTTCGTCGAAATAACAAGTGAAGTATCATTTCTTCAAGCTAAAAACCAAATTATCAGGAAAACCTTCATCTTCTCTACCCTCTTCCAACAAAAAATTATGTTTTAAAAGAATGCCTTTCGAGTTTTCATTAAATTTATTGGTCATTGCCACCATTTCTTGCAAATGTAAATCATTAAAAGCAAAATCTATAACTGCATTCAAAGCTTCCGACATGATTCCCTGTCTATGATAATCGGGTAATAATTCATAACCAACTTCTGCAATTTTTCGATCTTCGGAAAATTTCCAAAGGCAAATCGTTCCAATAAGATTGGGCTGATCTTTTAAAGAAATTCCCCAATAAAAAGTCTCATTATTTTGGGTTCTCTCTTTTATCGTTAAAATAAATTGCAGTGCATCATAATTGTTTTTCGGAGAAATTCTCTGTACAAATTGATTGATGATTTCGTTGCTTCTAATTTTCAAAATATCATCAACGTTACTTTCGTTGATTTCTTTTAATTGTAGTCTTTCAGTTTCTAGTTTCATATCTCAAATTTAGTAAAAGCTGATTAATAGATATTTTCAAATTTCCAAATTACATCATTTTCAAATAACATTCATATTTTCTCACTAAATTTGCAGTGTGTATATAAATAACGAAGATTTAAACGAATTAGAGTTTCCGCAATTGCTCGCGGAAATTTCTCCTTTTGCGTATTCTCCGAAAACGAGAGAAAAAATTCTTCAACTTCGTCCGATGGAAATTGACGAGGCAGAACTTTCTTTGAAAAAAACTTCCGAATATTTGTCGAGTTTTGAAAGTTCAAATGCGATTCCGTTTGATGAATATGAGGATATTGATAATGAGCTGAAAGTAATGCTTATCGAGAATTATCGTCTGGAAAACAGCTCTTTCATCAGAATAAAAACGCTTACGGAACAAATCGGAAAGCTGCAAAAGTTTTTCCCAACCATGCCCGAAACTTTTCCTACTTTGATTCAGGATGTTTCTGTGTTGGAATTCAAAAAAGAAATTATTGATAAAGTTGATAAAGTTTTTAACCGTTTTGGTGAAGTAAAAAGTGAGGCTTCTCCAATTTTAAAAGAGTTAAGGGCTGAAATGCAGGTTGCCAAAAAAGCAATTCAGGAAAATTTCAACCGTGCTCTGTTCAATTACGGGCAAAGTGATTTCTTGGATGATATTCGCGAAACGATTATTGATGATCAAAGAGTGTTGGCGGTAAAATCTGCCTACAAAAAAAGAGTGGCGGGAAGAGTTTTAGGACTTTCAAAAACAGGTTCTATCACTTACATGCAACCGGACAGCGTGGTAAAACATTACTTCAAACTTAAAGAAAGCGAAGAAGAAGAGAAAAAGGAAATCGACAAAATTCTGAGAAAATTAACCGCAGAACTGGCAGAATTTCAACCTCAGCTTTGGAGATATCAGAAGTATATTTTTGACCTTGATTTAACGAGAGCTAAAGCAAAATTTGCAGAGTTAATCAACGGAGTTTTACCGAAAATAAACCGTCACAGAACTTTAAGATTAAGAGAAGCTTTCCATCCTTTATTATTTTTAAGAAATAAAGCGGAAAACAAAACTATTTTCTCCCAAACCCTTACTTTAACGGATCATAACAGAATTATCTGTATTTCAGGACCGAATGCAGGAGGAAAATCAATCACTTTGAAAACTGTTGGATTACTCCAACTGATGATCCAGAGTGGAATTTTAGTTCCTACTCATCCAAAATCCGAAATGTTTTTCTTTGATAAAATCATGACCGATATTGGTGATAACCAATCTATTGAAAATCATCTTTCGACTTATTCGTCGAGGTTGAAGAAAATGGGAGGAATCATCCGTGAAGCTGATGCAAATACGCTTTTATTGATTGATGAATTCGGAACAGGTTCCGATCCTGAATTAGGTGGTGCTTTGGCTGAAAGTTTCCTTGAGTTTTTCTATGATAAAAAAAGTTTTGCGATCATTACGACGCACTACACAAACATCAAATTGGTTATTGAAGAGCTTCCGAATGCAGAAAATGCAGCAATGCTATTCAATGAAGAAACGCTTGAACCAATGTATAAACTGGAAGTCGGACAAGCCGGAAGTTCATTTACTTTTGAGGTAGCGGAAAAGAATAAAATTCCAAGATTTATCATTCATTCTGCGAAGAAAAAAGTGGAACATGATATTGTGAATCTTGATAAAACGATTGTAAAACTTCAACAGGAAAAATATGAGGTTGAAAAACTTAAAACCGACCTTGCCGAAAGAAAAGAATCTGTTGAAGACAAACGTGACAATCTGCAAAAACTGAATGAACAGCTTCAGCAAAAGTTATTTAATTTCCAGAAATTGTATGAAGAAGAACATCGTAAACTTCAGTTTGGAACCAAGATCGAATCGTTTATCGACAGTTATGTAAAAGGAAAATCGAGGAAAGATGTCGTGAAGGATTTTGTGAAGATTTTGGAACAGGAAAAGTTCAGAAAAATCGGAGCTGACAAAGATGAATCTAAACGACTTCAGGTTGTGAAAAGAAAAATTACGCAACAGTTGAAGAAAGAAGATGTTATCGAAAAAATCATTGAAACAAACGAGAAAATTGAAGAAAAACGCAAAGTTGACCGTGCTCTTTGGATGAAAATCGGACAACGTGTTCGTATTTCGGGAAGTACAAGTGTCGGGACAATCGAGAAGATTTCGAGGAATAAGGTAATTGTTAATTACGGAACGTTCAAGACAACAATTAATGCAGATGAACTGGAAAGGATTTAATATCTAATGATGACTGTAAAAACACAGATTACATTCAGGGATTTTTTGATGTTTCATTTGAAAAGTTCTTTAACGAGGCTTATTGCTTTCCCTTTATTAGTTTTATCATTTTTTGTATTAAAGCAATTTATGGATGGTGAATCTGAGAGAGATATTTTACAATCGGCTTCGATGTGGTTGGGAATTTTATTCTTATTTATTATTATCCGGTCTTTCCTCCGTTTGAGATTTGCATTTAGTTCAAATAAAAAAATTCAGGAAAGTATTTCTTATACTTTTACGAATGAAAAGATTCGTACAGAAGGTGAGACATTTGATGGAGAATTTGCATGGGATTCCGTTCATAAAGTAAAAGAAAACAAAGAATGGTTTTTGATTTATCAAAGTGCTCAAACAATGAATATGGTTCCGAAAAAGTTCTTTACGAAAGATCAGATTGTTGAGCTTAGAAATATTATTAAAAATAATAAAGTACGGTCAAAACTTAGAAACGATTAATTCAAAAAATAAAAAGTTAGTAAATAGATTAAACTATGACTGTAAAAACTAAAATCTCTTTTAAGGAATATGTTAAATTAACCATTAATATTTTATTTGAAAAAATTATACCCAAACTAATATTTATTTGGATATTTCTTGCTTTTGTTTCTAGTATTATTTCTTATATTTTCCATCCTGAAAATACCCAAAATTTATTAGGAAACATTGTACTTGTTTTGTTTATACTATTTCTATCTATCATTAAATATTTACAATTGAGGAAAATATACAAAACTAATACAAATATAAAAGAAGAATTAGCATATACTTTTTCAAATGAAAAAATCATTATACAGGGTAAAACATTCAAAAGCGAAATAGAATGGAAAACAATTTACGAGATTCGAGAGCTTAAAAATTTATTTTTAATACTTTACGATTCACATTCAAAAAATATGATTCCGAAAAAAGATTTCACAAAAGATCAGATTTTAGAACTTAGAAATATTATTAAAAGTAA
Organism: Chryseobacterium ginsengisoli; assembly: GCF_039542325.1. Classification (NCBI taxonomy): domain Bacteria; kingdom Pseudomonadati; phylum Bacteroidota; class Flavobacteriia; order Flavobacteriales; family Weeksellaceae; genus Chryseobacterium; species Chryseobacterium ginsengisoli. Next base: position 612,777 of record NZ_BAABHX010000001.1, read on the forward strand.
TAATGTAAAATCAAAATTAAGAAACGATTAATTCAAAATAAAAAAAGAGCGTCCTAATTGACGCTCTTTTTTTACGTTTTAATGAATTTCAATTTCACCGATTTTTCTTTTTCTTTTATATGAATAAAATAAACTCCCTTTAGTAAATGGCTTACATCTACAGTTTTATTTTTAATTTTTCCTTCTTTTACTTTTTGCCCAACTGCATTATAAATTTCAAAATCTGAATCGGAAATCATTCCTGAAATATTTAGAATATCAGAAACAGGATTTGGAAAAATACTAAGATTTTCGAATTTGGTTTCATTGGTTGACAAAACTTCTGGTCCCAATTTTACAACCCAAAAATCAGGATATGTCGGAATTCCGTAATGAGAAGAAACATCACCATCGTTCGAGTAAGAATATCCTGTCATGATAAAGCCACCATCCGTTGTCTGACTCACAGACTGTCCAAAGTCACCTAAACTACCTCCCATTGATTTTTGCCAGATTACATTTCCGCTACTACCTATTTTTACAATCCAAAAATTAGCTGAACCTGTAGGATTTCCGACTGCATCTCCATCGTTCGATGAAGAGTATCCGGCAAACACGTATTCTCCATTCCCTATTTCTTTTATGGAGTTAGCTACATCATTACCTGTTCCACCTTTAGATTTCGCCCATACGATATTGCCGCTTCCATCCAATTTGATTATCCAGGCGTCATTAGTAAATAAATTCCCATAGTGATTATGTATAAGACCATCGTTCGACCTTGAAAATCCGGCAACCATATATCCTCCGTCGGATGTTTGTATTACAGATTGTGCATTATCTGTACCACTTCCTCCAAAAGTTTTCTGCCATTGCAAATTTCCTGTACTATCTAGTTTTAACACCCAATAGTCATATTCACCATAATTTTGCGTTATATCACCACTATTAGACGCTGTAGCTCCTGCAACAATATATCCACCATCAGAAGTTTGCTTGGCATCTAAAGCTATTTCTGTACCATATCCCCCAAATGATTTTTGCCATTGGATATTACCCGTGCTATTAATTTTTACAATCCAAAGATCAGTATTATTATAAGATAAATGACCAATAGCGTCCCCATCCGTCGATGATGACTCACCTGCTACGATATAACCTCCGTCTGAAGTTTGCTGAATTGAGTAAGCTGCATCCTGACCGTTTCCTCCAATTGCTTTTTGCCATTGAATGTTGCCATTAATATCTAGCTTAACAACCCAAAAATCAGCATAGACACTCCCGTGATAACCAGTCACATCACCGTTGTTAGAATATGTTTGCCCGGCAACAATATAGCCACCATCCGAAGTTTGCTGTATAGAATAAGCATAATCGTAATCACTTCCTCCTAAAGATTTCTGCCATTGAATATTTCCACTGCTATCCAACTTTACTACCCAATAATCACCATTGCCGTGATTTCCTGTTACATTACCGTCTGTAGAAGGAGAATAGCCAGCTATAATAGAACCACCATCCGAAGTCTGACATACAGAGGATCCTTGATCCCAATTGCTTCCTCCAAGTGTCTTCTTCCACTGAATAGAAGGAGCAGTTTGCCCCGCCATTACAAGCGAGAGCATCAATGTTAAAATTGAAAATATGTTTTTCATTGTTAATGAGTTGTGAAAAGTAATTTAGAGAATTTACTTTCTTCATGATTAATTAAGCGTCAAAAATAAGAATTTTCAGTAAATAATATCCAGAAGTATTGGTTTATAAGAAATATCTAGTTTATATATTTGGGCTACAAAAATCAAGAATGATAAAAAGTGTAAAAATTTTATGGATTTTCTATTTAAAATTGTTAATTCCTGCCGTTTCATTTTCCCTTCTTATGGATTCACAACTGGGATTTACTATAAATGGCTTTGGATTATGCTTTTTAGTATTTTTTCCGTCACTTCACTTTTTAATTTATGAATTAAGGTTAAAAGATGAATATTATTTTTATGCAAACTTTGGATTCTCAAGATTATTTCTTTGGATATTTACTTTATTATTTAGTATAACCGTAAATATGATCACAAAATTTTTATGAGCAAGCTACATGTCGACAGTATCACAAAATCTTTTGATGAAAAGAAAATTTTAAGAGATATTTACATCAGTTGTGAAACAGGAAAAGTCGTTGGATTATTGGGAAGAAACGGGTCGGGAAAATCTACTTTGCTGAAAATTATTTTCGGAACAGAGAAAGGCGATTCTCAATTTATAAGAGTCGACGATGAAGTTTTGCAAAATCAAACGGACAGAAAAGGAAAAATTGCTTATTTACCTCAACATTTTTTTCTTCCTAAAGGTATTAAGATTAAAAATTTAATTCCGCTTTTTTGTAATAGAGAAAATTCTGACAAACTCTTTGAATTAAATTTAATTAAACCTTTTCTTAATGAAACTTCAAGAAATCTTTCAGGCGGAGAAAAGAAAATCGTTGAAGTGTTGTTGATTATTTATTCAGATTCAAAATTTGTTTTGCTTGATGAGCCTTTCAATGGACTTTCCCCAAAAATAACAACGGAAATACAAAATATAATCAAAGAACAATCGAAGCACAAAGGAATCATTATTTCAGACCATCGATATCAGGAAGTTTTGGATATTTCAGATGATATTTATCTTCTTTCCGATTCTTATTTAAAACAAATTAAAGATTTAAAAGAATTGCAACAATATAATTATCTGCCAAAAAGTATTTAATTTATATATTTGAACTGTCAAAAAATTTTTCATGATGATTTCCGTAAACAAAGCGTTTTATTTATCAGTTTTTAGTCTTTTTTCTTTGGGTTTTGCAAAAGGTCAGGATAAAGTTCCTTTCGGTGTTGTAAAAGCTGAGGAAGGTTATGCAATGGTGCGTGTTCACAAAGAAGATTACCGAAAAATCATTGATAAGATCCGCATGAAAACAGGAGACGTATTTATTTATGTAAAACCTGCTCCCGGAGAAACAGAATGGATCTGGATAAAATATCCTGAAAAAGAAGACACAGAAAAACCTTTCGTAAGATATGACAGCATCACGAAAGAAGGAATGGTAAATAAAAACCGTGTTGTTTTTGTTGATAAACTGCCACAATTCACTCCTTCAAAATCTAAAAATGGGAAATCAATAATTTTCACGGACGATACGAATCCAAAAATTCCCGGGAATCAGAGAACAAAAGTGATTATTGATGTTTATCCTTCTTATGCAAATATCAAAAAACAGGAAAAAGACGCCAACGGAAATATCATTAAAGTTGACAAAGTAAAATCTTGGGGTGTTGGCAAAGAAATTCCTGAAGGAATGACGGAAATTAAATCTGTACGAGTTCAGCAACCTGGAAGAGGTTCTGTTTTTGTGAGAGATGCTATTAAAAATATGTTCCAGCCGACAATGGATTTCAATAATGTCGGAGTTACTGCGATCGACAATAATCATATTTTCCTTTATATGACGAATGGTTCGGGTGAAAACAGATATACCACGATCTGGACAATAAAGCAGGGAAAAGCTGAAAGCCAGATCATTTACAAAAATCCGGAATAATTCGTTAATAATCATTATTTTTGCAACCGAAAAGTTATAAGTTTATAACTTTTCAGAAAATGGTTTTGCTTAACTGCAGATTAAAAGGGAATCGTGTGAAAATCACGGACTGTCGCGCAACTGTAAGTAACTGAAGTCTTTATTAAAAATCCACTGTGCAAGTCATGGGAAGGAAATAAAGATGTTACAAGTCAGGAGACCTGCCTTTTTCTTTCAACAAAAAACTTTCGCGATTTGAAGTTTATTGATCTAATGGATGTTCAGAGATTTCCGTCTCTGTTGTTTTCTGTTGTTTTAATACATTTCATTTTGCATTAATTTAATAATGAAATATGACTACAGAAGAAAGAATTGAAGCATCCGAAACCCGAATTTTTAAAGCGGTTTTTCCTAACACAACCAATCATTACGATACGCTTTTCGGTGGTACTGCGATGCAGCTGATGGATGAAGTGGCGTTTATTGCAGCAACAAGATTTGCAAGAAAACGCGTAGTAACCGTAAGCAGCGATAAAATCGATTTTAAAAGATCGATTCCTGCAGGAACAATTGTTGAATTGATCGGGAAAGTTTCTCACGTAGGAAATACCAGTATGAAAGTAAGCGTAGAAATATATACCGAACAAATGTATTCTTATGAAAGAGAAAGAGCCATTGTTGGTGATTTTACTTTTGTGGCAATTGATGAATTCAAGAAACCAATCCAAATACTATAAATAAAGAGCTCAGCGGCAAAGTTCGCTGAACTTTTTTTATTTTTTATTTCCCACAGATTTCACGGATTTTCACAGATGATTGCGTATATTTTTCTTTTTTAGTTTAAATTAAACCATAAACATCTGTGAAAATCCGTGAAATCTGTGGGAAAAATATAAATTATTTCAAAACTTTTTCAGTCTCTAAGTTTTTAATTAACAAATGCTGAAAAGCCTCCCCCATTTCATCAGAAGCTCTGACAATAGCATTTTCCAACATATTTCTGATCTGTTTTTCTGTAACTCCGGCTTCCGTCCAGCTTTTTCCTGAAGTGTGAGAATTTAAAATGAAAGGCATGATTCTGTCAATTGCACAGGCAAAAATCGCATCAGGAGTTTGTTCCTCCTCAAATTCCAGCCACATATTGAAAAACTCTGTTCTTAACGGTTCATCCAAAATTCCGAAAATCTTTTGAGCTGAAATCTTTTCTCTTTCAAATTTCCCAACCATTGCAGCTTCGTCAAATAAGAAAGTATCTCCAGCTTCAATTTCGACCAAGTCATGAATTGATAACATTCTGATCACTCTTAACAAATCAATATCCGCTCTGTTTTTCGCATATGGAAAAAGAATCTGAGCCAAAATAATGATCTGCCAAGAATGTTCCGCCGTATTTTCTCTTCTGGAATCATCTGCATTATAATTTCTCCTCTGTACATTTTTTAAGGCATCAACTGCCAGAATAAAATCGATTTCCTTTTGTATCTTCATTGTTAATCTTTATAATATTCGTTTATTGGATAGGTTTTAACGTTTTGTATCCATTTATCATCGATGAATTCACGTTTTGTCACGACTACTTTTTCTCCACCCATCGCATCTTCTTCCAATTCGTAGACTTTGAATAATCCTCTTTGAGGAAGAACAGAATATTCCGTTGTAATATGCCAACAACATCCTGATTTTGAATAGGTAATTAATCTTTTTCGTTCAGAATCCGTATTAAACATTCCTAAATTATCGTGAGCAAGAGCGGTTAATTCTTCACTTGGAACAAATTGTTTTCTGGTAATATTAAAAACATAGACATCATATGAAGGTCCGCCATAACTACTTTCATTTCCGTTTCTAATGGCGATATCTTCCGTTCCGTCAAAATTAAAATCATCAAAAATCAACGGACTTTGTTCATCATATAATTGAATGATATTTGCAGTTGGTTTTTGATTTTCATTTAAATAAAAATTCAAATCATCGGATGTTAAGGTCTGAAACTTTTTGAAAGTCTTTTTATTAAATAATTCAATAGTCGCTTTCCCTTTACATTCTTCTTTATCACAGTTTTCAACATTAATTTTAACATCATAATTCTTTGATGCATCTTTTAATTCAAACTGATTTTGGGCAAAAACTGTTGTCCCCAAAAGAATAAACGGTAATAAAAGTCTGGAATTAATCATATGTGATTTTTTAATTGAATTTTTTTCAAACAAATTCTATACAAAAATAAGGGTTTTGATTTAAAGCTATTTTATATAAGAGATTAATTGTATTTTTAATGGAAATATATCATATGTCTTCTCAATTCAATTATCCAACGGAAATTAAAGGAAAAAGAAAATTGTATTCTTTATTTAAAGGGGTAAAAAATCCGTTGGAAGTTATCAGTGGAAATCATGACATTGCGGGAGATAATTATTACATCAAAGCCAGTTTTACGGATAAAAACTTTATTTTTTCCCAGGATAAAGAATTCACAGAATATATTTTAAAGCAAAATCACAAAAATTATTTTAAATCTGAAATACAGTCCATCACTTTAGGAAAATATCTCGGAAACGGTCTGTTGACAAACAACGGAAAAGATTGGCTCAAACAAAGAAGACTGATTCAACCCGGTTTCAGTAAAGCAAAAATTGCGAATCTGGTTTCTATTATGGAAGAGGAAATTGATGCAGCTTTTCAATTATTTAATAAAGAAACAGAGGTCGATCTGTACGATTTTTTTCATACACTTGCTTTTAATATTGTTGCGAAAACTCTTTTCAGCTCAGATATTGACGAAAGTAAGGTTAAAGAATTAGGTAAGATCATTACCGAGGTTCAGGAAGTTTTTGCAAAAGAAGTTCGTTTACCTTTTTATTCACAAATTTTAAAAATATTTGGCGTAATTGATAAAACGATTGCGAAAAGTAACAGATCAAAAGCCATTATTCAAGGTGTTTTGGATAAACGAAGAAATTCGGGCGAAGAAAAAAATGATTTGCTTGATATGTTGATTCAGACGCGATATGAAGATACAAACCTTCCTATGTCCGATGAACAGCTTGTTGATGAAATGCTTATTCTTTTCATTGCCGGTCACGAAACTACGGCAAATGCTTTAAGTTTTATCTTTTTTGAGATCAGCCAGAATCCTGAAGCGGAAAAAAAATTAAAACAGGAAATCGCAGAAGAAGGGGAAAATATTTTCACAACTGAAAGCTTAATGAAAAAATCTTTCACTTCAAATGTTATCAAAGAAGCAATGAGACTGCATTCTCCGGCTTGGGCAATTGACCGACAAGCTTTAGAGGACGATAGTTTTAAAGAATATTCTTGGTCGAAAGGAACTTTAATTATTCTTTATATAACAGGTTTACACAGAAATCCAAAATATTGGAAAGATCCAAACTCCTTTATCCCGGAACGTTTTGATGATGAAAATGCGAAGAATTTTGCTTACTATCCTTTTGGAGCAGGTCCAAGACTTTGCATCGGTGAACACTTTGCCATGATGGAAATGGCTCTTATCGTCCGTAAATTCTACAAAAACTTCAGTTTTATATCATATCAGAACAAATTGGAGAAAAAGGCGCTTGTCACTTTAAGAACAACCAGCTTAAAAGGTAAAATTATTAATAAATTAATCTAATTTTTCTAGATTCTTCATTTCTCAAATTTCACCATTAAAAATAATTAAACTGATTTTCAAATAGTTACATTATTTATTTGTGTTTTTTCACTACTTTGTATTGCATATTACCATTTTAATTACATATCTTTGTAATGTAAAATCGGAATAGGTTCAACTAGCTAGGAACCAACCTTCGAAAATTATATAACTAATTAACAAAACTTATTAAAGATGAATACTGAAAATACCAAAGCGCAAATGCGAAAAGGAATTCTGGAATTCTGTATTTTAAGTCTCATCAATATTCGCGAAATGTACGTTTCCGATCTAATAGATGAACTGAAAAAAGGAAAACTGGATGTAGTGGAAGGAACACTCTACCCTCTTTTAACAAGATTAAAAAACGGTGAGTTTCTCTCTTACAGATGGGAAGAATCTACTGGAGGACCACCAAGAAAATACTACCAGATAACAGAAAAAGGTAAACTGTTTTTAGATGAACTTCAAAATACCTGGAACGAATTAACAGATTCAGTCAACCAAATCACTCAAAAAAATTAAAAAACAAAGCTATGAACAAGACACTCTCAATAGGACTCGCAGGTTTTTCTTTTACAATAGAAGAGCACGCATATATAAAGCTTAGCGATTACCTTAATGCACTGAGAAGCTCATTGGATGCTTCGGAAGCGGAAGAGGTAATGCATGACATAGAAATCAGAATGGTAGAAATCTTTAATGATACCATGGCAAAACGTGAAGTAATCAATGACTCCGATGTAGAAAGAGTAATTGCACAGATCGGAAGCCCTGAAAAAATTGAAGAACAGGAAGAAGCATATTATTCTGAGAAAAATACAAAAAGAACTAATACCTCAGGAACTGAATATTCTGACAAAAAGCAATTGTTCCGTGACCCTGAAAGACAAAAAATTGCAGGTGTTTGCGCAGGTTTAGCTCATTATATCGGAATGGATATTACTGCAATGAGAGCAATCTGGCTAGGAATTTTCATCCTAGGAATTTTCACAGCGGCTGTTTCATCAACCTTAGTTTTCTTGCTTTATATCATCCTTTGGGCGGTATTGCCAAAAGCAGAAACTGCAGCAGATTTCCTGAAAATGAAGGGAAAGCCTATGAACTTCGACAATCTTAAGAATGAGTCTAATAAATTGGTGCAGTTTGCCAACGAATCTACTCAGAGGGTCGGAGAAATCTACAACGAAAACAAACCATACATCGATAACGCCGGGAGCGGATTGTGGAATGTTGTAAGATATGTTTTAGGTGGAATCTTTGCATTTATGTCTTTATCTTGTTTAATCGGAGTATTCGTAGTATTCGGTTTCATGGGAGCAGACAGCGACTTCCCTCCTATCAGCCAAATGAATTTCTATTTTGATAATGACAGCATGAAATACATCATCATGGCATTGATCACTTTAGGAAGCTTAATTCCAGCGATGATCTTCGGGTTATTAAGCATCAAATTAATTTCTCCTAAAACAAAATTGAGAAATACAGGTTGGGTAATCGGAGCATTGTTCCTTGCATTGATCGCTTTGGGTACTTATTTCGGATTCAGCATGGCAAAACAGGAAATGTTCCTTAAAGGTCACAAAGAAGATACTGAAGAAGTTGCAATCAATACACAATCAGACAGTATTTATGTTGATTTCAAGCAGGTTTCTATTCCTCAAAACTTTAAAGGATATGATGATGATCTTTATTCTGATAAAGTTTCGGTATATGAAAGAGATTGGATTCATGTAGATGTAACGAGAAAGGCTGATATTAAAACTCCTTATTTAATCATCAAAAAAGAGGCTAAAGGATATAATCTTCCGCTAAACGTAAGTGTTCCTGTAGAAATCGTAAATAATAAAGTAGTTCTTCCGAATTATATTAGATACCCTTACGAACACAGATTTAGAGATTACAGCATCGATTATGAATTGGTACTTCCTTTGAAAACAGTGGTAATTCCTGTAAAACAAGACGGAATAAGCTTTAACGGAGATCTGAATGCAGACGGAATCAATGATGACGATCAGGAAAAAGACGAAAACGGAAAAATTAAAATCGAAAACAATAAAATCACAGTAAACGGTTCTACAATTGAATACAATTCTGATGATAACGACAGCGACAGCATTATCGTAAACGGAAAAAAAGTTCCGAGCAACCAAGCCGACAAAGTAATTGATTCTATGAAAAACAGCATCAAAAAAATGAAAGGCGGTAATGTAGACATCAAAGTAAACGAAGGTAAAAACGAGATTTCCATACAAACTAAATAACTAAACTGCAGAGAGTGGCAGAAGGTGTGAATGAATAACACAACCGTTTGAAATTCACACTCTTCTTCTCTCACAGAAAGCAAAAAATATAAATATTTAGTTCTCTATGTAAATAAAAATCTTTACATTTGTGTAGAAAAAAAATTATAACCAAAACACTCAAAAAAATATTCAATAATCATGGTACAACTAGCACTGGAAATTGTAATGAAAATTGTTGATTTAATCAGCAGTTTATTTTAAGAGCGATAATATTTCAATATATTTGTAAAGTATAACCACTTTGGTTATACTTTTTTGTTTTTAATTCAAAGTATATGAGAAAGCTGATTGGCAAATTAATGCTAAAATTAATGGGTTGGAAGGTCGTTTTACAAGGCGACGCAAACAGCCTGAACAGGTGTATTCTGGTCGTAGCACCACATACTCACAATATGGAATATATCCTGGGAAATCTTGCCTATTGGTCATTAAAAAAGCCATTAAAAATCATCATTAAAGATGCTCATACAAAAGCTTGGTACGGAAGCGTAGTAAGAGGTCTAGGTGGAATCGGAATCGACAGAAGCCAGAAAAATGATTTGGTGAATTTCGTAGCCAATCAGTTTGCAAAAGATAATTTCAGCTTGGTAATCACTCCGGAAGGGACAAGAAGCTGGGTTCCGAAATGGAGAAAAGGTTTTTACCACATGGCTTTGGCAGCAAAAGTTCCGATTGTTTTGGCGGCAGGAGATTTTAAAAGGAAGATCGTTTACTTAGGGTATACTATTCCTTATGAAAAAATTGCATCAGTTCCATTTGCAGAAATCATGCAGGAAATTCAGGATTATTATATTAAAAATGATATTGGTCCCAAAATTCCTGAAAACTGGAATCCGAATATCATGGGAAATGATTCAGACGCTAAAAGTTAGAAGTTAAAAAATTACTCATTACTTATCAAAATATGTATACGAAAGATAAAACAAAGGAAGAAATATTAGAATTCATCAATAATTGGGGTGAAGAAACATTCGCGAAAACCCTTGATATAAAATTCATAGATATTGATCTTGAAAATGAAACATTAACAGCAACAATGCCGGTTTCACCAAGAATTCATCAGCCTTTCGGAATTATGCACGGTGGTGCAAGCTGCGTTTTGGCAGAAACAATGGGTTCTAGCCTGTCTAATATTTTCATTGACGGAGAAAAATATTTTGGAGTGGGAACGAATATTAATTCCAACCATTTAAGAAGTAAAAAAGACGGAATTGTAACGGCTGTTGCAAGATTTATCAGAAAAGGAAAAACAATGCACGTTTCTGAAATTGAGATCCGTGATGAAAAAGGTCAGCTTATCAATCATACAACGATGACGAATAATATTATCAACCGATAGAATTTTAATTTTTATTAAAAAAATATAGAACTCAAAAAATTTTTTTTGAGTTTTTTTGTTTTCAGACTGCAACCTTTTATTTTTTCTGCATCTTATAAGAAAATTAACAACCATGAAAACTTTAATTTTACCTTTTTTATTTTTATTGATGTTTGCAGTTTCATGCTCTACAAATGACGACATGGAAGCTGTGAAAAAAAATGTTCTCTCATATGATGTATACGTTGCGGGCAGAGACAATTTTAAAGCTTGTTATTGGAAAAACAATGTTAAAACAGATTTAGCCTCTACCGACAGTACAACCGCCACCAAAATTATTGTTGAAAATAACGACGTACATATTTTGGGAAATAACAGTTCTAATGCTAACAGAACTTATTATTACTGGAAAAATAATGTAAGACAAAACTTAGGACAATATTTGGGAATTCCTATAGGACAATATTATCAGATTTTAGATATAGCTATTGATAATAATGATACTTATTTCCTTGGATATTATGATACAGTTTCTCCTATTGCTCATGAAAGATACGCTTTGTGTATCTGGAAAAATGGTGTAAAAACAGTTCTCAATACATCAGGAAGTATTATTTATACCACTTCAAAGCTTAATATTTACAATCATCAAGCGTATGTTTCTGCATTAATATATGATGTTACGACCAACCTAATTCAGTCTGGGTACTACATCAACTCCACTTTTCATTCCGTTCCAGGTATCACTTGGGTAGGAAATTTTGCAGAAACAATAAATGGTATTAGTTTTCTTTATATTAAAAATCAAAATTATTATTCCAGACAGTTATCTACTAATACAGAAACCCTTGTAGATAGCAATGTAAATTCAAACCTTAATTTTGGAAAAATCGTAGGTGAAACATCTTCTAATGATCAATATGTAATCGGATCTATTTTCCTGAATAATTATTATTACAAAAATAATGTTCAAACAATGTTTCCTTTAGATTCCAACTATCCGATGATTCAGGATATTTTTGTACTTAATAATAATTTATATCTCATAAAACAGCAAACAACATCTAATGCAAGTAAAGTTTACATTAATAATGTAGAAACTCAAAGCATTAATAACACTACAAATATATTCGGAAGTGGGTTCAATTCTATTTTTGTTTTGGCAAATTAAAAATATTTTCAAAAAAACTGCAACCTTTTTATTTTTTGGCATCTTTACAGTATAAAACCAAAGTTTTGTGAAAAATTATTTCATTTATCCTTTTTATTAAATTTACTCTCGTCCTGCGTAATTGCAGGATGGGGTTAATTTAAAATTTAAAAATATTTAAGATGAATAGTAACTTTATATTTGTCTTCACCGAATCAAGAAAGTATGATGCAAAAAAATAATAATTTAGACTGGCAAAAAGTCTACAGCAATTATTCCCCAAAACTTTTAGGGATTTGCCGAAGGTACATACAGGATATTTACACTGCCGAAGATATTGTGCAGGACAGTTTCATTACAGCAATTCAGAAAAATGACCAATTGAATGATGAAAAAGCATTGTTTGGCTGGCTTAAAAAAATTGTTGTAAATAACGCTTTGCAGCATATTCGTAAGCACAGTAAAGATACCTTTATCACTACAGAACCATCAGAAATTCCAGATACCTATTCAGAAATGGACAATCATCTTTTGGAAGAAAAAAATGTCTTCATTTACGATTTTACAAATGAAGAACTGCTGTCTTCTATAGACAGCCTTCCACCCCATCACAAATCTGTTTTCAATTTATATTTTATTGAAAATCATTCGCATGCAGAAATCTCCGGTTTATTAGGAATTACTGTAAATACCTCAAAATCTCATCTTTTGAGGGCGAAAAAAGCTGTTCAGAATTATTTATTAAATAACGTTGTCAATCACAACACGCCGAAAAAGAAAATGGCGCATTTGCTTGTTATTTTAGGACTTGGCGGATTACTTTGGGCACAGACATTTCAAAGTAAATTTTTGAATTTCACAATTCAGCCTTCTAAAAAACTACAAATTCCATCTGATATTGAAATTAATAATTTAAAATTTTCATCTTCAAATAAGACTTGGAAAAAGAATGTCATTGTCGGAGTAACTATTTTAATAATTATTGTAGCTTCTATCTTTTTATTAAATCCAAAAAATTCATCTTTTATAACAATAAATGATTCTACCGTTTCATCAAATTTGACAAATCAAAAAATTGAAACAAAGGAAAACCAAATTAATAGAAATGAAACGATTTCAAATTCAAATTTGGAACAAAATATAAATCAAGATCAAATCTATTCTCCAAATAATAACCATGAAAATTCATCAAAAATACAAGTATATGAAGAAGAAAAAAGCTTAAAAAGTAAACAAAATTTAAAAAAAACGATGATTAAAGATTCTGTTAAAGAGGTTCCGCAAAAAGTAATCGTGGTCAAAAAAATCATCAAAAGAGATACTATTTTTGTAGATTGATAAATTGAATAGCCAATGATTTTTTTAAAAAAAATATTATTTCTTTTTTTTATTCTAACTGTAACCTTTTCATTTGCCCAAAAGCATAAAAAAGGAAAAGTTGATACTGTCTATGTTTACGAAAAAGTAATTGTATATGATACTGTTTATTTATTAAAGCAATTACATTTCAAAAAAAATGACTTGATTTTTCCCGAATTAAAAGTTCAGGAAACTAAATTTGTAATCGATATTTACAAACAAGAATTGGAAAAACAGAGAGCTTCAAGAAGAGCAAGATTACGAAAACCCGTTACTTTTCAATATGGAATAGAAGGCGGGATTGGCTTTAAAAGTATAAACTGGGCAGTGCAAAATTCCGAAAGTAAGCCGCAATTCGGAGAAAATCTGGGACTTTGGGCTTCTAAAAGTTTCTTTAATTCTCAATTATCATTACTATTTTCAGCAAATGTCTATCATTGGAACTCTTCTTTTGATCTTGATGCCAACAAAGATGACACTTATCTCAATGGATTTTACTTTACCGAAGATAATCAGCCTTTATTATTTCAAAGATTTAATAATAAGCATTTTGAATATGCACTTCAGCTTAAATTTATTTACGAATGGAAGAACATTCGCCCTTTTGCGGGAGTTTTAGCCAATCGAAATACTTATAAAATGCAATTTTTGGTTCCTGAAAATAATATTCTGAATAAACAGGATGATTTTAAAACTAATCAGACGAATTTAGGGTTTTCTTTAGGACTTCAATACAGAGTTTTGAAACGCATTCTTTTGTCTGCCGAATATCAGCAATATAATATGAAGAATATTTCGCTAAAAAACAGTGATTTTGATTTTGAGATTTTTAAGAGTAATAATACCTTTGCTGAAAGAAAAATTAATTTTGGAATTTCTTACATAATTTCAAAGCTATGATTTTCGAAAAAGTATTAGATAATGATTTATTTCAAATTTCCATTCGACGAAAAACTGTACTCTACAGACGAAAATTCCAACAAAAACAACATAATTTTTTATTCTTTTGATGGTTTAACGCGAATTGATTTTAATGGAAATATTCTTGAAACAGATCAGGAAAATTTTGACCAAAAAGCAATTTCAAGTAAATCTTTACCGGAAGATAAAAACGAATTCGTCGCTGAAACCAAAAATGAATATTTAAAAAATCTTGAGAGAGTAATTGAAGTGATCAAAGAAAATCAACTTCCTAAATTGGTTTATTCCAGAAGAAAAATTTTCACAGATTTCAATGAAATTGATTTAAAAGAGAGTTTTAATAATCTTTGTAAATCTTATCCAAATGCTTTCAGATATATTTTCATTGATGGTGAAAATTCCTGGATGGGAGCTTTCTCCGAAGTTTTAGGAAAATTCAATAAAAAAACTCATGATTTTGAAACGATGAGCCTTGCAGGAACACTTCCTGTTTCAGAAAACTGGTCGGAAAAAGAAGTTGAAGAGCAAAAACCTGTCACAAATTACATTAGAAATATTTTAAAAAATTATTCTGAAAACATTAATGAATCAGAAACTTACGATCATATTTCAGGAAATATCAAGCATCTCAGAACAGATTTCAAAGCAAATATACAACCTGAATATTTAGATAAAATCATTCAGGAATTGCATCCAACTCCGGCTGTTTGTGGAATTCCGAAAGAGTTTTGTAAAGAAACTATTCAACGTTTAGAAAAATTTCCACGTGAATTTTATGCAGGTTATATTAAAATTGAAACTGAACAAACAGTGCAATATTTTGTAAATCTTCGTTGTTCAAAACTTTATAAAAATTCTGTTCATCTATTCGTAGGAGGCGGAATTACAGCCCAAAGCAACCCGCAAAAAGAATGGATCGAAACGGAACTGAAATCAGAAGCTGTTTTGAAAAATCTGGTGATCTCTTAAAAATTTTATGATAGAATGCTTCGAGAACCTCAGCATGACACCGTTAAAAATTTAATGTTTAAAAGTAAACAGTTAGTATTAGATATGTCATGTTGAGGCTCTTGAAGCATTATCTACAAAAAAACCTCATCCAAATTGAATGAGGTTTTTATATAAATCGTGTAATTCTAATTATTTTCTTACTCCTACTTTACTCCAAGTATTCATTACCAAAAGCAAAATAAGACCTATCGCTGCTGAAGCAATTGAAAATATTTAGGGCTTAGAACTATTTTTTATCTAAAAGGCTTTTTAGTAAAGCAATTTGTTCATCTTTTTCTTTTATTCTTTCTTCATATTGTTGAATAAGTTTTTCTGAAAGGAATTGATTCATTACATAACCTGCATTATTAGCGTGTTCACCACTGTTATTATTAATGATTGTCATTCCTTCAGGTAGTAAATCTGTTAAATCTTTATCGTAGATTTTTGCAATTTTGTCTAAAACAAATACATCAGGAAAACTTTTATCCGCTTCATATCTTCTGTAGGTAGATTCTGAAATATCCAGTTTTTCGGCAATTTCTATAGTAGAAAATCCTTTTTCTATTCTCATTCCTTTTAGTTTTTGACCAATTTTCATGCAATTTTGTATTTAAACAAAGGTATTTAAAGTTTTTAAACTTACAAAATAAATACTAATTCATAATTGAGTGAAAATTAGTCAAAAATGCATAATCTTTTGTCATTTTTGATTGTAATAGTTAGGGATTAAAATTTTAGTTTTGTAATATGTTCTCGCGATAACATAAATGTGTAAAAAAAATTAATTAAAAACATTTTAAAAAATTAAAATTGTATGAAAAATTTATTTAAATTAGTGTGTTTTATAGCAGTCTTAGCAGGAAGTTTTGCATTTGGACAAAGTACTTCAAATCAAAAAAAGCCAATCATTAAAGTTATTCATTGTAAAAAAATTACAGTTACTGTGCATATTGGTATTGTAGATGTAGGGACTGATATTACCGGTTGCTTGGTGACAGTAGATGGTTTACCAGTGATGGTCTGGACAAAACAGGCACAAAATCAAACCGATGGACAGCCAAAATATATTTATGTAAACGAGAAGGAAATGATGGAAGCCTTAAAAGTTAAAGATTCTAAGGAACTTGAAAACCTTAAAATAGTCAAGAGCGGTATTTGGGATTATGATGGCGAAAATTATATAATAAATTCAGAATTAGATTATAAAATTGTTGATCTTGACGGTCAGAGATATTTTGCGTTTCCTATTGTAAAAGCTGAATAAGTTATAACAATTAAAATTATAATCAATGAAGAATAAAATTATATATATTCTAATACTTTCACTTTCTATTTTATTATTAATATTCTTTTTCAAATCTACAATATTTAAGAATGCAACTATTACAGTTAATAAAAATGTGAAAATCGAAAACTCACCATTTTATAAAAAATATTATAGTCGTGATAAAGTAACCGTTGTGAATATCTGGGCGACTTGGTGCAAACCTTGTTTGGAAGAAATTCCTAGTTTAAATAAACTTAAACAAGAATTTAAAGGCAGTGAAATAAATTTTATTTCATTTTCAGTTGACAACATAAATGATCTTGAAAAATTAAAAAAGTTTAATGCTACTAAAAAATTCGAATGGGAAGATATCACTGTTGAGAATTTGGACTATAAAAAAGAAATAGAAAATTTATTTTATAACAATTCTTCAGGTTCCGGTTTTATCAGTGTAAATTCATTAGATGTTCCAAAGACTTTGATTATTAAAAATAAAAGTGTGATAAAGGAATATAATGGTTTAATTGATTATAATGAGATTTCAGAATTTTTAAACAAGGAATTAAAGAAAAACTAATTCTTATCTATCACATGAAAATTAAGAAAATTCTGTTTTTATTTTTCATAAATATTTTTCCGTTCTATTTAAAATCTCAGACTACAATGTCAGGTTTAGACAAAGGTTTGGCAATTGGTAATATTTTGGTACAGGGCTATATTGCTTTAAAGGGAAATGGCACAAAACCAGTAGATCCTAATGCAAAAACGGTAGACAGCTTCTGTTTTAAAAATAAAATGGATGAGAAGATTACCATAAAGTTCAATGGGAAAATAGAAGATGATGAGGTGAAAAAAGAGTTCGTCATACAAAAAGGCGAAAAAGAGTGTGCTTATAATTTGCCAAAAGGTATTTATACATATGAAGTTTTACTTTCAAGTAAGGATACTTATCAAAAAGGTGAATATAAAGTTTCGGAAGAAACTTTAATGACAATAAATCATTAAAAAATAATCCTTTCAGAACTATATTCTGAAAGGATTTATTTTTAATAAGTTTTAAATTATGTACTTTGGATTACGCATCAAAATTTAGCAACACATAATATGAGAAACAATTTTATACAGCTTTTAATTCTTTTATATGTAACATGGTACGCAAATGCCCAATCATTTGTTATACAATATGATTATTCTAAGCATGTTATGAAAGACAGCACGAGAATAGTTTCACAAAATACTTTTTTAAATATTGAGGAAAATCATTCTACATTTTTTAGTGAAGCTCCTTATTTAGCTGATTCTATTATTGCATCAGACGAGAAGCTCGGTAAGAAGATTAATTTTAAATCATTACCCGCTGATTTACTCGGCTGTTATATTCGAAAAAAACTCTCATCTAAAGAAGTTGTTTATTATTCTGATGAATTTGATGAACATGAATACAAATATACTGAAGAACCAAAATTCTTATGGAAAATAAGCAAAGAGAGCAAAGAAATATTAGGATTCAAGGCGTATTTGGCAACCACACAGTATGCAGGAAGAAACTATAAGGCTTATTTTACTTCTGAAATTCCTATTCAGGATGGTCCTTATAAGTTTTTTGGATTACCTGGTTTAATTCTTGAGATTTATGATGAAAAAAAAGATCACCATTTTTTGGCGATTGGTATTTCAAAAGAGAAGAAAATTTCTATTGATGATCGTATTTCAACAAGGAAGTATATTGAAACCTCGAAATCAAAATTTGTAGAAATGAGAAAAAGTCATATTGAGGCACCAATGAAAAGAACGTTTGAATTGATGAATAATACTCAAATCTATGAAAAAAGAGATGCAAACGGCAATATGGTCGACATGAGAAAACTACTTAATGAAATGCAGAAAAAAATGATTGAAGAATATAAAAATGAAAACAGAATTGAACTTTAAAAAAACAAACAATATGAAAAATAACTTTTTATTAGCATTCGTACTTTTATTATTTGCCTTTGCTACAGGCAAGGCTAACAACAATTATACAGACAGAGACGACAAAGAATATTTTAGTTCTTTTAGAAAAAATGAAGAACCAAAGAATAAAAAATTTAATATACTTAATAAAGATTCTGAAAATGCCGGTGAGTCTTTTTATGTAATTTATAAAGAAAATTCTTTAGGTCAAGGCTTCTATTTTAAAGTAATATTGGATAAAAATGAAAAGCCAATAGCAACTTATTATGCAAACGAGGGTCGTCAAAAGCTTTCTGACGCAACCATTAAAAATCTTAAAAAACTTTTGTCTGGTCCAACAGGAAAAATGTCAACTTCTACTGGTCCTATCACAACAACTCAATGCGTAACAAATTGTCATCGTACAAATGGATGCTATAGTAAACCTACAGAAACAGGCGTTTTACTATGCTCGCTTGAATGTGGAATTGCGTGTGCATAAATTTAAAAAAAACCTCTTTCAAATTGAAAGAGGTTTTTATATAAAATAGTGTAATTCTAATTATTTTCTTACTCCCACCTTACTCCAAGTATTCATTACTAAAAGCAAAATAAGACCTATCGCAGCTGAAGCAATTGAGAAAACAAACTTCAGGTTATCTTCAGATAAAATATCCGATTGCCAGTCCAGAGCATAAAGATTGATTGCGATAAAAACGATAAACAGTACCAAAAATACTTTATAAAACTTCTGCATAACTCTTAAAAATTAATATAATTCTGCACCAATTGCGCAAAATTTGCGGTGAATAATTTAATTGAAATCGCCAACAGGATAATTCCGAAAACTTTCTGTAAAATTGCCAATGTAGCATCTCCCATTTTCTTCTCCAGCCACGTCGCAGATTTCAGCACCAAATATACGAAAATTGTGTTGAGAATAATTCCAAAAATGATATTAATATCATGAAATTCAGCTTTCAAAGATAGTGTAGTCGTTAAAGTTCCTGCTCCTGCAACCAACGGAAATGCAATAGGAACGATAGACGCTGCTTTTGCTTCCGAAGTTTTATTAATTTCAATTCCCAAAATCATTTCTAAAGCAATGATAAAAATTACGAATGCACCCGCAATCGCAAAAGAATTTACATCAACTCCGATAAATTTTAGAATTTTATTTCCTACAAAAAGGAAAACAAGCATAATCGAACCTGCCGTAAGTGACGCTTTTCTAGCCTCAATCTGCCCGAACTTTTGCTGAAGACTTACCACAATCGGGATAGACCCGATGATATCAATCACTGCAAAAAGAACCATAAAACAGGTAATAACTTCTTTTATAGAAAAATCATTAAATATCTCCATTTCTTTGCAATTAATAATTTCGCAAAAATATGAAAATAAATTGATTATTTGCTAATCTGAGAATACAAATTAACGATAGCTTTTAAAAGTTCGTCTATTCCTTCAACAGATTTTACAGGAGCATATTTTTCGATCTGAACTTTTTGCGTAAGACTTCTGTATTCTTCGGCAACTGCAGATCCTTTAGAACTTTCCAGAAAGTTTCTGAAATCCTCCACAGAGCTTTGAGAATATTGATTTCTCACTTCAAGATCAAGCTCATCGAATGTTTGAAAGAACTTTTGATAATCTTCATTATCTTTAAGATTTTCCAAATAACTAAAATAGTCATTCACATCCATTTTGAGGCTTTCTCTGATCTCGCTTTCAGTTTCAGCTATAGAACCTAAAGGTTTTGAAGGTACAGTTTCTTTAACTGTTCTACGATTTTTTTGCCAAGTTTTAAATAGCAGATAAGCTATAAATAGCACCAACAAAATAGTGATATTGATGAAAAGTATATTCCAATGAAACTTACTTTTTTCTTTTACTTTAAATGAAGTCGTTTTTAAAACAGGTGTATTTACAGTTTCAAGGAAAGTATTGGTATATTCATTTACCTTTTCAACTGTTGTACGGGATTCTAAGATCTGTTCGTGAGAAAATGCATTCACAGCCAAAGTTTCCTGTCCAAGATCTACATATTCTTTACTGGAAGGATCAAAGAAAGCAAACTGTTCTGTTTTAATAACAATTTCGCCTGCTTTTTTAGGAATAATAACATAATTTGCCAAAACTTCACCTTTCATTCCCGTCATTCCTACAGAAACTTTTGAAGTAATTTTCGGAGCAAAAACTTCATAATCCGGAGATTCTGCAATTTTTGGAAGTTCCATATTTTTTATATTCCCTTCCCCGCTTACTTTTACAACAACATTGATGGGCTTTTTAACTTCAGCTTTTTCTGTTGAAGCATTAGCAACACTTACATTAAAATTTCCTACAGCATTTTTAAAACATTCAGGAGAACCTTCCGGAAGTTTTTTAACGTTGATTTTTACTTTATTGGAAACAACCTTGTTTTTATGCGAATAAGAGTTAATAGAAGCTGAAACTCCGGGAACATCAACATATCCTGATTCATTAGGAAACAGCATGAAGACGGCTAAAATCTGTGACGCCATATTTCCGTTATCAGAAGGATCAATCTCAGATTTTGCAAAGCTTACGGGATAGACATCTAGATTCTCCTGCTCAGGAAGATGAATATTTCTCACCTTTCTGAAATTATCCATACTTTTAGAATAAACCTTTAGAACAGCAATTGTAGGTTGATTTTGATACACCTCTTTATCTTCGATTTCCATGTTTAAATAAACATTCTTCGAAGTATTTTCAGCAACAGAAGCTTTCTTTTCGATATCTTTTATAAAAATATCAAATGGCTCAGTTTTGTAGATTTTATTATTGATTGTAATAAGAAACGACCCGATTTTAATTTTGCCTTTTTCTTTTGGTTCAAGAGCCAATCTTGTTACAGACTGTGAAACATAAGTGCTTGTTGTAGGATCTATGAAACCATTGCTTACTGATCCTGTCCCGATAAGATTAAATTTGGAGAAATCCGGTAAACGTAATTTGGTTTGCTGACTGTATTCATTTCCTTCAACTTCCAAAACAATACTAAGGTTTATAACATCTTTTCCGCTATAGCTTGTTTTATCCGGAGTTACTGTAAGACTTACCTGTCCGTAAGAGATTACGGACACCAAAAGGAATAATATGTAGGTAATTCTGTACTGCATCACCAATCTTTCTCGTTGCTTTCTGGCATCGAATAAGAATTTTTATTCAAAATTCTTCTGGCGGTTTCTTTTTCTTTGTCGCTTACTTTATTGAGTATTTGATTTTCAAGATCTTTTGGGATTTTGCCATCGTTATCCTGTTTTTGGTTGGGATCATTTCCCTGACCTTTACCTTGATTTTGCTGGCCTTGTCCCTGATCCTGTTTTTGATCTTTCGGACTTCCTTTTTGATCATCATTTTGTTGTTGGTCTTTACCACCGCCTCCTTTACCAGAGTTATTTTGTTGTTGTTTTTTTTGTTGGTTTTCTTTATCCTTCAATTTAGCAATTTCATAATTTTTTCTTGTTGCCTCGCTGTAAGGATTTTGTTTTAAGGATTGTCTATAAAATGTTGCAGCTTTATCAGGCTGGTTCATTTGCATATAGGTATTTCCTAAATTATGAAGAGCCGCCGCTTTATCCGGAAGTGTCTGAGAAAGTTTTTGTGCCGTCTCGAATTCCGCCTTTGCCTCTTCGTATTTTTTACTTTTATATAATGCGTTCCCTAAATTGTAATGTGCCGTAAAATCTTTACCATTGGTTCTTATCGCCTCCAGATACTTTACAGACGCTCCATCATAATCTTTACCGTTAAATTTTTCGTTCCCTTCATACACTAAAGTTCTATAGTTTTTCTGACCAAACAGAAATCCTGAGTGCATGAAAGCCATAATAAACGACAAAAAAATGATTTTAGTATTCATCAAGTGCAAAATTATTCCTTTAAATGTTAATAAACAGCGTTTTATTTGTTAAAATTGGGTTAAAGTAATTGTCTGAAATTGAGACAAAGAATCTGAATATTATACATTAAAATCTCTTTTAGGATTAAAAATATAAATTAAGAAGAAGAAAAATATCGAAACTGCCAGAAAATATTGATAATAATGGTTTGCATTCTGCGATTTCACCATCGTTTCGGAAGATCCCATTTTCTTTTTCAAAGCATCTAAAATTCTATCAGGAGCCTCGTTGATATTATTTCCGTCAATGTAAGATCCGCCAGTCGCTTCAGCCATTTTTTTCAGTGCCTCAGTTTGTCTTTTTGAAATTACGGTCTGTCCGTTCATATCATTTTTATAACCCATCAACTGACCGAATACATATTCCGGAACAGGTGCTCCCTCATCCGAACCGATCCCTACAGAAGTGATCATAATTCCTTCACTTTTCGCTAATCTTATAGCCGCATCATCGTTTCCTTCGTTATCCTCACCGTCACTTAGCAAAACCACTTTTCTCGCGTCTTTGCTTACATTTTTAAATTTTTCTGCAGCGATTTTCATTCCATTTAAGAAATCAGTTCCTTGAATCTGCATTGAGTTTGTTTCAATTCCGCTGATGTATGTTTCTGCAGAATTGTAATCTGTAGTCAAAGGCATAATTGAAGTTGCCTGTCCTGCAAAAATCACGATTCCAACTTTATCACTTCTTAATTTTTGCATAGTCTGAAGCATCAGATTTTTCGCTTCCGTCAGACGACTCGGGTTAATATCTTCCGCATTCATCGAATTTGAAACATCTAACATGAAAATCACATTATTTAATTTCTGATTGGTTTTAATCTCTTCCGAGCCGCTTAATAAATCAATGATTGAAAAAATTAAAAATAATGTTCCCAATAAATATAAAGCCGGAAAAAACTTAGTAAACCCAGATCTTTTCTCGAATAAATGCTCATGAAACTGGCTATCTGCAAAAATTTCCCTTTTCTTTTTTTTCCATTTTAAATAACGAACCAAAAAGAAAGCTAACAGCGGCAAAAGCAACAGTAATAATAAATACCAATAATTTCCTAAATACCAATCCATTAACTTAAAATTTTATACAATACCCATCTCAACAAAGCATCCAAGAACAAAATTCCCAAAGCAATCCAAAGGAAAATTTTAAAATATTCCTGATAATTAAATAATTTCGAAACTTTCACATCAGATTTTTCCAATTGGTTGATCTGATCATAAACTTCTTCCAAACTGCTATTCGATGTTGCCCTGAAATATTGTCCGCCTGTCATCTGAGCTATTTCTTTCAAAATAGGTTCATCGATTTTCACTTCCGTTTCAGTAAAAACCAAATCACCAAAAATATCCTGTTGAGTCGGCATCAAAGCATATCCGTTTGTTCCGATTCCGATGGAATATACTTTAATTCCGTTATTTTTTGCCAATTCTGCAGCAATTGCAGGAGGCATTGCATTTTCGATCGTATTGACACCATCCGTCATTAAAATGATGATCTTACTTTTTGCTTTGCTGTTTTTCAAATGATTTACCGCAACAGAAAGTCCTTCTCCAATCGCTGTTCCCGGTTGTAATTCTAATGGATTCAAATTATTCAATTCATCTACAACAACCTGATGATCGGAAGTTACAGGAACTTTTGTAAAAGCTTCACCAGAATATGCAACCAAACCAATTCTGTCATTTGGTCTTTTATTAACGAATTTAATTGCAATATCTTTTAAAGCCGTCAAACGATCAGGTGTAAGATCTTTTGCTAACATACTCAACGAAACGTCAACGGAAAGCATAATATCAATTCCTTTTGTATCATCTCTGTCCTGAGAAACTGTGAAAGTTCTCGGTCTTGCCATTGCAATAATTAAAGCGGAAAGAATGATATATTTTGAAATTTTCAAAAAAAACATCACAACCTGGATTCCGCTACTGTCGCCCATATTTTTGACGGTAGGAACTTTAATCCCCTTTCTTTTTTGTGTACTTACATCTCGAAATAAAAGTGGAATAAACAAAAAGAAAAGCGCTAAAAACCACGGACTAAAAAACTCAAAATTAAACATCTTTTCTCAAGTTTTCGAATTCCAAATCTTTTGATGATCTTTTCACAAAATCTCTGATGTCTGCCAAATCTTTTTCCATAGTTTGCTGATCAGGAAAAGTTTTCGCAAATTTCACAAGATCACCTCTCAAAAATACATCTTCCACCACTTTTTCGTTTTCCTGAGAAATCGTATTGTTTTTCTTCATTAAATCAATTAAATCATCCGTGAGCAAAACATCTGCCGGTAAACGGTATTGGTTTGTGATAAATTTTCGTGAAATATCAATCAATTCAACATAAAATGAACGATAATTTCCACTTTCCACATATTTTTTCTTTTTAAGAGAATCAAGCTCTTTTAAAGTCTGATTCGTTGCTACGGCTGGTGAATCTTTAGATTTCCTGCCGTATTTAATGAACATTACAATCGCAATAATTAAACAAATGACAGCAATTGCAGCCAAAATATAAAACTTATACAGTTGCCAATAATCTGTAACTTCGAGTTTTACATCTTTATTATTCATAATATCATTGATCTGATCGGCTTTTTGAGCAGTATTGATCACATCAATTTCGTAAGGAATCGTTTTTAAAACTTTTCCGTTTACTTTAAATTCAAGTTCAGGAATTGTAAATTTTCCTTCATCAAATACGGCAAATTCAATTCTTCTGTAATAAACATCCTGAGTCTGCGCAATACTGTCCTTTACCTCTTCAAAATGAAAAGGCAGAAGTTCGTTTTCAGCAGCGGCAGAAACTTTCTCATTATGAAGATTATTGATCGTTATAACGATATGATTCACCTCGCCCAATGCGATGGTTTTCTTCTCAACACTGGAAGAAAGTATCTGTGAAAAAGCATTTGCACAGATTAAAAAACAAAATATAAATAATAGTTTTTTCAATTTTTATCATTAAATTTTACCATTACATTTGTCATTCTGACGAAGGAAGATCTTTAATAGATTGCTTCGTCGCTACTCCTCGCAATGACAAAAGAATGTTTAATTTTTATTTCTTCTGAAAATAATTATACAACAATTTTGAATAATCCTCGCCAGTATTAATATTCATAAAACTCGTCGAACTATTGGCAAAATCTTCTTCCAGAGCTCTTAATTTCTTCTTCTGAGCTTCTGCAAAAGTATATCTCCATCTTGCACTCGAAGTATTTGCCCAAACTTGCTGTCCTGTTTCTGCATCATATAATAAGGTATAACCAACATCTGGAATTTCATTATCTTTTTCATCAAAAATCCTCATTCCCAACAACTGATGCTTTTTGGAAGCAACTCTCAACATTTTAGAATCATATTCATCTTCAAAATCCGAAAAAAGGAAAACCAAAGATTTTCTTTTGAAAATTCCCATCATATATTCCATTGCCTTATCTACTTTTGAAACTGCGGGAATATAATCTGCTGTCAAAATATTACTGATAATCGAAAGAATATGCTTTCTCCCCTTTTGTGGCGGGATGACTTTATATACTTTATCGGCAAATAAAATTAACCCAACTTTATCATTATTTCCTGCTGCTGAAAAACCCAAACTTGCGGCAATTTCTGCAACATATTCACGCTTCAGCTGATTTTTCGTTCCATAATCCATGGAGGAAGAAATATCAACCAACAACATCATTGTAAGTTCTCTTTCCTCTTCCATTACTTTCACGAATGGTTCACGGAAACGAGCCGTTTTATTCCAGTCAATTCTGCGGATTTCATCTCCGAACTGATATGGACGAACCTCTGAAAATGTCATTCCCTGACCTTTAAAAGCACTGTGATATTGCCCCATCAGAGAAGCTTCCGTCTTCTTGCGAGTACGGATTTCTATCTGCTTGACTTTTTTTACAATATCTTTTATCTGCATATTTTGTGTTTGAGCGTTTTAGAGTGTTTTAAAACTTTCATCTTATTTAAACTCAATCGAAACATTGAACCATTCATCATCAAATTTCGGACTGTATTTTCTATAGAAATTAATGGCTGGTTCGTTCCAGTTCAATACCTGGAAAACCATTCCGCTGTATTGATTTGATTTTCCGTATTCCATGGTTGCTTCAAATAGATTTTTTCCGATTTGTTTCCCTCTTAATCTCTCTGTTACCACCAAATCTTCTAAATATAGTCTTCTCCCCTTCCATGTTGAATATCTGTCATAATACAAGGAAATCCCAACAATCTCTCCATCAAATTCTGCTACAAAAGCTCCCCAAACCGGAGATTTCCCAAAGCCGTCCTCAATGAATTGCTCTAAAGTTAAAGTAACTTCGTGTAAAGCTTTTTCATAATCAGCCAATTCTTTGATCAACTCCAACATCGGAGCACAATCTTGCTGAACCGCCTTTCTAATTACTACTTCATTCATTTATGGAGCTTGGATTTTCGCTAAAATTCTATTTACGATTTCTTCTGACGAAATTTCTTCCGCTTCTGCTTCGAAAGTTAAACCAATTCTGTGTCTTAATACATCTTTTGCCAATTCTTTTACATCTTCAGGAATCACGAACGCTCTTCCTCTCAAGAAAGCGTAAGCTCTGGAAGCAATCGCCAAGTTAATTGACGCTCTCGGAGAAGCTCCGAAACTGATATAATTTTTAAGCTCAGAAAGACCATAATTTTCAGGAAAACGAGTTGCAAAAACCATATCCAGAATATATTTTTCGATTTTTTCGTCAAGATAAATTTGGTTGATCAATTCTTTTGCTGCAACAATATGTTCAAGAGAAATAACAGGCTTCACAGTTGGTTGGTGCGAAGTAGAAACCATTCTCATGACGGTTCTTTCATCTTCAAATTTAGGATAATCAATGGTACATTTCAACATGAAACGATCGCTTTGAGCTTCCGGCAAAAGATAAGTACCTTCCTGATCGATAGGATTTTGCGTTGCCAACACCAAGAAAGGTTTCGGAAGTTTCATTGTTTCGTCTCCAATTGTTACCTGCTTTTCCTGCATTACTTCCAAAAGAGCAGACTGTACTTTTGCAGGAGCACGGTTGATCTCATCTGCCAAAACGAAATTTGCAAAAACAGGACCTCTTTTTATAGAAAAATCATTGTCTTTTACATTATAAATCATCGTTCCCACAACATCCGCAGGAAGCAAATCAGGTGTAAACTGAATTCTCGAAAACTCACCATGAACAGCTTCTGCCAGAGTTTTTATCGCCAACGTTTTAGCTAATCCCGGAACTCCCTCCAAAAGAACGTGACCATTCCCCAAAAGACCAATCAAGAGACGGTCTATCATATATTCCTGCCCAATAATAACTTTATTGATTTCCTGTCTCAGGAGAGAGAAAAAGTAGTTTGCTTCTTTTACCTGTTCCGTCAATTGACGAATATCTTCAGCTTGATTTATCTCTGACATAGCTTAATTTAAAATAATTGGTAAATTTCTAATAAATACTTGCATTAATCAACACAATTAATGCCATATTTGAGTTAAAGTTTGTTAAATATTCCAGCATTAATGCGAGATTCTGAATACATGAAACCTTAAAACTCAATAGGATTATTTGAATTTTTCATAAAATTATATAAATTTTGCTTTAATCCAAGGTTCAAAAATTGTCATTTCCAGTTTATTAAACTATTTTTGGTGATTAAAAATTTTGCAAAATGAATTATCATTTTCAAGCTCACAGACAAGTTAGAAAGAACCTTTTGGATATTTTACAAAACACTTCTCACGAAGACCTTTTGTTGATTCCTGATGGTTTTAACAATAATATTTACTGGAACATTGCGCACACTGTTGCCACTCAGCAACTTTTACATTATTACTTGAGCGGAAATCCTTTCAGAATTGATAAATATTGGGTTGAAACATATAAAAAAGGAACTTTGCCCAATTTATCTGTTCAAAAATCTGAAGTTGAGGATTTGGAGTTTTTACTCGTGGAAACTTCCAAAATTTTGATGAAAGATTACGACAGTGATTTTTTTTCAGACTATACACCTTATACCACAAGTTTCGGGATGGATCTGAAAAGCATTCAGGATGCAATAATTTTTAATAATATGCATGAAAGTATACATTATGGATACATTTTATCGCAAAAAAGAGCAATTTTAGGAGAAAAAGGAAGATAGTTTTAAAAGTAAATTTTACTTCGCAAGTCAATCATTAAGTGTGAATCTTTTCAACTTAAAAATTGATTTCAAAGTAGGTCTACCTTTAACAATTCAATATTTAAAATAATAAGATGACAGATAAAAAAGACGATTTTATTTTCGGGCTTCGTCCCGTAATTGAAGCTATAGAAGCGGGAAAAACGATTGATAAAGTTTTCGTGCAGAATGCATTGCAGGGAGATATTTATGCAGAATTAAAAACAATTTTAGCGAAAAATAAAATCCGTCCCAATTATGTTCCGGTTGAAAAACTGAACAGATTTACAAGAAAAAATCACCAAGGAGTAGTTGCCTTCATTTCGGATGTTCCTTTCCATAAAATTGAAGATATTGTTCCTCAGTTATTTGAAGAAGGAAAAACTCCGTTTCTATTGATTTTGGATCGACTTACAGATGTTAGAAACTTCGGAGCAATCTGCAGAACAGCGGAATGTGTAGGAGTTGATGCTGTAATTATTCCTGAAAAAGGAGGAGCGCCACTTAATTCTGACGCTATAAAAACTTCAGCAGGAGCACTTTACAATATTAAAATTTGTAAAGAACCAAATTTAGCTCACGTTGTAGATTTTCTTCAACAAAGCGGTATTTCTGTATTTGCAGCAAGTGAAAAGGCTCAAAAATTAATTTATGATGTTAATTTCACAGAACCTTGCGCAATTGTAATGGGTAATGAAGAAACAGGAATTTCAAAAGAAGTTCTGCATCATTCAGACGAAAAAATAAAACTTCCAATTGAAGGAAAAACACAATCATTAAATGTTTCTGTAGCTTGTGGCGCCATTTTATATGAAGCTGTAAGACAGAAATTCACGAAAGCAAATTAATTCGATCACACTTAAAAAATCTGAAAATGAAAAACATAGCTGCATTAGCGCTAATTTCAACAATAGCATTGGTTTCTTGCAACAAAAAAGAAACTACAAAAGTTACCAAATTCGATCCTAAAACAGGAAAAACAATTACTGTAGAAGTTCCGGCTGATTCTGTAGCAAAAGTGGAAGAAAACCCGGCAATTAAAGATTCTGCAGGGATTTTTAAGCAAACTTTTAAATTAGAAAAAGGGAAAACTTATCCTTTGACAACGTATCAGAGAGATACAAAAACGATGACCGATCCTAAAGGTCAAACCATGAACGGAACGAGCGAATCTACGGATGAAATGTCGTTTACCGTAAATGATATTAAAGGAAATATTTATGATATTACTTTAAATCTTATCGCAAAAAGAAATTCTCAGACAGCGCAAGGGAAAACTATCGTTGTAGATACGAAACTACCGATTCCGAAAGAAGAAGACCTTAAAATGATCTGGAACATCAACAGAGCATTAACTGGAAATAAGCTAAACATGAAGATGGATACAAAAGGAAATGTAATCTCAATTACAGGTTTTGATGCTGTTTACGCTAAAGTTGCCAACTCTGTCGGTACCATTGTTAAAGATAAAAATCAAAAAGAAAGTGTTGTTGCAAGTCTTAAAGAATCTTTTAATGAAAAAGTTTTAAAGGATCAGTTCACTAAAAATTTAACGATTATTCCTAAAAAAGGAGCGAAGATTGGAGAAAAATGGACAAACAGCGAAAATGCTGATGCACAAGGAAAAATAAAAGTAACATCAAATTATATCTTAAAAAGTGTAGGAAATGGTATTGCTGAAATTTCTGTAACCGGAGGAATTCCTAAAAAAACAGAAAAACAGAATCAGGGAGAAGTTACTCACAGTTTGAGCAGTGAACTATCACAAAACGGAACGATTAAGTTTGACCAAAACACAGGATGGATCACCAATCAGAATATTTCTGTGAAAACTACGCAGATTGAGACCATTTCAAACGGGAAAGAATCTCAGTCGATGACAAGTGTTTCTAATTCTTCTGTGATGGTAAATCCTTCCGGGAAATAAATATACGAGTTTTAAAGTTGAAGTGTCGGAGAGTTAAAATAAAAAATTTGAGCATTTAATTATGATGAAACATATTTTTGAGTTCGTACTCGCAACGATTATCATCTATTTTGTCTGGAATATTTTGAAGAGAATTTTCTTTAAAACTTTCCATAGTTATGTGTTTGGAAACAAACATAATAACAAAAACAGACAAAATCCGGATCTGCAAAACTCAAATAATACGAAGAAAAAAATCAACTGGGATGCAGAAACTGTTGATTATGAAGAGGTAAAAGAAACAAAAGACAAAAGGTAATAATTCCGAAAATAAAAGATAATAACCATCAACATGGCGAAAAATAAAAACTTAATTTATATTGCAATTTCATTAGTTGTATTTATAGTTTTAGCATTTTTATACTCCACTCCTGTTTTCACGGGAAAACAGCTTTTCCAGCATGACATCGTCCAATATCGAGGCGGAGCAAAAGAACTTCTCGATTACAGAGCCGACACAGGAAACGAAACATATTGGAGTGATTCCATGTTTGGAGGAATGCCGACTTATCAGATGGGAAGCCAGTTTAAAGGTGATATCATCAAACAAGTTGACTCAAAATTGAACTTTCTTCCAAGACCTGTCAATTATCTTTTCCTGCTTTTCGGAGGATTTTTCCTTTTGGGAATGGTTGCTGTCAGAAACTGGAAATATGCACTTTTGGGAGCCACTTTTTTTGGACTTTCGACCTATTTTTATATTGCGATTGCAGCCGGACACAACGGTAAAATCAACACTATTGAATATTTCGCCCCGCTTTTAGCCGGAATTTTATTGGTTTACATTAGGAAAAGTTACATTTGGGGATTCATCGTCACGACTTTGTTTATGGGTCTTCAGATCGCAGCGAATCACCCACAGATGACGTATTATCTTTTCTTAGCCTTAGGATTTTTATTTATATCTGAATTAATCCGTGCAATCCTGCAGAAAGCTCCAATGAAACATTTTGTGATCTCTTCAGGAATTATTGCAGCTTCTTGTTTGATCGGAGTTGGTATGAATTCTCAAAGAATCATGGCGAATTCTGAATACATCAAAGAAACCGTTCGTGGAAAACAAATCCTTACTAATAAAGATCATTCGGAAGGAAATTCTGGAATGGATAAGAAAAGTATTCTTGGCTGGAGCTACGGAAGATTGGAAACTTTAAATCTTTTTATTCCGAGATTAATGGGAGGCGGAAGTCAGGAGCCGGAAGGAAAAGAAATGATGGCTAAAATTCAGGGACTTGTTCAGGAAAATATTTCTTCTCAAGCTGAATATAACAATTTCATGCAAAACTTTCAAGAGGGTTTTGCATCTCCAACTTATTGGGGAGATCAACCCGGGACTTCCGGACCAGCTTATCAGGGAGCAATTGTTTGTTTCTTAGCGCTTTTAGGATTCTTTTTTGCATGGAAAAAATATCGTTATTGGATTTTAGGTGCTTCTATATTGACCGTATTTTTGGCTTGGGGAAGCAATTTTATGGCACTTTCGGATTTCTTTATAGATTTTGTTCCGTTTTATAATAAATTCAGAGCACCATCATCAATATTAGTTGTAGTGGAATTATTATTTCCATTAATTGCTATTATTGGATTATACAGATTCTTTACCGATGAAAAACTGACGGAAGAATACAAAAAGAAAGTCCTTCTTTACGTTGGTGGCGGAACATTAGGTTTTGTTTTAATTTTATTGATTTTTGGGAAAGCTTTATTAGGTTTCCATACCGAAAACGAAAAAACGTATCTTCCTCCTTTCCTATTGGATTATTTGGTTGATGAAAGATTGAAATTATTCAGAATTGATGCTATCAAAGCATTTATTTATGTTGCAATTGCAGCGGGTGCATTGTTCTTGGTTTTAAAACAAAAATTAAATCAAAATATCGCCTTAATTATCATCGGACTAGTAAGTTTATTTGATCTTTGGTCGGTAAACAAACGTTATCTGAATGATGACAATTATGTTGATAAAATCTTTGCAGAAAATCCTTTTCAGACAGAAAGTTCAGATTTAATGGCTGAAAAAGTTCAGGGAAATCCAAATCTTGAACCTATTTTGGCAAACGTAAATGTTAACAAAACACTGGAAACAATTGCTGAAAAAGATAAAACGCATTATAGAATTTTCAACAATATTTTAGGGACATTCAGTGAGACGAATACTTCATATTTTAAATCTTCAATTGGTGGTTATCACGCTGTAAAACTGAGAAGATATGACGATGTAATTAATGAATACTTCCAAGTGATGGATTCTGTAAAAGTTCCGAATATCTTAGGACTTTTAAATGCAAAATATCTTGTTTTAGGCGGACCGGAACAACCACAGGCAATTCCAAATCCAAAAGCAAACGGAAATGCCTGGTTTGTAAGCGATCTTAAATTCGTAGAATCTCCTAATCAGGAAATCAAGGCAATTGGAGTAATCAATAGTAAAAAGACAGCTGTAATTGCTTCTTCCGACAAAAAATATTTTGATGGAAAACCTGTTCAGGCAGATTCGACAGCGTTCATTAATTTAACAAAATATCAGCCGAACGAATTAGAGTTTAAATCTCAATCAAAAACTCCGCAATTGGCTGTATTTTCTGAAATTTATTATCCTCACGGATGGAAATTCTTCATCGATGAAAAAGAAGTTCCGTATATCAAAGCTGATTATTTGCTTCGTGCCGTTCACGTTCCTGCCGGAAATCACCATGTAAGGATGGTTTTCGAGCCTGAAGTGATTGAAACAGGAAAATGGTTTTCTCTTATTTCATTCGGATTATTTATTTTATTAAGTGGTTTCGGAATTTTCTGGATGAATAAAAATAAGAATGAGAAAGTTCAGCCTAAGGCAATTTAAATTACACAATGTCATTCTGAACGAAGCAAAGCGCAGTGAAGAATCTCTCTAAAATGAACATAAACACAATGCGATGAAAACTTTAGGAACTCATAATTATTATGTCTACATATTGACAAATAAAATTAAAACAGTTTTATATACTGGAGTAACTAATGATTTAGAAAAAAGATTATATTGGCATCGAAATCCAGAAGCTGTAGATAAAAGTTTCACCTTTAAATATAAATGTTTTTATTTAGTTTATTTTGAACATTTTAAGGATATTGATACTGCAATAAACAGAAAAAAACAAATTAAAGGCTTGGTTAGAAGTAAAAAAGAAAGTTTAATTAACGAATTTAATCCAACTTGGAAATTTCTAAATGATGAAATTAAATGAGATTCTTCATTCCGTTTCACTTCATTCAGAATGACAAAAAGAACGCATAGTTTACATTAGAATTAATGGAACAAAAAAAAATATTGATCATCACCTATTACTGGCCTCCTGCGGGAGGTCCTGGTGTTCAAAGGTGGCTGAAATTTGCAAAATATTTACCCGAATTTGGATGGAAACCCATCATTTTTACTCCCGAAAATCCGAGTTATCCTTTGTTGGATGAAAGCTTGATGAAGGATGTTCCGAAAGATCTTGAAATCGTAAAAACAAAAATTTGGGAACCTTATCAGTTAGCCGAAAAACTTAATAAAAGCAATAAAAAATTCAAAGCCGGACAGTTTGATGTCGGTAAAAATCAAAGTTGGAAATCAAAACTTTCGATTTGGGTCAGAGGAAATTTCTTCATTCCGGACGCTAGAGTTTTTTGGGTAAAGCCTTCTGTGAAATTTTTAGAACAATATTTAAAAGAAAATAAAATTGATGTCGTGGTTACTTCAGGACCGCCACATTCTCTGCATTTAATTGGTTTAAATTTAAAAAAGAAACTTCCAAACCTAAAATGGATTGCCGATTTCCGCGATCCTTGGACTGAAATCTCTTATTATAAACATTTAAAACTCACAAAAAGTTCCGACAGAAAACATCGTCAAATGGAAAGTGATGTTTTTAAAAATGCAGATATTACATTAGCGACAAGCTATACCGATGCTGAAAATTTTCGTAAAAATGGAGCAAATTCTGTTTGTATTACCAATGGTTTTGATGAAACAGATGCTTCTCAAGCTCTAAAATCTTTAAGTTCTCAAACTTTTACATTAAGTTACATTGGCGTTTTGGAACAGTTGAGAAACCCTGAAAATCTTTGGAAAGTTCTTGATGATTTGGTCAAAACAAATGCTGATTTTGCCGAAAACTTTACCTTGAAATTTGCAGGAAGAATTGATGATAAAATTTTAAATGAGATTGAAAATTCAAGTTTAAAAAATCATATTCTGAATTTAGGATACATTTCTCATGACAAAGCTGTTGAAGAAATGGAAAAATCTTCACTTCTATTGATAACAAATTTCCCAAACGAATCTTCGAAAGGAATTATTCCCGGAAAAATTTTCGAATATTTGGCGACAGGAAAACAGATCATTTCATTTGGTCCGGACAAAGCTGATGTTGCAAAAATTCTTGATGAAACAAATGCAGGAAAACATTTTAATTACAACGATTCGGAAGCCATCAAAAATTTCATTTTAGAAAAATTTGAACTTTGGAAAAGTGGAAATCTTCTCGAAAACAATCAGAATATTGAGCAGTTTTCAAGAAGAAATTTAACTGAAAAATTGGCTGAAATTTTATAATTAAATTGTCCATTGATCATTAATCACAGCAATTAAATAATATTTTCCCTGAAATTCTTCAAAAACCAAACGAAGGCATTTCCAATCCATTTCGGAGTTGGCTTCTGAACCTTTGATAAAGTTTTCTGTAAAATCAGATTTTGGATAAATTTCCTTTAAATTATTCAGTGAATTTCCTTTTCCCTGGAATTTATTTAACGAAACCTGTCCGGTTACAAAATCTTTTGAATACACCCACTTTGTAAGATAATCATTGATTGTTGCTTTGTACAAATCTCCGGAACCATCCATTGATCCCCAAGTGAAAATAGTTTTCATTGGTTGATATTTCACAAAATCTGATTTTGAAAAAGTTTTATCTTCTTTAGGGTTTACAAATGCATACATCGAAAATCTTACTCCTTTCTCTGGATGAATAAAATCTTCGAATTTTGCATAATTTTTATCTTTTAAACTTTGTATAATTTCTTCATTGGCTTGTTTCAAAGCATCTTCTTTATTAGTAATATTCTGACTAACATTTATACTGTCAGTCTTTATGTTTTGTGTTGAATCTGTTTTATCATTAACAAATTTATCTGGATTTTTCTTACATGCAATAACGCTTAAAACAAATAATGAAATGAATATTTTTCTCATATTTAAAATATTTGATGAACAAAAAACAACCAAAACAGATGCCATAAAAATACCTATGATAGATAAGTTCTTTTGTTTTGTTCCAACTTTTTCTAAAGGTTTTTAAGTAAATTTGTTCAATGGAAATTTTGGATATTCTTATTATCGGAGGCGGACCAATCGGGTTGAATTGTGCGTTAGAAGCTCAGAAAAATAATCTCACTTATTTAATTATTGAAAAAGGAACAATTGTAAATTCATTATACAATTATCCGTTGTATATGAGATTTTTCTCAACTGCCGAAAAATTGGAAATTGACGGAATTCCTTTTATTTCAACAGCTCCGAAACCCGGAAGACAGGAAGCTTTGGAATATTATCAGGGAATTACGAGACAAAGAAATTTACATATTAATTTATACGAAAAGGTTGAAAAAGTGACTAAAGAAAATGAAGTTTTTGAAATTGAAACTTCAAAAGGAAAATATTTCGCCAAAAACGTCATTATTTCAACAGGATTCTATGATATTCCGAACTTAATGAATATTCCGGGAGAAAAATTACCCAAAGTAAAACACTACTATACAGAACCTTATCCTTATGCAAAACAAAAAATAGTTGTGGTAGGTTCAAGTAATTCTTCTGTGGATGCTGCATTGGAAACTTATCGAAAAGGAGCAGAAGTTACCATGATCATCCGTCATTCTGAAATTTCAAAAAATGTAAAATATTGGGTAAAACCTGATATTGAAAATAGAATTGCAGAAGGAAGTATTAAAGCATATTTTAATTCTGAATTGATTGAAATTAAAGAAAATTCGGTCATTTTTAAAGATGAAAACGGAGAAATCAAAGGAATTGAAAATGATTTTGTTTTGGCGATGACGGGCTATCTTCCAGATTTTGATTTTCTTAAAAAATCCGGAATTGACTTACAGGGAAAATGTTTAAATCCGTTTTACAATACAGAGACGATGGAAACCAACATTTCGAATTTATATTTAGCAGGCGTAGTTTGCGGGGGAAAAGATACGCATCTCTGGTTCATTGAAAATTCAAGAATTCATGCTGAAATGATCATGAAGAATATTATTTCGAAAAAATAGCTTTTTCATTAAAATAATATAACAAATACATCATTAAGTATTGTTATTTTTGAATACTTTACTTTTAATATGAAAAAAATTTCGCCCTTTTTAGTTTTCTTTACAATATTATTTGCCAATAATATTTCGGCACAATCAGATAGTATTAACGTTTACGTTACCGCAGCGCTTAATATTATGAAAGAAAAATCGGTCAATAAATCGAAGGTAAACTGGACAAAAATTTATAATAATACATTAAAAGAAGCTTCAAAAGCAAAGACCATAAAGGAAACTTATCCTGTGCTGAAAAATGCACTCATTGCATTAGAAGATGCTCATTCTAATTTTTATCCTGAAGATGTTGTCAGAATATATACATTAGGATATGAAGCGACAGGTCAGGAATTTCCAATAATTAAGGGTGAACTGTTAAAAAATAAATATGCTTACATCAGCTTACCCAATATCGGATCATTTAATAATGATGATTGGAATCTGTATATAAATACTTTTTATTCGAAAGTCAATGAGTTTCAAAAACATAATCCGAAAGGCTGGATTATTGATCTAAGAGACAATTTCGGAGGAATGCTATATCCGATGTACGCTGCTGTTGCTCCTTTTTTAGATAACAAAAATGTTGTCGGAACTAAAGATGCCGAAGGAAAAATTGATTATTTCAATTATAAAAGCGGTAAATTTTATGAAGGCTCAAAAGTAACTCAACAATTTCAACTAAAGGAAAAAGAGCCTAAAATTGCAAAAAAACCAATTGCCGTATTGGTGAATAAAGTAACCGGAAGTTCTGGAGAGTTTATTACGGCTGCTTTTGTCGGTCAAAAAAACGTAAAAATCATTGGTGTAAATACTCAGGGTTTAACTTCAGGAAATCAGGAATATAAGTTATCCGACGGGTCTTTTCTTGTATTAACCATAGGAAATATCGTCGACAGAACGGGAAGGGAATACTCAAAAATCGGCGAAGGTATTTCTCCAAATATCGCCGTTGAAAAAGTAACCGATACAATAAAAAGCAATGAATCTTATCTTAAAAAAGCATTTGATTATATTGACGGAAAATAATTTTAATCTGGAAAAAATAAATTGGAATTAAAATTTTCAGAATTCATAAAAATCAAAAAAAGCTGCAAAAAATGCAGCTTTCTTTATCTAATTTAGTTTTCTACTATTCCTTTTTTATCTTTTATCATCCACGGAACGATAAAGTAAAACGCAACAGCAATAATTGTCGCTAAAATTCCGGTTCCTATCCACAAAATTGTAAATCCTAATTTTTCAGCAATTAAAGTTCCTAAATAAGGAGTTACGATAAATGCGATGGAAAACGAAATTCCATTCAAACCCATGTACGATCCTTTATTATTTGTTCCCGACCTTAAAGCAGTAATTGTAGACATAAATGGTAATGCCCAGATTTCACCAACACAGAGTAAACTCATTGAAACAACTAAAGTTAAAATACTGTAATCAAAAGCCAACATTGCATAAGCAAATCCACAGATGAATGTTCCTAAAAGCATTGTTGCCGCCAAACTAAAATATTTTTCTGCAATTTGAACGAGCCCCATTTCGAGCAACACAACCAAAAATCCGCTATATCCTAAAATATAACCAATGTTTTGCTGACTCAAATGAGCCGTATCTTTATAGAAAATAGTCAATGTACTGAATAACTGAAAGAAACAGATCGAAAAAAGCATACAAAAGAAACAGTAAACCAAGAATTTACCGTCCCGATACGGCGAACTTTCTTTTTTAATTTCAATGACTTCTTTTACTTTTTTGGCTTTTAATTTTGCCAATTGATTACGTTTTCTGAAAAAAACAATGTATAAAATACCTGCCGACAAAGCAGCAAAAGCATTACTGAAAAATAAAAATTCATAAGAAATTGCCGATAAAATTCCACCCAAAGCAGGACCAATTGAGAATCCTAAATTGACCGCCATTCGGTTTAATGAAAATGCTCTCGTAATTTTGTCTGGTTTTGCATATTTCGTGATTGCTACTGAATTTGCAGGACGAAAAGAATCGCTAACAATACTTTGCAATAAAATAATCGTTGCAACTCCCACTTCAGTTTTAAAAAGAGGAATTAAACAAAACAACGGAACACTCAATAATAAACTGAGGTACTGCACTCTGTATTCTCCGATTCTGTCTGTAATAAATCCGCCCAGCCAAGATCCGATTACAGAACCAATTCCGAAAAAGCTGAGAACAATTCCTGTATTTTCTATGCTGAATTTAAGATTATCAGTCATATAAACTCCCAAAAAAGGAAGTACCATCGAGCCTGCCCGATTGATGAGCATTACCAACGCAAGCATCCAACTTTCCTTCGAAAGCCCTTTGAATGAGTTGGTATATAAATATATAAGTTTCACAATTTCTAATGTTTAGTTTAATAATTTGTTATTTGATTTTTACCATAAAAAAACAGGACTTAAAAAATTAAGCCCTGTTTCATTTATATGATATAAATAAATTTCTACTCCGGCTTATAAGAGTCTTTTAATGTAACAGTTCTGTTGAACACAAAATTTGTATCCGTAGAATCCTGATCCTTCGTGAAATAGCCAATTCTCTGGAATTGAAGAGGTTCTCCAACTGCCACGTCTTTTAAGCTAGGCTCACCAAATCCTTGAATAATATTGACAGATTCAGGGTTAATGAAATTTAAGAAATCTACATCTTTCTCAGCATCAGGCTGTTCTACAGTAAATAATTTCTCATAATTTCTTATCTCAACAGGAATCGCATGTTTTGCAGAAACCCAGTGAATGGTACCTTTCACTTTTCTTAAACTCTCCTCAGTTCCACTTCCGGACTTAGATTTCTCGTCATACGATGCGTAAATCGTAGTGATTTCTCCATTTTCATCCTTCTCTACTCTTTCACCTTTGATGATATAAGCAGATTTTAGACGAACTTCACCTCCTAATCTCAGTCTAAAGAACTTGTTTCCAGCTTCTTCCTTGAAATCTTCACGCTCAATATATAATTCTCTTGAGAACGGAATTTCTCTCGTTCCGGCGTCTTCCTGTTCGTTATTATTTTCCGTAG
Source organism: Chryseobacterium ginsengisoli (assembly GCF_039542325.1). Taxonomy (NCBI): domain Bacteria; kingdom Pseudomonadati; phylum Bacteroidota; class Flavobacteriia; order Flavobacteriales; family Weeksellaceae; genus Chryseobacterium; species Chryseobacterium ginsengisoli. Next base: position 652,635 of record NZ_BAABHX010000001.1, read on the forward strand.
TCAACCATTCTTCATTTCCTTCAGGATAGTTTTCGATGACCAATTTGATAGGATCAACAACCGCCATTACACGTTTTGCAACCTTATTTAAATCTTCACGAACACAGAAGTCTAATAATTGAATTTCAATTAAATTTTCTCTTTTTGCAACTCCAACTTTATCAATAAAATTCCTGATTGCATTCGCCGTGAAGCCTTTCCTCCTCATTCCGGAAATCGTAGGCATTCTTGGATCATCCCATCCATTCACTACATTTTCAGCAATCAGCCTTTGTAGTTTTCTTTTGGAAGTGATCATATAAGAAACGTTCATCCTTGCAAATTCTCTCTGCTTGTTTTTAACCCTTCCTTCTTCATAAACCTGATCTAAATACCAGTTGTAAAGTGGTCTGTGGTTTTCAAACTCTAGAGAACATAGCGAGTGTGAAATTTGTTCGATATAATCAGATTCACCATGTGCCCAGTCGTACATCGGATAAATTTTCCAAGCTGTACCCGTTCTGTGGTGAGGTTTATTCAAAATTCTATACATAACAGGGTCACGCATATTCATATTTGGCGAAACCATGTCAATTTTTGCACGTAAAGACATTGAACCACTTTCAAATTCACCGTTTTTCATCCTTTCGAATAAATCTAATGACTCTTCAACAGGACGATTTCTAAATGGAGATTCAATTCCCGGCTCTGCAGGATTTTTTCTTTGCTCAGTAATCACTTCAGACGGCTGCTCATCAACGTAAGCTTTTCCTTCTTTGATTAACTGAACTGCCCAATCGTAAAGCTGCTGGAAGTAATCGGATGCGTACAAAACTTTATCCCATTTGAAACCTAACCATTCAACGTCTTTCATGATAGAATCTACGAATTCCTGCTCTTCTTTTTCAGGGTTCGTATCGTCGAAACGAAGGTTTACGGGAGCATTGTATTTTTCACCCAAACCGAAGTTGATGCAGATCGCTTTTGTATGACCTACATGCAGATAACCGTTTGGTTCAGGCGGAAAACGGAAACGGATCTGATCATTTTTCAGACCGTTTGCCAAATCATCTTCGATAATTTGCTCAATAAAATTGAGTGATTTTTTTTCTTCTTCCATTAAAATTCGCTTTAAATGCCGATTGAAACGACAATTTGCAAATTTAAGAAATTTTAAGGGTTTATGAAAATTATAATTTAGAACTATAATTATTAATGATTCAATATTTTTGTTTAACTTAGAAATGACTAAAAAAACCGCTTCTCAAATCTCTCAAACATGGCTGTTTACATCTTAAGCAATCGGAAAATCATTCGTCACAAAGGTGAAAAAGCAGATTCTTTTTCCAATGACGAATACTCGATCCCTAATTTCAGGATCGCAAAATGTGATTTTGACAACTATAAAGAACCCACTGCGGCGGCTAAAAAAAAGAAAGATTATACCAATCGGAATATTCTTGATTATAAATTCTTCTCCGAGCCCGAAAAACAAGGTTATCAAGATGTTTTGGACGTTTTGCTAAGTGAAAAAGGAATTAAAAAATCAACATTAATAGCCAATAATCTTGGCGGAACACAGAGAATGTTCTACGAATTGTATAAAAATATGTCTTCTACAAAAGATAGAAGTGATGTTTTGATATTTATTCACGGTTATGCCTATAATTTCGATGATGAATTAAAAGCTATTCTTGATCTTAAAAAACTATTTGTAGATAATCCGGCTTCTCCTGTTGAACATATTTTATTTATAAGCTGGCCTGCTTCAAACAGCATAGTTCCATTGACTTACTTTGATGATAAAGCTTCAAGTATCAATTCCGGAGCATCTTTGATGAGACTTTTTTATTTTTACACCCAGTTTTTAAAGGATATTTTTTCAAATCGTGACTTGATTCCCTGCAATCAGAGAATTCATATTATGGCGCATTCGATGGGAAATCGTGTTCTCCAAAGTATGTTGTATAGCTTAAAAAGAGAAAATATTCTGAGAGTAATCGATCAGGTTTTATTATTAAATTCTGATGTGACTTATAAAGTTTTTGAAGATTCGGAAGACTCATTTAATAAACTTCCTTTGTTGGCAAATCGAGTTTCTATTTACTTAAACAGAAAAGATCTTATTCTTGGAATTTCACAGTTTACGAAAAATATTCTGACGCCAAGACTAGGAAAAAACGGACCGAGCGATATTGAAAAATTCAAAGACATTGTTTCGGTTATCGACTGTACATTTGTGGAAGATGATGTCTTGAATTCGTTCAAGTTTGAAGTGGGAAATCATTGGGGATACCTTTCCAGTTCGATGGTTCAGAATGATATTTTCCAGAATTTATATGGTATTGACAGAAATTTAATAACAAACAGAACAAAAAACAGTGACAATATTTTTACAATTAGTTCATAATTAAGAAAACAGACTTCATGAAAAAAGTCATACTTTAACGGCTGAAATTATTTTTGGTTGTGGCATAAAGATTGTAAATTAGTTTGCACAGAAATATTAACATTTTAATATCATGAAAAAGGTTAAAAGCAAGTTTTCTTCATTGTTAGAATACATTAAGAAAGCTATTTTCGTAAAAGATGTGATTTAATAACCGAGTATAAACCGTAAAAACACACAATTATCCGACTAAAAAACTACTATTATTAACAAAATCAACGATTTAAATCTACAATACATTTCAAAGTTTTTTTTGGCTTTGATGTATTGTTTTTTTCATTTTTAAAAAGTAATTCACTTTAATGTGTGTTAATGTAAGTTAAAAACATTGTACAGTAGAAAAAAGAATTTCATATTTACATTACTAATCAAATTAAAATGTTCATTATGAAAAATCTACAAAAAATCAAAAGAGAGACATTAAAAACAATCAACGGAGGAAGACCTCCTCTTGGATGCAATAACTGGAATCCGGCAGCTATGTGCTGTAGATCATGGGCTCCGGACTACTGTGGTCAAGCTACCTGTCCAGATTCACCTGCTCCAGCGTGCTAATCAATTTATTTCAGTTATGTTTTGAACCATAACAACTCATTTCTGAGTTCCAAATCGGATTCAAAATTATTGACAAATAAAGCTCCGGTGCCCAAACCTTGCGGCATCGGATTTTTTTTGGTAAAAGTATATTGAGCAATTGCATTCAGACCAATATTGCTTTCCAATGCAGAAGTAATCCACCAACCGATATTGTATTTTTCAGCAAGAGAAATCCATTCATCAGATCCTGAAAACCCACCAACTAAAGCTGGTTTTAGGATAATATATTGCGGTTTTATTGTTTTTAAAAGCTTTTCTTTTTCATTAAAGTCAATAATTCCGATTAATTCTTCATCCAAAGCAATCGGAGTTGGAGTTTCGGAGCATAATTCTGCCATATCATTCCAATTTTCTGCTTTTATAGGCTGTTCGATAGAATGAATATGCAAATCCGCTAATTGTTGTAAAACGACTTTTGCTTCTTCTTTATTAAAACCTCCGTTTGCATCAACACGAAGTTCCAAAGTTTCATTTGAAAATTTTTGTCTTAATTTTTGAAGAACTTTATGCTCAGATTCCCAGTTGACACCAATTTTCAACTTAATACAATGAAAGCCATTTTCCAGTTTATCCTGAATCTGTTCTTCCATATAATCGATGTTGCCCATCCAGATCAAACCATTGATAATGATTGGACTTTTCCCTTCAGTAAACTCACTTGGGAAATAAAGATTTTTACCATGTTTCAAATTCAAAATGGCTTGTTCGTGTCCAAATAAAATAGATGGAAAATCTTTTAAATTTTCCTTTAAAAACTCAGAATCCTGTTGAATATTTTCACAAAGCCATTGAAGTTTTTCTTCATAATTCGGTCTGTCATCAAAACTTAGTCCCCGAAAAATAGCGCACTCTCCTATTCCTTTTCTTCCGCTATCTGAAATTTCAAGAAAAAAAGTTTCCTTTTCATGCAAAACGCCGCGAGATGTTCCACTCGGGCGCTTGAATTCTAATAAATATTTTGAATATTCTGCTTTCATTTATTTTACGCTGTCAATTCGCATAAATTCTTCTGCTTTTTCAACCATATTGACGCTTCCACAGAAAAATGGAATTCTTTGATGAAGTTCTGTAGGCTCAATTTCCAAGATTCTTCTGAAACCGTCTGTTGCCTTTCCACCTGCTTGTTCAGCCAGGAAAGCCATCGGATTACATTCATATAATAATCTTAGTTTTCCGTTTGGAGCCTGTGAATAAGATGGATAAATATAAATTCCACCTTTCAGCATATTTCTATGGAAATCAGCAACTAACGAACCAATATATCTTGAAGTATATGGTCTGTCGCCTTCTTCCATCTGACAATATTTAAGATAATTTTTAACTCCTTGAGGGAATTTAATATAATTTCCTTCATTGATAGAATAAATTTTTCCTGTTTCCGGAAATTTCATATTCGGATGAGAAAGATAATAAGTTCCTAATGATGGATCCAACGTAAAACCGTTCACACCGTTTCCTGTCGTATAAACAATCATCGTTGAAGAACCGTAAATAACATATCCTGCAGCAATCTGATTGATCCCTTTTTGTAAAAAATCTTCCAGCTGAACCGGAGTTCCAGGTTCAGTAACTCTTCTGTAAATTGAGAAAATAGTTCCTACAGAAACATTCACATCAATATTTGAAGAACCATCAAGAGGATCGATCAAAACAACATATTTACTTAAATGACCGTTTTCACCACATTTAATGTCAATAAAATCATCATTTTCCTCAGAAGCAATTCCGCAAACAACCTCTCTCTGAGACAAAGCCGTAATAAAAATTTCATTAGCAATTACATCAAGCTTTTGCTGTTCTTCACCCTGAATATTCTGGTTTCCGGCAGCACCTGTAATGTCTACAATTCCTGCTTTGTTTACTTCCCTGTTTACTACTTTCGAAGCTAATCTTATTGCACTTAGAAGGCGAGAAAATTCACCTGTAGAATATTGGAAATCATCCTGTTTATCAATAAGAAATTCTCCTAAAGTCTGTAATGGCTGATCTGACATATTTTTCTTTTTACGTTTTCCCCAAATTTCGTAAAATTTATCACATAAGGAAAGGTTTTCTTTTAAAACACCTTATCACTTACTAATCAACACTATATAAGACAATATACTTACTACACTCAAAATTTATTTATGAAAACACCTCCCGTTTTGTTGAAGCAATCTGAATAATTTAAACTATTTACTGATTTTAATAAAATCTTAAGCCCATCACATTGAAAGGCTATTTCATATCTCATTGTAAATTTATAATTTTGACACCCGTAAAATATTCCCACAAATTTTATCTAACAATTTTATTATTAACAATTTAATGAAAATTTTCAAGTTTGGTGGAGCATCAGTAAAGGATGCTGACAGTGTAAAGAATGTGTCCATGGTGCTACAAAGCCAAGGATTTGCTAAATGTTTGCTGGTAATTTCAGCAATGGGCAAAACGACTAATGAGTTGGAAAAAGTTGTAGAACTTTATTTCAAGAAGGATAACTATCAAACTGAGATTGAAAAGATAAAACGAAAACACATGGAAATCGCGGAAGGTTTATTCCCCGAAAATCATGCTGTTTTTGCCGAAATCGATTTATTTTTTGATGATATCGATTCTTTTTTAAGAAGAAACAAATCTCCGAATTACAGCTTTGTTTACGATCAGGTTGTAAGTTGTGGAGAAATGATTTCTACTAAAATTGTGAGCGAATATTTAAATGAAATCCAATTCACGAATCAATGGCTGGATGCAAGAGATTATGTAAAAACAGACAATTCTTACAGAGAAGGTATTGTAGATTGGGGGAAAACTGAAGAATTTATTTCAAACTTAAATAAAGAAATCTGCTACGTTACTCAAGGTTTCATTGGTTCGGATGAAAATAATTTCACGGTGACTTTAGGAAGAGAAGGTTCGGATTATTCAGCTGCGATTTTCGCTTATTGTTTAAATGCAGATGCGATGACAATCTGGAAAGACGTTCCGGGAGTAATGACAGGAGATCCTAGAAAATTCAAGGATGTAAGTCTTCTTTCGAATATTTCTTATGAAGAAGCTATTGAAATGGCGTATTACGGCGCGAGTGTGATTCACCCGAAAACATTACAGCCGCTTCAGCAAAAAAATATTCCTTTTTATGTAAAATCTTTTGTGGATCCTACCAAAGAAGGAACAAAAGTAGGTGCTTCAGAAAAAAATCAAAGTGAAGAATCTTATATTTTAAAAGAAAACCAAACATTGCTGAAAATCTCGACAAGAGACTTCTCTTTCATTGCAGAAGATCACATGAGTTTAGTTTTCGGACATTTATCTAAGTACAAAATTAAAGTTTCTTTGATGCAGAATTCAGCAATTTCACTAGCTTTATGTTTAGAAGATAAATATAATACGGTAGATGAACTTAATGAAGATTTGCAGAAAGTATTTAAAACAGAAATTGTAAAAAATGTATCTTTATTTACCGTAAGAAATGCGAAGATGGAGAACATTGACAAATTTTACCAAGAAAAAAGTGTATTATTGGAGCAGATTTCGAAGAATACTCTTCAAATGGTAACACAATAAAAACTAATTGCGACTAAACACAATATGAGTTTAATTTCGAAAAACGATCTAATTCAAGCTTCCGGCTTAAGTAAAATAGGATTTCTTAAAAATCCTGTAGCATCTGCTGTTATGAGCATTGCTAAAATAAATGAAGTAAACAGACTGTATGATAAGCTAAAAGATAAGGAAGGTAAAGACTTTTTCGACTCATTTGTGAGAGAGCGAAACTTAAGCTATGTAGCTTTTGAAGAAGATCTGGCAAAAATTCCGAAAACGGGACCGTTTATTTTGGTTTCGAATCATCCGCTTGGAGCGATTGACGGGATTTTGATGTGCAAGATCTTATCGGAAGTGCGTCCGGATTTCAAGGTGATGGGTAATTTTCTTTTGGAAAAAATCAAACCCATGGAACCGTATGTAATTTCCGTAAACCCTTTTGAAAACAGAAAAGGAGCTTACAGCAGTTCTTCCGGAATGCGCGAAACATTGAAGCATTTGCAAAACGGAGGCTGTGTAGGTATTTTTCCGGCAGGAGAAGTTTCGAACAAGAATAATCCTTACGGAGAAATTTTAGATAAAGAATGGGAAAAACCGGCTCTTAAGCTTATCAAAATGGCAAAAGTGCCGGTCGTTCCTATGTATTTTCATGCGAAAAACAGCAGATTATTTTATCAGGTTTCAAAAATCCATCCGAATCTACAGACTCTGATGCTTCCTGCAGAAATGATGAATGACAGGGAAAAGCCAATCCGTGTAAGAATCGGAAGACCAATTGCCGTAAAAGCAATGGATGACATGGAAACCATCGAAGAACTGGGCGAATTCCTAAAACGTAAGGTTTATATGATGAAATCTTACTATGAAAAAAGAAAATCTCTGGCGCAAAGTATCAATCTGCAGAATTTATCTGTAAAATTTCCTTTATTAAAAGAAGAAAATATTGTTCAGAATATCATCGACGAAACTCCGAAAGAAGATATTTTAAAAGATATCAATAAACTGAAAGGTACAGACAAAATGTTTTTCAGTAACGGAAATTACGAAGTTTACTTTACAAATTACGAAGAAATCCCTTCTATCATGAGGGAAATCGGACGTCAGAGAGAACTTACTTTCCGTGCGGTGGGTGAAGGAAGCAACCTTCCTTTCGATCTTGATGAATACGATAAACATTATCATCATCTTTTCCTTTGGGACAGCGCTGCGGAAAAACTGGTGGGAGCTTATAGAATGGCTTTAGGCAAAGAAGTCATGAAAAAGTCTGGAATTAAAGGCTTCTATACGAGTTCTTTGTTTGAATTCGAGCAAGACATTCATCCTTTCTTTAAAAAAGTGATCGAAATGGGGCGAGCTTATATTTGTCAGGAATATCAGCAAAAACCATTGCCGCTTTTCCTTTTATGGAGAGGGATTGTGCATGTTTGCTTAAGAAATCCGGATCACAAATTTTTGATGGGAGGTGTAAGTATTTCCAATAAATTTTCTGAATTTTCAAAATCTTTAATGATTGAGTTTATGCGTTCGAATTATTATGATTCTGCAGTTGCTCAATACATTACTCCAAGAAATGAATACAAAGTAAAGCTTCGCGACCGCGATAAAAACCTTTTCTTTGATGAAATGGAATCTGATTTAAATAAATTGGACAAAATCATTGATGATCTGGAACCGGAACTGAGATTACCTGTTTTAATTAAAAAATATATCAAGCAAAACGCCAAAGTAATTGCCTTCAATGTAGATCCAAACTTCAATGATGCGATTGACGGATTGATGTACATAAGAATTAGTGATCTTCCTGAAAACACGATAAAGCCTGTATTAGAGGAAATGAGCGAGCAAATAAGAAAGGAGCAGGAAAATAATCAGACTGAAAATCAATAGGTTTTAAGTTTTGTTAAAAAAAGTACTGTTAATACTTGCTTCATATACGAAAACTTACTACTTTTGCATCACTTTAAAACAACGAAGTAAAAAGAATGGTTTCTTAGCTCAGTTGGTAGAGCAATGGATTGAAAATCCATGTGTCCCTGGTTCGATTCCTGGAGAAACCACTTAAAAAACCACCTGTAAAAAGGTGGTTTTCTTTTCAAAAATGTTTTAAAATAAAATTTGCGAGAGTTAATAATTATTATTATTTTTGCACCACTTCAAAAACGAAGTACAAACCAAATGGTTTCTTAGCTCAGTTGGTAGAGCAATGGATTGAAAATCCATGTGTCCCTGGTTCGATTCCTGGAGAAACCACATCATTAACGAGTAAAAATCGTCGAAGCCCCTTAAATAGGGGCTTTTTTGTTACCTATAACTGAAAGTTTGTAGTATTCTGAGGTATTCTTTCCCAAAATTTATTCCCCCTATAACTACCCCTGTTGAAATCAAGGGGGAAATTTTGTACTTAATTTCTTATTTTGAGTCAAATTTGAAACGAAAATTAAGCTTGTAAAATTTAAAAGCTAAAAATAAAATGGACTACTCTATTCCAGAATTATTAAATTTTCGATTTTCGAGCTTCTTTTTTTGATTTATATAAGATATAAAAAATTTCCCCCTGTAAACCTCAAGGGGGAATTTTCGTAAATCTCCGATTTCAAACATAATATGAAAAGATTAGTTCTGATTTCAAGGTATAAATCGATACTAATGCAGCGTATCTAAATTTGATATTATTAGCTAATAAAACTTGAATTTCCATTTTTGAGGTATATATCGACATGGAAATTTGAGAATTATCGTCAAAATATAATTTTTTTATTTTATTAAAAATAATTAAATATCTGATTTTCAATGATTTAATTTTTATTATTGATGACAATTTTATAACTTCGCTCCTTTTTTAATTTTTAGAAGAGTTAATGTAAATGGAAGCAAGAATAGTTCTTGCGTAATTATTAAAAATTAAAAAAGAAAGGTTATGAAAAAACCATATTCAGTATCGATTATCCTAAGAACGGATAAAAAAGGAATTGACGGAAAATGTCCGCTTAATGTTCAGATAAGATTAAATTCTAAAGTATTAAAGCTTCCTGCAAAACAAAAGGTGTTTCCCGAAGAGTGGGATAAAAAAAGTAAGACTTGTATTGGTAAAGGCTTCGGGGAGATTAATATATTTTTAAAAGAAATTGAACTTAAACTAGAAAAATTCTGTATGAATAAGATTAATAACAATCAGCTTTTAACGATTGATATTATTAAAGATTACTACAATGGGATTAATCTTAACTGTTTTTATACTGTATTCGATAAAATGTTTGAAATCAAATCTCAAAAACTTAAAGAACCGACTATTTATAAGTATAATCTACTGAGAAAATACTTAAAAGAGTTCAAAAAACAAATAGATGTGGTTGAAGTCGATTTAATGTTTATTGAGAGGTTTGAAGCGTTCCTAAGAAAGAAGGACGTAGGTAAGCATGGAATCTCTAATCATCATAAGAATCTGGATGCTATTATAAATCTAGCGATTAAGCATAAGCTAATGATAGAAAACCCTTATATCAACAAAGAGTATAAGGAAAACTCTGAATGTTTAGAATTTCTTACCCCAGACGAGCTTGAAAGTTTTTCTAAAATAAAATTAAATCATGATTCTGGTCTAAAATTAACGAAAGACCGATTTTTATTTTCCTGTCTGACGGGATTAAGACATTCAGATATTAATACCCTTACGATAGGGGATATTGATTTGAAAAATAGGATGATTACCAAAGAACAGATTAAAACGGGTAGAATAGTTAAAGTCCCCTTAAATACAAGAGCTGTTCTAATGGTTAAGAAATACGGTAAAGGAAAAGATAAGGACGAGCTTTTATTTCCTAGCGTGGCGAATCAAAATGATAATATGAGATTAAAAACTCTTGCGAAAACGATAGAGTTAAATAAAAACCTAACTTTCCATGTATCTAGGCATACTTTCGGAACGATGATGGTTAATTATTATCAAACCCCTATAACGATTGTTAAAGAAATGATGGGACATACCGATATTAGTATTACGGCGAAGTATGCCAATGTAAATACCGATATAATGAAAGAAGCCATGAGAAATAAGTTTAAATTTAAAGTTTCTTAGATTCTAAATAAGGGTAACTACAACACTATAAAATTAGTAGTTACCCTAAAATTTTATCTATATTTGTAGCAGATAAAATATAATTTAAAGATAAAAGCGTAAGCTGTTTATTCTCGTAGTCGAAAACTGCCAATTTTCTTATACACCGAGACTGAATAGTGAAACGCCCCGTTATGCGTGGGCTTTTCCTATTAGGTGTATGGGTATGGCAGTACCTCGATTACTGATACGGTTAAGTTCCACGCTTTTTCTATGTATATATTTAAAGCTGTTTTGGAACTGACGGCATTAATTATTAATCGTGGGAAATCTTGATAATCGCTATTCTAACCGCAATTCTGGCGGTAACTACACCTCATTAATTGTAATCGTTTTATTGGTTTTGTTCTTTGGCACAGCAATATTTACTAAGCCTGATAAATTAAGTGTTGAAAACAAAATCGTAGATAAGCTAATGTTAACCCAACCCAACCTTGTTAAAATTTTTAAAAATTTACTTTTCGGAGAAGAAATGAACGAGCAATATGCCCAGAATTTTATAAAAAATACTCTCAGGAAAAATGGATATAAAAATATTGGGATATACGATGAAGATTATGTAATTCTAAGAAAAATTGAGTTCCGTAACGAAGATTCAGGCGAAAGCTTAATTACGGGTTACGGTATGTTTGATTATACAAAAGTTGTTATTGACTATACCAAAGGTAATATGAACGAAAACGATACTTCTGACGATAGAAATAGTTTAGACTATGGAAAACCTAATTACAAAAGAAAAATAAATGAATCCCATAATTATTACGAAAGTGCTGCTTATAAGTCCGAGCTTTCTAAGCAATCTGCTAATAAGAGTAACTCAAAAACAGAAGAAAAAGAAGCTGAATCGGCTATCGGTCGTTTGATTAAAAAACAAAATAAATCCGCTGATTCCGACGACTATAAAAAGAAAAACGAACCTAAAGAAGATTCTATAAAAATATAACCATGAAAAAACTATTATTAGTCGCTACCCTATCCATGTTTTCTATCGCCTTTTCTCAGACTCAATCTTCGGATTATGATAATAAGGTCAAAAATTTGAAAACTTTTGTAAAGAATGTTTATAACAACGATTCTACGAAAATTAAAACCTATATCAAAGATGAAAGTAACGGGAAAATATTTTCCTGTAAAAACAAAGGATATTGAGTCCGAGTTCGGTTTTGAATTTTCAACGGTCTATGAGTTTGTAAAGAAAAACGATAAAATTGCTTATATCAGAAAAACTCCGATTAGCCCTAGCGGTGATTCTAGTATAGAGTACGAATATTATTTTGATGAAAATAAAAGATTAATCGGTGCTGAAAAAAATGTAAGCTCATTTTACGGAGAAAATAGCGATGTACTACGTTATAATGTAGAATATCTATTAGATAACAAAACAGATAAGCTTGAACGAATAAACGAATATTACGCTGATATAGACGGAAAAAAATTTGACCCGAAATCTCCCAAGCTTAAAAAAGCTCTAAAGGAAGGAATGATTGATGGATTTATAGAATATTTAGATAAAATTACTTTCAGGGATTTGGAAAGTTTCATGAAAACGGAGAAGATTAAATATTACAAGTAAAATATTTTGTTAAAATAAAAAACTAATTCTATTAAAAATTAATATTCAATCAACATTGGGTTAAATTATCTTTAGTATTTTTTATATTAAAGGAAAATCTGCCCTAGTTTTTAGCTTGTACTAAGGATTCATGAAAAATAAAATAATACAAGTAAAATGTAAGTAAAAGCAAGATAAACTTTACTGAAATAATAAGGTAAAAGTTATAAGACCAAATGCAAGGAAAGCAAGTAATTATTTCCTACTCAGGTTATATGATATTAAAAACTGAAAAAATAGGAATATTTAGAGGGGATTTTACTTTTTTGCCTTGAAGAAGCTTCGGGAATGCAAGTAGAAGAGTTGAAAAGTGCCGAAAATCACTTTAAAAGTAATTTGAGTATAAAATTACGTCTCTCGATATGATAAGGCAAAAAAATATATGTTACGACGACTTTTGACGCTTCTGCGAAATAGATTTGTAAAATGAAATAAAATACAGGGAAAATACCTATGTCTCGAAATAGGATTTTACCGATATTGTCGCCAAATTAATTCGAGAAAGAATTATTGAAATTTCTTCCCTCAGGAATTTTGGTAATTTAATGATACTATAAACAAAATGATGATTTAAAATAATGAAAATTAATTTTACTGTTTTGATTTTTATTCTCTTCGGGATAAAAGGATTTTCGCAGATACCCGATATTCTCGGTATCCCGAATCCTACGCCCTCTGTAAATAAAAATCCTGCTCCCAAATCTTCAAGTTCTGTAATTGTTAATTCCGCTGTTCTTCCAACGGAAAAGCCTTCTTTTGATGTAAAGTCTTCCCGTCGTGAAAATATTCATTCTCGAACTGAAAAAATAATTGCGGAGGATATGAGGCAAATGACGAAAGATGAGGAAGTAAGAATACAAAAGGAGAACTACGAAAAGGCGGAGGAAAAAGAAAACGCTATCTATAATTTTCCCTCTCTTTCAGATAAAATTGGTGTAAAATCCTATTATGATGCCTTCGATAAGCTTTCGTCTTTAGATACTGATAATTATTCCGTCGGAGAAGCGAACTTTATTGTAGAAAACGCCTACTTCGATAATAAAAAAAGTTTTACGAAGTTCCGTTCCCAGACCAAAGAAACTGTAAAGCTCCTAAAACGTAAAATGAGAGAACTAAAATTAGATACTCTCAGTAATAGCTCTAAAAATCTGATGCTTTTTAAGTTTCTTTCCGAAGACATGAATATTAAGGGAAAATCCCATAAAGCCCTGAAATATGATTTCGAGGATTACATGGGAAAGAAAGATTGGACGAAAATATTTGTTGATAAGCTCATAGAAAAAGGAAGCGGTCAATGTCATTCGATGCCCTTATATTATTTAATTCTTGCCGAAGAATTGGGAGCCGAAGCCTATATATCTTATGCTCCAAATCATAGCTATGTTCGTTTTATGAATGAAGAAGAACAATGGATTGATGTAGAACTGACGAACGGAATGTTTACGGGAAATTCTTTGATTTTGGAATCGGGTTATATAAAATCCGAAGCCCTGCAAAACAAAATCTATATGAATAACCTTAGTAAAAGAGAGCTTTTATCCCAGTTTTATACTGATTTAGCGAATGGGTATATTCATAAATATGGCTATGATAACTTTGTATTTAAAACTATAAATAAAGCGCTGGAACTCTCTCCGAATAACATATTTGCGAATATGATAAGAGCTAATTATGATATTTCCCGATTTGAATTCGCCATGAAAAATTTAGGAATTAATCCTAAAAATAAAGAAGACCTCCAAAATATCCGAAATTATCCTAAAGCTGTTTTTCTTCTGAATAAAGCGAACGAAAGACAGGACAAAATAGAAAATCTGGGATATGAGTTTATGCCCGAAGAAGCTTACGAGAGTTGGTTAAATAACATGAAAAAAGAGGATAATAAGCAAAAAAGCGAAGAAATGGCTGAAAGGATGAAAATAATTGATGCTCAAAAACAAAAAGAAAGAGCCGAAGCCTTGAAGAAATCCTCACCAGCGAAAAAAGAAGAAAAACCTAAAAACAATGAAATCCCGAAAGCGTGGCTTTAATAATGATGAAAAATAAAAATTATTTAATAAAATTAAGTTTCCTGATAAGCTTTCTCCTTTGTAACCTTATTTCTGCTCAGGAAGTAAAAAATGTTTTCTTGGAAAACACCGATAAAGAAAACCGATTTTATGATGAAGCGTATCAGAATATTGATAATATGCTGAATGATAAGCAGGAATATAGCTTTAAAAGTGCTGTATTTGGTGTAGAAAATGCCTATTATCAGGGAAAGCTAGATATACCTCAGTTAGAAAGAGAAATAAGCTTTTTGAAAGCCTTTTCTGGTTCGATACTGAAAAGCCGAGAATTGAATTATTCTGAAAGCGATAAAGATAATGTAAGTAAATACGCTGCCGTTTTTTCTATTATGTGTCAGTCGCTTCCTGTAATGGTAAAAGATACCGTTATCCAATACAAACCTTTTAATTATGACTTTGAGGATGTATTCGGGCATAAAGAAATCTCTAACCTTTTTGTATCGAAGTTATTATTGACGAAAAAAGGGAATTGTAATTCTATGCCATATTTGTATAAAATACTAGCTGAAGAATTGGGGGTAGATGCGAATTTGGCGTTAGCTCCAAACCATGTTTATATAAAGCACCGCATAAAAACGGTAGGTTGGTATAATACCGAACTTACAAGCGGAATTTTCCCCGAAGACGGTTGGCTGATGGCTTCGGGCTATATCCATTTGGATGCTATTAAGAACGGAGTTTTCATGAAGGCTTTGAATAATAAAGAAAGTTTAGCGCTTTGCCTTTTCGACTTGGCTCAGGCTTACAATAAAAGTTTTCCCGAAAACGACGGAAGTTTTGTTTTGAAATGTACGCAAAGAGCGGTTGAGGTTTATCCTTTTTTCGCAAAAGCCTTGATATTGAGGGCTGAAACGCATAAGAAAATGTTTGAAGAGGTAATGAACGAAGAAAATCTAAGTCCCGATCATCCAGAAAATATAAAACTTGCTTTGAGAAATCCGAAAGCAAAAGAACTGTTTGAAATCATGAAAAAGGAATACGGCTATATCTATGAAATAGGATACAGGCAAATGCCCGAAGAAATGTACTTGGATTGGCTTGTATCATTAAAAACGGAAAGAAATAAATACGAGAATAAAAAATTAAATAACTTTGTAAAATAACCACAAAATGAATATGAAAAGAAGTTTACAGATTACTCTGTTATTGTTAGTTACGCTAGGAATAAACGGAACTTTCGCCCAGAAAAAGAGTTCCTCCCGAACGAAAACCGAAAAACCTTATGTAAACCCCGTAAAGCTTACAAAGGAAGAAAGAGCCAGACCGTACATGGATGAAGTTTTAAAAAGCCATGATGAACTTACTCCCGAAGAAGCCGAAAGAAGAAGAAAAAACATTGAAGCGGGAAATCCTTTTAAGAAATACGGCTATTATCCGAAAGTAGCAACGTTGAGTAAAGGAAAATATTTAGAATTTCATGATATGGATAGTATTGTAAGTATCGGTTCTATCCGTTACAATAAAAAAACGAAAGATATTATTGAGTTCAGAGAAATAGATTTAAGTGACCCCGATGCACAACCGTATTTAGATACCGCAGGACGTTGGTTTTCTCCTGACCCTTTGAGTGAAGAGTTTAGTAATTGGTCGCCTTATAATTTTGTATTTAACAAC
This sequence comes from Chryseobacterium ginsengisoli, assembly GCF_039542325.1. Classification (NCBI taxonomy): domain Bacteria; kingdom Pseudomonadati; phylum Bacteroidota; class Flavobacteriia; order Flavobacteriales; family Weeksellaceae; genus Chryseobacterium; species Chryseobacterium ginsengisoli. Next base: position 668,594 of record NZ_BAABHX010000001.1, read on the forward strand.
CCTATAAGTAATATTGACCCTGACGGTAGAGCGCCTTTAACTGATTATAAATTACTCCAAAATGGTGAAGTACAAAGATTAAATCCTTTGGACGGCAGTGAAAAAAGAAAAGATGATAGATTATTTACGACTGATGCTTCTGGAAAAGTAACGTCACAAAGTAGTGTTTTTACCGTAGACAAGAAAAGTGCAGGTGAAGTTTCTATAATAGGGCAACTAAGCCAAACTAATGACGGAAAATTGAGTGATTCTTTTGGGATGGCATTAAACCCATTTTTCTCTGAAGGATTTTCTAAAAACTTAGATACTGCTTTTAATCTTTATAACTTCTTAGATAACAATACAAATAGTGGTATTGAATTTTCTCTTGCTCAGTATAGCGATAAAAGTGGTGATTATTTTCAAATAGCTACTAAACATGCTTTAAATAGCTCGGATATTAAATCGAATAGGTTTTCAAATGATAATTTAGTTTGGTCGGCTCATAATCATGATGGAAAGATTGGACTAGACTATATGAATGTTGGAAATCAATGGGCGCAAGATAAAGTTACTATGAATAGTATCTTTAGAAGTAATGCAAGTAAAGGATTAGGTTTTCCTAGATTTTTTACTGTAAATGATAATAATCGAATGATAGAAATAACAGGAGCTGGGCAAAATACGAGTAAAACATATCCGTTTAATGTTCAGTTTTTAAAATCCCTTCAAAGAGTTTATGGTAAATAAAATAAAAAAAATAGTTTTCTTTCTCTCTCTTTTATTTTTATGTTTTTGTAATAAAAAACATAACGCTCCTCCTGCATTCAGTATTGATAGAAAAAATACTTTAACTGTAGAAAATCAATTGTATAATAAAATTAATTTATTTGTTGATTCATCAAATTGTAGAAAGGATAAAGTTATTGCTGTTAGATATCAGAAGCTTGATAATAAAGAGTTTGTGCAAATATCTGCACAGAATGTTTTTATTACTGATTCTTTATATGCTTTAAAAGAATATAATGGACATCTTTTGGCTGTTTATAATAAAGAGTTTTTTGATTATGTAATTATTTCAAATGAACTTGAACGGAAAAAAATGATTAAGAAAAATGATATTTTTGACTTTAATAAAAATAATCAAACCGAAACTAGTATTCCATGTTTTGATTTGTATGAAATAAATAATAAAAGATTAATTCCAGTACCTAAAAATACTTATTATTATAATAATCTTTTTGCTGATCCTCCAATGCTACCTCCACCTCCGCCTCCTGTAAAATAACGTTATTTAAGAAGGTATATTTAAATCAATAAACAAGAAATTTAGAAAGTATTGAAATATTTTACGGAAAACCGTATTAATATTTCGATACTTTTTTTTAATTTTTACTTTTTATAAAACTAAAACTTTAACTATGGGAATTACAAGAGGATCAGAATGGAGAAAATGGGATTTACACCTCCATACGCCTTATACTTTTTTAAATAGATATAAATGTGAAGAAGCTGAATTTATTGAAAAACTAAAGAATGAAAATATATCGTGTATAGGATTAACAAATTATTTTAAGTTCGACGATAGAGAGTTTGAATTAAAAGATAAACTTGAAAAAGAAGGAATAATAACTTTTTTGAATCTTGAAATTAGATTAGATTATCAGAATAAAGATGATGATTGTCTTGATTTGCATGTTATATTCTCTAATGACGTTACAAAGGAAAATATTGAGAAATTTCTACATAATATGAATGTAAATATTAGCGGAAATGATAAAAAATGTATTGATTTAACTGAAAAATCAGATTTTGAAAACGCTGTAATTAATTTCGATAAATTGAAAGAGTGTTTAGAAGAAGAATCAATTGGTTTACGTGGAAAATATTTAATCGGATTCTTGTCTAGAGGAAAAGGTAATGCTCGAACTAGTACAAACTATGAGAAATTAACGAAATATGCGGATATTCTTATTCATTCTACGGATAATCCGAAAAATATAGAAGAAGATTCTAAATTTTGGCTTAGTTATAAAAGACCACTTTTACAGAATAGTGATGCTCATAGTCTTGATAGTATAGGTAAAAAATTTACTTGGATAAAAGCTGAAACCACATTTGAGGGTTTAAAGCAAATAATATATGAACCTGATGAAAGGATAAGAATTCAAACGGATGAGCCTGAATCTGAAAAATTAGATAACTTAATGATTGAAGAGATAAGTTTTCAATCATCTGATAATAAGTTTACCCCTGAAATTATAAGATTTAATAAAAATCTAAATGTAATAATTGGAGGGAAATCATCAGGAAAATCTATATTACTCTACAAAATTGCCCGAACTTTAAATGCTGAAGTTTTATTAAATACTGCCGATGAAGATTTATTGAAAAATAATATTCTAAAGTACAAAGATACAGATGATAATAAATTTAAAGATTTGTATGACCTATCTGAAAGTGATAGCCATTTTAATTTTAAAGTTAAATTATTTTCTGGAAGTGAGCAATCAATCATTGATAGACCTGACCATTCGAGTATTCTTCCTAGTATAAAGTATATTCCTCAAAATCATTTATCTAATTTAGTAGATAAAAGTAGAAAGAATGGAAATACTTTAAAAAAATTAATTAGAGACTTAATTTTAGAAGATTCAGAATATAAAAAGAAATATAATGATTTTGTTGACAAAGCGATTAGAAACGATTATCAAAGAGAACAAGATGTAGATTATTATTTTTCGTTGAAAGATGCGATTAAGAAAAAACAAGAAGAATTATTAACAAGAGGAGATACTAAAGCTCTTGAGGAGGGTATCGCTTCTAATAAGAAAAAACTTGAACAATTAAGTATTGCCTTTAAGCCAGAAGAATCGGAAGAATATAAAAATTTGAATGAAAGAATAAATCATCTAAATATTGAGGAAGGTAAAATTAATTCTGATTTTGATAAGATTAAAACTTTCAACGATGAAATAAAGAGCGTTCTTAGTAGCTTTGTAAATCGTAAACGTCTCTTAGGGGAGTCGTTAGAAATTGAAATAATTAAAACTGATTTTTTACATAAATATAATTTTATAGATGATTCTTTGAATAGTGTTAATGAAATAGAAAATGAAATTAAGAAAAATGAAGAAGGAATATTTATCCAAGAAAATATATTTAAAACAAATCTATTAAGAATTAGAGAAGAACAAAATGATATAAAAAATAGATTAAGACCTTTTATTGAAAAACTTGATAATCAGAAACAGATTGAAACTATTCAAACAAGTATTTCCGAAGATCAGAAAAAGTTGAGTGAAATTCAACAATTTAAAAAAGAAATTGAGGATAATATTGTTGTTCTAAATGAACAAAAAGAGAAGATTTTTAGTGAATTTGAAAAAAACTTTGAACTTTACGCTAAAATCTTAGAGGAATTAAAACCTAGAATAATGTTGTTAGAGGGGCAAGACGATAAAGTTGATATTATAGGCTCTGTTAAATATAATTATCCTGAGTTTAGAAAAATGGTTGATTCAATAATTGACGGTAGAAGTTTTAATAATGAAGGATTCGAGTATTTATATCAATACGAAAAAACTAGTGGTGTAAAGACTGCTCTTTCAGAAGTTGATTTTAGCTCTATAAAAAATGGGTTGAAAAATCTATTTGAAAAAATTGAGAATAATCCTGGTATATTAAAAGGGAATAATTCAGAAAGGGATGCTTGTAAAAAAATATTAACAGATAATTTTTTTGACCATTGGGATGTAAAATCTGATAATGATGATATACATAAAATGTCGACTGGTAAGGCTAGTTTTGTATTATTAAAACTGATTATTAAACTTAGTAAAGATAATGGACCAATATTAATTGACCAACCAGAAGATAATTTGGATAACCGCTCTGTTTCAAGAGAACTAGTTGAATATTTAAAATTAAGAAAAAGAGAAAGGCAAATTATTCTGGTAACTCATAATCCAAATATTGTAGTAAATGCGGATGCTGAAAATGTTATTGTAGCTAATCAAAATGGGCAAAACGATACTGATAGTGAAAGTCCATATAAATTTGATTATATAAATGGCGCTTTAGAAGATTCATTTAGTCATGAAGATTGTAAAGATTTATTGAAAAGTATGGGTATTAGACAACATATTACGGAAATAGTGGAAGGAGGTATGGATGCATTTAAGAAGCGAGAAGAAAAATATGGTTTCTAAATTCTAAGATATATAAGATGTATATTAAACGTAAATATAGAAGATTAAGGATAATAGACCTCTTACAGCAATTTTTTTTCCGATAGGTAATGATAAATATGTTATTGAGCCTTTTGGAAATGCCTTAAAAATCAATTTAAAAGTGACTAGAGTATAAATTAGTCTTTAACGAATTTTAATTGATTTTTCTGTAGTTAGCTTTGATGCAGAATTTTATTTAATTATCTTTGATATGGTAGTTAATACAAAAAAATAAAATACCCAGTAAAATATTCTGAATTAGAGAATTATTTCTACGGTCTATATTCTACTGTTGATGAAAGTAAATTTTTGATAGTCAAAAAATAGAATTTGCTTTCTTGTAGCTTATTGTTTTGAAGCACTACAACATAATCTTGAAAATTTATAATTAATATGAGAATGACTTTTAAAGAAAACGATTTTGTTCGGTATATGGGAAAGCCAACTTGGGAATATGATCCAACTAAAGAAATAATAGCTCAAATTTATAAGATTGATAGTCAATTTTCGAGTTTGATTATTGGGACTAATAAAATTGATAGCCCAATAAATTTGTTAAGACCTATTACTTCTGTAAAAGAACATCTTGAAAATTTAGGGTTAGTTGCAGAACAAAAAGTAAATTTTACTATATATAGTCTTGGGAGTTTGAAAATTTCGAGTATAACTATTATTATTCCTCAAAATTTTATAAACCTTGGGTTTTGCTTAGGAGACGTATCAACTTTAAGCGATGAGGAAATAATAAAAAAATATTTTGATGAAGATTTAAATTTTAATAAAGAAAAATTTAATGATGATTATCCTGATTTAAATAATTTAAACGATTTAATATACGAGTATTCTAAATATTTTGACTTCAAAATAGACAAACTTTTTAAACACTTTGTGTCTTAATGTCCGAATAAAGCATGACTTTATTTCTTCTTAATGTATTGATTCTCTATAGATTTTGGTTTGGCAAAATTCTAGCGATGAAAATATTAAATTGAAAAATATAAATATGGAAAATAATATTACTTGTTTTAGTTGTGATTTTACTCTAGATAAACAATACAAATTTTGTCCTAGTTGTGGAACGAATGTTAAATGTAAAAATTGTGATACTCTTTTGGTAAAAGGGGCGAAATTTTGTTTTAATTGTGGAACTAGTATTTATGAGGAAAATAAAATAATTGTAAATGAAAACATTAATACAATAAAATTTAAAGAAACTAAAGAAGAAAGAGAATATGAAGTAAGATTTACTAACGAAACAGCTAGTCAGGTTACTAGTGTCGTTGCTGGAATGATACCCAATAATTCTAAAATTTTTAAATCGAATATTACAGATAGTAATTTAGTAGAATATGAGTTTGTAGATGAAGTAAAAGATGATTCTAATGAATCTGAAAATGTAATAAGTTTTAATTCTGACGAAAGCGGTGAAATAAACAATCCACTGCCTGTAGATGTGTCTGAAAAAGGTTTTTCTTTCCCGCATATTAATGATTTGGCTATAAAATATACAAACTTTAGCGAAAGAGAATGGATACTTATATATGCCTTCTATGAATCGGGTTTTGGGAAAAATCAATTTACCCGAGACGGAGTATATCAAAGTTATAAAGATGCTCGATATACGGTGATTAGAAGAAAAAACTTCGCAGGTAATTGGACTAAACTTTTTAAGGAAAATTTTTCTACTGTTAAAGATAATAATTTAATTCTCACATCAATTGGTATTGAAAATGCCAAGAAACTTTTGACTAATCACTCTGAAAAATTGTCTAAGCCTACTAATAAAGTAAAATCTAACGTTCAAAATAAAACCTCTAAATCTGTTGCTCAGCAAAGTATTAAGTTAGAAGAATTTGATATGTATGTAAAAGATGGATTGGAAAGTTTAATTAATAAAGTTAATCCAAATTCAACAAAAGAATATATATTATGTATAGGATATTATATAAATCATATCTTAAAGAAAGAATATTTTTCTGATGGAAATATTGATTTTGCATTTAAAAGTTTAAAATTACCTAAACGACCTACTGGTTTACGACAAGTGATTAAAAATATAAAATATCGAGATTTTTGGGTTGAAATTGTAGAGTCACAATATTGGAAACTTAGCCGTAAAGGAGAATTAGAATTTGAAAAAATGCTTGGTAATGCAAATTGAAGATTATATTGATAGTCTAGATGATTTTGATGGACTTTCAGCTAAAGAAAAGATAAAATATGTAGCTTATTTTTATTTGATTTCACAAAATGTAGATAATTTTAAATCTTCTGATCTCTTAAATGTATTTCGTACTCTGCATCTAACAACTCCTAATAGTATACCACAAATTATAAGTAATAATTGCAGTGGAACTAGTCCTTTATTTATTAAAAAAGAAGAAGGTTATGCTTTTAATAGGAGTATAAGAAAGAAATTAGATGATGAATTTAATTTAAAGCCGTTAAAAGTAACCTTAACAAATAATTTATTTCCTTTAGAATTATTAAATAATACAAGAGGCTATATTGAAAAAATAGGTAATCAAGCTATATTTTGTTATGACTACGGGCAATATGATGCATCTCTTGTAATGATTAGAAAATTACTTGAAACATTAATCATTGAAATATTTGAAAAATTTAAAATTCCAAATGAAATAAAAGATAGTGATGGAAATTTTTATATGTTAGCTCAGCTAGTTGATAATTTAATTTCTAATAGTAATTGGAACCTTGGAAGAACTACTAAACAATATTTACCTAAGATAAAAAAATTAGCTGATACAAGTGCGCATAATAGAAGATTTAACGCTAAAAAATCAGATATAGATCAATATAAAAATGAACTAAGAATGATTATAGAAGAGCTTTTACTTATAGTTAATTTTTAATTAAGAATTATAATATTCCAATTTTGGGGTATATATCGAAGACGATTTTAGAATCGTCTTTTTTATGTAAAATTTTTGCTACTGATAATTAACACTTTACGTTTTTTCAATAATTTAATAATCCTTAATTGGCTGTTTCCTGTTTTCAGAGAGTTTATATAAGTAGAATATAAAAATATATGCTATGGCAAAAAATTTAATCTACTTTATAAAGAAATATTTAAAACTAAAAAGACAAGTCAGTGAGTTGGAAGTATTGCTTCGAGAAATCTCTTTTAATGATATTATTAGTCGGGAGGAGTTTCTGAAAAATTATAGCCTTAATACTAAAACTTTTGATAAGTACCGAAAAGCTGGATTAGTTGTTTACCAGCCTGTAAGAAATGGGAAAATATTTGTAAGTTTAAAAGAATTTGAAAAATTTTTAAAAAAGAGATAATCATGGTTGATGTTATAAAGTTTTATATTGATAATATAGAAATTGATGAAAATATCCTCAAAACTAAATTTATAAAAACTTCTTCCTCAGAAAGCGATGTAATTAGGTATAAATATGATTTTCATAATTCCGAATTATTTAGTGATAGGAAAAAAAATGTCAAAGAAGGGAAATCTGACTATGAAAAAAAGAAACCGTCTAAGTTAACTCATCATTATATTTATTTTATAATTAAGGTTGGAGAAAAAAAGGGTAAACTAATATTTAATCAAAATATTAGAAGAAATTGGATTGATTACATGAAGGTTGCCGATAAAAAAGGGATTGAATATAATTGTAGTCCTTTTGATAAATCAATGCCCAGAGTTTTGTTAGATTTAGAATATGAAAACTTTATTGATATTATTGAATTATATGCCGTAGAGTTTAGAATCCCTAGAATTATATTTTGGAGTGCTGATGTTACTCAAGTCGAACTTGGAGCAAACTTAAAATTTTCTACTAAAATAAAAACTAAAAATGGTTTTGAAAGAGTAAGCTTAAATGGTATGCTTTCATCTTTTGGAAGCTTAAAGAATGTTCCTGAAAAAGATACATACGGCAGAAGTGGAGTCCGTTTTAAAGCAGATACGTTTGAAATAAGTATCTACGATAAATTGAAAAGGATAATCTTTACAAAAGAAATGTTTGCTAATAAAAAAGACTCTATAAAAGCATATAGAAGAAAAAAAATTAATGAAAGAAATCATTTTCTCCGATATGAATTAAGAGTAAAAGAGGTAAGTTCTTTTAGAAGAGAAAGTTTTTTTAGGAAATTAGATACTTTACAGGATATTAAAGATAATTGGAATAACCTTTTAACTGCACTCTTTGATACTGCTAAAGAAATTGATTTTGTAGACTTCTTATCTCCAGAAATAGAAACCGAACTTATCAAGTCTCAATTAAAAAGTAAAGCTAAGAAACCTTTTGTTGAATATTTAATTTATCAAGCCGTAAAAGAAATGGGATATACGGACTTTATTCGAGATATTATTCCTCTTGTAAATGTTAAAGAAAGAAGAAAATTTCAAGCTGAGGTAGATGAAATTTACGATAAATTCAGAGATAAAAATTACTATGCTACATCTTACGAAAAGATGTTTTTAGATGCTCTTGAAAAAAGATTGGATTCGTTAACTTAAAATTTCCTATTATATAATAGCTCTATCTATACCTTATAATTAGAATATATAGACTTAGCTATTAAAGAAGGTTATATACTTTGCGCAAAATTTTTGATTTTTTGATTTCGGGTTTCTTTAATAATCTTGATTGAATTAAAATTAAAAATTTTTAAGTGCTATAATCCCGATTACTTAGAAAATAATTATAATCTGAAACGTGCTTGATTAATAAGGCGAATTTCTGCTGATTTTCGCCCGAAGTATAAATTTATTATTTCTGAATTAAAATTGAAATTTGAATAGTGGAAAACCGAATTTGAAGCTGAAAGAAAAGTTACTTATCTACGGATTAAAAATTCTTTAGATAGCTCCGCCCTACTCTTTCAGAATAATATTCGTTTTCCTAGAAACTTTTAATAAGGTTTGAAAACTGGCTTTATTTTATTTTTAATAGAAACTTACCTTTCAGGATTATTAATTGATTTTCTCCTTATTAATCGAGCTTATATTTTATTTTTAAAATAATATTATGAAAAAAATTAGTGAACTATCGATAGCAGATTTAAAAGCTGCTCATGATTTTGTAAAAACCTCCTTAGATTCTAAGGAAATAGAAAATAATATGAAAGAAGAAGATGTTACTTCAGAACGTATTGAAACTTCTGAGAAAATGAGTAAATTGGAAAATTATCTCTATCATGAATTACTAAATAGGGTTCTTTCTTTAGAGCCTTAAAAATTAATTTTTATTTTTAACGGATTCTCATTTTTTAGTTTGTATTTTTGATTATAATTTATCATATTAAATACTTTGATTTAACTGTAAATAAAATTGATTTACTTTGATTAAAAAATGCGCAAATTTCCCCTATAATTCCCCCCGTTGAAAATCAACCCATGATAAGCGCTCTATTTATGTGGAAAGTTTATAAAATCGGTGGGTTCTGGAGAAACCACTTAAAGTCATCTCGATTGAGATGACTTTTTTGTTTTCATTCATCCGACTTTCAGATCGTATTGTTAAATCCTAGTTAATACAATAATAATCCCGCTTAATTTACATTCAAAATAAGTATATTCGCCTTTTAATTTTTATTTGGATAAAATGAAGAAGATTATCTCTGGATTATTTTTATTTTCTGCCATTACTGCATTTGCTCAGGAAGCCGTTAAATTTCAGGATCTTCCTTTCAAAGAGCTTGTAGCTAAAGCGAAGAAAGAAAACAAATTACTTTTCATCGACGCCTATACTTCATGGTGCGGTCCATGTAAAATGATGGAAAAAAATACTTTTACCCAAAAAGCTGTCGGAGATTATTACAATGCTAATTTCGTCAATGCAAGATTTGATATGGAAAAGGGAGAAGGAAGAGAAATTGCCACAAAATTTGGCGTACGTTCCTACCCTACTTATCTTTTTCTAAACGGGGACGGTGAGCTTGTTTCTCAGAATTTTGGGTATATGGAAGGCAGTCTTTTCGTTTCTATGGCACAGGATATAAATTCCCCGAATAACAAAAAAGGTTCTTTAAAGGAGCGTTTCGCAAAAGGTGAAAAAGATCCGGAATTTTTAATTAACATTATGAAATTAAATTCTTCATCAGATTTTGATTTTGCTAAACAAGCTTCCGAAAGATACTTTGAAAACAAGAAAAAAACGGAAGAATTCACAAAAGACGATGTCGGATTATTATTATTTTTCTTAAAGTCTACTGAAGATAAAAATTACAAAACTTTCACCGAAAGAAAAGCCGAAATCATTAAGTTTTTACCGGAAGAAACCTATAAGGAGTTTGATAATCAGATAAAATTAGGAAAAATTGTTGAGCAGTCTATTGACCAGCAAAATAAAAGAATCAATGATGATTATTTTATGAAAACCGCAGAACCTTTAGTTGGGAAACATGACGCGGAAGTAAAACTTAATCAGACAAAACTAAGTTATTACGAGCAAAATGCTAATTTTCCGGAATATGAAAAGGCAGCTTTAGCTTATTACAAAAATTCAGAGGCTTTTGAACCCAATGAATTATTAAAAGCAGCCTGGGTATTTTCTGAACATATAAAAACTGTTTCTTCTTTAAAAAAGGCAGCAGAATGGGCAGAAAAATCTGTAATGCGTGGCGAAACATCAGAAAATACTTATATTTTAGCAAAACTTTATTACTTAACAGGAAATAAAGACATGGCAAAAACATATGCTGAAATGTCTAAAAATATGGCAGCTCAGTCTCAAAAAGATTCTACTTTAGCAGATGAGTTATTAAAACAAATAAAGTAACGAATGTCGAAAATAAAATTTCTTACAGGATTTTTAACCTTATTCCTATTAGGTAATTTAAATGCTCAGGAACTGGAGCAAAAAACTGAAACCAGTGTTTACATAAAAGGAAATGCTCTGCTTATTCCTATCGGAGTTGTAAATGTAGCATTAGAGCATCAATTAAGTAAAAAGATTACCGTACAGGGCGATGTTCTTGTTTCTCCGTGGAAATCTTTTTCAGGACACGAACTGCAGTATTATTCTCTTTCATTAGAAGGCAGGTATTATTTCGATGAAGCTTTCAAACATTGGTATATCGGAGCAAATATTGCAGGTTCTCGCTTTATAGTACAAAAATGGAATTACTGGAAAGATGGCATCACCATAAATGAAGATACAGGAATCAGTTATAACAAATCTGATCTATATCAAAAAGGGTATTCCTTAATATTGGGTATTACAGGTGGTTACCAATTTAAGGTTTCGGATAGATGGAACGTCGATATTTATGCTGGTATAGGAACTTCACAGGATTTTTATAAAGGCTATGATCGTACAACCGGCAATCGTTATGACAGCGCAAAAGATTACAATAAAAGTGGCGAAATCATTCCTTACAGAGGTGGCGTCATGATTTCTTATAAATTAAAATAATCCAATGAAACTATTCGGAAAAAATCATATTATCATTTGTGTTATTACTTTTGTCATTCTGTTTTTAATGAACTATATCGGAAATAATCAGGCTGATAAATTACAAACCGCTTTAATGATTGCAGTTGCAGGAGTTATTGGTTTATCTATCGGGCTTATTATTATGAACAAAGGAAAGAATGATAAAACTCCGCCACAGGATTTTGATTAAATTAAATTTTAAATAAAATAAAAAAGGTCAATTGTGAATTACAATTGACCTTTTTTATCAGTTTTCGTAAACTATATATTTAGTTCTGATCTTTTCAAATTTATTTAAATCCGACTTCCAGGATTCTTTTATTTCTGATATTGACTTTCCTGCAATAATCTGTCTTCTCAATTCATCGGTTCCAGCCAAAGTATCAAACCAAAGATTTTTACCCGCAGCAGCTTTTAAGAAAAAATCTAATTCGGAATTTTTATAATTTTTGTAGGCTTTAATAACCCATTCAAGATTTAATTCTCTCAAATCAGTTTTATAATCTGAAAGATTTTCGCCATAACATAATTTTCCGTTTAAAAATGGATCTTTCGCTCCCGAAGTCGGTTTTGGAGTAAATTGATAAGGCAAACTTGTCGTCCAAGGTGAACCATAAATCTGGAAAGGTAAATCCGTTCCTCTTCCTACGGAAACCTGCGTCCCTTCAAAAAAACACAAACTTGGATATAGATTAATCGATTTATCGTTCGGTAAATTTGGTGAAGGTTTATCTAAAATCGAATAACGTAATTTTTTGTGATAATCTTTCATCGGAATTAAAGTATATTTTGCCTGAACTCCATCTTTAAGCCATTTTTCTCCATTCACCATTTTTCCGTATTCTCCGATCGTTAAACCATAAACAACAGGAACTTCGTGCATCCCGACAAAACTTGTCCATTTTTTCTTTAAAACAGGACCATCTGTATAACCGTCATGCGGATTTGGTCGGTCTAAAACCATAACCTCAACATTATTTTCCGCTCCGGCTTCCATTAAATAGGTTAAAGTTGAAATATAAGTATAAAACCTCACTCCAACATCCTGAATATCAAAAACTACGATATCAATTCCTTTTAACTGTTCAGGCGTTGGTTTTTTATTATTTCCGTACAAAGAAACAATGGGAATTTTAGTTTTTACATCTACTCCATTCTTTACTTTTTCACCTGCATCTGCATCACCTCTGAAACCATGTTCAGGAGCAAAAATCGACTTAATTTTGATTCCGTTTTTTACTAAAAAATCAACAACGTGAGTTTTGTCACTCATTAATCCTGTTTGATTCGTCACAACACCGATCGTTTTCCCTTTTAATAAAGGTAAATATACTTCAGGTTGGTCTGCGCCGGTTTTAAAACCACCGATATTAGTAACCTGAGAATAATATTGATTGAATACTCCTAAAAAAATTAGGCAAATAAGAAGTAAATTTTTAATTTTGAAATCTAAATTCATACGTTTGAAATTTCCTTTATATTTCTCTAGAAAAATAGCGTTTTCCAAAGATAACAAAAATAACCTATCAAGGGTTATCATCTTCATCGGCAGACTTTCTGTGGCGTTGGGAATTATTGTTTCTTTGATTACCGTTTCCACAGGATTTGGTTCCAAGAAAGCTATTAAAGAAAGATTAGCGGATTTCAGCGGACATATTACCGTAAAATCCACAAGATCAAATTCTTCTTATAACACTTCCGTTCTCGATAATCAAGGATTGAGCATAAAAAAAATACAGGAAATTCCAGATGTAGAAACCGTTCAGAAATATGCAATGGTGACGGGAATTATGCGTAACCAACATAATTTTGCCGGGATTATTTTTAAAGGAGTAGGTAAAGATTTTGATAGTTTAAGATTCAAAAAATTTCTGATTGCAGGAACTTCTCCAAAAGTAACGGAAGTTGGTTATTATAATGGTGTTACTATTTCACAAAAGATTGCGAACGATCTTCATTTAAAAGTAAACGACAGCATTGTGACTGTTTTTTCAAAAGCTGATCAAAAACCTATTTACAGAAATTTTCAGGTTGTAGGAATTTATAGAACCGACATCAAAATGATTGACGATCAGTTCGTTCTCGGAGGAATTAATCATGTAAGAAAAATTCAGGATATGAAGCCTGATGAAATTGGCGGACTTGATATTTTCTTAAAAAACGTAAATGATATCGACAGTGATTTTCCTGAAATCGAAAAACTGATCGGCTATAAAAATTACGCAGAAAAAGCTACAGAAAAATTCCCTCAAATTACCGATTGGATCAGTATTTTTGATACCAATATCGCATTGATTATCATCATTATGTTAATTGTTGTTGTCATCAATATCATTATGGTTCTTTTGATTTTGATCATTGAAAGAACGAATTCCATAGGTTTGTTGAAAACTTTGGGAGCAAGTAATTCTCAGATCAGAGCGACTTTCATTAATTATACTTTGATTATTATGATTCCGGGACTTTTGTATGGAAATGCGATTGGTCTTGGTTTGATCTTGATTCAGAAGTTTTTTGGAGTTATTAAATTAAATCCTGAAAATTATTATGTAAGTACCGTTCCGGTAGACCTGAATCCTATTGCAATTATTTCAATTTCTGTCGGGATTTTGTTTATTTCCGGACTGGCTTTAATTGTTCCGAGTTATTTGATCAGTAAGATTTCTCCAGTAAAAGCAATTAAATATAATTAATGGATAGTTGACTGGAAATGGTTGATTGTTGATGGGAAATTCTATAATTCCATATATATATTCTCAATGAATTAAATATTCATCAAGCTTATTATTCCATAGAAATTCAGACAATTTTTCTTGTTAATCTTAATGGTTTAGATTCCTTCGAAATGACAAAAAAACTGTTGATTTTCTTAAGATTTTCTAATTTGATTTCCTCGCAATGACAAATGTTCTGATGACGACAAAAATCCTAGCCCCGATTGCAGTGGAAATCCTTTTTTGAAAAAAAAGATTGCAACGGAAAGCGGGAAATAGCTCCTAAAAATTAATCAATAGCAAAAAATAATTACTGAAAATTAATTGATTGACTGATTATTTTTAATTCTTCATTCTTTATAATTCATTTTTAATTATCCTGAAAACTGTATCTTTACGCCGCATATAAAAAACATTTATGAAATACGCACAAAACATCCTTGAAACCATCGGAAATACACCATTGGTAAAGCTTAACAAAGTTTTAGGTGAAGATTTTCCGGCATTGGTTTTGGCAAAGGTTGAAACTTTCAATCCGGGGAATTCTGTGAAGGACAGAATGGCTCTGAAAATGATTGAAGACGCAGAAAAAGACGGAAGATTAAAACCTGGAGGAACGATCATCGAAGGAACTTCCGGAAATACAGGAATGGGATTGGCCCTTGCAGCGATCATCAAAGGTTACAAATGTATTTTTGTGACGAATGCTAAACAATCAAAGGAAAAATGTGATATTCTTCGTGCTGTTGGAGCTGAAGTAATCGTTTGTCCTACAGATGTTAAGCCTACAGATCCGCGTTCTTACTACTCAGTTTCAAAGAGATTGGCAAAGGAAACAGAAAATGGATGGTATGTAAATCAATATGATAATTTATCAAACAGAGCGGCTCATTATGAGTCTACAGCTCCTGAAATCTGGGAACAAACGGAAGGAAAACTGACTCATTTCGTAGTTGGAGCCGGAACGGGAGGTACGATTACAGGTTGCGGAACTTTCTTCAAGGAAAAAAATCCGGATATTAAAGTAATCGGAGTTGATACTTATGGTTCTATCTTAAAAGAAATTCACGAAACGGGAGACATCAATTTAGGAAATGCTTACACTTATATCACAGAAGGTATTGGTGAAGACATTCTTCCTGAAAATTATGATATGTCTGTAATCGATCATTTTGAGAAAGTTACGGATAAAGATGGTGCTGTTTACGCAAGAAAATTGGCTAAAGAGGAAGGAATTTTCTGTGGATATTCTGCGGGAAGTGCGATTGCTTCTCTGGTTCAGATGAAAGATCAGTTTACAAAAGATGATGTCGTTGTTGTACTTCTTCATGATCACGGTTCAAGATACGTTGGGAAAATCTACAATGATGAGTGGATGAAAGAAATGGGTTGGTTGGATTAATCAGCTTTTCATTATAAAATAAAACTCAGAGTGTTTGCTCTGAGTTTTTTATTTATTCTTTGATATTTTTGTTTAAAATTTGTTTTAATAAGCTGTAATCCTTTTCGCTCATTGACTTCTTCGGAAACATATAATTGTACTTTCCTTCAAGGGTAATAAATTCGTTATTACTGTCGAAATAATTAAAATCTTTCCATTCGCTAGTCTCTTTTTCACTGTCAATATTTACGGTGAAGAAATTTTGATCGAATGTGATTTCGTAGATTTTACAGTTTTCAAGTTTGTTTAAATAACTGTTAACCTGTTTTTTCCATCTAGAAACCTTATTAATACTTACAGAAAGAAAAACAGCACAAAGCAAAAACAGAAAACTTACAAAATAGAAAATCCCGAATTTCTCTTTTGTAAAATCATCTTTAAAGAAAAACAGAATCAATAAAATTAATCCAACAACAATCGTCGTAACTGTTTTTCCTCTCGTTGTCGATGAAAAAAACAAACTTCCCTGATTTCCGCTAAAATAGATGCCCTCGAAATCCTGTCTTTTAGGTTTTAAAACAATTACCTTTTCTTCGCTCATAATTATTAATTTGTTCTGACGTCTGCAAAGATAGAGTTTTCATCTTATCCTCAATAGATTCCATCAACAATCAACCACAAACTATTAATGATCTTCATATTTGTCGTTGATTCTCGAAAGTTTGTTCATCAGTTCACGATTTCTTTGCTTTAAATTTTCCATTTTTTGAAGCATTTCATGAATGACTTCCAATCCGGGAAGATTGATTTCCAAGTCGTAATGCCAGTTTGTAAACCTCTCAAATATTGGTAAATCTTCATACATCAGATAACGGATTTCATTTTCTGTCTGAATATTCAGCAATCCGGAATCTACCAATTCATCAAAAAAAGTGATCTCAATATTGTATATTTTTACGAGTTCTTCTCGCGATATTTTTTCACTCATTGCTTAGGAATTTTTAAGTTGTTCAAAAAGTTCTTTCTGCTTTTCAGTCAAATTTGTTGGTAATTTTACGTCATAAGTCACAAACAAATCTCCAAATTGTCCGTCTTTTTTGTAGACCGGAAAACCTTTTCCTTTTAATCGTACGGTTGTTCCGCTTTGAGTTTCGGGTTTTACTTTAAGATTTACACTTCCATCAAGCGTATTTACTTTTACGTCGCCTCCCAAAACCGCGGTATACAAATCAATCGGAACTTTTGTTTTTAAATCATCTCCAATTCTTTCAAAATTCGGATCAACAGCAATATTAAATGTAATGTATAAATCGCCATTCGGACCGCCATTAAAACCTGGATTTCCGTGACCTTTTAATTTGATTTGCTGTCCATCATAAACTCCTGCCGGAATCGTAATTCTGACTTTTTTACCATTAATATCAAAGGTTTGTTGGTGAGTTGTTGAAGCTTCTTTTAAACTTAAATTCAGTTCCGCATTAACGTCCTGTCCTTTGAATTTCCCCGAAGCACTTCCTCTCGAACTTCTACCGAAACCTCCTCCTGCTCCACCAAACATATTTTGGAAAAAATCTGAAAAATCTTCACCTTCCCCAAAATCAGCACCGGAAAATCCCCCTCCGAAATTTCCTCCCTGACTTTGATATTGTCTTTGCTGTTGCTGAGCTTTTTCATATTCTTCGCCATGTTTCCAGTTTTCACCATACTTGTCGTATTTTGTACGATTTTCGGCATTACTGAGAACTTCATTGGCCTCATTCAGCTCTTTGAATTTCTTTTCAGCTTCCTTGTCATCGGGATTAAGATCCGGATGCAGTTTTCTTGCTAATTTTCGGTAAGCTTTTTTAATGTCTTCCTGTGTTGCGTTTTTGTCTACGCCTAAAATTTTATAGTAATCTATATAAGCCATAGAAACGATGTTTACTCAAATTTAAGAATTTTATGACTGAAATTTATATAACGGAATGTTAAAAATTAAGCTATCTTTGATTAAAAAGCACGCATGAAAGAAGTGTTGAAAAACTACTCGGGAATCTTATTTTTACTTTTGGGAATCACTGTCGGAAGCATCATCGGAGTTGTTGCGCCGAATATTGTTGATTATCTGAAACCTTTAGGAGATATTTTCCTGAATCTTCTTTTTGTGAGTGTGGTTCCTTTGGTATTTTTTGCCGTTTCCAATTCGATTGCATCATTAGAACAGGAATCCAAATTTGGAAAAATCATGGTGACAATGGCTTTTACTTTTTTGTTTTTTATTTTAACAGCAGCTGTTTTCACTATTTGCGCAGTGTATCTGTTTCCGGTTTCTGGAGTTTCAGGAAGTAAGGAAATTGTGGAAGAAGCGACAAATAGTGACAGTTGGGGAAACAGAATTGTAGGATTTTTTACCGTAGGAGAATTTACCCAGCTTTTCTCAAGACAAAATATGTTGGCTCTTTTGATTTTTGCTTTTATGACAGGATTTTCAGCCAGAAAAGCGGGAGAAAAAGGACAGGCTTTCAGAGCGTTTATTGCTTCCGGATATGAAGTGATGAAAGAATTGCTTTTATTAATTATGAAAATTGCTCCGATTGGTTTGGGAGCGTATTTTGCTTTTCAGGTGGCAACTTTAGGACCTCAACTTTTCGGATTTTATGCTAAACCTTTAGGACTTTATTATATTGCCGGAATAATCTATTTCATCATATTCTTTTCATTTTATGCTTTCATTGCCAACGGGCAAAATGGGGTAAAAAGTTTTTGGAAAAACGCTATTTATCCAACATTAACAGCTTTGAGTACATGTAGTAGTTTTGCTACAATGCCTGCAAATTTACAGGCTGCATCGAAAATTGGCATTCCGAGTCAGATTTCTAATATTGTGATTCCGATTGGGACTACTTTGCATAAGAATGGTTCGTCGATGTCTTCTATTATTAAAATCTATGTAGCTTTTTTAATTATCGGAAGAGATTTTTTTGATCCGATGAATTTATTGTTAGCATTAGGAATTACTGTTTTCGTAAGTATTGTTGCAGGTGGAATTCCGAATGGAGGATATATTGGTGAAATGCTGATGATTTCGGTTTATAAATTACCTCAGGAAGCCATTCCTGCAGTGATGATTATTGGAACTTTGGTTGATCCTTTGGCGACTGTTTTAAATGCAGTTGGACAATTGGTAGCTTCGATGTTTGTGAATCGGTTTGTAAAAGTTTGATTCTATTTTAAACACAAATTACACAAATGTTTTGCACTAATTTTCATTAATGACTTTATTTAAATTGATATGAACTCTTTTTATAAAAATATAGGATTACATGATCATTTGAACTTCAGTATAGAGATGGATTCTTCTGAATTTGTTGAAAATCTGAAAAAAATTACTTATAAAACAAATACGACTTTCATATCATTTGTTCCTGATAATGCCATTCCTACACGATTTGAATATCGGGGAATTATCCATAAAGATCATTTCACAATTAAAAGAAGGTTACATTTCTTCGATTTTAATGTTCTTCATTCCATAATAAAAGGAAATATTTCAGAGGAAAATAATGAAACACTGATTAAAATAGAATTTACACCTTTTGTTACTCATTTTCTCGCTTTGATTTTTTTGCCTTTTTTTTGTTTATTTATTGCTATACAAATGATTAAAGCTGAAAACAATTATTTTATCATTGCTCTTCCGATAATTTTAACAGTCATTCAGTATTACGGTTTGAAAAGATGTATAAAAAGAGACAAGTATGATTTTGAAAGAGAATTGAACTTTATTGCTCAAAAAAATAATCAGTTTAAAAACTACAAATAAATTATTCGCTTCGTTTTACAGGTTCTAAATTTTCAAGTTCTTCACGAGTGAAAAGCTTATAAATGACCTTAAATGTTTTTCCCAAAGGCGTTTCCAAGGAAAATCCACCTGGTCCGAATCCGTCTGTAACATCTAATGTGAAGTGAGAATATTGCCAATATTCGAATAAATCGCGGTCGATCCAGAATTCGTGATGGTTGATAGTTCCGATCATGGCATCGTTCATTCTTGGAAAATATCCTCCTTTTTCGAAACATTGCGGCTGTGTTCCTTCACAACATCCTCCTGCCTGATAAAACATCAGATCTCCATGTTTTTTTTCGAGTTCCCAGATCACTTCCAAAGCTTTTTCTGTGACGGCTACTCTTGATATTTTGGTTTCCATTTTTTTTGTTTTGTTGAATTAATTACCTTGTATAAAGGCTTATCATAATTTTTGTCATTCCACAGGAATAACAAAGACGCTGAATTACTTTATTTTATTATTTCTTTGAGATTGCTTCGTCGCTTCGCTCCTCGCAATGACCTTTAGTAAAGTTATAAAAGTTCGGCGAAATTTCATTTCGCCGAACCCATAAAATTCAATATAATTTAGCTTGGACTTCCTGCAATATCAAGAACGATTCTTCCGTCGATCTGTCCGGCTTTCATTTTATCGAAAACTTCATTAATATCTTCCAGCTTCGCAGCCGTTACAGTTGCTTTTACCAAACCTTCATTGGCAAAATCAAGCGCTTCCTGAAGGTCTTTTCTTGTTCCAACAATTGAACCTCTTACTGTTATTCTCTTCAGAACCGTTTCAAAAATCGGCAGTTCGAAAGATCCCGGAGGAAGACCGTTTAAAGCGATTGTTCCTTTTCTTCTTAATACATCGATTCCCTGTTTGAAAGCGATTGGTGAAACAGCTGTGATCAATGCACCATGCATTCCGCCAACTTCTTTATGTAAATATTGTCCGGGATCTGTTTCTTTTGCGTTAACAACCAAATCTGCTCCTAGTTTTTTCGCCAATTCCAATTTATCATCTGCAACATCAATCGCTGCAACATGCATTCCCATTGCTTTTGCGTACTGAACTGCAACATGTCCCAATCCACCGATTCCTGAAATGGCAACCCATTCTCCCGGTTTTGTTTCTGTTTCTTTTAAACCTTTATAAACTGTAACTCCCGCACAAAGAATCGGAGCAATTTCTAAAAAGTTGACATCCGATTTTAAATGTCCTACATATCTTGAATCTGCAATCACATATTCTGCGAAACCTCCATCAACACTGTAACCTCCATTTTTTTGAGCTTCACAAAGCGTTTCCCAGCCTGTGATACAATAATCGCAACATCCACAAGCTGAATATAACCACGGAACTCCAACCGCATCTCCTTCTTTCACCTGGGCTTCCGGTCCGCAAGCAACGACAATTCCGACACCTTCATGACCGGGAATTAAAGGCATTTTTGGTTTTGCAGGCCAGTCGCCATCAACTGCATGTAAGTCTGTGTGGCAAACTCCACAAGCAATAACTTTTACCAATACTTCATATCTTCCGGGTACTTTTACAGGAACTTCTTCGATTTTTAAAGGTTGTCCATAGCCTTGAACAACTGCTGCTTTCATTGTTTTTGGAATCATAGTTTGATTTTTTGAGTTAGTTTTTTGTTTGATTTTTGGATATAAATTTCCTGCTCACCCGAAATTTCAGATAAGGACAAATGGTTGTTCGCGTGAGGGATAGGAAGGGTCTCGTTTGAAAAACGAGAGTGCGGAGCACCGAAACGAAGTGGAGCCCTGGATAGCCCGACCGTTTTTCCCCGTTGCCGAGACGGGGAAAACGGGCACGCCCTAATATTTAAAATTAAAAGAAACCTAGTTTGTTTTTGTTGTAAGAGATCAACATATTTTTTGTCTGACGGTAATGATCCAACATCATTTTGTGGTTTTCACGACCGATTCCGGACTGTTTGTAACCTCCGAAAGGTGCTCCTGCAGGATAAGAATGATATTGATTTACCCAAACTCTACCCGCTTCGATGTTGCGCGGAATATTGTATAACTGATGCGCATCTCTTGTCCAAACTCCCGCTCCAAGTCCGTAAATTGTATCATTTGCGATTTTCAAAGCTTCTTCTTCATCTTTGAATGTTGTAAACGCCAAAACAGGTCCGAAAATCTCTTCCTGAAAAATTCTCATTCTGTTGTTTCCTTTGAAAATGGTAGGTTGGATGTAATATCCGTTTTCCAAACCTTCTCCAACATTGTTTACATCACCTCCAACAAGAACTTCTGCTCCTTCTTCTTTTCCTAATTTGATATAAGAAAGTATCTTATCCTTCTGAATCTGAGACGCCTGAGCTCCCATCATTACAGTTTTATCCAAAGGATTTCCTACTTTTATGGCTTTTACTCGTTCAATAACTTTTGCGATGAAAGCATCCGCAATGTCTTCCTGAACCAGTAATCTTGATGGACAAGTACAAATTTCCCCTTGGTTTAAGGCAAAAAGAACTGCGCCTTCAATTGCTTTATCTAAAAATTCGTCATCTGCATCCATTACCGAACTGAAGAAAACGTTTGGTGATTTTCCACCCAATTCTAATGTTACAGGAATAATATTTTCTGTTGCATATTGCATTACCAAACGTCCTGTAGCCGTAGAACCTGTAAATGCTGCTTTGTTCACTTTTGGATTGGTAACCAACGCTCTTCCTAGTTCTGCACCAAAGCCATTCACAATATTTACAACTCCATCAGGAAGCAAATCACCGATCAATTCCATTAAGACCATGATAGAAATCGGTGTACTTTCTGCCGGTTTTAAGACAACACAGTTTCCTGCTGCCAAAGCCGGAGCTAATTTCCAAACTGCCATTAAGATCGGGAAATTCCAGGGAATGATCTGAGCGATAACTCCAAGTGGTTCGTGAACAATTAATGAAACCGTGTCTTTATCCAATTCATTGTGAGAACCTTCTTCTGCTCTGATTACCGAAGCGAAATATCTGAAATGGTCGATTGCCAAAGGAATATCTGCTGCTAAAGTCTCTCTTACTGCTTTTCCGTTATCAATCGTTTCAACCGTTGCAATGTATTCAAGATTTTGCTCGATTCTGTCGGCAATTTTGTTTAGAATAATACTTCTTTCCGTAGATGAAGTATTTTTCCAGCTCTGAAATGCTTTTTCCGCTGCGTTAACTGCCAATTCCAAATCTTCTTTTGAAGAATGTGCCGCCTGTGTAAAATTTCTTCCGTCAACCGGAGAAACTACGTCAAAATATTGTCCGTTTACAGGAGCTGTAAATTTTCCGTCAATATAGTTATCGTATCTGTTTTTGAATTCAGGCCACTGTAATAATGTCTCTGATTCTTGTTGTGTTGTAGTGCTCATATTTGTACAATTTTAATTTTTTATCTAAAGCCAAATTACACTTACCTGTGACATTCGTATAGCACAATCGTACAAAAAAACATCAAAATCGTACAGAGCATAAATTTTATCATTTCATTAACAGTTATGTAAATCGATAATTTTCTATATTTGAGTAAAGAGGCAATAAAAAATGTTTAGAAATGAATGATAATAAATTTTTATTAAATACTCCTGAATTAAAGAAGGAAAATCAGCTTTTAAGCCTAATTGAAAATCAGACAAAATTCAATCTAAACAACTGTGAATTTAGCATATATGAAACGCACAAAGCAGCTTTCGACGTAAAACTGCATTTTGAAACCATTGCATTTACCGCAATGCTTCGTGGAAAAAAACATATGAAACTGGATAATAAGACCAATTATTTCGATTATTTTCCGGGAGAAAGTGTTTTGGTTTCACCGGGAGAAACGATGGTCATTGATTTTCCTGAAGCAGATGAAACTCCCTCACAATGCATTTCTTTAAGCCTGAATTCTGAATTCATAGAAAACTCTTTGAACCATTTAAATTACCATTTTCCAAAAGTTGACGAAACTTCGCAATGGAATATTGAACTGGACGAATTTTTTCTTTTCAACAATCAATCTTTAGCTTCTGCCACCAACAATATTATGAGAATCGCGATGGATGATAATTCGCAAAAAGATATCATGGCAGATTTTGCATTAAAAGAGCTTTTGATACGATTGATGCAGACTCAGGCAAGAGGTATGATGGAAAAAAATATTGCTAAAAATAAGTCGAGAATAGGTTTTGTGGTAGATTATATCCGTAAAAATCTTCATCAGAAATTGTCGATTGACAGTATTGCAAAAATGGCGTATGTAAGTAAATCCAACTTCTTTAAAATGTTTAAAGACGAGTTGGGAACTTCTCCTAATGAATTTATTTTACAGGAAAGAATTAACAGAGCTAAAGAATTGTTAGCAAGCCAGAATAGTATTAAGGAAACGGCTTATCAGACAGGATTTTCTGATACTAATTATTTCACGAGGGTTTTCAAACAATTGGTTGGAGTTACACCGAAAAGTTATCAGGATAAAGTTTTGTTATTAGAATAAAAAAACACCTCAAATTGAGATGTTTTTAAGATTTATTATTGAATTAATTATTCTTGATAATCATAATACCTTGCTCCTTTCAAAACAGGATTTTCCAATTCCACAGACTTCAATCCAAAGCCTTTGTAATTTTCATTGACAGAATTTTGTAACTGTTTTCTGTGAAGCTTTTCGTAAGTATCAAAATCTATTGCTGTTCTGTTTTTTAAGCCTTCAAACAAATTCCATTTTGCGACAACATTTTTCCAGTTTCCTGAAACTTTTCCGGCAAAAACTTTTGATTTTGAACCACTTCCGTAACCTAAGAATCCGATTTCTTTTCCTGCTAATTCTGCATTTTCATTGAATGAAGTCTGCAAAGCGGAAAGTAAAGCCATAAAAATAGAAGCTGTGTACATATTTCCGATTTCCGAAGATGCTCTTTGCGATTTTTCAATTTTATCATTAATAAACTGAATATAATCTTCAGATTTTGCCACAGCCTTTTGCTCTTCTAAAGTTTCATAAGAAAGTCCGTTTTCTAAGCTGTAAATTTCAGTGAAAACCCTTTTCCCATGAAAAGCATAAGGAAGGTGAAAAATAAGATATTTCCAAGCTTCATAAGGTTTATTTTTTCCTGTAATTTCCTGATAATGGTTGTATGCTTCTTTGATTCTATCCTGATAACATTGGTTAGAATATTGCCCGTCAAAAACAGGCTCATCTGTAAAAATTTCAATTTTTTCAGGAAAATTTTCAGGGGCACTTACTAAACTCTCTTTGCTAAAATGACGTCTTGGCTTGAAAAAATCGAAAACACTTTCCGTAGCGACACCCCAGTTGTTTTCAATTTCAATTAAATCAGGATTTGAGGAAACCAAAACAGCAACCGCTCCTCCTCCTTGCGTATATTCACCTGAAGAAGCCAGTTCATATTTTGCGTAATCACTTGCAATGACAACCGCTTTTTTATCAGGATTTACCCTCACAAAATCTAAAGAATTGTGAAGCGCATCAACTGCTCCGATACAAGCGAAAGTAAGATCGACAACATCACAGTTTTTAAAACATCTTTCACCGAATTCTGCTTCCAGAGCTTTTTCAACCATCTGCATTGCATAAGAAGCTGTAGGTTTTGCCGCATCTAAAGCACTTTCCGTTCCCAGATAAATTCTTGATATTTCTTTTGGACTGAGATCGTAATCTTTTATTAGTTTCAATAAAGCTTCGGCTGCAAATGTTGCTGCGTCTTCGTGTACATCAGGAAATCCTATTTTATGTAATCCTAAACCTTTCTCCAATTTGGCAGGTTCGATTCCTCTTTTTTCTGCTAAATCTTTAATTTCCAAATACAATGAAGGTACATAATAACTTGCAGCCTCGATTCCAAAAGTCATATAATTTATTTTTAATACGAATTTAAAAAATGTAAACGTTTAATCACATATGATTTTTACCAAATTTCACCAAATCTTTACATTAAATCCATTTAAATAAAAAAAGACATCTCAAAAAAGAGATGCCTCGGTGTAAATTATGAAATTAAAGTGTAAATCTTTTCGTTTATTTAATATGTAATTAGTTTTTAATGATTTTAAAATTTTCAGTTCCATTATTTGCTTTGCCAGAAATAATATACATTCCATTATTTAAAGCTGAAACGTCTATACTCCCCTGATTTGAATTGATTTTATGATCCTGAACTTTTTTTCCTGTCGTATCGTAAATCGTTAAATCATTTATTATTTCCCTAGCTGAATAATTCAGTACATTTTTTACCGGATTTGGATAATATTTTATTGATGATTTTGAAGAATTTAAAACATCATTCACACTTAAAACATCATTACTGATCGTAAAATTATCAACCAATGTAGAATATCCCTGTGCATTTTCACATTCGATAGCGATTTGATAGGTATTCGGGGGAATTCCAATATTTCCGAAAAAATACCATGAACTAAATGGTGGCTGGAATCCCATCATCATATTCCATGGATCTGTCGCTGAAGATCTATAATAGATTCTTACCCAATTGGCATTTGCTCCCTGTTGCGGGTTTATGAGATAAAAACTTATTTTCGGAGCACTTAATCCTGTTGTATTCAAAGGCGGACTTACCAATTTTGTTTTGTCCGCGGTAGATGAATTTGCGGGAAAATTAGCGAATTTTGTTCCGCCAAGAGCAGTTACTCCTGCACTTCCGGTGGTTGCAGCGGATGAGAATGTCCAATTGACACTGTTGGTTTCATAAATTTGCGTCCAACTCGATCTGGTCGGCGAACTATCCTCGAACGTTTCCGTCCATGGAAATGTTGAAATCTGAGCTTCCACGCTCATTGCAGAAAAAACTGACAGAATCGAAAAAAGATATCGATTTTTCATTTTTCTTAAAAGTAAATTTGTTTTCACTAGCATTAAATTTTAATATTAATTCGATAACAAAATTAAATTATTAAAACAAATAAATCAAATATTTTTTAAATATTATAAATAAAATTCAATAAAAATCGTTTAATCAATAAAAATAACCGCTATAAAAATAACGGTTATCATATTTTTCAATAAATATATTTTGACTTAAAATTATTTAAAATCTTCTATCGCTTTATTGATCGCATCGATCTGTTTATTAATACTTGCAGCACTTTGAGGATTTTGTTTCAAAAGTTCCATCTTTTTACTTAAACCATCTTTAAGCATTTGAGTTATCATCATTTTTACCTGTGGATTGTCCCCCATTTGTCCTTTTGCCTGACTCACCATTTTTGTAATGCTTTCGGTTGCTTTCAGGTTGTCAGAACTCATGATCCAGTTATATCCTTCTTCCGCAGATTTTCCTAATTCCGGATTCTGGAATTTGATGAAAGGATAAAACGCTGCAATCTGAGCAATATTCGACATTTGAGAAGTTACCTTGTTTTTAACGATAATAGGTAACAACTTAGTCAATAAATTTTCTGGAGCACCTTCCAAATCAATTTTATCTGCTAAAGTATTTGCTCTAGAAGGATCAATTTCAATAATTGCACTTACGGAACTTCCTTTTACGGCATTCGAAACAGCATTTACTCCTTTTTCGAAGATTGGAATATATTTTTTATCTTTTGTTTTTGCCAAAGCTGAAATTGCAGCTGCTTGAGTCAAAGTTTTTGGATCATTTGAAGCTAATTTTTCGACATCGGCACCCATCGCTTTAAATTGCTCTGCATTTGATAAATCCATCAAGTTCAATGCCTTAATTCTTATTCTAAAGAAAGGATCTTTTATCGCTGCTGCCAATAATTTTGTTGCGGCTGGATTTTTCCCAACCTGACCTTTAATTCCGTTTAATGCTTCGTTTTTGCTCTTGAATTCTTTTGAACCTAAGAACTGCATTAAATTCTGTTCAGGAGTTTTTGAATCAGTAATATCTGCCACCAAAATTCCGTCCGCATTGATGTTTACCAAATCTGCATTTTTAGATACATCAAAATTGAAAATATTTTTTGCTTCAGCATTTACCCAAACATTATATCTTTTTGGTTTCCCATTGTCATAAACATCGATTGCCAAAGGAAACTGGAACGGCTGATCCTGAGTTTGCTCAATCACTACAGCGATTTGTTTTTTAACAGGCTCAAAAGTGTAAGAATATTTGATTTTCGGATTCCCGTTTCCAAAATACCATTGATTAAAGAACCAATTTAAATCCTTTCCTGAAACTTTTTCAAAAGATAATCTCAACTGATGAGCTTCTCCGTTCTGATATTCATAGGTTTTTAAATAGTCATTTAATCCTGCAAAGAAAGCATCGTCACCTAAATAATTTCTCAACATATGAAGAATTCCGCCTCCTTTCTGATATGTTACCAAATCGAACACATCTTCACGGGAATCATAATTGAATCTTACTAAGTTTTTCTCGAAATTTCCAGGCGTCGTAAGATATTGATTTACATCTTTCATTTGATGATAATCCGCCTGATCTTTTCCGTATTTATATTCGTTCCAAAGGTATTCCGAATAGTTGGCAAAAGATTCATTTACAGTAAGATTGCTCCAACTTTCTGCCGTTACCAAATCTCCAAACCATTGGTGGAATAATTCGTGAGCAATTGTATCTTCCCAGGTATTTTCGTCGATTAATTGTCCCGGCTTCTGCAAAATATCGCTTCCATGAAGAGTTGCTGTCGTATTTTCCATTGCCCCACTCACATAATCTCTTCCTGAAATTTGTGCATATTTCGCCCAAGGATAATCGTAACCCAATTTTTTAGAGAAAAATTCGATCATTTCTGGAGTATTTCCGTAAATCTGTTTCGCGTAAGGTTCATATTCTTTTTCGATATAATAATCAACCGGAATATTTCTCCATTTGTCTTTTACGATTGCATAATCACCCACTCCCATGAAGAAAAGATAGGTTGAATGTCTTTTATCCATCACCCAATGATCCGTTCTCAATCCGTTCGCTTCTTTTTGAGAATCTTTTAAGAGTCCATTGGAAAGTGTCACGTATTTATCAGGAACCGTCATGTAAATTTCCTGAGTCGTTTTCTGGTTGGATTTATCAATCGTCGGGAACCAAGCCGAAGAAGATTCCGTTTCACCTTGAGTCCAGATTTGTGTCGGTTTATCAGGATCTTTTCCTTGAGCATTAATGAAATACAGACCTTTTGCATCATTAATTGCCGCACTTCCCTGTTGCTTCACTTCGTTCGGACGAGAAGTATATTTGATGTAAACCGTATAATCCTGATTTTTCTGATAGGTTTTATCTAAACTAATTTTCAAAACATCATCCTTATAATCATATTTTAAAGGAGATTTTTTACCATTGATATCCAAAGCTACTTCATGAATCAACATTCCTTTTGCATCAAGCGTCAATTCGTTGGTAGGATAGAAAAAAGGAGCGGCAGTCAGCCATTCTTCTCCATTCATTTGTTCCTTCTGATAATCGAAATTTACTTTCAGCTTGGTATGTTTTAGTTCCGTTACTTTCGTGTGAGTGGCTCTGTACACCTTTTCTCTGCCCGAAATTTCGGTTTGCGCTGCTGCATTTGTGGAAAAGAAAATCCCACCCAATAAAGCAATCGATAAAATGGCTTTTTTCATTATTATTTTTTAGAATTATTTTTTGTTAAAATGTCGAAAATATCATTTACTACCGTTTCGTAATCCCCTTTTTTGAACTGTTCTTTTGTTTTATTAAAAGCTTTTTTCAGTTCACTCTCAGGATTTTCGTCGTCGATAATTTCTATAGAATCTACACCTTTCATTTGAAGAATTGCATTTTTTAACGCTTCAAGATCGGCGGTTTCTTCGGTATTTATTTTTAAATATTTCATTGTATTATTCTTTTGTAAAGGTATTTTTTGTTCCTCCCTGCATGATGATAAACTGATTTTTTGCCGGGAAAAATTCGACAACAATTCCTGCTGTATCAAATTTAAATCTTGTATTTGAAGTCGCTTCCAACGGGAATGCGCCTTGTCCGGTTGCTTGTGCCATCAGTTTTTTATCCTTGATAAAGATATCAATTTTTAAAGGGACATCAGTAGAAGAATACGTTCCTACATATTTCTGAAGTTCATTTTCCGGAATTTCCATTGTTTTAAAACTTGGAATTTCAAAATCTTTTCCCATTGCAGTTTCAGCCAATTTAATGGAAATTTCATTTGAATCCATATCCGTTTGATTGGTACTAAAAGCAACTGCAACTTTCAGATCCGGAAAATAAAACAAAGCCGAACTGAATTTATCGATTCCACCTGTATGACCAAATCCCCAATGTTTATCAAAAGGAACTTTAACCAAACCGTAACCATAATCGTCTACGAAATTTTTCATCTTTTCCAGACTTTCTTTTTTCACTAATTTTCCTTGTTCCAAACCAAGAATAAAGGTCAAAAGATCTCTCGGAGTCGAGATAATATTTCCAGCACCGATCGGAATTGTCATGTCCGTTTCAGATGAAACTTCATATTTCCCGTTGGTAAACTCATAAGATTTTGCCTGATTTTTGGAGGTGTCAATTTTTCCTCCAACTTCCGTTAAATTTAATTTTAAAGGTTTTGTAATTTTAGCTTTGATTAATTCAGCGTAAGATTTTTTGTATACTTTTTCAAGAATAAAACCCAGCAAAATATAGTTTGAATTGCTGTATTCATGTTTTGAACCAGGCTCAAAATCACTTTTATATTTTTTTATGATATTGACTAAACTGCTTTCGGTCTGAGGTTTTGTATTGTATTGCCAATATTCTGCTTCGTTCGTTAAGTTGTGAATTCCGGTTCTGTGTTGCAATAAATTTTCGATAGTGATTTTATTTGCATTGGGAATCTCAGGATAAAAATCTGATAATTTTTTGTCTAAAGATATCTTTTTCTCTTCCAAAGCTTTCATCATCAAAACTGCCGTAAATGTCTTACTAATCGAACCAATTCGATATTGAGTTTCCACATTTGCTTTCTGCTTTTTTTCAACATCGGAAAATCCAACCACTTTAATGAAAGTCGGACGATCATTTTCCGCAATGGCAAAACTTCCCATCACTTTATGATGCACAAACAGGGAATCAAGATAATTGCTCAGTTTTTCCTTTACATTATTCTGAGAAAATGCAACGCTCGAAATGCTGATTGTAGAGAGAAGAAGTAACTTTTTAAACATATTCTGAGATTTAACGAATAAGTTGAAAAATTTCAGGAGATGTTACAAAAAAAGTGAAGTTTTGAACTTCACTTTTTAGTTTATTTTTTGTTGAGAATATCTTTTAATTTTTTCGGATCTTGTTTGCAATGCCAGAATAATTTAATAAAAATCTCATTTGTCTTTATTTCATAAATCAATTTGATTTGCCTCTTTCCAACAAACACATACTTTACACTTGGAAATTTTTCAATAGACGGATGTTTTATAATACCATCAATTATTGTCTGTCTGAATTTTTTAATATCATTCTCTAAAACAGCAATTTCTTTTACAGTCCATTTAGCCCTTAGAAAATCAATAATTTCGTCTAGCGATATTCTCGCGGTTTCTGAAATTATTATTTTCATTTTTTATTAAATATTTCAGTCAATAAATCATCAGTAAGTTCCTGAGTTTTTCCGTTCTTGTAATCATTCTCACTTTGCTCCATTACTTTTGCAAAATATTCTGAATTTTCAATTTCTTCCCAAGAATATGTTTTGTCATTTTCAGAAACTTCAATATTTGTAATACCTTTTATTTGTGATAAAAGTTTTTTGATAAAGGGAACATCCGCATATTCATCTAAAC
This sequence comes from Chryseobacterium ginsengisoli, assembly GCF_039542325.1. Lineage (NCBI taxonomy): Bacteria > Pseudomonadati > Bacteroidota > Flavobacteriia > Flavobacteriales > Weeksellaceae > Chryseobacterium > Chryseobacterium ginsengisoli. Next base: position 699,854 of record NZ_BAABHX010000001.1, read on the forward strand.
TGATTTTAATTTCCATAATTTCTGTATTTTAATCAAAGTTAATGAAATTATTATCAAAAACTTAAATCGCAACAGGCGCTTTAATTCCTGGATGCGGATCATAATTTTCTAATGTAAAATCTTCAAAATCGAAACCGAAAATATCTTTAATTTCTGGGTTTAATTTCATTGTCGGAAGAGTTCTTGTTTCTCTGGACAATTGTTTATTTACTTGTTCAAAATGATTATTATAAATATGAACATCACCAAAACTATGAACATAATCTCCTACTTCAAGATCGCAAACCTGCGCAACCATCATCAATAATAACGCGTAACTTGCAATATTAAAAGGAACTCCAAGAAAAACATCTGCGCTTCTCTGATACAATTGAAGCGACAATTTTCCATCCGCCACATAAAACTGGAATAACGCATGACAAGGCGCTAAAGCCATATTCGGAATTTCCGAAACATTCCATGCAGAAACGATCAACCTTCTGGAATCAGGATTTTTTTTGATCTGGTCGATAACTTCTGTAATCTGGTCAACAACTTTTCCATCTGCTCCGTTCCAGCTTCTCCATTGTGCTCCGTAAACCGGTCCTAAATCTCCATTTTCATTCGCCCATTCGTTCCAGATTGAAACTCCGTTATCTTTTAAATATTTGATATTGGTATCACCTTTTAAAAACCATAGCAATTCATAAATTATAGATTTCAAATGCACTTTCTTAGTCGTAACCAAAGGAAAACCTTTCGACAAATCATATCTCAGTTGATACCCGAAAACGCTTCTTGTTCCCGTTCCCGTTCTGTCGGTTTTATCTGTTCCGTTATCTAAAATATGTTGTAAAAGGTCTAAGTAATTTTGCATCTTCCTGAAATTTTATCGTTAGGCTTGTTGTTCAAACTTTTTTATTTTGCTGTTGGAGTTTCGCAAAGGCGCAAATCGTATTATAAAATACTGTTTTTAAGGCGCAAAGATTTTATCTACGATAAAATTTCACACTTTTTTATTCTATAAATACTTGCTGAAAATCTATGATTTTCTTGCGCCTTAATAAGCAATTTCAAAAATAAAAAAATTTGCGCCTTTGCGAAATTCCAACAAAATCCCCAAGCAAATTTATTTAAACAAAATGTTTAAAAACCCGCCGTTGATTTTTTGCAAAATAAAGGATTTTTAATGGAAAAAAGTTCTTTTATAATTGGAAATTAAAAATCTGTAACGATAGAAAAAAGCAATACTTCTATAAAATCGGGCTGTTCGTCTAATAGTTTTGATTTTCTTTCGCAGATGAAGGAATTTTGTCACTGTAAATAAGAAAGATAATGAAAAAATACCTCACCATAGCGCTCTTCATCGGAATCCTTGCTCCGGCTCAAAAAGTATGGACGCTACAGGATTGTCTGGATTATGCGGTAGCAAATAACATCACGGTAAAGAAAACCGTTCTCGACAAAACAACTGCCCAACTGAATTATCAGCAGCAGAAAAACAATAAGCTTCCTACGATCTACGGTTCGTCTTCATTAGGATTAACCAACGGTTCGAGTATTGACCCGATCACAAGTAGTTTCGTAAATCAAAATATTTTATCAAACAGTTTTGGAATAAGTGGAAACATTGCAATATATCAGGGAAACAAACTGAATCTGCAGATCGAACAAAATAAAATGATCTTAGATCAATCTTCTCTATATCAAAAGCAAGCGGAAAATAATATTGTTCTGAATGTTCTGCAAACGTATCTGCAATCTTTATATTATTATGAAGGAATTGAAATTGCCAATTATACAGCCAATTCTTCTGCTCAGGAACTGAAGCTGACTCAAACTAAATATAAAAACGGAGCGATCTCAAAACTGGAACTTGCCGATGTAGAAACTCAGAATGCACAGAATCAATATACGGTCGTAAGCAGTGAAAACCTTTACAATCAGCAGGTTTTAAAATTAAAACAATTATTAGAACTCGATCCGAGTGTAGATTTTGAAATTGAAAAAACTTCGCTTCCCGATATTGAAGAATCTATTCCGGATAAACAGCAGGTTTTTGCTCAGGCAACGGAAAATCTTCCTGATCTTAAAATTTATGATGCACAGAATGAAATTTTAAACAAAGCATTACAAATTACAAAAGCAGGATATAAACCAACACTTTCTGCAACAGCAGGACTGAATACAGGTTTTACAAGCACTCAGGATTTTTCATATTTAAATCAGGTTAAAAACAATTTCAACAAATCTGTCGGACTTTCGCTTAACATTCCGATTTTCTCGAAAAAGCAGAATAACACCAATGTTGAACTTGCTAAAATAGATATTGAACAAAATCAACTGGATAAAATAAGTGCCGGAAAAACATTGTATTCAAGCATTGAAACCGCTTGGCAAAATGCTATCGCGAATCAGGCTCAGCAAAAATCTTCGAAAGTTGCGAGAGACAATGCTAAACTTTCCTACGATTTATCAAACAAAAAATTTGAATTCGGAGGATTAACGACAACCGAACTTTCAGTAAGCAGAAACACGTATTTGACCAATGAACAAACCTACATACAATCAAAATACATGGCTGTTTTGTATACGCAATTACTGAATTTTTATCAGGGGAAAATTTTAACGACAAACTAAAAGTAACAGGAAAATATCAAAGTTATGAACCCAAAATATAAAAAAACTTTCAGAAATTCAATCATATTTTTGGTAGCAGCCATCGTGCTTGTCTTCGGTTATCAGTTTTTTACAAAAAGTAAAGATATAGAAATCACTGTCCAAACAGTAAAATTGGCAAAACAGGATGTTACAACTTCTGTTACTGCAACAGGAACTGTAGAACCCGTCGACACTGTTCAAGTGGGAACGCAGGTTTCGGGATTAATCAGAAATATTTATGTTGATTATAATTCGCAGGTAAAAAAAGGACAGCTTTTGGCTGAAATCGATAAAACCAACCTTCAGGAATCGGTGAATAATGCTCAGGCTCAATATAATTCAGCTTTAAATGAGCTTAATTATCAACAGCAAAATTTTAACCGTCAGAATAACATGTTCAAAGCTGGTGTGATCAGCAGATCAGATTATGAACAAGCTTCTTATCAGGTGAAAAATGCTCAACAATCGGTAAATCAAATGAAAACAACTTTAGCACAGGCAAGAACCAATCTAAGTTATGCCAATATTTACGCTCCGATTGATGGAATTATTTTAAGTAAAGAAGTTCAGGAAGGGCAAACTGTTGCCGCAAGTATGACGACTCCTACCCTTTTCACGATTGCAAAAGATATTACAAAAATGCAGGTTCAGGCGAATGTAGATGAAGCAGATATTGGAAATGTTCAGGTTGGTCAACGTGTGACTTTCACCGTGGATGCTTTTTCTGACACAGAATTTAACGGAACGGTAAGAGAAATGCGTCTGAGTCCAAAAACCTCTTCTAATGTTGTGACCTATACCGTTTTGATTGATGCTGATAATTCTGAACAGAAATTAAAACCCGGACTTACGGCAACGATAACGATTTTTACAAAGGAATTAAAAGGAACGAATACAATTCCGGCGGCGGCGATCAGTTTTAGTCCGGATTCCGAAACATTGAAAAAATATTATCAGAAAAATAAAATCAACGCCAACATTCCTGAAACAAAAACCGGAAAAGGCAAAGAAAAATACGTCTGGATCAAAAATAATGACGGAAGTCTTTCTCAAAAGAAAATTACGATCGGAATTAATGACGGAATTAATGTCGAAGTAAAAAGTGGATTAACAGAGAATGAACAAATTGTGACTTCTTTAGACGAACAAACGGAAGCTGTAGCAAAATCAGATTCCGGAGAAAGCAGCCCGTTTATGCCGAAAAGACCGAGTAACAATAATAAAAAAGCGGATTCAAAACCTCCGGGAAATTAATTTGGTTGTTGGTTGATTGTTTTTAGTTGATGGAATTTCAACTTTTAAATTTAATCTAAATGCAATCAACCAACAACTATCAACCAACAACAAAACAACAATGAAATCAATCATCAAAATAGAAAATCTGAAACGTGAATTCCGAATGGGTGACGAGATTGTTCATGCATTGAAAGGAATTGATTTAACCATCAATGAAGGCGAATTTGTAACGATCATGGGAACCAGCGGTTCGGGAAAATCTACTTTTTTAAATACATTGGGATGTCTCGATCAGCCAACTTCCGGAACATATGAGCTGGACGGTGTTTTGGTAAAAGATTTAAATAAAAATCAGCTTGCCGAAATTAGAAATACCAAAATTGGATTCATCTTTCAGTCGTACAACCTTTTAGCAAGAACAAGCGCGTTGGAAAATGTTGAGCTACCCTTGCTTTACAATCCTTCCATTTCTTCGGAAGAAAGAAGAGAACGAGCCGTAAAAGCCTTACAACAGGTCGGTTTGGAAAGCAGAATGGAACACGTTCCGAGCCAGCTTTCGGGAGGACAGCAACAGAGAGTTGCTATTGCTCGAGCATTGGTAAATCATCCGGTTATTTTATTAGCCGATGAAGCTACCGGAAACCTCGATACAAGAACGTCTTATGAAGTAATGAACCTTTTTCAACAATTAAATGATGAAGGAATTACGATCGGATTTGTAACCCACGAAGAAGATATCGCAAAATTCAGTAAACGAACGGTGATTCTCCGAGACGGAATTATTAAAGAAGATAAAATGGTAATGAACAGACTCATTGCGAAAGCTGAACTGGAAAAATTACCAAAACCAGAATAACGTATATCAAATTATATTAGCTAAAATGAAGAGGATGTAATGCTGTTATCTTTTGCAGATCCGACATGAAGAGGATCAAAATATGAAGTGAAGTTGTTTTTAGAGTGTTAATGTAGGACGGATCTGCAAAAGATTTTTACGAATTTATTAAATGATATTTTTTGTTGTTAAACGCAAAGGCGCAAAGTTTTTTTATTTATCTAACTTTTTTAAGGCGCAAGAAAATCAAAGATTTTCAGCAAGGACTTATAGAATAAACTGTATTCAATTTTATCGCAGATAAAATCCTTGCGCTTTGAAGCATTGTAATATTTACAACTTCGCACCTTTGCGTTTACCAACAAAAAAATCAAATATTATCAATAAAAAATAGACAATTATATTAATTAGTTCCATAAAAATGAAGATGATTTGAATGCTGTTTTATCCTTTGTAAATCTGACATGAAGTTGAGATTTTTTGTAAATCAAAATTGTTTTAGAGTGTTATTAGTTAGCGTAGGACAGATTTGCAAAGGATATTTTTTAATCCAAAAAATGAAATTATGAATTTCTCAAACTTATTAAAAATAGCCTGGAAAGCTATTATCCTTAATAAAACCAGAGCCATGCTTACGATGCTCGGAATTATTATCGGTGTAGCTTCCGTTATCGCGATGTTGGCAATCGGTGAAGGTTCGAAAGAAAGCATCAAGAAAAATATTTCGAGTATGGGTGCGAATTTGATCACGATTCGTCCAGGAGCTGGAATGATGGGCGGTGTACGTTCCGATCCTTCTGCAATGCAAACTTTAACTTTGGCAGATTATAATACGCTAAAAAAAGAAGTGAAATTAATCAAAGAAATTTCGCCTTTGGTGAACGGAAGCGGACAAAGTATCGCAGGTTCCAAAAACTGGCCGACCTCAATTTATGGCTCATCTCCGGAATATTTAAAAATCCGTGATTGGGGCGTTGAAAAAGGTTCTATGTTCACTGATGACGATATAGAATCTTTCGGAAAAGTCGTGGTTATCGGAAAAACTGTTCAGGAAAATCTTTTCCCAAATGAAGATCCTATTGGAAAAATGATTCGTTTTAAGAATATTCCATTTAAAGTTATTGGCGTTTTAAAGGAAAAAGGTGAAAATACTTTCGGACAGGATCAGGACGATATTATTATTGCGCCTTACACTGCGGTTCAGAAAAGAATTTTAGCACAGACTTATCTTCAGTCGATTGTGGCTTCCTCTTTAAGCGAACAGGATTCTGAAGCTGCCGTGAACGAAATAAAAACCGTCATGGAAAAACAACATAAGGTAAAACCTAATGAAGACAACGATTTCAACGTATCGTCTCAACAGGAAATTATCTCTATGTTCAGTTCTACCAGTGAAATGTTGACGCTTTTATTGGTTGCTATTGCAAGTATTTCCCTAATTGTCGGCGGAATCGGAATTATGAATATCATGTACGTTTCTGTAAAGGAAAGAACTAAAGAGATTGGTCTGAGAATGGCAATTGGTGCAAAAGACAAGGATATTTTGATGCAGTTTTTGATAGAATCTGTTTTAATAAGCATCACGGGAGGCGTTTTGGGAGTATTTATTGGTTTAATTGCAACCTTTGGAATCAAATATTTTGCGGGATGGCCCGTTAATATTACAATGGTTTCTATTGTGATTTCATTTGCAGTTTGTACGGTAACAGGAGTATTTTTCGGATGGTATCCTGCGAGAAAAGCGGCTCAGTCTGACCCGATCAATGCATTGAGATACGAGTAAATGACTGTGATGTGATTGTTGGAAATCGCAAAGGCGCAAAGTTGTAATATACTAGACGTTTTAAGGCGCAAGGATTTTATCTTCGATAAAATTTTACGGTTTTAATTCTTAAATCTTTACTAAAATCTTTTGTTACACTGAGCCTTTCGAAGTGTTCTTGCGCCTTAAAAACAGAAGCAGATAAAAAAATCTTCATTAACCTTTTGTGCTTTTTGCGATCAAAATAAAAGTATACTTCAGTTCAACATAAAAAATGTAGGAGAAATGGTAGAAAAAATTCTAAATTCACTTATTCAAAAGTTCCATAGAGCTAGATTTTTTGAAGGTTTAAAAAAATATAAATTTTAAAATCTAAAACCTGTAAAATGGTTAATCTAAAAAATAAAAACGTTGAAATCAGCCTGCATCTGTTGATCTGGCTGGTTTTATTTTTTCTTCCGGCAGCGTTTTCGGTCGGTTCGGATGCAGATTGGAAAGATCTTTTCCGTCATTTTTGGTTGCAGCTTCTTTTTTTGGCAGTTGTATTTTATGCTAATTATGGTTATTTAGTAAAACATCTTTTTGAAAATAAAAAAGTATGGTTTTTTGTTGTCAATTTATCATTGATCTTAATATTAATATTTTTTAAAAATCAAATTTCCGACTGGCTCGAACCCAGACATCACAATCCCGACGGAAGAAGACCTCCGACAGCTTTATTCTATTTTATGGATACGCTGATTTACATGATTCCGGTTGCGTTTTCTATTGCAATTAATGCCGGAAAAAAGATTCAGAAAGCAGAGGAAATGAAAATTGAAGCCGATAATATTAAACTACAATCTGAACTTCAGCATTTAAAATATCAACTTCAACCGCATTTTTTCTTCAATTCATTAAATAATATTTATTCTTTAATAGATTTTGATCAGGAAAAAGCGAAACACAGCATTCACAGTTTAAGCAAGTTGATGCGACATCTCTTGTATAAAACCGATGTTGAAAAAATAAGTCTTTCCGAAGAAGTTGAATTTTTAAATAAATATATCGAATTGATGTCTTTGAGACTGACCGATAATACAAAAGTTTATACGAATTTTCCTAAGATAATTCCTGAGATGAAAATTGCGCCTTTGCTTTTTATTTCAATCGTTGAAAATGCTTTTAAACACGGAATTTCGGCAACACACCATTCTGATATTCATTTTAAAATGGAAATTGTTGATAAAGAAATTCATTTTACGGCTTCCAATTCTAATTTTCCGAAAACTGATGCAGATAAAAGCGGTTCGGGAATCGGTGTTGAAAATCTTAAAAAAAGACTTAATTTGCTGTATCCCGAAAAACACGAATTTCATTCTCACTTGAACAACGGAATGTATATTGCGGAAATAAAAATCATAACAGATTAACATGAAAAAATTGACCTGCCTGATTGCCGACGACGAACCAATGGCTTTAAATTTAATCGAAAATTACGTCCTGAAAACGCCTTTTTTAGAATTAAAAGCCAAATGCAGCAGTGCGATTGAAGCCATGCAAAAGTTGGAAGAAGAAAAAGATATCGACCTGTTTTTTCTTGATATTCAAATGCCTGATTTGACAGGCTTGGAATTTTCAAAACTGCTTCCACAAAAAAGTAAAGTCATTTTTACCACAGCTTTTGATCAGTATGCAATTGACGGCTATAAAGTAAATGCGTTGGATTATCTTTTAAAACCATTCGATTATACAGAATTTTTGAATGCTGCAACAAAAGCCAGAAATTATTTTGAAAGTCTTTCGCCAAGTTTGGAAAAACCGGAAAAAAAGCAGGAATTTTTCTTTGTAAAATCTGAATACAAACAAATTAAAATCAATTTTTCCGAAATTCTTTTCATTGAAGGATTAAAAGATTATGTGAAAATTTTCCTGAAAGACAATCCAAAACCGATCTTAACTTTAATGAGTTTAAAGAAACTGGAAGAAGAACTTCCATCGGAAAATTTCATGAGAATTCACCGTTCTTACATCATTGCACTCGATAAAATTGAGGCAATTGAAAGAAATCATATCGTGATTGGTGAACAGCAAATTGTCATTGCTCCGAATTACAAAGATTCTTTGATGGAATATATTGGCGGAAAAAGTTTTTAAATAAAAAAAAACGGGCTTCACAAAAACCCGTTTCTATCTTTAATAAATAAAACTTTGCTGTTAAACTGCGGTATAACCTCCATCAACAAGATAATAACCTCCTGTCATGAATGAAGATTTTTCAGAACTTAGGAATAGAACCAATTCTGCAACTTCTTCCGGTTTTCCCAATCTTCCCATCGGATGTTTTGCGATCAAAGCTTCTTTCATATCTCCGCTTGCACTTTCCAGAAGTGGCGTTTCAATATAAGCAGGACCAACTGCGTTACAACGGATATTTTTCTGTCCATACTCTGCGCCGATATTTTTTGTAAGACCTACAACAGCATGTTTTGCAGAAGTGTAAGCCGAAGAAAGTGGTGCTGCAACCGTTCCGTGAATAGACGCAATGTTTACGATAACTCCTCCTCCATTTTTGTCCATTTGTTCCAATTGATATTTACAGCCGTAGAAAACACCATCCAAATTCACACTCAAGACCTTTCTCCAACTGTCTAAACTGTAATCTCCCGTCAATTCCTGTTCTCCACCGATTCCGGCGTTGTTGCAGGCAATATCCAGTTTTCCGTAAATTTCGACTGTTGATTTCACCAATGCTTCTACCTGTTCAACATTCGAAGTATCCGCTTTCACAAATGAAGCTTCTCCGCCTTGCGATTTTATTTTTGCGACTGCCTCATTTCCATGTTCTTCATTGATGTCCGATACAATTACTTTTGCTCCTTCTTTCGCATATAATTCTGCGATTGCCAATCCGATTCCTGATCCTGCACCTGTGACAAGTGCTACTTTAGTGTCTAAAATTCCCATATTGATAAAATTTTAATATGATTTTTATTAAATTAACTTTATCTAATTTACGACTAAAACCGCCAATTGCTTCATAAGTAAGCAATAAAGTTTTCTTAAATTTTCAGGGGAAATATTAATTATTTTTAAAGAGCATTATTCTTGATAGAGGATTTTAAATTTATTTGAATATTAATTAAAAATTCTAATGATTAATTAATAATTAGAAACATACAGAGTTATTTTTTGATAAGTTTTTTAAGCTCTTCGTTTTCTTTTTTAAGGAATTCTATCATATTGTCTTTTTGTTGTAGAAGTTCGGTGTAAAGGTTTTTTATTTCTACTAAATTTTCAGTATTTTCAGTGTATATGTTTTCTACATAACCATTTCCGCTCGCATTTCCTGATGCATTTTCTCCGTTACCGATATTAAATACATTTCCTTTATCAATTTCTAATAAATCTAAAATTTCTTCTGCCTTAATACCCAAAGTTTCTGGTAAAAGTTTTAATTTATCTATTTCAAGATTTCTTTTTCCTGCTTCAACTCTTCCATAAGTTGTGACATCCATACCAAGTAAATCTGCTACTTCTTGTTTAGAAAGTTTTTTTGTTGTGCGGGTTGTAAATAATTTATCTGAAAGGTTCATTTATTTTTTTATTACAAATATAACTGTTTAAATTATTTAAAATTTTTATCCGATTTCAAATTTATTCAAAACTGAATAAAAATTGTTCAATTTTGATCGATTACACAATCCCTAGTTATATATATTTGCAATACAAACAATTTAAAATTTACACAATGAAAAAATTATTATTAGCTGGAGCTTTAGTTTTCACTGGCATTGTTAGTGCTAAAACATTTCCTTTTACAACTTCATGTGGTACAGTAATCCAAGTAAATGGAGATGGAATGGGAAGCATGACTTATGATCAAGTTATAAAAACCTTAAAATTAATGAATGGTGTTGTTTGTGGAACAACTAATGTATCAATCATCATTTATCAACATTAATTTTTTCAAAAAGCCAAGGCAAAATGTAAATTCTATATATTTTGCCTTTTCTATCTAAAAACTACAATGAAAATATTTTTTATTTTAATATTTGTTTTTTTAACAATTATTATAAAAGCACAAATTGGTTTTGACGTTGTTTATGAAGCTGATTATAAATTAACATATAAAGACCAGATTACAAATGCAACTACTCAAGAAGATGCTTTTGCACTTCTGATGAATACGAAAGAATCCTATTATAAAAACATGAAAAAATATATTATGGATTCTTTAAAGCTTGAAAAGAAAGTCTCCGAAAAATCGGATCTAGGAATCGGAATGAAATATTCAACTGATTTTCCTGAATATATAGGTACAACCATCGGAAAAATTTATATAACAACACCAATTTCCAATAAAATTTTTAAATACGAGGAAATAAATAATATAAATTGGGATTTGTCGAATGAATTTAAAATAATCGGAAAGTACAAGTGTCAAAAAGCAATGACAAAAAAATATGGTAGAACTTGGATTGCTTGGTTTACGGAAGAAATACCTTTTCCGTTCGGACCTTATAAATTCAATAAATTACCTGGATTGATTTTGGAAGTATACGATGATAAAAAAGATTACATATTCTCTATGTACAGTTTTAAAAAAAGAAAATATTTTGCTAAATCGGCAAATATGGAACCTAAAGCAACTTTAGTAAATAAATCAAAAATTTTCGACTATCAAAGGAGAGAAATTGCCGATCCCAATACATATAACAAATTAATTGATGATCCGGAAACCCTAAGATTTCTTATGAAAAAGGCACAAGAAAGAGCCAAAAATTATAATCCTATTGAACTAAGTCCGAATTAATTTGTATAAAATGCTATTTAAAACTCTCGCAATTTTGTGAGAGTTTTTCATTTATATATTGTAAATAATTTATCACCAAATTTCTTCAATCGTCTGATTTACATTATTAATTGAAAAATTCTGACCTTTACTTAATCCTGCCATTGCTTTTACTAAAGGAGATTCTGTAGAAACTGTCATTATTTTCTGGTCTTCCAAAATAATCTCTCCAATCGAAGCTGAAATATAAAATAAACCTTTATTAGTTTTTACCAACGCTCCGTTTTGAACTTTTGAGGATGGTTCTTCATTAATTTTTTGGATTAATGACTGCTGATTCAGACATTCATTCAGTTGTCTTTGCAGATTATTAATTTCCTGCTGCAGCATTTCCCGACCCGTTTCATATTTGTCGCCCATCGAACTTTTCGTATCATTATTTGAGGCACGCGTTTCTTCAATCAGACTTTCAAATTTTTGAATTTTATCTGCGAGTTTACTTTTAATAACATCTAATATTTTTGATTTATCCATAAACAAAAACTTTCATTTTAACATAAGATTTCAAATGTATTAAATAAATTTAATCTAATGTGATCTATTTTTGAACATAACATAATATTAAAAATCCAAATTAATTCAATTTTTATTGATTTATTTTCAACCTCCACACTCTTTACTACACAGCAATCTTTAGCGATAAAAATTTCTTTATTTTTAGAATTAATATCTTTAATTTAACATAATAATAATTTTAACGTTAATAAATTAAAAATAACACAAAATAAAACCAAATTAAAAACCTAAACATTATTAAATTTTCTTTAATTTAACCTCCATTTTAATTTTAAAAACACAACAAAACATATATTTGCGACCTAAATTTTATTAAAAAATACCATGACAAAAAAATTATTCGCTATTGCATTAATTGCAAATTATGGCTTGTTTTTTTCACAAGCCGGAATCAACACTTCAACTCCACATGCATCTTCAGCTTTGGACGTAAATTCAGACACAAAAGGAATGCTTCTACCAAGACTTACAACAGCTGCTGTGACGAGTCTTTCATCTTCTGCAAGTGAAGGTTTAATTGTATTCAACAAGGAAACAAAAACTTTTCTCGGTTGGGACGGAACCAAATGGCAAAACTTAGGATTTGAAGGATCAGGAACTAGTGGACAGACAGGAACTGTTTTTTCGCAGGGATTTGAAATTGGAAGCCCTGTAAATTATACTATTTCAGGATTTTCTCCATCAAGTTTTAGCTTCACATCCGGAACTACTACTATATCCGACGCTCCCTCTTTTTCACCACTATATTCCGAAGGAACAAGAGGTTTTGGATATTCAAATTCTACAACAGGAACAGTGACAAGTACTTATCTGGAGTTCAATACCGTTGATGCTTCGGCATATACAAATAACCTTACTTTGAGTTTTGATCTTGCAGCATTTTCTTACGGAAACACAACCAACGGTTTAGATAATACCGATTTGATTACAGTAGAAATAAGTACGGACAGCGGTGCAACCTATGCCACAAAACTGACACTTACGGGAGGAAACTCTTCTACAGGCTCAAATACAAGATGGGCATTTTCAGGAACAGGAAGTGCTACAAATACTTTCGCAGCATCAGGAATTACAGTAGCTTCACCAAACACCACTACAGGTTCAGGACAAACTTATACCGGAAATGATGCAATCACAAAATTATCTGTAACAGGAATTCCGAATTCAAATCAGTTGAGATTTAGAATTGGTGCGAGAAATAACGCAGCAACTGAACTTTGGGTGATTGATAACGTAAAATTACAGGCTTTGTAAGTTTAAATAGTTTAAAATATAAAAAAGCGGATTTCAAGTCCGCTTTTTTTATTTATCCTTTAAGTTAAAATTTTTTGATTAAATATTTCACTTTTCAAAAACAGCATAATCTCCAGGTTTGAAACTGAAATCTTTACCATCACTGAAATCTCTTTTCGTCTTATGGAATACATTTTTAAATGCTCCCGAAATATGATCATCGTCGATAGAGAAATTCACAGGTTCTTTTGACATATTTAAAACAACCAAAACCTCATCTTTATCATTTTTTCTGATATAAGCTAAAATTTTATCGTTGGCTGTTGTATTTAGAAGATAAGTTGTAACATTTGAATCACCTCCTCTTAACGCAGGATTAGAAGCTTTTAAATTTAATAAAGTTCTGTAAAAATCTGCGTTTTGGTAAGTATTTGTCCATTTGATAACATCTTTTTCGAAAAATTCCAGACGTTTCATATTCGGAAGTTCCTGACCTGAATATAATAATGGAACACCGTTCCAAGTTGCAGAAAATACTGCCATTGGCTTTGTAATGACTCCGTACTTTTCATATTCTGTTCCGTTCCATGAGTTTTCATCGTGATTTGCAGTGAACCAAGCTCTCATTGAGCTGTCTCCAATTTCAGAATATTTTCTCAAAAGATCAGTTAATTCTGAAAGAGGTTCATTTTTTTTATAATAATCTGCCGATTTGTGCATCCATTTCCATGAATAACTCGCATCGAAAACCTTTCCGTATTCAGGACTTTCCAGTTCGTCGAACTCGCCTAACCAGAAAAGCGGTTTTACTTTTTCAACTTCTGGACGAGCCTGTTGCCAGAAATCAACTTCAACCCAAGAAGCCAAGTCGCATCTGAAACCATCGATATTTGTTTCTTTTACCCAATATTTCATGGCATCAATCATGGCAAGACGCATTTCCTGATTTTTATAATCCAATTCGATGATGTCATCCATTCCCGAAGCACGGTGAAAACTTCCGTCCGGATCTTTCAAATAAAATTCGGGATGAGTTTTTGTCCAAACATGATCCCAACCTGTATGATTTGCAACCCAGTCGACAATAACCTTGAATCCTAATCGATGAGCTTCATTTACCATATGCTTGAAATCGTTCAAAGTTCCGAATTCAGGATTGATGGAAGTGTAATCTGAAGCTGCATAAGGACTTCCTAAACTTCCCTTTTTGTTTTCCTGAGCAATCGGCGTAATCGGCATGAACCAAAGCGTTTTCACGCCCATTGACTTCAATCTAGGCATTTCTTTTTCAAAGGCTTTGAAAGTTCCTTCTTTTGTATATTGTCTTACGTTGACCTCGTAAATATTTGTAGTATGTTTCCAGTTTGTAGGTAAATCCGTCATGTTTTTTGTAGCATTTTGAGTGGTACAGGAAACAATTCCCAAACCAATTACAGCAATTAAAATTAACTTTTTCATTAATTCTCTTTTAACAAAAGTAGGGATTGTGATTGAAAGAACGGAATTTTTTGAAAGTAAAAATGACTGAGAAAGTTATAAAAAGAAGTATTTTTCAATGCGAAACATATTATTTTCTAAGATTGTGAATTCATAATTATCTCTAAAAAATTCAATCATTTATTTTTTTGATGACGATTTGTATTTCCGACTGAAATCCTAGCCCCGATTGCAACGGCATCCTTTTTCTAAATGGTTTCGTAGAAAAGCGTTGGCGAAAAAAGATATAGTGGAAAGCGGGAAACAGCTCCTGAAAATAAATAATGAGCAATTGGTAATGAGTAATGGTTTTTATTTCTTCAAAATAATAGAGACAAATTTATTTAATAAAAAAGCCCTGAATTTTCATTCAGGGCGGTATATTTTTTTAGATCTTTCGATTATCTTTCATCATCGTTGTCATCTTCATCGTCGAAAGCATCGTCGTTGTAGTCTTCTTCTTCCTCATCATCAAAATTGTCATCATCTTCATCTGCAAAGTTGTTACTTCCGCCAAAATCATCATCAAAACCAAAATCATCTTCCATTAATGGCATTGCAGATTTCTTTTTAGACCCTCCAGTGCTTCCGTTTTTGCTTGGAGCTTTCAATGGAACATTTCCAAATCTGTACACTGTGATAGGGTAATTCACGCCTTTTGTCTCATCGATCACCTCAACCAATTCGCAGAAAAATTCCCAAAGGTCAAGAAGTCCGTACTGGAACTGAGCTTTATCTCCTGTGCTTTCGAAAGCCTCATCAATGTACACATCCGACATAATTTCGCCATCACCGTCATCACTCATATCTTCCAATGGAACACTTTTTACTATCGTTCCATCTTCTTCCAATAAATTAAAAGTTGAAAGCTCTTCGCCTTGAAGGCTGAACGCACTCTTAATTCCTAAATGTAAGTTCCATAGCGTCTGTTTTCCTTTAACTTCGATATCTCGGAAAATATCTTCTTTCGCATCTAATATTACGCGGATTTTGTAAACCATCAGTTTTTAAATTACTTTTTGCCTTTGTTATTATGATAAATCTCTATTGCAAATATAAAATAAATGAGATGTGACAAAAAAATATTTCGGGATTTTTTAAAATATTTTTTTTTCTTACATTTTGCAAAAATTATTTACTTTTCTCGAGCATAAAACTAAATTTAGTTCCTTCGAGATAAACACTTTCTACAGTAATGTTTTCGTTGTGAGCCTCAAGAATGTGCTTTACGATCGCCAAACCAAGCCCGGAACCGCCCTCTCTCCTACTGCGGCTGGTTTCCACACGGTAAAATCTTTCGAAAATTCTCGGTAAACTTTCAGATTTTATTCCCATTCCGTTGTCTATGACTTCTATTAAGACCTTATTTTTCAAAATATTGGTTTTTACGACAACTTTAGCTTCCTGTCTGTTGGCGTAATGAATCGCATTTGAAATTAAATTAATAAAAACCTGTGAAATCTTCTGTTTATCTGCCTCCACAAAAATTTGAGGCTGCAATGTCTGAATCTGTAATGTAGCATTATGTTTTTCTGCTTCGAGATCCAAAAGATCGAAAATTTCTTTGATTAATAAATTAACGTCGAATTTTGAAACAGTAAGATTAATTTCACCGGCTTCCAGTCTGTTGATCATATCAAGATCTGTAACGATAGCAATTAATCTTTCAACGGATTTGTCGATTCTTTCTAAATATTTATCACGGATCGTAAGATTATCAACACCGCCATCACGCAAAGTTTCAACATAACCCTGAATGGAAAATAGTGGCGTTTTAAGCTCATGAGATACATTTCCGATATATTCTTTTCGATAGCTTTCCATTTCCTTCATCATATCAAGCTCGGTCACTTTTTGCTGATTAAGGTCTGAAAATCTTTCTCCTAATTCTTTAATCGTGATATTTTCATCGTCATCGTGAACGATTTCTTGAGGCAAAAGCTGAGATAATCCACGAACCTGTTTTTTACCGTAATAATTAAACAGCAATTCCAATACTATATAATTAATGATAAAAATGAGGACAAGGCAGATGAAAAGCCCGATTTTAAAGAATGGTGTACTGTAATAGATATCTTTTAGTGAATCGAAAATGATTACTAATAGAAACATCACCAATGTCAGAAGACAAGAGGCGACAAGGGTAAGTCTGTAAAATTTCAATTTTACAAAAATTTTATTGGTTATATGTAAAGGTAAGAATTTGAAATTGAGTATTAAACAATAAGTTTATACCCAATTCCTTTTAAAGTCTGAATTGTATTAATTCCTAACTTTTCTCTTAGTCTTCTAATGTGAACGTCGATGGTTCTTTCTCCCACAATCACGTCATTACCCCAAACTTTCTCAAGAATTTCTTCTCTTTTGAAAACTTTCTCTGTGTTTGAAGCCAATAAATAAAGAAGATCGAATTCTTTTTTCGGAAGCAAAAACTGCTGTCCGGCTTTTGAAACTCTGAAGTTATCTTTATCAATTACCAAATCTCCGATTTCTATAAGTTTAGCATTATCAGAAACCTGAGAAGTTAACTGTAATAAAGCATTAACTTTAGAAATAAGAATTTTCGGTTTGATCAGCTTAACAATGTAGTCGTTTGCACCCGCCTGGAAACCTGCTAATTGTGAGAACTCTTCGCTTCTTGCAGAAAGAAAAACGATTAACGTTTTTTGTAATTCTTTAATTTTACGAAGTTCCTGACACGTTTCAATACCATCTTTTTCCGGCATCATGACATCTAATAAGATAAGATCGGGGATGATTTCTTTAGCTTTGTCGATACCTTCGTTACCGTTTGTGGCTGTATAGATATCATAGCCTTCCTTCTCTAGGTTGTAAGACAGAATCTCTAAAATATCCAGTTCATCGTCTATTAAGAGGATTTTCTTTTGGTTCATTTTCAATTTTTACGAGTCAAAGTTAATAATATTTTAATCACAGTTTAACAAAACGGACATCGTTCACATAAAGTTAACAATAATATCCTTTTATTAATGTTTAGTTAAGAAAAAATTAAATTTCGCTAAACCATTTACCCCGTCAATCTTTCATTCCTTTGCACCGAAAGAATATAGTAAAAAAGAAATGAATTTTAGAAAACTGAGTATCGCAGTTTTGTTTTTAACAACATCCGGAACTGTACTTTACGCTCAAGAGACCAAAAACGACACCGTAAAGAAAGAAAAGAAAATCGAAGGTGTAGTGATTAAAGGATCTACAAAAAAAGGAACTGAAGCAAACCTTATCAACCTGCAAAAGAAATCTGTAGAAGTTATAGAACGTGTTGGTTCTGTACAGCTTGCAAAACAAGGTGTAGGTGATGCAGCAACTGCAGTAACGAAAGCAACCGGAACTACAAAACAGGAAGGAAGCGGACAGATCTTCGTAAGAGGTTTAGGTGACAGATATAACAGTACTACATTAAACGGATTGCCAATTCCATCGGACGATCCGGAATACAAAAACATCAATCTTGAGATCTTCAAGACTTCAATGATCGAATATATTTCATTAGATAAAGTTTACAACCCAAAAATGCTTGGAGATTTCGGAGGAGCAAACGTAAACATTGTTTCTAAAGAACATACAGGAAAGCCTTATTTTAAAGTAGGTTTAGGAAGCAGCATCAATCTTCAGACATTCGATAAGAAAGATTTCAAAGTACAGGATGGATCTCCGGGATTCTTCGGATATAAGGAAACTAAATTTATTAAAGGAAATCCTTATCAAACATATCCTTTTACAACAAGCTGGAATTTTAAAAATGCCAAAAATCCTTTCAATACAGATATGAATATTGAAGGAGGTGCTAGTTTCGGTAAGTTTTCATTATTTGCTTATGCAGGATTTGAAAATTCTTATGAATACAGCAAAGGACAGGAGGGTTATTATTTCTTCGATAACACTCCAAGCAAAAGCTATACAAGCGTAGAACGTTTTAATTATAAAACTAATACAACGGCTTTAGTTAATTTAGGATATAAAATCAATTCTAATCATAAAATCAGCTTTACATCAAACTATATCCACTCTTCTGATCAGTCAGCTAAAATCTATCAGGGATATTCTTATGACGTAGACAGAAATGTGATCATCAACAGAGGTGATAATAAAATTACAACGACTTGGGTAAATCAATTATTAGGTACTCACAAATTAAGTGATACATGGACTGCAGATTGGGCTTTAGGTTATAACATGCTGAACAGCAAAAGACCAGACCGTATGCAGAATACTATTGATGCAACGAACTTGCAGCTTATTGCAGGAAGCGCTATCAATAACCACAGATATTTTGATGAGCTAAAAGATAATACAGTTTTAGGACACGCCTATCTTACGAAAACATTTGAAAAATTCAAGGTTACTGTTGGATATGACGGTCAGTATAAAGACAGAAAGTTCGAAAATACTACAATCGGTATGAACTTCAGTAATGTAACACCTGTAGATCCTAATAATATTGACGGATATATTAACGCAGGTAATAACTCATTATTCTCTTATACAACGTTCCAGCCAACTGATAAATTGTTTAATCCATTCCATTATACTGCAAAACAGAATATTCAGTCAGGTTTAGCGAATGTAGATATTACTCTTTCTGATAAATTCATTGTTCAGGTAGGTGGTCGTTTCGACTATATCGATATGCAGATGAAGTGGTTGGATCCAATTGCACAAGACGGTAAAAAGAACAAGCAATACAACAAATTTTTACCAGCTTTAAATGCTAAGTACAGCCTTAATGATAAGCAAAATTTAAGATTAGCTTTCTCTAAAACATATACATTACCACAGGCAAAAGAAATTATCCCGATTGCTTACTATGATGTAACAACCAATACATATGGTAACCAATTCCTTTATCCATCGGATAATTATAATGCAGATCTAAAATGGGAATTGTTCCCAAAATCAGGTGAAATTATTTCAGTAACTGCTTTTGGAAAATACATTCAGAACGCTATTGCAAGAACAAGTTATGCGAGTTCTGCGCCAAGTGACATGACGTATTTCAACATTTCAGACTGGGGATACATTGTAGGAGCTGAGGCAGAATTCAGAAAGGACATTTATTCTTGGAATAATTCTAAAGTTTATACTTTCCTTAATGCTACTTACATGCATTCTGATCAGGAATTTAAATCTGAAGCACAAATTGCAAAAGAAAACGGAGGTAAAACGATTGTATTCAACACTCCTAAAGATAAAATGCAGGGAGTTGCAGATTTTATTGCTAACGTAAACGTAGGATACAACTATAAGTGGAACAATGTAAACAGTTTAGACTTCGTAGCATCTTACTCACATATTGGTAAAAGTCTTTATTCAATAGGAACAGGATTTATCGGAAATTTCTATGAAGTTCCAAGAGAAATCCTTGATCTAAACTTAAGTTTTACATTAAACAAAATAGGAATCGGAATTTCTGCAAAGAACTTGCTAAATCCTCACTTCAAGATCGAGCAGGAAAATACAACTAAAACATTTATCCACAAGGACTATACAAAAGGTCGTCAACTTGGATTAAACCTGTCGTATAAATTTTAATAAATATTTAAATCTATAAAAGTTATGAAAAAAACAATTTTAAAAGCGGCTCTTTTCTTTTCATTAGCTGCGGCATTTTCATCAGTTGCAGTATCTTGTAGCAATTCTGATGACGATTCTACTGATACAATCTCATCAATTGATCCAAGTAACTTCAAAGGAAGCATTGCTGCTGGAACTACAGTAACGCTAGATCCTTCTAAAGTATATACAATTACAGGTAAAGTTACTGTTGAGAACGGTGCAAGCCTTATCATTCCTGCAGGAACAAGAGTTACTGTTGCAGAAGGTGCAAATTACCTTATCGTAGACAGAGGTGGTAAAATTTTTGTTAACGGTACTGCTACAAATCCTGTAACTTTCGAAGGTACAGCTCACAAGCAAGGACATTGGGGAGGTATTGTTATCTTAGGTAACGCTCCTTCAAACAGAACTTCTGCAGGTACATCAACTTCTGAATTAGGAGATTTAACTTATGGAGGTACAAACACTGCTGACAATTCAGGTATCATCAAATATCTTGTAATTAAAGACAGTGGATTCAAATATAATCCTGAAAAAGAATTCAACGGACTTTCTCTTTTCGGAGTTGGTAGCGGAACTACAATTTCTTATGTATATGTAACTGTTGGAGCTGATGATGGTGTTGAGTGTTTCGGTGGAAACGTAAATCTTGATCACATTGTAGTAACTGGTGTTGGAGATGATTCTTTCGACTGGACTGAAGGTTATAGAGGAACTGTAAACTACCTTTACGCTGGAAGAATGAAAGCATATCAAACTGCTGCTGAACCAGGAAACAGAGGTATTGAAGCTGATACTCAGGATACAAATCCTAATACAACTTTCGGAAACGGAGCTTCTAATCCTACTATCAACAATGCTACTTTCTTAGGAAACGCAGGAGGTTCAGAATCTCAAGGTATGAAAGTAAGAGCTGGATCTAACGGTCAGTTTGATAATATCGTTTTAGCAAACTACTCAACAGGTTTAGATTTCGAAACTGACAGAACTTTAACTTGGTTCCAAGGTGCTAATTATATTAAAAACTTAAGATTTGTAAACGTTGCAACAAAATCTAAAGCTAAAAACACAGCTGGAACAACTGTTGATATCACTTCAGTTTATACTGAAAACACTGCTGCATTAGGTGCAGGAAGCGGAACAGCTTTACCTGAATGGGCTAAAGGATGGACTGGTCTTACTAGTTTTGATACAACAGATGCAATGAACTAAAAGATATTAGTAATTAGTTTCTTCATATTAAATTAAAAACTGCATCGGAAATTGCTTTCCGATGCAGTTTTGATTTATAGCTCTTTAAATTTCATAAAAAACAGCGTTCTACTACATTTAGAATTGGGAAATAAACAGAAAAATGGTAATTTGGTCTTTTCAAATAGTATAGCTTTTTTAAAAGTGACTATTTACAGGTAAAATCTAAAATATTATGAAGAAAAATCATTTAAAGATAATCATTGCAGCGTTCATTATAGGTTCTTCTTTCGTTATTCATTCATGCAGTAAGGATGACGAAGAGACTGGAACAATTGCCGTTGTAGGAATAGCTCAGGATCCAAGCAATTTTAAAGGTGAAGTCACAAACGGACAGGTTGTAACACTTGATGCCACTAAAGTTTATGTGCTTAATGGTCCCGTTAAAGTTAAAGATGGAGGAAAACTTGTAATTCCTGCAGGAACCAGGATCGTAGCAACAACAGGAGCTGCATCATATATTTTAGTAGAACAAGGTGGACAGATATACGCCAACGGAACAGTAAATTCTCCTGTTTCATTTACATCATCGGCTGCGACTACAGGAACTTGGGGCGGTCTTATTATTTGTGGAAAAGCTCCGATCAATACAGGAACTACAAGCTCTTCTGAAATTGGAAACTCCACTTATGGAGGAACTTCTGCAGCAGATAATTCAGGATCTCTAACCTATGTGAGAATCGAAAATGCAGGAATCAATTTTGCTACAGGTATAAAATTCAACGGACTTTCTTTGTTTGGTATAGGCAGCGAGACTAAAGTAGAAAATATAGCTTTGGTAAACGGTGCTGAAGACGGCATCCAGATTTACGGAGGAACGGTAAATGTTTCTAATATCGTTTCGGTTGGCAATGAAGATGATGCTTTTGTCTGGACAGACGGATGGATCGGGACAGGAAATAATATTTATACTAAAAGAAAAACAAGCGGAACAGGAAATACAGGAATCAAAGGAATTAATAACGCTACGAATATTGCTGCAACTCCCATATCCAAACCTACCATTAGCAATGTAACCTTGCTGGGCGGAACTACTGGAGAATCTAATGCCATAAGACTTGAATCAGGATCTTATGCAAGTTTCAAAAATATCGTTATTTCCAACTGGGCAAATGGTTTTAATCTTGACAGTACACCTACGATAACTTATATAAATGGTCAAAGTAAAATCGAAGACGTCTTCTTTGACACGAATGTGACTAATAAAGTTGTAGCAACAGGTACGACTATTGCAGCTAACACTTTCACTGAAAAAGCCGATGCAACTGGTGCAGGAAGCGCAACAGCGAGCCCGGCTTGGGCGCTTGGCTGGTCTACTTTACAATAATAAAGAAATCAAATTTCATATAAAAACGGCATTAGAAAATATTCTGATGTCGTTTTATTTTTGATCTTCTATTTTCCAATCCAGTACTTCAATATTTCTTTCTGCATAATTTATGGCTTCCTGTATAGACAAAAATGGTTGTGAACAACTATCTGAAAAAATATTTCCTTCTTCGTTCATAAAATATTTTCCGAAATGAAGAAAATAAACCAACTCTTTCTTAGAAGACGAAAAACGACTCTGATTTTTTCCTTGAAAATTCTCCCAATCCTCCTCTACCAAAAGAATCGGCAGATAAGTATTTCCTGAATATTTCCATTCTCCTGATTTAATAATTCTTTGCATGGTTAAAATAACTTTGATTCATTCAAAAGTATTTTAATTAAAAATTTCTGGTTTTACTATTATGTTAAATCTGATATTAATTTTTGTATTTATTAAATAAAAAAAGGACGAAGTTCAAAACTTCATCCTTTTAATTTTTATATCTGATTGAATTTTAAGAATATTCAAATTTTCTGACAGCTTCTAATGTCATATCAATCTCTTTATCTTTAATTGCATCGCTGATGAAATATGTTTCATAACCACTTGGCGGAAGATAAATTCCATTCTGCAGCAGTTGATGGAAGAAATTATTAAATAATGAATGATTGGCTTCCTGAGCTTCATCAAAATTTGAAACTCTGTTGATATGGAAAAACACAGACATCATCGAACCTTTCCTGTTGATTTTATGTGCGATTCCTTTTTCATTTAAAATTTTTCCGATTTCAAAATCTAAAGTTTCTGTTGTTTTTGCTAATCTGTTGAAAAATTCAGGATCGTTTTTAATGATTTGCAACGTTTTTAACCCGGCTCTCATTGCTAAAGGATTTCCACTTAAAGTTCCGGCTTGGTAAACACCGCCTTTGGGAGCCAAATGATCCATAATTTCGTTTCTTCCGGCAAAAGCACCAACCGGAAGTCCGCCTCCGATTACCTTTCCGTAAGTTACTAAATCAGCTTTCACATTAAACAATTCCTGCGCTCCGCCAAAAGCCAATCTGAAACCAGTCATCACCTCATCAAAAATCAATAAAGCTCCGTTTTCGTCACAGATTTTTCTTAATTTTTGTAGGAATTCATTTTCAGGAAGAACACAACCCATATTTCCCGCAACGGGCTCGATAATTACCGCAGCAATTTCCCCCTGATTATGTCTGAATAAATCTTCAACCTGCTCAAAATCATTATATCTTGCCAATAAAGTATCTTTTGCAGTTCCCGCTGTTACACCCGGAGAATTCGGATTTCCAAAAGTTGCAGCACCACTACCCGCTTTAATCAAAAATGAATCTGAATGACCATGATAACAACCTTCAAATTTTATAAATTTATCTCTCCCTGTAAAACCTCGCGCCAATCTGATTGCACTCATACAAGCTTCCGTTCCTGAGGAAACCATTCTGATCTGATCGATATTCGGAACATTTTCTGTAATAAATTTTGCAATTTCAGTTTCCAGTTCTGTCGGAGCGCCAAAAGAAAAACCTTTTTCTGCCTGAATTTTCAATTCTTCCAGCACTTCAGGGTGAGTATGCCCTAAAATAGCGGGTCCCCAAGAATTTATATAGTCAATATACGTGTTGTCATCGGCATCGGTAAGGTAAGCTCCTTTTGCAGATTTCATAAAAACCGGCACTCCTCCCACAGATTTGAATGCTCGAACAGGAGAATTTACCCCTCCCGGAATGTATTTGTAAGCTTCTTCGAATAAAGCTGAACTTCTTTGGTATTTCATTTTTATAAGTTGATCGCTGATGGTAATTAGCTGATAGAATTTCTCTGCAGTTTTAAAACTAACAACTATCAACCAAAATCCAACAACAAATTTTAGTTTCTAGGTTTTTTATCAATCAAATAAATCAATTGTCCGGCAGAAGGTTGTTGCCCTTCATCCATTCTGTTTTTTGCGTATAATTTATTTAATTTGATTCCGAATTTTTGCGCGATATCGTGCATATCTTCGCCGGATTCGGCTTTGTAAGTTGCTGTATTTCCGTCGGAATTTTTAGATTCAAGGAAAACGATATCATTTTTTTGAAGAACATCATTTTCCAGCTCATTCCATTTAATCAGTCTACTTTCGCTTATTTTGAATTTTTTAGCAATGAACTGAACATTCGTATCTTCCGGAATGATAATATATTTTAAGCCGTCATTCGGATGACTTTTAATTAAAATTGAATTAAGAATCTCCGCTTTTGTCTTAATTCTTTCCACTCTTTTCTGCTGCTGAGCGTAAGAAGTGGCTTTATAAGGAACCTCAACTGTTACAGGCTCTTTCACTTTTTTTGTATATTTTTCAGGTTCTAGCTGAGCCATGAAAGATCTGTCGTCCTTCAAATCTGGATACAGTTTCAAAACGGCATATAAAGCTTCTTTTGAATTTGTATTGTCGAATTCGTATAATTTATAACGTTCAATTTTACCAATTAAAATGGAAGCATAACGAGGATTTGTAGCATAACCTGCTTTTTTCAGTCCATTTGCCCAAGCTTTGTAATCCTTTATATCAAGATTGAAAAGTCCTGTATAATATTTTCTTGTTGATAAAAATATAGAGTGATCTTCGTAAGACTGTCTCGGATCGTCATACACACGGAAACATTCGTTGGGAGCATCATCGGTATGTTTCATGGTTTTTCCTGTCCAATCTTCTTTACATTTGATTCCGAAATGATTTTTGCCTTCCTGAGCCAATATACTTTGTCCGCCTCCGGTTTCCAAAAGTCCCTGTGCAAGAGTGATAGAAGCCGGAATTTTGTATTTTTCCATCTCCTCCACTGCATATTTTGCAAATTTTTGGATGTATTGGTCTTCAGTTGCCCAAGTCTGAGCTGAGAATTTTGATAAAACTAAAAGGCTTATTAGTAAGAAAAGTCTTTTCATGTTTTTCAATTTTACTTTATATAATTAAATTTCTGTTCTGTTTTTCTAAAAGCAAATTTGCTCCTTCAATTCCCTGCAAACCGCCGGTATGAAAGCACAAAATTTTGCTGTCTTCAGGAAAAAAATCTTCTTCAATCAGTTCAAAAACTTTCTGCATCATTTTTCCTGTATAGATCGGTTCCAACGGAATTCCGTATTTCTCTTTAAAATCATTGATAAAACGAATATTTTCGTCTTTTATTTTACCATAACCTCCAAAAGCTGAATCTATTAGATTAAAGTTTTTACGTAAGGTTAATTCAAAGATTTTATTTTCAAGTGAATCATCGTCAACCGCCTTAAAACCGATAACTTTCTGATTTTCTTCACAATATTTCGAAATCCCGGCAATCGTTCCTCCCGTTCCGACTGCGGTGCAAAGATAATCAAAATCTTTTGTTTCGTTATTCAGCATCATTTTAACGCCTAAAACAGCATCTTCATTGGTTCCGCCTTCAGGAACAATCAAGGCTTCGGGAAATTCTTTCTGTAAAAATTCGGTTAATTTTTCTTTGTGTCGATATTCCTCCCGCGTAACAAATTGTAAATTCATTCCGTTTCTTTTTGCAAAAAGTAAGGTTGGATTATCGCGCCATTTATCTTTTAATTCCTCCCCTCTAATAATTCCTAATGTTGGAATTCCCGCTAAGTTTCCGACTGCCGAAACTGCCGAAACATGATTTGAAAAAGCTCCTCCAAAAGTTATAATGTAAGGTTTTTCAGGATTTTTAGCTAAATAATTATTAACGTTAAAAAATAACTTCCAATATTTATTTCCTGAAATCTGAGGATGAATTAAGTCTTCTCTTTTAATGAAAAGTTTTACATTTTTATCTATAGGAATTTCCTGAATGGGGATTTTTTCTGTCGGGAGTTGTAGTAACATTTTAGCCTAAATCATATTTAACAAAATTAATGTTTTTTCACTTTGTAAATTTGTTCAATCCTTCAATTCGAATGGATGCTTCGAGAACCTCAGCATGACAACGCTATATCATTAACTAATAAACAGATAGTATTAGGAATGTCATGCTGAGGTTCTCGAAGCATTTTTATTATCGTATGACAAAATAATTACAAATATTTTCTAAATTGCCAGAATTTTCTTTTTCTAAGGTAATTAAGATCATGTTCATTGGCATAAGCTTCTCTTTCGAAGGAGATTCTTTTGTAAGCCTGATAACCGTTTTTCAGTTTAAAAAACCAGTAATAATATTCAATGACATAAAAAATATAAAAGAAAATGATCAACATTTCCAATTGTTGTTTCAAATGGATTTTTTCATGATTGATCAATATCTTATTTTTCTTATCTTCGGGTCTCCTAATCAATATGAAAGGGAAAAGAGCAATGCCATTAATTTTTAATATTTTTAAAGGCTTTTGGCATACAATTATCATAATAACAAATATAAAGTTTTTTGACTTAGAGATTTAACTTATGGCACTTTTTGACATCAAAGAAGGTGAAGACTTTTACTACAACGAGCAAGGGTACAAGGTTTTTACAGAAAAATTTCATCTGAAAAGAGGACATTGCTGTAAAAGTGGCTGTAGACATTGTCCTTACGGATACGATAAAAAGACCGATACATTCATTAAAAACGATAAAAAAAATAAATAAAATGAAAAAATATATTTTTATTTTGTTAGCTTCGGCTACTTTGGGTTTAACATCTTGTAGTCCTTTCAACGTACGTTCTGATTATGCTGATACGGCAAATTTTACTTCATATAAAACTTATAAATTAAGAATTGATGATTTAAAATTAAATGACATTGATAAAGACAGAGTTTTGAACGAATTGTCGAGACAGCTTCAAAGCAAAGGTCTTCAGTCGGGAGAAAATCCTGATTTGATCGTAAATGTAAAAGCAAACCACAAAAAAGTGACTGATATCACCAACAATTCTCCTTACGGAATGTACGGTTGGGGCGGTCCTTTCGGATGGGGTGTCGGAATGAACAGAACATGGACAAGCAATTATAATGAAGGAGCAATTATCGTGGATTTGGTAGATGCAAGATCAAACAAATTGGTTTGGCAGGGAATCGGGAGCGGAATTTCTGTAGACCGTCCTAAAGCTAAACAAAAACAAATCCCTGAAATTGTAGCAGAAATCATGAAAAATTACCCTCCACAAAAGGGAAAATAAGATTTTAATTGATCAAATATATTGAAAGTCAATGCAGTTTTGCATTGACTTTTTTAATTATTAATGATGTCTGATTCCTTTTTGATGATAATCCACATTTTTTGGTTGAGCATCGTAGTTTTGTGGTGCCGTTTCGTATTTAAAATTTGTTTTTGGAGCTACTTCATTAATTTCCGGCGTTTTAAAATGTAGTTTTTTTCCGTTTTTATAAACTTTTCCATCGGAAGTAAAATACATTTCATCTTTTTTATAGGTATTTCCATCGGACGCTGTAAAAGTAGCAGGTTTGTTTCTCCTATTTTTTATTTTACGGCTTAAATAAACTATTGTTCCTCCCGTAATTAATGCCAAAGCGATTTTTATATTATTATTCATAATGGTGATTTTATAGAATAAGACAAAATATCTGCCAATTTTAATTTAAAATATACCACAAGTTTTCAATTAATAAAATTGAATCTGCTTTTGGTCTTATAATTGGATACCATTAAAAACACTATTAAATCATTAAAAATATAATATTATGGCAACTAAAACCACTTCACCGAAAAAAACGGCTTCAAAAACAACTGTAAAAAAAGCACAGGCAAAGACAAATTCAAAAATTCCTGCTAAAAAAGATGCAGCTAAAGATCTTCAGGATTTATTTGAAGATGCTTTGAAAGATATTTACTGGGCAGAAAAAGCATTAACAAAAGCTTTACCGAAAATGGAAAAGAATGCCACTCATCCTGAGCTTAAAAAAGCAATTGCAAGTCATCTTGAAGAAACCAAAGTTCATGTGATGAGGCTTGAAGAATGTTTCAAATCTATCGGCGTGAAAGCAGAAGCTAAAAAATGTGATGCTATGCAAGGTTTACTAGATGAAGGCAAAAGCATTATGGAAGAAACACAGATCGGTGCAATTCGTGATGCCGGAATCATTGCAGCTTCCCAAAAAGTTGAACATTACGAAATTGCAACTTATGGAACTCTTGCAGCTTTTGCTAAAGTTTTAAAAGAAAAGCAGTGCTTGAAGAACTTCATGGCTACCTTAAAAGAAGAAAAAAACTGTGATAAATTATTAAGCAAAATTGCTGATACAGCATTAAATACTAAAGCTAAATAAAAATTAACCAATTATATACAGAAAAGTCAATGCAAATTTTGTGTTGGCTTTTTTGATTAAAATAGAAAAGGCTGTTAATAAAATCAACAACCTTTTCGGATTTAAATTTAAAAAAAATTAGTTCTTGATTGTTTTAAAAGACTTTTCCGTTCCGTTTTTGAAGTGTAAAGTCACAAAGTAAATTCCTTTTTGTAGATCATTCAATTGTAGCGTTGTTGCAGGCTTTTCAAGTGTTTTTATGATTCTTCCTACGGCATCGTTTATTGTAATCGTTTGCACATTTTTAATATCGGAAATATTTACAATGTCGTTAAAAGGATTTGGATACACTTTTATCCCAGATGAAACATCACTTTCTTTAGTTCCTAAACTTACAATAGGTTCCCAAACTGCATCATCCCAATAATGTCCTGCAAAAGAAGTTCCCGGATTACGGATCGCTAATCTTGTTCCGTCCGGGACCGAAGTCGGAACTGTAAAAGTTCTTTGTGCAGCGACATCATTGTAACTTGTGTTATTGATGTTAATTCCCTGAAGAACTACAAAAGTGTCTGGAAGATTATCCTTGATATAACCAAATTCCAGATAACCTGCAGAGTTGGCTTTCATTTTCACTTTCAGATGATGAGTTCCCGCATTGATGTTTGAAATCGGCGGCATTATAACGATAGAAACTTTTCCCGTTCCATATCCAAACTGGTAGATCTGACTCGTTCCTGAAGCCGGAGAAGTCGAAGAAATAATCTGGCTTGCTCCATTTAAAATCACACTGTCCCAACAAGTCGGAACCACTCCCATATTACAACAAGAGTATGCATCAAAATTCTCAGAAAAACTGCTTACAGCACTGCATTGAGCATTCGCAGAAATTCCACCCAAAATCCCCAAAAGAGGAAGACAAATTTTAAAATATAAATTTTTAATCATTCTAAATAAAAATAATAAACACAAAAATAGCACATTTTATTATTGAGATTATTTAAAAATTTAATGATATTTATCAATTAATAAAAGCTTAATATTGAATT
Organism: Chryseobacterium ginsengisoli; assembly: GCF_039542325.1. Taxonomy (NCBI): domain Bacteria; kingdom Pseudomonadati; phylum Bacteroidota; class Flavobacteriia; order Flavobacteriales; family Weeksellaceae; genus Chryseobacterium; species Chryseobacterium ginsengisoli. The sequence goes on from NZ_BAABHX010000001.1 coordinate 729,803, forward strand.
AATTCGGATATATTATAAATATAAGGCACTTTCATTATCAATATTTCATAATGAAGCAATAATGGAATTCAACTTAATTCATTGAAGATTGAAATTTAACAATTCCGTAATTTTTTATTCCTAAATTTATACTAATCTTACCAACTTAAAATATTGACATGAAAAAACCATTACTACTTTTAGCATTTGCTTCGATTTTAGCAAACGCTCAAGCTCCGGCTGGATACTACAATTCAGCAAATGGATTATCAGGAGCTTCTTTGAAAACAGCTTTAAGCACAATTATTACAAACGGTCATCAAGACAAAGGTTACAACGGACTTTGGACAGGTTATAAAACCACCGACATCGACAAAAATTACGAGAATGACGGTTCTATTTTAGATATTTACTCTGAAAAACCAGTCGGAGCCGATCCTTACAAATTTACTCCCGTAACAAACCAATGTGGAACTTATTCTGTAGAAGGAAATTGCTACAACAGAGAACATATTGTTCCTCAAAGCCTATTTAATGAAGCTTCGCCGATGGTTTCCGACATCAATTTCATCAGAGCAACAGACGGAAAAGTAAACGGGATGCGTTCTAATTATCCTTTCGGAAAAGTAGGAACGGCAACTTTCACTTCTAAAAACGGCTCAAAACTTGGAAATTCTGTTTCTTCAGGATATGCGGGAACGGTTTTCGAGCCTATCGATGAGTTCAAAGGTGATGTTGCAAGAATGATTTTTTATTTTGTGACAAGATATCAAAGTAAGCTTTCAACTTTTTCGTCAGGAAATATGTTAGGAAATACAACTTTTCCTGGATTACAGACTTGGGAACTGAATGTTTTATTGTCTTGGCATAATCAGGATCCTGTTTCTCAGGCAGAAATCAACAGAAATAATGCTACTTACACGTATCAAGGAAACAGAAATCCTTTCATCGACAATCCAAATTATGTGAATCAGATTTGGGGATCTGGCTCTACAGGAGGCGGCGGAACAACTACTCCTCCAACTTCAACAGGTTGTGCCAATGAAACTTTTGAAACTATTCCGACAGCAAGTACAGCTTCTTATTTAACAAGAACCTGGTCTAATAGTGGAATCAACTGGACAGCGACAGATGCAAGAACAGATCAAACAATTTCTACGAAAGCAATTACAGTAAGAGACGGAGCATTAACTTCAAGCAGCTCAGCAAACGGAATCGGTTCATTGACAGTGACAACTCAATTGAAATTTACAGGTTCAAATGGGACTTTCAATGTAAAAGTAAACGGAACGACCGTCGGAACAGTTCCTTACAATACGAATGCGACAACTACTACAATTAGCAATATCAATGTTTCAGGAAATGTAGTTGTGGAACTGGAAAATACCTCAACAAGCAACAGAGTAGCAATTGATAATCTAAGCTGGACATGTTATTCAGGGACTTCGAGACAGGTTCAAAATGTTTCTTCTGAGCTTAGTTTAGAGCAAAATACGTTACAGATTTCACCAAACCCTATCTCAAATAATGAAATCTTTGTGAAAGGTGAAACTCAAAATATTAAAAAAGCTGAGATCTATAATCTTCAAGGAAAAGTTGTACAAACTATTGATCAACCTTTTAAGAACAGTAAAAATTCAATTAGAATTAAAAATCTTGAACAAGGTGTTTATCTATTAAAATTAGATGCTTCTACGCTAAAGTTTATTGTTAAGTAAATTAAAGCATTTAAATAAATTTAAAATCCTTCTTTCGTTTGAGAGAAGGATTTTTTGGTTTAATTCTGAAATTTCACAAAAAAAGACCGCTATAATTGGCGGTCTTTTTTATTTATTTAAGTTTTTATTGTCCCTGAAGATCTCTGATTCTCTCTTGTAACAATTCAGGATTTGAAAGTGCATCCATTCCTACAGACGAAATGATATAAATGTAGTAAATTACAGAAAGTACATTCAGAACGATTCCGACAATACAAAGTATTCTTCCTACATTCAGATTTCCGTAATTACTGTATTCTGTTGGATTTTGCTTGTATAAGGCAAGATCTTTATTCGCAAGAACAAGCCCGATGATTGCAGCGATAAGACCTACAACCCCATAACAACAGCATGTTACAATAGATACAATTCCTAAAACTAAAACGACTGTTGCGTTTGGTAATTTTTGATTCATAGTTATAATTTTAATGTTTTTGTTTATTTAATGTATGAAAATATGATGTTTGTAAAAATAAGAAACCACCATGATAACTGAATTAATAATCGCTAAGGAAATCAATAAACTACCATAATTTCTTTTTTTATCTATAAAGTTTAAAGCTACCGCACCAAAAAATAACAATAGCGTATAAACTGCCGGAAACATGTGAAAAGCTTCTGCAAATCTCCCCTCAAAAACCATCAGAATAGCTCTTTGGCTTCCACAGCCGAAGCAATCTATCCCAAGAAATTTCTTGGTTGGACAAGGCAGCATGAAGTCTTCTATTTTCATATTTTATTTTGATTCTCAAATATATAAAAATTAAGAAGAAATCTTCGCTCTTAAATATTGATGTGGAAAAAAACATTCTTCTTTCATTTCAAAAGAACCCTGAACTGCAATATATGGATTTCGTAAAATTTCTCTTGCTATAAAAATTAAATCGGCATCACCTTTCTCAAGAATTTCTTCCGCATGAGATACTTTTTTAATTAATCCAACCGCTCCTGTTTTGATTTCTGCTTCATTTCTTACCTGAGAAGAAAGCGGAACCTGATATCCGTCAAAAAGCGGAATTTTTACGCCATGAATATTTCCTCCACTCGAAACATCAACCAAATCAACATTGTGATCTTTTAATATTTTTGCCAAAGCAACACTGTCTTCAATTTCCCAACCATTTTCAGCGTATTCTGTTCCCGAAATCCTTACAAATAAAGCAACATTTTCGTTTAGTTCTTCATTCACAGCATCAACGATCTCAATTAAAAATCTGATTCTGTTTTCAAAACTTCCACCGTATTCATCTGTTCTGATATTCGAAAGCGGTGATAAAAACTGATGAACCAAATAACCATGCGCTCCATGAATTTCAATAACATTAAAACCTGCTTTTACAGCTCTTTTTGCCGCTTCCTTGAAATTCTGAACCTGTTCTTTGATTTCTTCAATCGTTAAAACGTGAGGAATTCTTTCTGTCGGATGATAAGGAATTGGACTTGGCGCCACCGTTTCCCAACCTTCTTCAATCGGAATTTGAAGATTATTCCATGTTGAACCTTTTCTTCCCGAATGTGCAATCTGGATTCCTATTTTGCTTTCTGAATTTTTATGTACAAATTCTACGATTCGCTGAAGTTTTTCCGCCTGTTCGTCATTCCAGATTCCCATGCAGTGATTGGTAATTCTTCCGCGAGGTTCTATACCTGTAGCTTCCACCATGATTAAACCTGTTCCGCCTTGAGATCGGCTTCCGTAATGAACAAAATGAAAGTCATTGGCAAGACCATTTTCACTGGAATACATACACATTGGAGACATTACCCAACGGTTTTTCAACTCAACATTTCTGAATTTGATTGGAGTATATAACATTTCTGATTTGAATATTTTTGTTAAAATTTTGAAGGATGAGATAATATTGCCTACCTCATTAAAAAGAAGTAAATTTATCCCCCTTTTTTTAATCCACAATATATGAAAAAAGAAACTCAAATCAGTTACGAATATTTTAAGAATAGCGGTGAACTGAGCGATATAGAAAAAAAATTATTCGAAAGAGCTAAAGAGGCTCGCGAAAATGCATATGCACCTTATTCCAATTTTTGGGTAGGATGTTCCGTTCTATTGGAAAACGGTGAAATATATTCCGGAAACAATCAGGAAAATGCAGCTTATCCTTCCGGACTTTGTGCGGAAAGAACAGCTCTTTTCTGGATTGCAGCCAACTTCCCGAATGTGAAAATCAAAAAAATCTTTGTAGTCGGAGGTCCGAAAGAATTTCATGAGAAAAACCCGCCGATCCCACCTTGTGGAGCCTGCAGACAAAGTTTAATGGAATACGAAACAAAACAAAACGAAAATATCGACCTTTATTTTTCAAGCATGAACGAGGAAGTTGTAAAAGTTCATGCAATTAAGGATCTATTGCCGTTTTATTTTGATTCGACGTTTTTGTAATAACTGGTTAGGATTTATCAATAAAAATTTCGTAGAGATAAAAACAAAGAATAGCAAGGCACAGAATAAATGCCCAGATAATATAACTACTTTTTACATTACTGCTCTTTTCTTTCACAACATATGTTTCTGAAAAAGAATCGTGCCATCCTTTTTTTCCAAAAAATGAAAATGCTTCGAAGGGAATATGCCTGTAGAATGTTCTTTCAAAAATATTTACTGTATCTAGGATTTCAGATTTCAGAGTAATAACTCTTGAATTTGTTAAAAATTTTCCGGGTGTAGCACCAAAAATTCTTTCAAAAAACGTATAATATGTAAATCTTATGATGACGAAAAAGATCGTAATTACAAATCTGTTAATCAGCCAGTCAGGAATTCTGTTAGTTTGATATCTGTAATAGTTTATCATAAGTCCAAAAATTCCAAACATCAAAGAAACCATGATCATGGTATCAAAAAACAAATGTATAAATCGATCTATTTTTGGTGTTTCAGTAACGTTTATAATGTCAGAATTTTGTTTTTTAAAAGTATCTAATTCTGTTCCTAAACCCATAAATTTTAATAATTTATATCCTAAAGCAACATCAAATATGGTTAATAAAAAGCCTATAATTTTATGAATATACATCATGGTCTGAAATTCGGCATCTATATTAAAATCTTTTTTAAAAACCGTATTTCCTAAGATTAATTGCAATAACAAAAATATATTAGAAATTACTGAAACAGAATAAAAAAATCTAATTAATCTAAGCTCTTTTCCTTTTGATATGTAGAAAAAGATACTTCCGAAAAATAAGAGAATATAGAAAATGAGATTATAAACATTTAGTGAAGAGCGTTCAAAACCTATATAAACATATATCACTCTGAAAATCCACAAAAAATATTGAATAATCATATTAATTGTACCAGGTTTGTAATTTGTAAAATTAAAATAATCAAAGATTTCCGAAAATATCCCCATTACAGATATGACCAGCGATACAACGAAAATCAGTTTAAAGTAGTTTTTTTCCATATAAAAATTTGCGTAAAAATATAATTTATTAATGAAATTGATATCGCCTGATTAAATCAATTATCTATAAAAAATAATTTTTCTCTTAAAAACCCTATATTTGCAAAAATTTTGGTTTCCAATCATTTGGAATGAAAAGGGAATTGGGTGAAACCCCCAAACTGTCCCCGCAACTGTAGATCGCAATAAAGATTTCTACGAAAAACCACTGTGAAAACGGGAAGGTGTAGAAAGCGAAAGTCAGGAGACCTGCCAAAATCTAACCAAATAAATATTGCTTTCGGAGGAAAAGTAAAAGATAATGGATATAAAAAGATCTTTAGTACTGCTTTTTTCGTCTTACGGTTGTTTTCTTTTCGCACAAGAGAAAACTATTGACACTGTTTATATTTTTGACAGCCAAATGAATAAGGTAAAACTTTTTCATAAAGTCAATACTATTACCTCTAAAGACATAGAAAAAAATTCTACCAACCTTTCTGAAACATTACGTTTTCAGTCTCCGGTTTATATAAAAGAAAATGGTCGTGGTGCAGTTTCATCGCCTTCTTTCAGAGGAACGAGCGCAGGACACACAGCTTTTGTCTGGAACGGAATTAATATAAATTCTCAGTTTCTGGGACAGGGTGATGTGAATAATATTCCGGTTTTCGGGTATGATGAGCTTGAAGTGAAATCAGGTGGAGGAAGTGTTCAGTACGGAAGTTCTGCAATTGGCGGAAGTATCCATTTAAATAATAATTTGGATTTTAATAGAGGATTTAATGGTTCTCTTTTTTCTGAAGTAGCTTCTTTCGGCACTTTTAATAATTTTGCGAAAGCTTCTTTCAGTAATGAAAAATTCAGCTTCAAGGTTTCAGGAAATTATTCAATCAGCCAGAATGATTATGAAGTTCCGGAAAAAGAATATATCAACAGAAATGGAAGATATTACAATACATCTATTAACGTCGGTACAGCTTATAAAATTGCAGATCACCAGACAATTTCGTGGCAAAACCAAATTTTTGACGGTTCGCAATACTACCCTATTTTTGTAGAAAACGGAAATAAAACAAAATACAATTCTCAGACATTAAGGAGTTTGCTTGCATGGAATATTGATAAAAGTAAAATTTCCAACAGTTTAAAAGCCGCTTACACAGAAGATAATTTCCAATATTTTGGAGATATTGACAAACCGAAAGAAAGCGGTGCGGAAGGAAAGAATTATATTTTTAAAGACGATTTCAATTACTTTATCACACCGAAACTTAATTTCAATGCTATTGGAGAATTTCAAGTGAATAAAGGTAAAGGTTATCAGTCGGGAATTGGAGACATCAGCCGAAATGTAGGTTCTGTTGCCGGTTTACTAAGGTATTTTTTCACAAAAGATCTACGTATAGAAGCCGGAGCAAAAAAAGATTTTGTTGAAGGAATAAAATCGCCATTCCTGTATTCTTTTTCAGGGAAATGGAATGCTGTAAACTGGTATCACGTCGGAGCAAATTTTTCGAGGAATTTCAGATATCCTTCTTTTAATGATCTTTACTGGCAACCGGGTGGAAATTTAAACTTACTTCCTGAATATTCTACGAATGTAGATATGGATCACGAGTTCAGTTTTGGAAACTTCAAAATTACTTTGAGTCCGTATTATATGCATATTAAAAATTATATCAACTGGCTTCCGACACCTTATGGATATTGGTCTCCTTTCAATACCTATAAAGTAGAGTCTTACGGATTGGAATCCCAGATCAACTTTAATAAAAACTTTGGAAAACACGGTATAAGATTAAGTGCAAGTTATAATTACGCAAAATCGATCAACAAAGAAAAAAATACTCAAATGATGTATGTTCCGATCCATAAAGCGAACGGAAACATTGAATATCAATATGATTTCCTGAAAATTTATGTTCAGGGACTTTTCAACGGATTAACTTATACGACAACGGATGAAAAGAAAGCGGATGCGATCGGCCCTTATTTTGTAATGAATATAGGAATTTCCGCAACTCTTCTTAAAAAATATACTTTAGGATTTAAAGTAAATAATATTACAAATACTGTCTACGAAACGGTTTCCTATTATCCGATGCCGAAAAGAAATTACAGTATTTACGCAACCCTAAATTTTTAAACTAAAAAAGATATGAGATTAACTAAACTTTTAACAATTGCTTTTGCTTCTGCATTGCTTTTCACTGTTTCTTGTAATAGTGATAATGATGTAAATCAGGAAATGTACTACGGAAATGGCTTCCTGATTGCTAATGAAGGAAACTTCGGAAAACCAAATGCTGATGTAACGTATGTAAGTTCGGATTTAAGCATAAAACAAGATAACATTTTCTCAAGCAACAACGGAGGTTCGAATTTGGGTGATGTTTTACAGACTATCGCATACAATGGTGAGAACGCTTATCTTTTATTAAATAACTCTAATAAAATTCAGATCGTAAACCGTTATAATTTTAAAAAAGTTGGTGAAATTACTTCTAATCTAAATTCACCTCGTTATATGGCTTTTGCCAACAATAATCTTTATGTAACGAATGATAAATACGGAGGTGACAAATATGTGAGTGTTTATAAATCTTCAGATCTGTCTTTCGTTAAAAAAATTAATTTTACGGATAGTGTTGAAAGAATTGTAGAAGTTGGAAATAATCTTTTCGTACAAAATGCTTCTTTTGGTTTCGGAAATAAAATTTCTTATATCACAACTTCAAACAATGAAGTACAATCTACGATCACTTTACCAAGTGGAAATATCAACAAAATGATTACCTACAACCAATCTGTTTACGCGATTGCTGCAGGAACTGCGGATTCTTATATTTATCAAATTTCAAGCACAGGTGCTATCACAAAAACATTTACTTTAACCGGAATTACTGATGCAACAAACCTTGAAATAGAAAAAGGTAAGATGTATTTCTCTTCAGGTCTTAAAGTTTACGCAATGGATCTGACTGCGACAGCAATGCCTTCTACTCCATTGTTTACAGTTGCAAACAGTATTGATCCATATTCTAATTTATACGGATTCAGTGTTGTAAATGACAGAATTTTTGTTTCAGATGCAAACGGATTTACTGAAGACAGTAAAATCACGGTATATTCTACTACAGGATCAATCATTAAAACTTTTACAGCAGGTAAAGGTTCAAATGCAACGTATTGGAACTAAGAAATTAATGCTTCGGCATTCAATATAATTTTTTATTTTTTTTCATCATTTGTGTTTTTTTTCCGGGCTGTTTTTCGAAATGACAGCCCGGATTTTTTTTATCTTCTTGCTTGGAAATAAGATGTAAAAAACTCGCATCCGCTGATCATGTCTTCATACTGATCAGGATAATCTTTTTTAAGTTTTTGATAATAAGCATTCTTTTCGAATCTTTCATCTACATAATTATCAGAAGGATAAAAGTAATTTTCTCTTTTTTCCTGTTCAAAATCGAGCTTATTGTTTTCGCATCTTCCCTGCATTCTTAGGCATAATGATCTAAATTTATCTGTTCGGGCATTTTCAAAAGCTTTTCCATAATAGAATTTTGCAAGATTGGAAGAATTAAATTCTTCATTATCATCCCGAATAGAAAAATTCCTTGAACCTTTAAAATACCTTTTCATCATCCATACATTTCCGTATTGAGACATGTTGTAATAACAATTGGCAACCAAAAAGTAGTAATAATCACGGTCTTTTTCCTTAGAATTATCAGCTTTATTTTTATATTCGATCAGTTTCTGTGTGATAGAAATTTTATTTAATCTGAATTGTTCTTTTTCAGGAATAAAATCTGGAGTATATTTTAAATTGTAAAATGGATTTTCATCAAAGATCACATCGCTGTAGCTATATTCATTTTTATCATTTTCCCAAAGCGAATATTTATCATTATAATATTCTACTCCGACTTTCTGAAATATATTTAAAGCTACATTAAGTTTATCCTGTCTCATATATTTTGTTCCAAGTAAATCATACAATGATTGAAAGGAAGATTTTCTTAACTTAAAATTCTGAGAAAAAAGATCTGTTTTTCCTTCAATACTATGCGCTTTTTTAATGAAACTCAATAGCTGTTCCGGCGTATAAACTGCATCTAAATAATTGAACGAATCAACAAAATAATCTGAGTAAGTCTGATTTCTGTTTTTTAAAGACTTATAATAAACAAAATTATTGATAAAATAATCGTTTTCCGACTCCGGTCTATCCAAAGATGAATACAAAAGCGCTGCATCATCTGTATTTCCGAGATATTCCAATTCTCTTCCCAATGCGAAAATGAAGCGTTTGTCGTTTTTATTTTTTATAATAATTTCTTTAGTAACTTCAGGAATTATGGCATTCCCATAAATCTGATCTGCAAAAAGATTCAATGTTTTGATCTGGTCTAGATTTTCACGAATTTTTGAATCCACAGCCAAAGATTTTTCCAAAGCTGAAATTTGCTGTAAACTTTCTTTATAATTTTTTGTCATTAATAAAAGTTCGGCTTTTGCAAACTTCCAGAAATCCTGATTATTAACTTTAGAAAAATCTACAGAATTAATGAACTCCAACATTTCCGCAGCATATTCCCTGTCAAATTCTGATCTTTTTAAAACCTTTTGTACAGATTCACTTTCAGAGTCATCTTTCATCGCGTATCCCGACAATACTATAGAAGGATCAAATAAGGTATAATAAGGTGTATAAATCCAGTCTTCCAATTTATTGATCTCCCGTGAAAGTAAGAAGCCCAATCCTTCAGCATTTGGATTATGGGCGTAAATCTGTTTCAAATTATCAAGATTTTTCCCGGAATTATAAATACCATAAACTAATAAAATATTGGCTTTTTCTGCATCTGTTTTAGCATAATTTAAAACATTCTGTTCAGGTATTTTTGAATTAAAATATTGCCACGAAACAAAACGTTTTTCAGGACATTTGGCAAAAACATTGGCAAAATAAACATTTTGGAGAACCAGATCTTTTTCTGCAATCGCTTTAAAATACAAAGCCCAAACATCAATAATATCATCAGATCGATCAACAGAAAAATATTTTCCATACATCGAATTGATTTGCTTCATATCATTATTATAAAACGCCAAACGAATCGCTAAAAATGCATATCTTTTTCTTATTTCAGGTCGTTTTGCAGTATTGGCTAATGTGATCGCTTTATTTAACACTACACTTCTGTTTGTCTTAACTGTATTTTGATTTCTTTCCCAAGGATCTTCCTGCCAAGTATTGAAAAACTCACAGTTTTTAGCAAATCTTAAATAATCAATAGCTTCAGTATCTTTAATTTTAAATAAATACTGAATGAAAAGATTGCTGCTATTAGAATTAATATCCGAAAAACCGTAATTCCAAAGAACTTCTGTAATATCTTCCACAGAAACTTTATTGTTGCAGTATTTTCTCCAAAGTTCTTCATTCTGAGCATCAAAAACCTTAGAATCAGAATAGTAAGATGTATCACCAAAACTTAATGATGAATAATAAAATGAACTGTATTTCTCGTAAGAAAAATAATCCGGATTCAAAAAATGAAATCTTACATCTTCTCCGTACGGATAAAAACCACACGCAAAAAGAAAATTACTTAGTAAAATCGCTGTAAAAATGGTTAATTTCTGCATCTGTGTAATTTTTTAACTGGTTTTCGTCTAAATGAAAAAGTGTTACGGTAATTTCTTTATCAAGCTTTACATTTTTCTTAATCATTGCAATTGCCTGATCGATTTTAGAAGCTGTTATTTCTTCATATTTTATCTTATCTCCTACCCTCAGATAATTTTTGTAATCAATTGTTGTATCTTTTGTGACTTCATACCAAAGTGGTTTTGTTGGTTTAAGATATTTTTTCAGTTCATTTCCATCATACAAAACTCCGGTAAACTGATTGTTCTGATAAATCTGCATCCACGAATACAAAGGAAGCGCAACATCCATATGAAGCGGATATTTTTTGTCTGTGTTCAGATAACTTTTAAGCTCATCCAGATCCAAAATCGAATTTTTCGAATCATTTTCCAATGGATTGATCAGGTTGTAACACATCAAAGTTACTTTATCAACTGGCGGAACCCCCATTTTGTCGGGATATTTATACGGATATAACCTCAATGTACATGAAATTTCTTTCTGAGCAAGAGGTTTTAATTTTTTAAGAAAATAAAAGTATTTGTCTTTCGTAGAAGCAGTCCAGTCGCAATCGATCTGGATTTCAGAAATAGTTATATCATTAAATTTTTCTTTTGTAAACTTACTGATCAAAAAATTTATATTATCTGCCAATTTATCAAGATCTTTCTCAGCACTTTTTTTGAAAACAATATTTTTAATATATATTGCAGGAATAATTTCACAATTGATCATACTGTTTTCGGAAGGATAAGAAGGAACGCTTATCTGAGTTTTAGAAATAGGGAAATTACCCATTGCTTCCGTGTAATCCACTTCAAAGAATTTAATATAAAGCTTTTTTACATCGTGATCTTTTAAGATCTGATTCTCCTGATTTGAAATTGAATAACCGTCTGTTTTCCAATAATAAAAAGCACGATCCACCTTTTCCACTTTATTTTCACACGATAAAAAAAGAAAAAGAAGAGGCAGAAATAAAAAGATTTTTTTCACCAATAAAATTTTAAATATTAAACAAAAACTGAACTAAACACTTGATAAATGTATTAGCAAAATTCATGCAAATTTTAAGATTTTATTAACAAAATTTTAAGATTTCATTATAATTTAATTGTAAGCCTAAAAAAAAGCAACAGATAAAAATCCATTGCTCTATAATTTTATTTTAAAAATATAATTTTATGCTAAAGTCAGACCTAATTTCTCAGCTTCTGCAATCACAAAACTTTTGGCCTCTTCACTGTCATTTCCAATCTCACCTTCCAAAATTGCCTCTTTCACTTTTTCCTTTAAAATCCCGATTTCACGTCCAGGTTTCAGATTAAACATTGCCATAATTTCTTCTCCTGAAATTGGCGGCTGGAAATTTCTTACCTGATCTTTTTCTTCAACTTCCTTGATTTTAACAGCAACATATTCAAAGTTTTTCTTGAATTTTTCCTGTTTTTTGGAATTTTTGGTTGTGATATCAGCTTTACAAAGCGTAAACAGATCTTCCATATCTTCTCCGGCGTCGAAAAGCAATCTTCTCAAAGCAGAATCCGAAGCATCATCTGTAATCAAAGCAATAGGACGGGACGAAAGTTTTACCATTTTCTGAACATATTTCATGTCGCTTCCTAATGGTAACTTCAGCCTCTGAAACAATGTTTTTGTCATTTTTGAACCTAAAAACTCATGTCCGTGAAAAGTCCAACCCGTTCCTTCAACGAATTTTTTTGTCGGAGCTTTTCCGATGTCATGAAGCAACGCAGACCAGCGAAGCCATAAATTGTCTGTATTCACAGAAATATTGTCAACGACTTCCAAAGTATGGTAAAAATTGTCTTTATGGGTTTGTCCTTCAACTTCTTCTACTCCTTTCAGATCAACCAGTTCAGGGATAATTAATTTCATCAAACCCGTTTCTGCCATCAATTTTAATCCAACCGAAGGCTTTTCTGAAAGCATGATTTTATTAAATTCAACCATGATTCTTTCCATCGAAACAATTTTGATTCTTTCCGCTTCCTGTTTGATTGCTTCCAGTGAATTTTCTTCTATTTTAAAATTTAAAGTTGAAGCAAAACGAACTGCTCTCATCATTCTCAACGGATCATCAGAATATGTTTGAGCAGGTTCCAAAGGAGTTCTCAAAATTCCCTTTTCAAGATCATCAGTTCCGTTGAAAGGATCGATAAGTTCTCCGAAATTGTCTTTATTTAAAGAAATTGCCATCGCATTCACAGTGAAGTCTCTTCTTTTTTGATCGTCTTCTATCGTTCCGCCTTCTACTTCAGGTTTTCGGCTGTCTTCAGAATAGCTTTCTTTTCTTGCACCGACAAATTCCAGTTCAAGATCTTTATATTTGATCATCGCTGTTCCATACGTTTTGAAAACAGAAACTTTCATTTTAGGATCGATTTCTTTTCCTACGTTTTGGGCAAGTTCAATTCCGCTTTGTTCAGTCACAAAATCAATATCGGTAGAAGCTTTTCTTTTCATCAATAAATCCCGCACATAACCGCCAACAATGTACACAGACTGATTGTTTCCGGCTGCAACTTCAGAAATTATTTTGAAAAGTTTTAGATTTTTATTTTGATTAAGATTGATTATCATTATTATTTAAGATGTGAATATCAGATTTCAGCTATGAAAAATGATTTTTTGCAAAGATAACAATTACATTAAACTTTTAACAAATACAAAATCGTTTACAAAATATCCTTAACTTTAGTAAATAACTAACGACTATGAAAAAATTTTTATTTTTTGGCTTCGTGTGCCTGTTCTCGACTCTATTTTCTCAAGCCAAAAGTGTTCATTACACAGATTTTATAGATTTCACCGATAATTCCGGAGTAAAATACAATGTAATGATGGTTACAGATGAGCATGATGAAGACAATGGACGTGCAAATTCTACGGTAAGAATTCTTTACACAACCGACGGAAATGAACATTTGATAGAATTCTATGCCGATTGTTATCTGGAAAAATTAAAAAACGGAAATACAAAAATCTCGTTTATTCCCACAAAAAATGGCAGTGTACAAATTATAAAAGGCAAAGATGTAACCTACAGTCCCGATACTTTTGTGTATGAAATTGATTCAAAAACAAGCAAAATAACAGGAACTCAGTCTGACAAAAACAGTACTAAACCTAATCCGATCTTTTATAAAAACACTACGATGGAAACCCAGGACAGAAAAGATGAAGCTGACAGATTTTATTTCAGAACAGAAGCGATGTACAGTCTACTTAAAACTTTTTATGATAAAAAAACCGAAGATACAGAAAAGCCTTATTTTGATGCTTTAGGTTGGTTTGGAAGTGACGGAATTGCTTATCAAGCCTTTATTATTTCAGTTTTAAAGGAACAAGGACGTTTAAGCTCTGTCGTTAGAATACGTTATGAGAAAAATGGAGTAATCAATATTGTACAATATGATACGTTATCTGAAATTGTGTTACAAAATGACGATACCATCAAAATTTCCATCAAACCAAAAGATAAGATTATTAAAAATATCAAAGGAAATTCCAGCTATAATGCAGACAGCTTCTCGTATACTTTGGACGCGAACGATAAATTCATAAGCGGAAAACAATCGGACGACAATTCTTCTGCAGATTTATCTTACATTAAGGTAACTAATAATCAGGAATTTGCATTGAAATTCTATTCAGAAAATGATGAAATTTATCAAAAATACTTTAAATAAATCAATAAAAAAGACGCTGTTTGATAGCGTCTTTTTTTATAAATATTTTTATTCCCGAAGAACTTTTATTCTATTATCACTCCATATTTTTATCACCGAAGAACCAGAATATTTTGAAACTTTCTCGCGGTCTTCTTCTACTGCATAATCTACCAGATCAATCATTTCAGGAGAAATATCGGAAAATTTCAACGGGCTTTTGTCTCCACTGAAGTTCGCGGAGGTTGAAACTAATGGTTTATTCAATTTTGTAATTAATTTTTTACAAAAATCATTTTTTACCAGACGAATTCCTATACTTCCGTCTTCTGCCAATAATTCTTTCGGTAGACCTTTTGGGTTTTCATAAACGATGGTTACGGGTTTTTCGCTCAAGTCAATAATTTCCCAAGCCATTTCTGGAACGTCTACCAAATCCTGTAATCTTTTTTCAGTTTCCACCAAAATGATCATAGATTTGTTTTTTTCGCGTTTTTTGATGTCAAAAATTTTGTTGACAGCTTCTATGTTTGTTGCGTCACAACCAATTCCCCAGATTGTATCTGTTGGATATAAAATTGTTCCGCCTGATTTTAATATTTCTACGATTTTTTCCATTTTCGCTTATTTAATTTTAATTAATCAATTTTCCCTTGCAATAAGAAAAGACCTGTAATTTTCATTCCTTTTTCGATTATCAATTCGCTGTTTTCTTTATTTAAAAACATTTCAATGGTGAAAAAATCCTCCTCTTCTTCATAAGTAATTAATTGCACATCCAACATATAACCTTCAATAAGAACTGGATTGTTTGTACTTACCGGACGAATATTTTTCACAATTCCGATAAAATCAAAACCTCCGATATAATTTACCTCCTGATTAGGCATATACATGGTGAAGTTTTCAGACGTTCTGAATTCCTGATCCGGATCATCTTCATGTTTTTGAGCATGTAAAATAATTCCGCTTAATTGGATGTCTAAATTTTTTGAAGTTTTATATTTTTCTTTATTGTAAGAATAATCTGTTGCGAAAAATGTAAGACCAAAAGTATCTTTTCCTGATCCGTAAATTACACCTTCCATATTTTCCATGTGATTCCATTCTGAAACGGTTTTCATCGTTACATTGATCGATTTATCTGTTTTAATAACAGGAAAAGCTGTTCGCATATCATTTTTCTTATCCTCAACAGATCTTAACAATAAGAAATCACTTTCAATATCTTTCACTTCAATTTCAGAAGAAACTTTCTCTTCTCCTGATACAAAAACGGCAGCAACAAGATGCGAAATAAAACTTCCGTTTGCTTGGGAAACTCTTTCAAATCCTAAAGTTCCAGCCCATAAATCGCCCAGTCTTCCTTCATTGGCACTTTCGATCTCAATTCCATATTCATTAATAATTGAAGGCGGTTTTATTTCATCACGCTCTGTGTAATATTGTTTTCCTTCATCAAGTTGTGTGTTAAAAACGATGTTGTTTTCTTCCTCCGTAAGCTCTGCAATAGGAGCATATCCAATTCCTTCTTCACCGTATTTGTAAGGAAGATTGATCATTGTAATCGAACCTTTTCCAAAATTACAGTAGAAAGTTATTGCTCTGAAATTTTCCTGTTCTGTTGATGGTTCATAATTTTCATCATTATTGAATTGAGAATGATAACCAATTATAAATGATCTTATTTTATTTTCAGGTAATAGCTTTTCGAACTTCTCCTTCATTCCGGAAATGGCTTCTTCAGGAGAAAAAGCATATCTCCCCGTTTTACTGCTGAGCATAAAAACAAAACCTTTAATCGTTCCGTCAAGCTCTTCATAAGCTGAAATCGGTGCAAAACTATCCTGATGCTGAAGCATGATTGCAGAAATTACATACTCAGAATATTTTTTAAAATCCTGAAAATCTGCCATAATGATTTTTCTTTCGGATGTATTTAAAATTGGCTGTTCATCGATTTCCTGAGTTTTTTCAATCGGAATTTCAGGTTGCTTTTTCTCTGCAGGATTATTATTTTCAGGGGAAAAATTATTTTGTGATTGTTCTATTGTCTCGTTTTTTTTCTTTTTAAAGAAATCAAAAAGTCCCATTCTATGTTTATTTTTATTTTTGAAGGCTAAATGTACAAATTAATTTTCTCAGAGAAATAAGTAAGAATTTATTAAATTTTTTAATTAATAGGATCATTAAAGAACCTATCAAAATAACTTTTCTTTGGATTTAAATCAAACTTTTTCTGATTTAATATCTTTTTAAAGTCCTTCCTGATAAAATGTTGTGAAATTAAAACAGGAGCATTTGTTTTTCTTCCATTTTGAATTACTGTGTAAAAAATCGACTGATCTTGAAAAAAAATCACAGTAGTTTTTTCTTCACCCCATCCACTAAATCCGTTTATTGGTTCATTAAAAAATATCAAGTTTGAGGATATTTTAGAAATCCTGTATTTATATTTTTTTCCATATTCCAGAATTCTTCTTTTTGCTTCCTCTTTATGGATATAGAACTTAATTTCTTTAAGATTTTTTTCCGTGAATTTACAATACGAACTGTATAAACAAAATGTTAATAAGCTAGAAAGTACAAAATAATCTAAACTGTTATTAGGAGAAGGTTTTATTTCCTTGAAAACAAGAAATGAATAAAATATCAATATTGAAAAGATAAAATATCTCCCAACAGCATCAAATTTATCCGACCAACTTTCCTCATAGACAAGTTTTTTTGATTCAATACTTTTTTCAATATCTAAATTCTTTAAACTACGCATTTTTTTTCTCTGTAACTTTTAAATAAATCGAAGAAAAAGTTATAAATAAAATGGAAGCCAGCCATAAAAAATAACCTGATTTCAATTCAATTATCGGAGCAATTCGACCACTTTTAGTCATCGTCAAATTTTCAAAACTTAAAAATACTAATGCCAGAATCGAAGAACAAATAAGCGGAAAAACAGCTCTTTTATTTTTCTTAAATAGTAAAAACAGACCAATAAAATAAAGAGGATTCGCCAACCAAATACAGCCTTCCCAAAAGCCACCACCCCAAAAATGCATCCATCCTACAAGAAAGGCCAAATAAGAAGGATAGTTTACAATTTCAAAATATTGATAAACAATACAAACTTGCGTTAATGATATAAAAAATATTATTAGACTGATGAAAATTGCAATATTCGCTGGAGATTTAATCACAACTTCGGCAAATATCTTTCCTCAATAATATTCAAATGATGCACATTGTGACCCACAATCAATTTTCCGATTGTTTCTGCAGAAATTTGATTTCCATTGGCAGTTCCTAGATTATCTAAAACTGATGGATTTAAAGTTTCCAATAAAATCTGAGAAGATTTTCTGATCAATTGATATTCTTCTAGTAAAGAATTTATGCTTCTTTCATTGGCAAAAGAATTTTTGGCATACAATTCCTCATCAAAACCGGGCAGTTCATTTTTGTCACCTCTTGCAAAAGCCAGAATTCGATATTGAAAAATTCTTTCCGTATCCGACAAATGCAACAGCAATTCTTTCAACGTCCATTTTCCCTCTGCATAAGCAAAAAGTGATTGTTCTTCTGTAAGCTTTGAATAAATTTCAACGGTATTTTCACCCGATTTTTTCAATTCTTCCAACCAGTTTTCAGATGGAATCAAATCTAAATATCTTTGAACGTATTTTTGAAAATCAGTCATGTTTTTTTTAGTTATAAGGTATTAATTATAAAAATAATATAAATGATAATTTAAGTCTGCAAATATCATTTATAATTTATCAATCATCATTTATCAGTCTTTATTTGTCCATTCGTAGAAATTCACTTCATCGTAAATTTCGAATCCGCAACTTGGATACAATTTATTTCCGATGTCGTTAGATTTTCCTGTTTCAAGAAGAACTCCGCAAGCGTCAGTAGATTTTGCCAAATCTTTTGATTCTTCAATCAGTTCTTTTGAAAAACCTTTTCCGCGATAATTTTCATTGACGTACAAATCATTCAACAGCCAATAGCGTTTCATTCTTGTCGAAGAAAATATTGGATATAATTGAACAAAACCAACTAATTTCCCATTATTTTCAGCTATGAAAATTTCAGAATCTTTATTTTCAATTCTGTCTTTTAAAAAGTTTTCTGCAGCCGGAATATCCGAATCTTTATGATAAAAAATTCTATATTGATCAAACAATTCCGCCAATTGAGGCAAATCCTGAAGTGTAGCTTTTCTTGTGGTTTTCATAGTAAATTATAAATGGTGGTCGTAACTTAAAACACGTTTCATTTTCCAGTCTTTACCGTCCAAAATCCAGAGAATGGTAAATTTTGCACGGCTTCCTTTGTTCCATTTTCCTTTGTAAAATTCAGAAAAATCATTTTCTCCTTCCTGAACAAATGCATACAAAACATTATCGTTGTATAAAGGATACACTTTCATGCTGTTCGGAACCAATTCGCGTTTCACTTTATTGGGTCCTCCGCAAATATTGTTTTTGATCGAAGCTATGAAAGCTTCTTTTCCTGAAGTAATTCCGCCTTTGTCGTGGTAAAATTCAAGATCGTTGCTGATAATAGAATCATAATGAGAAAGGTCACATTTATTAAATCCGATATCGAATATCAGACTGTCTAATTTTTTTGCTGTTTTGTATAATTCATCGGTATTTTTTACCTGAGAATATGCAATCTGACTTAAAATTAATAACAATAAAATCCGAATCTTTCTCATTATGTTTTATTTTAAATATTGTTCAACGTTTTGTCATTCTGACGAAGGAAGAATCTTTTTTAAACTATAATAGATTCTTCACTACGCTTCGCTTCATTCAGAATGACAAAATACGAGATTTATAACTAAGAAAAAGCTCTTTCCAAATCCGCGATAAGATCTTCCGCATCTTCAATTCCAACGCTTAAACGAACCAAGTCATCGGTGATTCCCAATTCAGCACGTTTTTCGGCAGGAATAGAAGCGTGAGTCATCAAAGCTGGATGATTTGCCAAAGATTCTACTCCGCCAAGAGATTCTGCCAATGTGAAAACTTTTACTTTCTCTAAAAATTTGATGGCATCTTCTTTTTTACCCGATTTGAAAGTGAAAGAAACCATTCCTCCGAAATCTTTCATCTGAGATTTTGCCAATTCATATTGAGGGTGAGATTCCAATCCAGGATAAATTACTTGCGCAACTGCAGGATGAGACTCAAGATATTTCGCTACAGCCATTC
This sequence comes from Chryseobacterium ginsengisoli, assembly GCF_039542325.1. Taxonomy (NCBI): domain Bacteria; kingdom Pseudomonadati; phylum Bacteroidota; class Flavobacteriia; order Flavobacteriales; family Weeksellaceae; genus Chryseobacterium; species Chryseobacterium ginsengisoli. The sequence continues at coordinate 749,528 of NZ_BAABHX010000001.1, forward strand.
CGTTTTCCGAATGTCTCTGAACTCTTAAAGCCAATGTTTTAATTCCTCTCAACACCAAATAAGAATCGTGAGGTCCTAAAATCCCACCACTCGCAAATTGAATGAAGTGAAGTTTTTCTCCCAATTCAGCATCTTTAGCAATTAAAGCTCCGGCAATAACATCAGAGTGACCTCCTAAATATTTTGTCGCAGAGTGCATGACAATATCCGCTCCCAAATCGATTGGTCTTTGAAGATATGGCGTCGCAAAAGTATTGTCAACGGCAACAAGAATATCTTTTCCTTTTGCAATTTCTACAACATCTTTAATATCAACCAATTTCATCAATGGGTTTGTTGGTGTTTCAACCCAGATCAATTTCGTTTTATCAGTGATAACATCTGCAATTTTAGAAACATCATCAAAATTCACGAAGGTAAATTTCAACTGATACTTTTCGAAAAGTCTGGTGAACATTCTGTATGTTCCACCGTATAAATCATCAACTGCAACTACCTCATCACCAGGATTTAATAATTTCAAAACACAGTCTATTGCAGCAAGTCCAGAACCGAAAGCTAGACCTCTCGCTCCGTTTTCGATGCTTGCCAAAGAGTCTTCCAAAGCCTGTCTTGTAGGGTTTGCCGCTCTTGAATATTCATAACCGGAATGTACTCCCGGACTTTTTTGTGCGAATGTAGACGTTAAAAATACAGGAACGTTCACGGAACCTGTTGCAGATTCGTGGTGTTGTCCTCCATGTATAACTTTTGTATTAAAATTCATATTTTTTGCTTTAGGCTTTAAGCTTCAGGCAATAAGCTTAATTTATATTGCTTTAAAACTTAATGTTATTAATATTAAAAAATAAGCTGCGTGCAAAAAGCTTTACCGCTTACTGCCTACAGCTTAAAGCATTATTACATTTTTATTGCAGATTTGATTGCAAATTCTTCCGCCATTTGCTCGATCCATTGTGCTACATCTTCCTCTCCGGTCGCTCTTTGGTAAGTACTCCCAAGAGAAACCAGAATCTGATGCATGAACATTTTCATTTGATCAACAGGCATTTCTTTTGTCCAAAGATCAATTCTCAAAGCTTCCATTGCTTTTTCATCCCAAACGGAAATCATTACCGCTTTTGTCTCTTCTTTTTCCACACCTCCATCTTGTGCGTTCCATGTCATCAGCTCAGGAATATGGTTTTCGTCCAATTCTACATCTATCGTAATCTGAGTTTTTCTCATACCTTCTATTTATTTCTAAAATTTTAAATTTTACTAATTTCTATTTGTTATTTAACCTTCGGTTTATATCCCGATTGATTAAATATTACCGTTGCATCCATATTCAGGAAATCCTGCAATTTGGTCTCTGGTTTTTGTTTAAAATATTCTTTACAGATCTGCCATCCTGCAAAAATTCCCACTTGTGGTGAAGATTCGTTGTCAATTTCAGTATAAAATTTTGAGAACGGTCCAGGAGCGATGAAACGATCTTCCAATCTGTGATCATCTCCATAAATAAGGTTACTTTCTACAAAATAGTTCCAGATATTGGCTTCGTTTGCAGTTGCCCATTCATATTGTTTCTGTGTATAATTCATTTTCAGATACTCAGGATAAGTCGGTAAAAACGCATCTTTAAGAATCATAATTTTTCCGTTAAGAATCATCATATCAATAAATTTCTGATGATCGGGAGATTCTTTCACAAAACCTTCCGCAAAAACCTGCGCAACTTTCGGAACAATATTATTAGGATTCATCGACTTTTGGAAATACAATTCCAAACCTTTGTAATTTGGATTTCCATCACCCATAAAACCTGTAATATCTATGAACAGAAGATTTCCTTTTGCATCATAAAAAATAGGATCCTGAATCATCTGTAAAGCCGACGAAAACAGAAATACTTTCGGACTTTTAAATGACGGGAAATAATATTTAATGTGAGAAAACAAATCCTGAAGATCTGTCTGAAGCTTTTTCTCATCTATTTTCCCGATGGCTTCTTTATAGATTTTAATTTCCTCCGGATCGACTCTTCGTTTTCCAAAATCAGTATCGCTTACCGTTCCCTGAAACCACGGAAATTTAGCTTTAAACTGATCCAACGAAATATTCGGATCATACAATTCTTTGGAAATATCTGTGATTTCTACTTTTTCGGCTGGGTTTTTCACTTCCACGTTCCATTGATTCTGAGATTCTTTTTTACAAGAATTCAAACCCAAAACTAATACTAAAGAAAGCGCTGCGATTCTGAAAATCTTCATACTTTTACATGAAATTTAAGTTTACAAAAATAATGATTTAAACATAATTTAATGATGAAAAACAAAATAATTACAGCCGTTGCTCTGATTTTGGCAATCCCCCTTTTACATGCTCAAAATCTTACATTTAAAGATAAAAATTTAGAAAAAGCTGTTATTGAAAATTTTGATCTGAATAAAGACGGAGCAATCAATCAATTTGAAGCCGAGAGAATTGAAAATTTATTTCTGGTAAAAAAAGGAATTACATCTGTTGATGATCTTTCTTATTTTAAATATGCAAAAATGATTGTTCTGGATGATAATATGATTCCAATTGTATCATTAAAAAATATGGATCATGTTCAGCTGTTTTCCTGTACAGGCTGTAAAATTTCAACCTTTAAAATTGAAAATGCAAAAAGTCTGGCTTCATTGTATCTTGACAATAATGAAATCGAAAATATTTCGTTAAAAACAACTCCAAGAATTGATCAATTAACCGTATCTTTAAATAAAATAAAGACAATAGATTTAAGCCCACTCAAAAACCTGAAAAACTTAAATCTTGAACATAACCAGATCCAAAAACTGGATATTTCAACAAATCTGAATTTGCAGACCTTGAATGTCAAACAAAATCCGTTAAAGGAAACCGACATCAAAAAAGGCGCAAAAGATGTTACCATTTTTGGATTTCAGCAACAATAAGACATGCATCTAGAAACAGAAAGACTTATTTTGAGGAAATTTGAGGAAACAGATTTTGAACGCATGTTTCTCCTGGACTCGAATCCTGAAGTGATGAAATACATCGGAATTCCTCCCCTTTCAGACATCAATGAATCTAAAAAAATCATTAAAATGATCCAACAGCAATATCTCGACAATGGTGTCGGAAGATTGGCTGTGATCGACAAAGAAAGCGGGCTCCTAATCGGCTGGAACGGATTAAAATTATTAACCCAGGAAATCAACGGTTATAATAATGTTTACGATCTTGGTTATCGTTTTTTACCTGAATCTTGGGGAAAAGGTTATGCCTTGGAATCTGCAAAAGTTTCTCTTGATTTTGGATTTAACGATTTAAAAGCTGAAACAATTTACGCCCATGCTCATTCTGAAAACGGAGGTTCCAATCACATTCTAAAGAAATTAGGTTTCAAAAAAACCAGCGAATTCACCGAACCGGATGGAATTTGCTTTTGGTATGAACTTAAACGTGAAAATTATATCTAAAAACACCATCAAAATTTTTAATTTTGAACTTCTTTAATTAAAACAGACTAAAAAATATAAACAATGCAGACACAAAAAGTAATAGATCATCTTGTAAGCTGGCTGAAAGATTATGCAACGAAAGCAAATGTAAACGGATATGTAATTGGCGTTTCGGGAGGAGTAGATTCCGGTGTGGTTTCTACACTTTGCGCAATGACGGGACTTGAAGTTTTATTGCTTGAAATGCCGATCCGTCAGAAAGAAGATCAGGTAAACAGAGCACAGGATCATATTGCAGATCTGAAGAAAAAATTCCCGAATGTTCAGGCAAAAACAATCAATCTTACTCCTGTTTTTGAAAGCTTTGAAACTGTTGTACATGATCATATAGAAGGAAGATGGAGTAATAATCTGGCTTTAGCGAATACAAGATCACGTTTCAGAATGCTGAATTTATATTATTTTGGCCAGCTTCACGGGCTTTTGGTTTGTGGAACGGGAAATAAAGTAGAAGATTTCGGAATTGGTTTTTATACAAAATATGGAGACGGCGGTGTCGATGTTTCTCCAATCGCAGATCTTTATAAAACTGAAGTGTATGAATTGGCAAGAGCTTTAAATTTAATTGAAAGTATTCAAAATGCAATTCCTACAGACGGACTTTGGGATGCTGAAAGAACTGACGAGGATCAAATTGGGGCAACTTATCCTGAACTTGAAAAAATCCAGAAAGAGTATGGAACAAAAACGGTTGAAGATTACGAAGGTCGCGACAAGGAAGTTTTCATGATTTTCGACAGAATGCATAAAGCAGCGAAACATAAAATGGTTCCTATTCCGATTTGTGATGTTCCGGAGGAATGGAGAGCGTAAATTAATATAACGATTTAACAATGTAACAATTGATTAGTAAATAGTAGATTGTTATATTTTTTAATTTAAAAATATGAATGGTAAAATAAGATCTGTATTTTTCATTTTTTTAGGGCTTCTTTTTGGAATGCCCGCGATGTATGTTTATAATAATTTTATTGCCGATAAAAAGAATAGTTCTTCCAAGCCTACAATTGAATATAGTAGTTCTGACGTTTCAAGTGCAAATTCTTACTCGAATCAACAATCTATTGATCAATTAACAGAGGAAAAAACGGTAATTAATTATGTAAAACAAAATCATAAGCTTCCTGATTATTATATCACGAAAAATGAAGCCAGAAAACATGGTTGGAACCCTTCGAAGGGAAATCTGTGTGAAGTTTTACCGGGAAAAGCAATTGGGGGAGATAAATTCAGCAACAGAGAAAGAACTTTACCCGAAGGGGAAAAATATTTTGAAGCCGATGTGAATTATAATTGTGGAAACAGAAATGCAGACCGAATCATTTTCACAAAAAACGGCAATATTTATCTGACTAAAAATCATTATAAAAGTTTTGAAAAACAGTAGTTTTTACTTCCTGTTGCTTTGTTTTACCTTCCTATTTTCCTGTTCAGAAAAACACGAAAATATCAAGGAAGAAAAAGCCATTACAATTTTGATTCAGCCATTTAAAGATATAAAATCTGAAAATGTAGAATCTGTAGCCAATGAAATCAAAAAGGTTTATCCTTATGTGAAGATTTTAGAGCCAATCGATTTACCGGAAATGGCTTATTATAAAGAAAGAAACCGTTACAGAGCAGATTCTATTATTTCTTTTTTAAGTAAAAAAACTGAAAAAGGCTTTGTAACGATTGGTTTAACCTCAAAAGATATTAGCACAACCAAAGGAAAAATAAAAGATTTCGGAGTGATGGGTTTAGGTTTCACACCGGGAAAATCCTGTATTGCATCAAGTTTTAGATTAAATAAAAAAAATTCAAACGAACAGTTTTTTAAAGTTGCCATTCATGAGCTTGGTCATACACAAGGTTTGAAGCATTGCCCCGTAAAAATGTGTTTTATGAGAGATGCGGAAGGTAAAAATCCAACCAATGAGGAAACCGATTTTTGTAAAAAATGTAAACAAATTTTAATTAATAAAAACTGGAAATTCAATTCAATATGAGTACAATATATATAGATTTTATGGACATCGGAGATTATGAAGATTTTTATGTTCAATTAAAAGAAAAGATCAAACTTCCTGAACATTTTGGAGATAATCTTGATGCACTTTCAGACGTGATCACAGGTGAACTGGAAATGCCGCTTCATATCGAATTTGTAAATATGACAGTCGATCAGCTGGAAATTTTTGAAGATCTTCTGACAACTTTGGAAGATGCCGAAGATGAAGTTGAAGATTTTACCTTCACTTATTTCCTTGAACAATATGAAGATGATGAGGACGATTTTGTAGAAGACCACGAATAAAATTAAGAAATAAAAAAACAAAACTCGCAGATTGCTCTGCGAGTTTTTTGGTCTAAGTTCTTTTAAGTGCGTGTTGTGTATTGTCCAATTTTATTTTTAGTGTTTTATAAACTTAAAACGCTGTGAAACTTCCCCTTTCACGAATAACTGTAACACATAATTTCCCTTAGATAAAGACGATACATCAATCTGACTCTCAACAGACGAGAACGTCTTTATCTTTTGACCGACCATATTATAAATTTCAGCCTTATCAATTTTACTTTTTCCTTCAATGTGAATAACATCTTTTACAGGATTTGGATACATCGAGATATTTCCATTTGCAACAAGATCATTTGCAGCAAGATATCGTGTAAGATCCAAATAAAAAGCTACTATCTGATTAGAAGCATTCACTCCTGTTCCCGCTATTTTTTTACCATCTTTGGAAATTGCTGATGGCAAAGACATTTTCACTCCATTTGTTTCAATTCCTAAACTTGCAGCATAAGCATTTAAATTAATACGTCCTGTTGCTGCAGTCCATATAAAGCCTTCTCCAGCCATTGGCAGTCCCGGGAATGGTCTAAAGAAGCCAATAACTAGTTCTCCGTTTCCGGAGATTCCCGTTGCACCACCTCTGAAGAAGGCAGAGGAATTAGGATGTGTAATGTATGTAAGCCCGGAAAATGCATTCCAGACATAAGGATTGTGCATTGCCGATCCTATGATGGTGTTTCCGTCGGCAGAAACAGCTCTTGCTTCACCAACTTTATCACCATTATTATCTAATATAAAACTTTCAGTTCCGTTGATCCATTTTGCGCCGCTCTTGGTTCCGTCAGATTGCTCTTGCCATCCTACAATCACTGTTCCGTCAGCATTTACAGCATTTGTTTTTGAATTTCTTTCCGATTGAGGAAATTCATTCGTTAATGCTCCTATTGAAACCATTCCATTTGTGGCGTCCCATTTATAAATTTTTCCTTTGCGGTTATCAACATTTACAATTCCGTTATCCGAAATTCCACTTATATTAAAATTCCCAATAGCAATTATCGTTAGTTGTGCTTGCGCCAAAAAACAATTAAAAAAAAATACAACAGTCAAAATCTTTATTGATGACCGGTAAATCTTTTTCATAATTTCTTTGGTTTAATATTTTGAATTGATGTGAACAATATTAATATTATATTTACCTTTTTAAAAGCTTTTGACTTGTAGAATTCATGAAATTTAAAAGAACTTAAAAATTAAATAGCTAAAAATCAAAAACATACAAATTTTCACTTTGAAGACGGATTTTAAGAAGATCGAGAAAAATCAACATAAAAACATTCTTTTACAAAAAGAAATATTGAAAAAAAGCATCCAAATATTGCTCATCCTTTTGTTTTCAGTTTTTATGAAAGCACAATCCGGTCCCGACTTTAGCATTTTGGCGGATAAAGCTTTTCAAAAATTATATCAAAATCCGGATGAATGCATCAACTATTCTCTAAGCATATTAAACAGTGATCAAAATATTGAGCATAAGATTGTCTTAAGAAATATTATTTCTCAGGCTTATGTTTTAAAAGGCGATTATGTACAATCTGTAAATATTGCTAATCAACAGGAGGAGTTTCAGGAAAAGAAAAATCTTTCCTATTTTATGCAGATTTTCGGAGATTATAATCTTGCAGACCAGTATCAAAATCTGGATCTTTATAATCAGTCTCAGATTATTATTTCTAATTTACTTTCCGACAATAAATTATTAAAAACTGAAGATAAAAAAATGCGGATTACAGTAGCGAAACTTTATCAGCTTCAAGCTCTTAACTTCGGTATTGGCAGAAATCAGGCACTAGCGTTACAAAACCTTCAAAAAAGTGATCAATACATTGATAATCAAAATGAAGAAAATAAAATCATCAGTTTTGAGAATAAAATTTTCCGCTCTACTTATTTATTGAGGCAAAATAAATTAGAAGAAGCAAAAAAGATCATTTCTGGTGTAATCTCCAGTCTTGAAAAACAAAAAAATCAGCCATTATTATCGGCTTTGGCTTATGAAGATCTTTCACGGTATTATTTTATGAAAGGTGATTATCACGAAGCAATCAATCAATTAGAAAAAGGACTTTCAAAAATAGAAAATCTACCTTTTAACTGTTTGAAAAGCAAAATTTATGCTTCATTATCTAAAAATTATTTTGCCCTTCATAACGATGAAAAGTATCATGAATACAATAGTCTTTACACAGATCTCAAAACAAAAATAGACGCCAATACAAAAGAAGGAATCCGATATATTGTAAAGCTTGTTGAAAATTCCCAAAACAAAAACCTTGAATTTCAGAGACAGAATCAATCAAGCCGTTTGTGGATTTTAATATCGGCTTTCTCTTTGATTATCATCAGTTTAATTATTTATTTTTTCAGTTTAAAAAGTAAAAATAAAGATTTAAAAAAACAATTTGAATTCTTCGAAAAACAGAAGAAAAAGGAAAAAACAATTCCGATTCACGTAAATGTTCCGAAAGAGGAAGAAATACTGACCGTTACTAAAGATTCAAATAAAATTTCAAAGGAAAAAGAAGACGAAATTCTCCAAAAATTGGAAGAATGGGAAGAATCTGATCAATATCTGAATAAAAGTATGTCGCTTTCGATGCTTTCTGCACAAATGGGTATTAACACTAAATATCTTTCAGAAGTAATTAATAATAACAAAGAAAAAAATTTTAACGGATACATTAACGAATTAAGAATCAATCATATAGCAAATTTATTAAAAACAGATTCCACATATCTTAATTATAAGGTAAGTTATCTTGCAGAATATTCAGGATTTTCCTCTCACAGCGCGTTTACAACTATTTTTAAATCCGTTACAGGAATGTCGCCAAATGCATATATTCAGGAAATCAGTAAAAGCAGAACATCATGAAATTATTTTTAAAATTTATTTTAATCATTCTTTTAGCTTTCCAGGTTTCGACATTTGGGCAGAAAATTTCTGACGACTCTTTGTTGAAAAAGGCACGTCTCGAAATCTACAATAATCCTGAAAACACAATAAGTATCGCTAATAGTTTACTTAAAAAAGAAAAGGACATCAAAAAAACAATTTCGCTTTATATGCTTCTTTCCACAGCGAATATTGCAAAAAGAGATTTTGACGAGTCGCTGAAATATATCTTAAAAGCCAAAGAATTAGCACCCAAAACAAACGATCCCAAAACGCAGACTAATGTTTTGGTTTCCGTTGCCATTCAATATCAGCAGATGGAATTGTTCAGCAAAAGTCTGGAAATATTAGATGAAGCCGATGAGTATTTAATAAAACTTCCGGACAATTCTTTTGAAAAAAACACTGAAACAGCCCGAAGCTATGCTATTCGCGGAATGATCTACAAAAGCCAGTCGAATCCTGAAATTGCTCTTGAGAAATTCTTAAAATCCATTGAAAGCTTCAAAAAAGTGAACCCAAAAGAAGCAACTTATGCCAATATGAGCGTTGTTTTCTATAATATCGGCTATTGTTATCTCAACCTCAACCAAATTGATAAAGCTGAGAAATCATTTTTAGAATCGATTGATTATGCTCAGAAAAAGAAAGCAAAAAGTCTTGAAGCTTTTGCATTAAAAGGAATAGCTGAAGTTTATAAGCAGAAGCGACAAAACGAAACTGCATTGAAACTTTTGATTAAAGCTGAAGATCTTTGTAAAGACACAAATGATCTCGTCCTTAATGAAGGAATTTTCAAAGAAATGGCAGATAATTATCTGGCAATCGGTAATCAAAATTCTTATCAGATCTACAATAAGAAGTATTTTGAAATGCGTTTCAGAAGAGAACAAAACGAACTAAATTCCATCAATCAATCCATCGATAATCACAATAAGGAAACTTTAATAAAAAGCGAAGAACTCAGACAAAGATTTACATATTGTCTTGCTTCCGTGGTAGGTTTCGGAATAATAATTATTGCCATATTTCTTTCATTTATCTTTAAAATCAGAAAACAGAACAAAAAATATCACGCGGAAATACAAAAGTTGATCCGTTCGTGATTTTCACTTTTTTTCTTCTTTATGAACTTTTAAAATCACAAATTGATTAAAACTGCCAAAAAGTCTCTAAATAAGGCATTATTGGGGCATCTATGTGGTATATGTAAGCTTTCCAGCGATAGGTTATTTTACTAATTTTAAATTTTATAATAACTACTAAAATTAATCTATGATCATCTGTGAAAACCTATTGTTTTCTCATGGAGCTGAACTGCAAAATTATCATTCGGGTGAATTTATCATCAAAGAAGACAGCACCGCAAAATATTATTTACAAATAAAGTCCGGCACTGTAAAATTAAGCAGCTTTTTGGAAGACGGTAAAGAGTTTATCCACGGGATTCCTTTTGATGGTCATTGCTTTGCGGAAACTTATCTTTTCCATGAAAGAAAATATGCTATCAACGCAATCGCTGTTACAGATTGTGAAATTATAAAGCTTGAAAAGAATAAACTGATCGATCTTTTATTAGAAAAACCTGAATTGATCCTTAATGTATATTCTTACACTGCCGATCGAATGCATTACAGATATATTACTTCCGGTCCATTTTCTTTCAAAGATCCGATTACCAAACTGCATCTTGTGATGGATCATATTAAAGATCATTTTGGATTCAAAGAAAAATTTTCCTTTCCGATTCCGTATACAAGGCAGCAATTGGCTTCTTTGACAGGAATGCGAATCGAAACCGTGATCAGAGCTATCAAAAAAATGGAAAAACAGAATATTCTGAAAATCGATAACAGTAAAATTTATATTTAAAATCAATAAAAAATCCTTAACCAGAACAGTTAAGGATTTTAATTTTTATATCACCAGAAAATTACTTTCCGATTGCTTCCGTAATAGGATTTCCTACATTTCCACTTGGAAACTGGATCTTTAATAATGACGAAACCGTCGGTGCAATATCTGTCATGAAATATGGTTTATTGCTTTCACCATGCTGAATTCCCCATCCCATAAAAATCAATGGAATATGTGAATCATAAGAATTCCAAACACTGTGTGTTGTTCCTGTTTTTGAATATGGAGGCAGCATAGAATCATGAGAAATCAACTGAATATCGCCGCTTCTCTGTCTGTTGATCCCGTTAATAATTCTTTGTTTGATAGGCTCCGGAATTGTAGATTCCTGAACTTTTTCCACAGAAACTACATACAGAACTGTAGGATCTTTTTCCAATTCTTTGATGGTGAAATTTCTTACATCATCCAATTCCAGTTTATTATCTCTCAACAATTTTCTGTCGAAATAAATCTGGTAATTGTCAACAGCATTGATCAGTTTATCAACCCCGAATTTATCTTTTAATTTTTGATTAATATTTTTATCCATTCCTTCTCCAAAGAAACCTGTCGTGATTTTATGCTCCTGTAAAAAACCTACGGAATGCGCTCCACCGTGATCTGCAGAAAGGAAAACTGTATACTGTCCTTTCCCAACTTTTGAATCTAAGTAATTGAAAAACTGAGCCAAATCCTGGTCTAATCTCAAATAAACATCTTCAACTTCAATAGAATTTGGACCAAATTTGTGACCTGCATAATCTGTTGAAGCTAAATTAATTGCCAACATATCCACAATATCATCTCCTCCTAACTTTTCGCCTTCTACTGCAGCTTCCGCAAGTTTCAACGTCAAAGTATTTCCGAAAGGTGTATAACGAATATTGTCTTTTTTAGCCTGATAATCAGCCGCTAAATTAGAATAAGGAAAAGTCGGAGTTTTTGCACTTCCCAACAAACCTTCCCAAGGCGAATTGTCCGGCGCACTTTCTGTATATTGATTGATAGGAAGTAAAGTATTCCAGCCATTTGCAACCAGTTTATCCGGTAAATTCTGAGAATTGAAAGATTTCACCCACTGTGGCAAATCATTCATATACCAAGTACTTGTAATGAAATCTCCCGAAGAATCGTCAAACCAAAAAGCTCCGTTTGGTGTATGACCAGCCGGAAGAATCGAAGCACGGTCTTTTAAAGAAACACCGATTACTTTTCCCTGAAAATTCGTTGCCAGTCTCAATTCATCAGAAACTGTTGTAGACCAAAGATTTTTGGGAGAATGACTTCCTACTTTTGCATTGGTAGTTCCTACCGGTTGCACACTTTCATCTGTCGTACAATATACGTTTTGTCCTGTTTCTTTATCGTTCCAGTCGTTTCCTGCAATCCCGTGAATCGCCGGAACCGAACCTGTATAAATACAAGTATGCCCCAAAGCTGTAACTGTAGGAACATAAGGAATATGAACATTATTCAGAGAATAGCCCGTTCCCAATAATCTTTTGAAACCGTCATTACCATATTTATTGTAAAAACGGTACAAATAATCCCACCTCATCTGATCTACTACCAAACCTACTACCAGTTTTGGTCTTTCTAACTGAGAATTTTTGTTCTTCTGCGCATTGATTGTAAGTACGGACAAAAAAGTAGCCGCTGCAATCGAAATTTTCCTAAGCATCCAGTAAAATTTTTATTCGGAGCAAATTTAAGGGTTTTGAAAATTTTGGTGTGTGAAATTTTAATTAATTTTGGAAGCCTGTTTAGTTTATTTACATTAAAATTTTACATCAAATATTCCATTAATGATCATAAAACTCTTCTTTTCTCTGATTTTAGCGATAATTATTATTTTCTTTTTAGCCATTGTTCTTATTATGCTTGGAACTGCAAAAATATTTTTCTCAGCTTTCAAAGGAATTAACGGACGAAAAACACCTGCCGATTTTGAAAATGAAAGAATAAAAATGGAAGGCAAAGTACATCAGATGAAAATGTCATTGGTTCCGTGGAATGGTCATACTATAAATGATATTACCAATGATCTGGATTATAATTCTCTCAAATGGTTTCCGAGTAAATTGACAGGCTACATCATCTCTCCCAACAACGAAAACTTGATTGCTTTTCAAAGAATTGAAGCGAATGACTGCAGAATTTTGGCAGAATCCACAGAATTCAAAATTTTCATGGAATACAACTATCCAGAGCTGACTGTTGATTTTAATGGAATTTATTTAGGTAAGATTGTAAATTTCATGCAAATTCTTGATCATGACGGCTATCTTATTGGACATTTGGACAGAAACAATCCTTCAGATTCTTATACTGTGACATTCAATTCAGGAAGAGAAATCAAGATCAGGAAAAGCCGCGACAATAAAGGTTACAAAAGAAAGAATTCCATGATAACAAGAAGGCGCGGAAAACTGGAACCTTTAACTGTAAAAACTGAACAATACACACCTTATAGTCTCATTAATGTAAGATATCATGATCTGGATTTTGAAGAATTGAAGTGGATCGCTGCCATTGCGGTTTTTGAGTCTGTGAACTATAGTTATACTTTTGATTGATAAATGATTAAAAACTTTTCAAAATTTTATTTAAAATTTGACGTTATATACTTGAAATAAACTTAACCATCATGAAACTCAAATCATTTTTATTATTGATTTTAACCGTTTTAAGTTATAATTTGTTCGCTTATCCCATTTCTCCGATGCCTTTGAGAAAATTAATCATTGAATCTGAAAATATTGTATATGGCGAAGTTTTAGATATAAAAGAAAACAAGAAAGTTAAAAAACATGATTGGTTTAAATCTGAAATTGTTGTATTAAAAATACATGATGTTTTACATGGAAATATTAAACCCGATCAAATTATTGAAATCTATACAAGTTCTTATATATCCTGTCCCGCTCCTGCATACTACGAAAAAGGAAAATTAACATTGGCATTTTTATATAAAGAGAAAAACGACGACAGATATTCTACCCATTCTTTATCTTACGGTTCGAAAACATTAGAAAAAGAAGAATATTCCGTTTATAAAAAGAGGATTCTCGAGATGCAGGATATTCTGAAAATTAAAAACGAAGAAGAAAAACATATTCAAATAGTAGATTGGCTTGTAGAATGTGCATTACAAAAAACGACAAAATGGGAAGGAACTTATGAACTTTCTCCTGAGAGTGATTTTATGTCTTTTTATGATCGCGATAAAGATATTTTTGTAAGAAAATTTGAATTAAACGATACTCAAAAAGGAAAACTGAGAAATTCTTTCTTTTCACAGAAGACATTAGAATATCAGGATTTGGGGTTAATAGATCTTATAACAAAGCCAAATGATAAAGAATTATTAGATTTCCTGATTACCCGTTTCAAAGAAACTCACAAAGACTTTCTTTTTGAAGGGAATTTCTTCATGTCCAAAATAGCGGATTTATCAGACAGAAATGATCTTAAGGAAATTTCAGAAAAGAATGAAAAACTTGATATGCTTAGTGAAAATTATGACCAAAAAACTAAAGATATTTTGAACGAATTTGCAAGTAAGCTATAAATTAATGAAAACAATTCTTGCTACATTATTTTTCATTTTCTCTCTGATAAAAATTCAGGCAACAGAACAGCAAACTGATCTACTTTATATTAACGGTGAAAAATATCATATTTTAAATAAATTTTTACATCAAGATATATTAGGTCAATATATTGAGGATAATAAACTCAATTCTGAAATAAACACTGGACTTTGGAGAGGTTACATTGGTGAATTTATTGTTGAAAATAATATATTTAAAATGAAGGATGCTATTATTCCTATTGATTATCAAAAAGATACTAATCTAAGATTAAGTAAAAATCATTTAACCATTCTGGAAAATCTTAATAAAAAAAGCATCAATACTGTATTATTTCTTTCTAAAATTGATAACAGTATACATCGCTTAGACCAAAATTTTTCCACTATTAAGGTTTTAGAAATAAAAGATAATGAAGTTGTCAAAAACTTTGACTTGAATTCGGATTTAGAATACAATCAGTTCAAATGTGATCAGTTTCAGAAGTACAAACAAACGAAAGCTTATAAAAGAAATTACTATTACAGCCTAAAAACAATTCAAAATTCAAGGGAAAAGTACGATTATGAAGACGAAATACTTCCCATTCAGGAAGAAGTAGAAAATTTTATTGCTGATCTTTTATTTGAGGAAGAAGATTTTACACATATTTTGTGAATTTAATTCTTTGTTACAGTTGATTTTATTTAAATTTGGAATCAACACAAAATGTCATCATGTTCCAACAAAATGCCTCTTTATTTATAAAGATTACAAGACCATTTCTTCTATTGGTTTCGATGCTGTTATTCGGATGGTTGTTCCTTAACAATGCCAATTTTATTGATATAGCTGCAACAATGAATAATGCAGAAAGTAACTCCGAAATATCCGAGATTAATAGTTTTACAAATATTGATGAATTGAAACAATTCTCAATCACCAAAGTAAATCAAATGAAATCCAACAGAGAAAAAGATTCGGAAAATGCTATCACAAGATCAATTCTTATCTTGGCTTTAATATTTGTGCAAATCATATTGTATTCTACAAAAGGAAATTTTCCCAGATCAAAAACGCTGGATTTTTAATACATGGAAATCAAAAAATTAGAAAAACTCAGCTCTAATCCCACTCTAAATTGGGGATTTAATGGCTATGAAACGGAAAAGATATTTGCTGTTTCTACCATAGAAATTGGAAATTCTTTTGAATTTAATCTAAGAGAGAAAAATCAATATTATAAAAAAATTGGGGAGACAACTTCTGATGATATTTCTGAATTAAATACAATTATTGAACAGGGAAATTCTTTCGGAGTTTTTGAAAATGATGAATTAATTGGTTGGGCAATTTGTGATTTCAGAGAATGGAACAATAGTCTTTTCATTGAAAATATTTTAATTGATGAAAAATTCCGCGGACAAAATATCGGAAAATTATTAATTAAAAACATCAACAGAAAAGCAAGAGAACTGCAATGCAGACTGGTCGAACTGGAAACTCAAAACACCAATTATCCGGCAATACAATTCTATCAAAAGGCTGGTTTTGCCATTACAGGAATCAATACAAAACTATATAAAGATTCATCAGAAACGGCTTTATTCATGAGCTTTGAAGTGTTAATTTAAAAACAATTCACCCATTATTGATAATAATATTTTTAATTGAAATAGAAATATTATCTTTAAAAATTACTTATTATCATGAAAAAAGCATCAATTTTTATATTCATTCTTCTCTTTAACCAAATTATTTTCGCTCAGAAAAATCAATATTATGATTTTATAAAAACTTGGAATTTCATTAAATATTATCATCCAGATGTTGCAAGCGGAAAAATCGATGCAGATAGTTTGTTTTTAAATACTGTCAAAAATATTAATTCAAAAGACAATTTTAATTCAATCATTGGAAAGTTATCTCAAAATTTAAATAAAAATCTTACAACTCAAGCTCCGACAGAAACTTCAAAAGATGTTTTAACTAAAAATCAAAATTTCGAATGGTTTCATAAAAACGGAAAAATTTCCACCGAAAATAAAAATTTGCTGAATACTATTTATAAAAACCGTTTCGATTACGGACTTTTAAAAGAAGGAAAATCAGTCAGTGACGAGAAAAAATATCCTTTTCCAAAAGAAGAAAATCTTTCGTTGGAATATAGATTATTGACGATGGCAAAAATTCAGGGAATTGTTGATTATCTTTTTCCACACAAATATTTAATGAACAAAAATTTTGATTCTTACTTTAATAATTTGCTGGAAGAAGCCGTAAAATCACCTTCACGAAAAGACTTTGAGATCGTTCTTGCTAAAACTGTTTCATACTTTCAGGACAGTCATGCATTTGAATTTTACCGTCAATTGAATTTTAGGGACGAAATTTTATTCAACATTTCTTATTATTCACCTTTTGATTTTCAGATTGTTGATGATCATTTGTTGGTAACCAATCTTGTCTTTCCTGAAATTTGTGATAAAGCTCAGATTAAAGTTGGCGACAAAATCACGGAAATTAATGGAAAAAGTATTCCGCAGATTATTAAGGAAAAAAGCAAATTACTTTCTGTTTCCAACCATCAAAAACTATTATATGTTCTTTCAAAGTATGAATATAACCTGATTTGGTCTGATAATCTTCCGCAAAAAACATTAAAAATACAATCCGGTTCTAAGAAATTTTCAACAGAAATTCCATTAATCAACACAACGGATAAATCAAATGTTGCTATTCTTTCGAATTATATAAACAATAAAAATCTTAAGATTGAAAGCCATCGTTTGGCTAATAAAGATATTGCTTACTTTAAAACCAATGAAACTTTGGAGTTCATTAATAATGTAGATGATAATAAAATAGATGCGGTAATGGACAGCATTTTGAAAGATGCTTCACAGAAAAAAGCCATCGTTTTCGATATGAGAGCTTATCCGGACTGGGGTGGTTTTGTCTATCATTATATTTATAAATATTTTTCGCCAAAAGAGAATTATTTCGGAAAATATTACAAACCAAATCTGAAAAATATTGGCACTTTTGCTTACAAAGATTATGACTATTTTCCGACGATTGAAAATAAAACAACTCATGTTTATAAAGGAAAAGTTTTCATTCTTGTAAATCCTGAAACCCGAAGTGCAAGTGAATGGTATTCTATGAGTTTGCAGAAAATTTTCCCACAATCATTAACGATTGGTCAACAAACTTCGGGTGGAGACGGAGATTTGGTGAGGGTTAATCTTCCCGGAGATTATGTTTTACCCTTTACAGGAAACGGAATTTTCTATCCTGATAATTCGCAGACTCAACAAACAGGAATTAGAATCAATGAATTGATAAAATATAAAGATCAGGATATTCTTGATAATCGTGATCTTGAATTTGAAAGGGTCTTGAATTCTGTAAAGTAAATATTGTGGAAAACGAGAACGCACAAAAAATCAATTTTATCGTAGATAAAATCTTTGCGCCTTAAAAAAGGTGGTCATTCAAATTCCTTGCGTCTTTGCGTTTTCCAACAAACAAATAGTCAACAAAACTTTATCGACAAAAACTATAAAAGATATTTGAAATTTAATTTTGTACTAATTGGTACAATTATATACCTTTGTCTCATCAAAATAAAGAAATGGCAGGAAGACCAAAAATATTCGACGAGCAGGAAGCGATCCAAAAAGCAACCGAAGTCTTCAGAAATAAAGGCTACGACACTGCTTCTGCAGACGAATTGCTGAATGCTATGGGAATCGGGAAAGGCAGTTTTTATCTGGCTTTCAAAGGTGGAAAGCAAGAACTGTACGTTCGTTCGATCAAACAGTTTTCTGAAAATTTTAATAAAAAGATTGGTCAGGCAATTGAAAATTCCGAAGATCAGATTGAGTTTATCAGACAATTTTTTCTGGTTCTTGCCGATGCAGAAGATTGTGATATTGAAAGAGGTTGTTATTTGGGAAATGCATTGGTTCAACTTTCTGAAAAAGATGAAGATATTAAAAGAATAACTGCAGAATTACTAAAAGGTTTGCAGAAAGTTTTTGCAAAAGCTATTAAAAAAGCACAGCAAAACGGACAATTGAAAACACAGGAAGATCCTGAAATTCTGGCTTGGCATTTAACAAATCTGTGGAACGGAATTCACGTAACAAGACGCATGGAAAATTCTCCGGAAATCCTTCGTTCGATGATTGAAATGAATCTAAAATTACTAAAATAAAATTTTTTATCATATTTTGTACCAAATAGTACAATATTTAAATTAAATATAAATAAAACTAAAACAATTTATTATGAACACAACAAACAACACAATTTTGATCACTGGCGGAGGTTCAGGAATCGGTTTAGAAATTGCAAAAGCATTAAGTCCTGCGAATAAAATCATCATCGTTGGAAGAAACAAAGAAAAATTGGATGCTGCGGCGAAAGGTTTAGAAAATGTATTCACGATTCAGGCGGATATTACGAATGAAAACGATATCAACAGATTGTATGAAGAAGTAAAAACCACTTTCGGAGGATTAAATATTCTGATCAACAATGCAGGAAACGCATATGTTTACAATATTGCGAATGACGGAGATGCTTACAGTAAAGCTGTCGCAGAATTCACAACCAATTATTTTGCGCCGATCAGACTTTCAGAAAAATTTCTTCCTCTCTTGAAACAACAGAATGAAGCTGCCATCGTGAATGTTTCGTCTATTGTAGGATTTGTTCCGGGTGCAAATCTTCCGACATATTCAGATTCAAAAGCTGCTCTTCACTCTCACACAAAATTGTTGAGATACGAACTGGCAAAAGATACCAATGTAAAAGTTTTTGAATTAATGCCACCCTTAGTTGCAACAGATTTTTCCGCAGAAATCGGCGGAAAAGAAAACGGAATTCCAGCTTCAGATGTTGCCAATGATCTTGTAAAAGCGCTACAAGAAGACATTTATGAAATTCGTGTAGGAAATACAGGCTTATTATATGACAATTTCTTTGCCGCTACAGAAGGTGCTTTCGCAACTTTCAATAATTAAAAAATTTCATCGTTCCTGATTGGAATTGATTCCATATATTTTATCTCTCGCGGGTTTTTCGTGGGAGATTTTTTATGATAAAAAAAAATTAAATCAACTGAATATCTGACCTCCACAACAAACAAAACTTGAACCCCACAACAAAATCCCAACTCCAAATAATCCCCAACTTTGTACTGTAAAATTTAAACAAAAATGAAAAACGTACAGACAAAAGAAACAGTTTTGGTAACAGGAGGAACAGGATTTTTGGGAGTTCATACCATTCTTCAATTATTGCAGCAAGGATATAAAGTGAAAACAACACTTCGTTCACTGGCAAAAAAAGACAGCATCATCAAAGCATTGGAAGAAGGCGGAATTACAGACTTTTCGCACCTTTCATTCATTGAGGTAGATCTTACAAGCGATGACAATTGGGACGAAGCCGTAAGAAATTGTGACTATGTTCTTCACGTCGCATCACCTTTCCCTACGCAAGATCCGAAAGATGAAAACGAGCTCATCATTCCGGCGAGAGACGGAGCTTTGCGAGTGTTGAAAGCGTCGCGTGATGCGGGAGTGAAAAGAGTCATTTTGACTTCTTCTTTCGCTGCAGTTGGTTACAGTAAAGATATTAAAGACCATATTTTCACAGAAGAAGACTGGACGGATGTGAATGCGGAACTTCCGGCATACATCAAATCGAAAACAGTTGCTGAAAAATCGGCATGGGAATTCATCGAAAAAGAAGGCAACGGCTTGGAATTGTCGGTAATCAATCCTGTCGGGATTTTCGGACCTTCAATTGGCGGAATTACTTCGGCTTCATTGGATATTGCGGTTTCGGGAATTCTGAACGGAACATTGAGCTACACTCCTACTTTCACGATGGGCGTTGTGGATGTAAGAGATGTTGCGGATATTCATATCAAAGCAATGTTGAATCCGAAAGCTGCAGGAGAACGTTTTATTGCGACCTCAAATGGTGTAATAAGTTTTTACGATGTTGCCGAATTATTCAAAAAAGAAAGACCGCAATACACGGAAAATATTCAGAAATTAGAACCGATCGGCAAAGAATTCTATAAAGAAATGTCCAACGAAAAAGCAAAAACAATCCTTAACTGGAATCCAAAAAGTCGTGAAGAAGCTTTGTTGGCAAGTGTGGATAGTTTGATGAAAAAATTATAAATTTATATCTGATTTTAAACGACATAGGAAAATTGAGCGTTAAGAAAAATAATTTTGCGAACGTAAAGAAAATCCCACTGTTTGAGTGCGACATAAATGTTCAATCAAAGAACCAATATTTAATTCGCACGAGTTTTGGGATTTTTAGAGAACAAAAATATTTTTTAGCGAAAGTTTCCAAGTCTTGAACTTTTGTTTCTTTTGCTTCAAGGCAAAAGAAATTAATTAAGAATAAAATGAAATTCAACAATATACAATCCTGTCATCTCGGTCCCGAAATATCACCGGAACAGTTTATTCCAGAACATTTCTTTTTGTTTTTGCTTAAAGGATCAATGGTTTCTTATGATGGTTACAAGCATTACTCGATGAAACCAGGAGATTATTGTATTGCAAGAAAAAATCATTTGGTTCGTTACACGAAATATAAGGAAGACGGCGGTTTCGAGAAGGTCATTATCGCTTTTGATGAAGCATTTTTAAAGAAATTTTTGAAACGCCATTCTTATAAGATTGAACCGACAGATAACAATGATTCTTTTTTATTCATTAAAGAAGACAAGCTGATCAACAATTTTATTCAATCTTTAGAACCTTATTATAACGGATCTGAACAATTGGATGATACTTTTGTCGATATCAAGCGTGAAGAATTGTTGATGATCTTAATTAAAAATAATCCTGATCTGAAAAATATTTTCTTCAATTTCAATGTTCCGCATAAAATTGATTTGGAATTATTTATGAATCATAATTATAAATTCAACATCAGTTTAGAACGTTTTGCATTTATGACAGGTCGAAGTTTATCAACTTTTAAAAGAGAATTTAAGGCAATTTTCAATACAAGCCCTGGAAAATGGTTGATGAAAAAACGTCTTGATGAAGCTTATTTTCTTTTGGATAAAGAACATAAAAAACCGACAGATATTTATATAGATTTGGGATTTGAAGACCTCTCCCACTTTTCTTTTGTTTTTAAAAAGGAGTTTGGAATTTCGCCTTCGGAGATTGGGAAGTTGAAAGTTTAAGATTTTTTGAGGGCGATTTTTTCTGATCTTTTTTGTTAAAAGTAACAAGGTTTTAGGTTTAATTTTAATAGATTCTAAATCCTGATTACAGAATTTATTTTTTACTTTTGTAGAAAATTACCATGAAACCAAATAAACATATTAGTCTTCTTTTGATTATTAGTTCATTATTTATTATAAGTTGTCAAACAGATGATACTTTAGAAAGTGAGCCTCAAAATAATGTACAGAATTTCGAAAGTTATCACTATATGTACATGCACTATCCCAATAATATTTTACTAAGTAATACAAATGGGATTATAAGAATTGAGTACGATAACCAAAACCGACCAATTAAACGCATTGGTGGCATGGCAGCACTTCCAGCATCTACAGGCTTTGGTTACATATTTTCAGGTACTTATGCTGAAGAAATTACTTATGAAAATAATGATATATCTCTATTTGTAAAAAGTACAGATCCAAATATTTACCCTGATCGTTTAAAAACTATTTTTAAAACCGAAAATGGTAAAATAATAAGAAGAGTAGAGGTAAATGTAAATTATCCAAATGCCAATGATACTATCAATTATTTTTATAGTAACGACAGATTAGTAAGATCTTTCAGAAAAAAAATATTTCCTGTTTCCGAATCAAAATATTATTATAATTCTGCAGGAAATGTTGACAGTATAGTTGCAAGACCATTAAACTATGATGCTGTAACACAAACTTGGACAGTCGATAATATCACAAACTACAGAACAGTACAGACTTTTAGTAATTACGACAGCTCTCTTAATCCAACTAAAAAGCTAATGCTTTTTGAGGAAATTTTTAACAGATCACTTTCTAATAATAATTACAGATCTTACGAAAGTAAATCATATGACTTTAATGGAAGTGTCTTGGAATCTTCTACAAGGAATTGGACATTTAATTACGTCAATAATCAAATAATTTTCGGAAACTAACGCTTAAATTGATTTTAATTCTCAAATACAAAATCTATTTTCATTAATTTGAAGATGGATTTTTTTTCGGCTACACAAAAAGAAGATTCGGCTACATACAACTTCGAAACAATCCTGAACTTTGTTTCAATAAAAAATCAAACAAAATGAAAATCATTGTAACAGGTTCTTTAGGAAATATCAGTAAACCATTAACAATAGAATTAATCGAAAAAGGTCATGATGTAACAGTGATTAGCAGCAGTCCGGAAAGAATATCAGAAATAGAATCTTTAGGTGCAAAAGCAGCAATCGGAACAATGGAAGATGTCGATTTCTTAACTGAAACTTTCACGGGAGCAGATATAGTTTATGCAATGGAAGCATTGAATGCAGGAGTATTTTTTGATCATAATATTGATTTTATTCAGGCAAATATTCAAATCGCAAAAAATTATAAAGAAGCGATTGAAAGATCAGGAGTGAAGAATATTATTCACCTCAGCAGCATTGGAGCCCATATGGAAAGCGGAAATGGAATTTTGAAATTTCATCATGAAGCGGAAAAAGTTTTGAATGAACTTCCTGAAAATGTTTCCATTAAATTTATGCGTCCCGTTGGATTTTATTACAATATGTTCGCATTTATTCCTACCATTAAATCTCAAAATGCCATTATCCAAAATTATGGAGGAGACGACAGAGAACCTTGGGTTTCCACTATTGATATCGCATCTGCTATTGCTGAAGAGATCGAGAAACCTTTTAACGGAAGAGAAATCCGTTATATCGCAAGTGAAGAAATTTCCCCAAATGAAATTGCAGAAACTCTAGGAGAAGCTATAGAAAAATCTGATTTAAAATGGATCACGATTTCAGATGAAGATCTCTTAGATAACTTAATTAAAGTTGGAATGAATCCTGAAACAGCAAAAGGATATGTTGAAATGAATATCGCAAGACGAAGTTCCGTTTTATACGAAGATTATTTCAAAAACAGACCGGTTTTAGGAAAAACTAAGGTTAAAGATTTTGCGAAGGATTTTGCTAAAGTTTATCAAAATGAATAATTTCTTTTGTCTTGAAAAAAAAGAAACAAAAATTCAAGACTTGGAAACTTCAAAATCAAGTAAATTTATAAAATGAAACAGCCCATCAGAATAAAAACCATCAACGAATTCCATGAATTTCGTAAACTTCCGAAGCCTGAACATCCTCTGATCAGCGTGGTAGATTACAGTACGATTCAGCATGATCCGGAAGTGAATGAACTTAGCTGGATTTTAGATTTTTATTCGATTTCAATTAAAAGAACTTCCAATGCCAAAATGAAATACGGGCAACAGGAATATGATTTTGACGAAGGAGTCATGTTTTTTATGGCTCCGGGACAGGTTTTTGGAGTTACCATTGATCCGAATACTCAACAAAAAGCAGAACATACGGGATGGATCCTGCTTATTCATCCCGATTTTCTCTGGAATACTTCTTTAGCTAAAAACATCAAAAACTATGAATTTTTCGATTATTCTGTAAATGAGGCTTTATTTCTTTCAGAAAAAGAGGAAAAAATGCTGCATCAGATCATCGAAAATATTCAGCAGGAATATCATTCAAACATTGATAAATTCAGTCAGAATATTATTATTTCACAGATAGAAACTCTGCTGAATTATTCGGAACGTTTTTATCAGCGACAATTTATTACCAGAAAAATTACCAATCATAAAATCCTCAATTCTTTGGAAGAATTGTTGGCTGATTATTTTAATCATGAAGATTTAATCACAAAAGGATTACCAAGCGTACAGTTTGTAGCCGATCAATTGAATGTTTCCCCAACTTATTTGACGGGACTTTTAAAAGTTTTAACCGGACAAAGCACACAACAGCACATTCATGAAAAATTAATTGAAAAAGCGAAGGAAAAATTATCTACAACACAATTATCCGTCAGTGAAATTGCTTATGAATTGGGCTTTGAGCATCCTCAATCTTTCAGTAAATTATTTAAAAATAAAACGAATTTTTCTCCTTTGGAATTCAGGCAGTCGTTTAATTAATTTCAAAAAAAATTAAGTTGAATTTTATTCAGTAAAGATATTTTTTATATTTTTGTATCGATCAATACAAAATAAAATGAGAGGAAGACCCAACATTCATGAAAACTCGGAACTGATCCAAAAAGCTCAGGATATTTTCTGGAAAAAAGGTTATACAGCAACTTCTTTAAATGACCTTTTAACCATTACAGGAGCAGGAAGCGGAAGTTTTTATAATACTTTTAAAGGCGGAAAGAAGCAGATTTTCAAGGAAGCTATTAACCAAAGAAGACAGGCTTTTGCTGAATTTAAAAATGAATTGGAAAAAAGTGAATCTCCAATAGATTTGATTAAAGATTTTTTCAGAAGTATTGCCAATGAAGCTGAAACTTCTCATTTGAAAGGTTGCATCATAGCAAACACTGTTGTAGAAATGACATATATTGATGATGAACTGGAAAATGAAGCTGCACAGATCCTTAAAGAAGTTGAAGAAATGTACACAGAAGCAATCCGTAAAGCTCAGGAAAAAGGCAACATTAAGAATCTAACCGAACCGTCAGTTTTAGGAAAATATTTAATCACCTTTTGGTGCGGACTGAATACATTGAGAAGAATGTATCCCGACAAAACAATCCTTTCTCAACAAATAGAAATGCAATTGGCTGTTCTCAGCTAATTTTTTTCTTCATTTTTGTATCGATCATTACAAAATAAAATTTAATTAAAATGAATTTACAACTAACCTCAAAAAAAGCATTTATAAGCGGTTCTACACAAGGAATCGGTTTTGCTATCACCAAGCAATTATTGGAAGAAGGCGCAGAAGTTATTATCAACGGAAGACAAAAAGATAAAACTGAAAAAGCAGTTTTACAATTGCAACAGGAATTTCCGGAAGCAAAAATTTCAGGCATTGCAGCAGATTTTTCTGATAAAAATGAAGTTGATGAACTTTTGAAACAATTGAATAATATTGATATTTTAATAAATAATATCGGAATTTTTGAATTAAAAGATTTTGAGAATATTTCTGATGAAGAATGGCTTCAAATTTTCGAGATCAATGTAATGAGCTCTGTCCGTTTATCTAGACATTTATTCCCAAAAATGCTGGAGAAAAACTGGGGAAGAATTATTTTCATCAGCAGTGAATCTGGTGTGAATATTCCGGGAAACATGATTCATTATGGGATGACAAAAGCAGCTATGACAGCAATTAGCAATGGATTATCAAAGCTGACAAAGGGAACTGAAGTGACTGTAAATACGATTCTTGGCGGACCAACCTATTCCGATGGAGTTGCTGAAACGATCGAACAGATCGCAAAAGCTCAGAATATAAATATTGAACAAATGAAAGCTGCCATTGTCCAACAAACCAATCCTGATTCTTTACTGCAAAGATTTATTGAACCTAAAGAAATTGCCAATCTTGCGGTTTATCTTTCAAGCCCGCTTTCAGTTGCGACCAATGGATCCGGTTTAAGGGTTGACGGAGGAGTTTTGAAAACAGTTTAGGTAATTTGTATTTCAATCAAAACATAATATTTAACGTACTTTGGTGCGTTTTTTTATTTTATCTTTATTTAAAATCTATTCAAAAAATGATCACCAAAGCTTACATCCACGAATACGGTAACTGCAAAATCGAACCTGAACATAAGGATGTAAAAGATGTTTTGGAATCAAGAGGAATTGAATGTGAGTTATTTACCTCTAAACGTTTACAGCGAAATCAATTACAGCTCGATATGGAAACATTAGTCATTGGTGATCATACAACAATACTTCAGGTTTTCAAAAAACTGGACATCAATACATTTACCTCATCTTATCCCGAAAGTTTAAAAAAATATTTAAAGAGAAATATTTGGGAAACTACTGTCCGAAAATTATTGAAGGAAAACAGTGGAGAATCTCCGAATATTTTTGTTAAGCCAAAATCAAAGACTAAGCTTTTCACAGGATTTGTTATTCAGTCGAATTATGATTTATTTAAACTTGATGCATTAGCAAAAGACACAGAATTATCCTGTTCATCTGTTATTGAATGGCTTTCTGAATTTCGGGTTTTTGTTAACCAATCTAAAATTGTTGGCATCAAAAATTATAATGGGAATGAAAATTTAGTTTTAGATATGAAAGTCGTCGAAACCGCTATTCAGGATTTTGAAAATTCAAAAGAAAGAACTGATGGTTACGGAATAGATTTCGGGATTCTAAAAAATGGAGAAACCGCTCTCGTAGAATGGAATGATGGTTTTGCATTGGGTTCATATGGTTTGGATAAGGAAATTTATACGGATCTGATTGTGAATAGATGGAAGGAAATTTTAAGAAAAAGTAATTTAAATTTGTGATTACGGTTTTCCTCAACGGTAATATATAGGAAACACAATTTACATGGGTGTAATAAACATTTATTTATAGAATAATCTTTATCAACATCTATATAAATAGTTTTTTCTTATGTATGCAGAACTCTTTAATTAACTGCGCACCACTTTCAACTTACTGTTAAAAGACATTGATCACACAGGCAAAACGGTTGTATTGCATGGGAAAGGTAATCAGCCTCTGTGTGCAGTATTTTCAATCTGCATATTTCTGAATTATATGCACAACTATATATTGTTTTTATTGAAAAATAATTATTAAGTTTGTGTTAACTATAAATCAATTAATATGTATATAAAACAGGAAGAATACCTTCCGCTTGCCAAAGATCTTATGGCAAGCTTCAGCAGAGATCTGATATATTTTACGGAAGAAGATCACAATTACACACAGGCATATAAAGATGCTTTTCAGGCAAAAATTACCGAAATAGAGCAAAAAGAAGCAAGCAGTACAACTTTGGTACAGCAGAAACAGGCTACCCAAAATCTGTATTTGCTTGGTGAAGAGCTTAAAAAACCACTTAAAAGCCTTAGAATCCGTATTGAAAGAGCAGATATCCCTACAAGAATCACTACAGAAATTCTAAAGGATATTAAAAACCGCAATTTTGAAGGTGTTGGTAATAAACTTCTGGATCTTATTTCTTTAGTGAATGCCAATACAGTAGTCCTACAGGAAAAAGGTATGAAAAGTACCTTATCTCAGGATCTGCAGAATTTTCAGCTTGTCATTGCTGCAAAAGCAGACGAGCAGACACAGCTTATGAAAAAAGTGACGAGTATTGTCGGCATTCATAAGGAACTGTACGAAAGTTTATATAAATATATTTCCGAGATATGTGAAGACGGCAAACTTATCTTCGAAGGCGAACAAAAAGCAGACGAATATATTATCAGAAAGATGCTTGCGAAACTTCATGTAGGTAAAATAAAAAATTCAGCAGAAAAAGAAGGTACAAATTCTTAAGGTTCACATTGAAGTTTAAGAAAACAATCTTTACATTTGCAACTCATACAACAAACAAACTGATATAAGATAAAATAAAAAATTACATTACGACATATTGCGTTTAGCAGTTCATTTTCTTCGTTCAAATACTCGAAATATCAAATACTAAAGAAAAAAAACTGCAAGATGCACCCGACTGGGTGTGTTTTGCTGCATTTCTTTAGTAGGTTATTCGAGTAGCCTGAACGAAGGATGACAGTCAATTCACATCCTTTTTTTTATTTCAGAAATTGATGTGATAAAACAACAACCAATGAAATAAATAATTATATTTGACACAAACACATCAAATTATGGAAAACGAAAATTTCGAATCCGTCTACGTTACTTCACGTAGATTTGAAGACTGGCTTCATGACCCCACCAATCCCTTAGTGTATTGCCTGTTGACTTTAGACGGCAAAGATTTTATCCGGAAAAACAGCTACGAAGTAAAACTTGTTCAAAAAACAGCAGATCATGATACTTTCTGTATTACTGTTCCTGATGATGCGCTGGACAGTTTTCAGGGTTTTGTAATGGAAAATTCTAAAAAACTTCTCGGTCAGGAAATCGGGATCACCTATTGGCGCTTCGGTAAACCCCGTCATTATTTCAGAGGCATTATCGGGAAAATACGCAACAAAAAAGATGAAGGCGGTGGATATGGAGAGCTATATATTACAGGATATGCACCAAGCATTTTACTGGAAAGCGGAAAAGACTGCCAAAGCTTTGAAGATAAAACACTGGAACAGATCGTAAAAGAAATTACGGAAGAATATCCAAAGGAAGCCAAGGTAGAAATTTCATCTAACTATTTGAACGACTACAACAGAAAACCCCTTCCCTACACCGTTCAGTATAAAGAATCCGATTATCAGTTCATCAAAAGACTGGCGATTCGTCACGGAGAATTTTTCTATTACAACGGAGAAAAGTTAATATTTGGAAACAGTGTCCAGCCCATCATCAAGCTGGGAGAAAATGTAGACCTCATCGATGTAGAATTTGAAATGCAGATGCAGGCTCAGGATTTCACTTTTGTAAGTTACGATGCTCAAAGCGGAACTAAAATAGAAAAAGACAGCGGCAGTATAAAATCAGAATTTAAAGAAAGTCCGTTTCAGAGTATTGCAGTGAATTCTGCCGGAAAGATATTCAGGAAGAAACCAAAAATGCACTTCAACCATACCGGAATCAATAATAATTCTGAAGCACAGCTTTCAGAAGCTGTTCGTCTGGAAAAAGAAAGAAGAGAAAACCTGATGCAGGTAAGAGGAAAAAGCAAAGACCCTGAATTAAAGATCGGAGGAAGAGCTGAACTTTCGGACATCAACAGGAAAGCAATGGAAACTTACCGAATTATCGAGATCACGCATCACTATGATGGTGAAGATTATTATAATGAATTTGTAGGAATTCCTGATCTTTTCAATGCAGCATCTTATATAGACATTGAAGCTGTACCTAAAGGTGAAGAGCAACCCGCGAGAGTAATAGACAACAACGATCCGATGGGAATGGGAAGAGTAAAAGTACAGTTCCCGTGGCAGGAGGAGAAAAACCAGACAACGCCATGGATCAGGTTGATACAACCCCACTCCGGAGCAGGAAAAGGTTTTCATTTTATTCCCGAGATCGGAGAAGAAGTTTTAGTCGGTCATGAATCTGGAAATGCAGAGAAGCCTTTTGTGATGGGAACGCATTATAATGGAAAAGAAACCAGCGGTTATCATACGGCAGGAAATGATATAAAAGTTATTAGAACAAGAAGCGGAATCGAAAACCTCAGCAATGATGCAGAAGGAAGCTGGAAACAAAGTACTCCCGATGGAAATTTCCTTCATTTTGATGGACAAGGAAATGCTACATTAAACGTGCCTCAAAAATTAATTATCAATGCAACAAACATAGAAATTAATGCTTTTAATAATGTGGAAGCAAATGTTTCTAACAACATGATTTTAAATATCATGTCTCAGTTCTTCGTATTTGCTCCTTTTATGAAACAGGTAATTAGTGGATTTATGAATTTATTTAGCGGTAAGGCTCTCATCAATTCCAAAGAAACCATTCATATAGAAGCCGAAGAAGTTACGACACATGGAACAGAAAAAATGTTGGTACATTCGGATAAACTCACAACGATAAACAGTATGGAAGTAGCAGAAATGCACGGTGCTACTGGGAATAGCTTTACTAATAAGCCTACTCCTCAAAAGAAAAAACCAGCAGATAAAATAACAAATACACTGGTAGAATTCAGACCTTTAACCAGTTGGAATGGGGAAGTTGGGTATGATTGGCTAAGAATTGATGATAATATCACAGGACAGGAAACTCCTTACTATGATTGCTTGGAAAGTGGCTATGAAGCTCCCAATGGAAGGGATACCAATACCGAATTTGATAGTAAGGCTGAAGCATTTAAAGCATTGGAAAAAGAATATTTGCAAATCCCTATAAACAGAGCCAGTAATCCAAACCTGAAAAAATACTACGTTCCTTGGCTCAATTTATATCCAGAAGCAGTAAACATTGCTTGTAGTACGTCTCCTAAGCCCCCTTGTGAAATGGAATTGAGAGTTTTGGTAGACGTAGAAACAGAAGAACCAGACCAGATACGTATTGTTTTTAGCAAAGATTATTTTACCATAAATGGTAATGATGGAACCGATGCCAATCCTGTACTAATAGCCGATAAAGCAATTGCCACCAAACACGACACAGGTACAACTATAAAAATAAAGTGCATCAAAGAATTTTCTACAAGGCAAGAGATTACCGTTTATGCCTATCCTAAGGATTCTCTTCTAAAAACCCCTGCCGAACAGCTTACCTTGCGTAAAGTAGCGGGCAGAATTGTGTTAGAACCTAATAAAAATACGGTCGCCTCTAATGGGAAACCTACCGTGAAAAACACAAAAGAGCTGAAGGTGGTGTTGGTAGGCGTGAAAACGAATATTTTTAATGTTGTGAACGGCGAAACAACAGGAATATTTGATTCAGGACTCTTTGCAGGAGAAAAAAATAATATGGTAAACATGCTGCACCAATCGTTAATTCACGCCACGTTTATTGAGAATGATAGTGCTGGAAATCCTTTAGAATTAGATGTTTCCGCGAATGCTGCATTCCAGCAACGATATAACAGCGCAGGGGTTGCGATAGGCTCTACCTATATTAGCATTGATGATAAAATAAAAGCCAATGCTCATTCTGCATTGAAGACCTTGTTTAATGCGCAAACCCACAACGCTTATGCCAATGACCTGCTTGTTTTTTCTTTTGATGCAGAAGGCGCTGGTAGTTTTGTAGGCGTAGCAGAAGATATAGGAAAGAAAAGCCTAATATTAGTAAAGACACGGAATCCGATGACCATGCCACACGAGGGATCGCATTGCTTGGGACTATGGCATACTCATCAAGATGCCTCAATAGTATGGCTTAATAATACTACTCCTACTAACTCTACTGGATTTAATTATCCTAATAACAGAGGTTGCATCTATGTAGGTACCGATAACAGCCAATGGATGTACAATGGCACTACATATGTAGCTTATAATTTCTATGCTTTTCCTGAAACAATACCGAGAGATAAAAAATTAATCTATCACCACGCCCATATCGCACCTACATTGGCTACTTATAATATTATGAGTTACAATGGCATATTACGGAAATATACATGGCACTGGCAATGGAAGCTACTAAAAAAGAATGCAAGATGAAACAATTAATAATTATTACTATTTTATCATTAAGTATGATAAATTGCAAAGGGCAACAAAATGATACACTTAAATCTAACAATTCAATAAAGGATACGATGGAATATATTACTATAGAAGAATTTAATAAAAGGAATTACATTAATAATCAAGGAGATTTTGTACAACAGTTTAAAGGAAGTAATAATATTGATTTTATTCAAAATATCCATAAAAAGGGTACTCCGATAACTCTAATTAAAGCATTTTATGAAAAAACAAAATCTATTAAAGGAACAGGACAAAGATTTAATAATTTTGTTTATGGTATTTGGAAAGAATACGACGAAAGCGGTAAACTGATAAAAGAAACCAATTGGGATAAAAACTATCTTTTCAAAGTAGAAGATTTGTGCAAATTAATAAAGGCAGAATACGGAGTAGACTTAACGATAGTATCAGAACCTAATAAAAACAGTGTAGAAAGACGATACGAAGAAGATTATAAAAAACATTGCTACGTTGTCATTTTTCGACATTTACCTCTTGACGAAGGAAATGATGCACGTTTTAAAGAAATTTATATAGATGGAGAAACAGGAAAGATTATGTATGAAGATGGATGGACATGGGGAGATTTACCTAAATCCAAAACTCCAGTTCCAAGAAAAGGAGAAAAAGAAAAAAAGACATCGGGAGTCTACAAAACCTACCAAGGTAAAGACTATACACAAGCCGAATGGAAAATCTTCGAGCAGGAACAATACAACGAGCATCTCCGTAAAACAGGTCGTGCAGATTTGGTAAAACCAACTGAAACTCCGAAAACAGAAAACAAAAAGAGCTTTCTTGCGGATGAAAATGAGGTGAAGCCTAAGAAGAAAGGGTTTTGGGGCTAAATTAATTACTTAAAAATAACAAAATGAATTCTAAAATTTTTATTCTAATTTTTGTTGTAATCTTTACGTCTTTATCTTCACAGAAAATATTCAATATAAAAGCCACTCTAAATACAGAAAATAATATTTTTGATGTTTCTGATTCTATTCGTAGATTATTATTCATACGCTGCAACGGAAATTTAATGCTCCCAGAATATGGTTATTATATTGATGTCAGCAAAGAAGACACAGAAAAATTAAAAAAGAAAACCATCGCGTACATTCCTATGAATGGGGAAGAGTATGATGACTTGGAAAAAGGTATTGACGAAGGTGTTCTCAAACTATCAGATAGTCTCTATTATTCGGCAGCAACAAATTCAAAAAACTTTTTTAGAAAGATAGTGATAAATCCATCCTTAAAAGACACCATATATATAACGGATATAAATAATTATCTGAATATGCAAAATACAAAAGAATGGATAGAAATGCTTGACAGCAAAAGAAAGATTATTGTTGGAGATAAAATATGTGCAGAAACTACAACAGGAGGATATACATTCAACAGTTATCGCAAAGAAAAAATGTGCGATTTAGCAAAAAAACGATTGTATTACGTCAATATACTATTTCCGGAAACAAATATCGACTGGAGTAAAAAACAATGGGAATTTTGGTACAAAAACCTTATAAAATCTCAGTAAAATTATTAAAATATTTATAGGATGTGTAATACACCAAAAGATTTCCGTGGATAATCTGAAAATTTTAAAACAATGCCACAAAAACTCACCGAAAAAGCAATATTACTCTGTGATAAAGGAGCAAAACCATCACAACTAAAAGTAACAAGCCAGACTTTCAGTAAGACAGAAAATAAGCTCATTGCAACAGAACAGGATAAACAGGCAGAAACTAATATTCCAAATTTCGGAGTCTGTACGGTTACCAGAAGTACATGCAGCCCCGCCATTACAAAGTGGGATAAAACCACAGAAAAAGACACCTTAAACGATTATAAAATATTAACGGAAGAAAGCACTTGCCAGTGTACCGTAGGCGGTAAAATTACTGTACAGCACAAAGGACATGGAGAAAAGCACGAAATAGAATAATAAAAACTTCATTCTGATTGTTTCAATGAAACTAAAAAACCGCGCCCTTCGGGCGCGGTTTCTTTATATTAAGTTTAATACAATTAAAACTTCAAATCTCCATTCACCTCTCTCACTGCATTAGCAGCTTCAGCGAATTTCAATTGCTCTTCAGCAGTAAGCGTTACGTTTACAATGCTTTCTACCCCATTTTTTCCGATAATTGCAGGAACACCTAGGCAGATATCGTTTTGTCCGTATTCACCTTCAAGCATTAGAGAACAAGGGATCATTTTCTTTTGATCACAAGCAATCGCCTGAACCATTACAGAAACAGCTGCACCTGGAGCATACCAAGCAGAAGTTCCTAATAATTTAGTAAGAGTTGCTCCTCCTACTTTAGTTTCTTCGATTACATATTTTTGTTTTTCTTCGTCAAGGAATTCAGTTACAGGAACACCGTTTCTTGTCGCTTTGCTCAATAGAGGAAGCATACCCGTATCACTGTGAGCTGCGATTACCATTCCGTTTACGTCAGAAATTGGAGCTTCTAAAGCTTCAGCCAATCTGTATTGGAATCTTGCAGAATCTAAAGCGCCACCCATTCCGATGATCTTGTGCTTAGGAAGACCTGAAGTTTTGTGTACCAAATAAGCCATTGTATCCATTGGATTAGAAACCACGATGATAATAACTTCAGGAGAATGTTTTACTAAGTTTTCAGTAACTTCTTTTACGATTCCAGCGTTGATCCCGATCAATTCTTCTCTCGTCATTCCCGGTTTTCTTGGAATACCTGAAGTGATAACCGCTACATGAGAACCTGCAGTTTTGCTGTAATCTCCTGTTGTTCCGGTAATTTTTGTATCGAATCCGTTTAATGATGCTGTCTGCATCAAATCCATCGCTTTACCTTCTGCGAAACCTTCTTTAATGTCTACTAAAACTACTTCTGAACAGAAGTTTTTCATTGCGATGTATTCTGCACAACTTGCTCCTACAGCACCTGCACCTACTACGGTTACTTTCATTTTGATTTATTTTTTAAATTATTTAGTTTAAAATTGAAAACTCCCAAATTTAACAATTCCTGAAAAATTGAGCAATCTTTCAGGAATTTAATTATCTTCAAAAGTGATATTTATATTTATTTTGGGAAAATTAATTGACGTTTAACAAGAACGTATATAATTTTTTAGCTCCGGACAATACCTCATCATAGTTTTCTTCAGTCACTTCCGTGTCCAAAACTTCTTTAAAGTTTTTCCACATCGGTCCCGTATTTTCCTGATAGCATCCAAAGAAATTGAATGTTACATTATCAAAACCTTCCGTTTTAGAAAGCTGTTTTGCAATCACATTTCCACCTAAAGTAGAACCTTCGATTACGTACATTGCTCCTAAAGCTTCATTTTCATTAGCAAATTCCAATTCGTGAGAAACATTTTGATTTTCTAAAGCTAAACTTGCCAAATCCTTTTCAATCAAAGGAAGTTTTTTTCTGTTATCCAACTGAAGTTTTTCAGAGAATTTATCGGAAAGGCTGTTGAAGATTTGATCTTCAGAATGAAGAAGCATCAGATAATTGGTTCCGATAATCTTTTTATAATCTTCAAGCGTGAAAGTTTTGTTAAAAATTTTTTCTGAGTTAAAAAGTTTTTCAGCAGCATCGTGATATTCTGCTGTATTTTGTTTTAGATATTCAGATACCATAATAAGGATTTAAAAATTCTTCCAAATTTAAGGCTTTTTGAACGTTAAAATGAAAGAAGTACCATCTTTATTGCTCTCGTAATCCACATTTCCTCCAATTCTGTTCATAATTCTATATACAATCGACAATCCTACTCCGTTTCCTTTGAATTTCTTGGCGTTATCCATTCTGTTGAAAATCTTGAACATCTTATGTTTCTGCTCTTCAGGAATTCCGATTCCGTTGTCTGAAATTCTGTAAATGATCATATCATCTTCTTCAGTTCCTCCGATTTCTACTTTTGGTTTTTCCTGCTGAGATGAATATTTTATCGCGTTGTTGATGATATTTAAAAATACTTGATGAAGCATCGTTTTATCGGCAAGAACGTCGGGACATTCTTTAATGATAATTTCACTTTTTGCACTGTCGAAAGTAATTTTTGCGTTTTCAGAAATTTTTTCGATCGTGCGCATTGTCGAAAGCTTTTCAAGTTCGATTTCGCTGTGTTTTGCTCGGCTCAACTGTAAAACATCATGCATCATTTCCGCCATACTGTCGATTTCTTCAATGATGGAATTGATCTTATTTTTACTTTTTTCAGAACCGTCTGTCAGACTTTTCAGCAACATCTGAGCGTTAAGCTTCATCACAGTTAAAGGTGTTCCCAAATCATGAGAAATTGTGTAAGAAAAACTGTCGAGTTCTTCATTCACCTTTTTAAGCTCATCATTAAGCCTTTTAATCGTATTATAATTTTTATGTGAAGTTTCAAGAATTAAATCTCTTACAGCCTGTATTGCCGCAAGATTTCTCGAATTCCATCTTCTTGAATTTCCTTTAATATTCTCCGTAAAAAGATGAAAAGAAGTTCTCGGTGAAACGATTTGTCTCTCTTCTCCGTTTTGAGAAAATACCCCGATCTGTTTTTCCGGATTTCCTGCCCAATTAATATGTTCATCAAATTCTTTTCGAAACCAGATCAACAAATTTTTCTTACTTCTTTCAATAAAATAGATGGCAATTCCTGCAGAATTTTCATCCAAATTCAGTTCTTTGCCGTAGTCTTTTAAAAAGCTTCGGCTTACATAAATATTGTTTTCCGTATTTTCATGTGCCCATTGAGAAATTCGCTCAATTGTTTCGCGATCAGGAACATTCCCTTCCGTTACAACATTTTCGTCTGCAATAATGGCTAAACCATCAGCTTCCGGAAGATTTTTTATTTCAGCTTTATTTTCAATTAATGAATCGAATAAACTGTTATGTTTTAAGAATTCTGTTTTTATTTTTGAAGATTTATCGTTCAGTTCCAAACGATAATTCAGTTCATTTTTAGATCTGAAAGACGAATATGCATTAGAAGCCAATGCCGTAAAAATTCCTGCCTGAACTCTGTCTTCAAGGTCAATATGTTTGGGATCAGGATTTTGACATGTAACCAATCCCCAAAGATGATCATCAATAATAATAGAAACACTGAAACTTGAAGAAGCTCCCGAATTTTTAATATACTGCCCATGAATAGGCGACATTCCGCGTGAAGCCGAATAGGTAAGATCGATCGTTTCGTGGGATTTGCTTAAAATAGGAACTGTTTCCGCATGTACATTACTGAAAATTCTTTTTCTCTTTTTCAAATACAATTCTCTTGCCTGTTTCGGAATATCACTTTCCGGATAATGCAGACCAAGATAGCTTTCCATGTTTTCGTTTCTTCTTTCCGCAATTACTTTTCCGGAACCGTCCATCATAAATTTATACACCATCATTCTATCATAATTAATGATACTTGAAAGTGTATTTAAAAGCTGTTCCCAGATTTCCTGTGCATCATCAATAATATAAAAATTATCGTATTTATTGGAAATTTTTTTGTTGGGATTCGCGACTACCGCTTCAAATTCGAGAAAAATATTTTTTTTGCTTTTGAAAACAGAAAAATGATAATCTTTTCCTTCGATAACAATTTTATCAAAATATGTTTCGTTATCTCTTCTCGTAAATTTGCTTAGGAAATTATAAATATCAGAATCGATAATACTTTTGAAACTTTCGGGAAAATCTGTAATTTCCTTATCGAAAAGCTGGCTTGTGTTTTCGATATTAAAAATGTCCCCAATATTCTTACTAAAAAAAGTAATGGAACGAGACTCCGCATCAATGCCAATCAGATAACCAAAACTTTGTATATAGCCCGGAATATGGATGGGCTCTTCATGACACTCTACAAAATTCATATAATACTTTGATCTATCAAAGATAACGCTTTTTTTAAACGTATATTGTATTTTGAAGTAAAATAGATACCACAAAAACAAATTAAATAACGAATAAAAAAAAATAATCCGCTGAAATGTTGTTTATTAACTTAAATTTCACAAAATTTTTCACAATTTTATATTAAATAAAGAATTCATTCTTTAAACATTCTAGGAATTATAATTTTCTGAGGATTATTTTCGTCGTACATGATCTCAATCTTCCCTTCTTTTGGAACAGATGCAAGATTAAGAAGATCTACTATTTTCTTATAAACCGTAATATGTTCTTTCCCTTTAAAATCTTTAAAACTCACCTGAAACATGATTTGAGGCTGATCATTAACCGTCAATCCGGTTTGGCTTACATTGATAATTTCTGCTTCTGCATTTCTTCCGCCAAAAAGAATTTGCTCATCTTTAGAATTTTTAAAAAATTTCCCCATTATCATTTGGTACGCCAAAATCGTCAGTAAAAACATCACACCACTGAAAATAATCGGATGCATAAAAGTCAGAAATCTCCAGCCAAAATCAAAAGATTCTTTGGTATAAAAATAATAATACAAACCAATCACATACACAATCATGAAAACCGTAAAGAAAACCCTCAAAACCATACCTAGAGTATTGAATTTTGTTTTTTGTCCATCCAATAAGAAATAAGGATCTTGTGACGGATTCGGATTCAGTAAAACTTTTACCGTATTTCCAGCATTAAATCTTTTTTCCTGAGGTTTTATGTCATGAAAAATCATTTCGTGCTCAATTAAAATATTCCTGAGATTATGAAAAGAAAGAATAATCTGAATTAAATTAATATTCGATTTAGCATTATACTTTATCAATTTATAATCTAAAATCTTTGCGTTTCTTGCAATTCCGTTGCTTAAAATATTGCTCATTATATTTTTAGCCTTAAAAGTTTTCAGGAAAAGATTATTGACGAAAAAAATAAGGACATACAACCAAATTGCTAAAGAAACACCAAGATAAATATAGCTTATCATTAAAGAATTTCTTGGCTCTGCTACTGTTTCCGAAGTCATTGTATAAATAAAAATCGGAAACGGAATACAAAAAACCAGCATGTATAATGCCCAGAAAACGATCATGAACTTCATAATTATTATTTTGTGATAGATTATAAAGTTATGATATTATAAATTAACCGGGCAATTGTAAGATTTAAACTTCTTTATCGAAATACAACATATAATATTTCCCTTTTTCATCCTCACCTGTAGCCAATTTCTGACGGTCACCGTGAATATAAATATGGAAATTTTTGTCTAATTTAATGATGCTTTTAAAGTGTCTCTGCGTTTTTTTCACGGCAGCTTCACTGATCGGGAATTCTTCTGCAATATTGATCTGCATATCCTGTTCGTAATCTGTTTTAAAATTATTAAAACTTTCGATCACATGTTCGTCTCCCAAGACTTCGCTTGCAAATTCATCCAGCTTAAATTCTTCTTTTTCTTTAAAGAAATTGATTGATTTATTTAAAAAATCTGCCTGATCCGCTTTTGAAACTTCGAATTCCTGAGGCAACTGTTTCGTGATGTAATCTTTATACACCATCAAAGCTTCCTGAGTGTGAAAATATTCGTCGTCACGCTGTTTTACCTTTAAAAAATCCTCGAACCAGTAATACATATCTCCGTTTTTGTTGTTATCAACCACAGAAAGTACATATCCGGTTTCTTTGTCATTATTGTAAATTAAAGCAGCTTTGTCGATTTTAGACAAACCGATTCCCAAATCTTTTTCTATATCAAAAGTTTCTTCATTAGGAGAAATTTTAAGGAAAGATTCTCTTTTTTCGGTTTTAAAAATTCCGATTTTATCTACTTTTTCACCATTCTCTCTATCGTCTTCAAAATAAACGATAAATAATTCTCCACCCTGAACTCTTGGATTTTCAGCAGCTTCGAAAAGATGTTTTGCAATGTTTTCAGATTCCCAAAGGAATTTTGCTTTATCATCAAAAATTTCTGACACAGAACTGTAAACCGGATTATTCACCAAATAAGAATCACTGTAAAAATGAAATGTCTCTTCAGATTTGAAAGAACCTAAAAAGTAATTCTCAAGCAATTCTGCCATTCCTTCTTCCAACTGCAACTCTTCCTG
This sequence comes from Chryseobacterium ginsengisoli, assembly GCF_039542325.1. Classification (NCBI taxonomy): domain Bacteria; kingdom Pseudomonadati; phylum Bacteroidota; class Flavobacteriia; order Flavobacteriales; family Weeksellaceae; genus Chryseobacterium; species Chryseobacterium ginsengisoli. Next base: position 789,142 of record NZ_BAABHX010000001.1, read on the forward strand.
AGAAAGCGTTAAAGATTCTCCGTTGATTTTATTTCCGACTCTGTGTACTACTATTTTTGAAAACATCTCTTGAATATTTTTTGGATTGCAAAGATATTAATTATCTCAACAATCAACAGTATTTCATTCTGATAAAAACCTTATCATTTTGACACGGTCTTTCTTCTTTAAAATTTAAATTAAAAGCATTTAAAAAATTAAATATCAGATAATTAAATTAAAAACATTTTCAAAGGAATACAATTTGGCATTATGATTTTCAAAACAGAAACAAAATGGACTTAAAAACATTAAACAGAATCGACAAGCTAAGAAGATTAAAAAGTAAAGGACCGGAAACTCCGAAATGGCTGAAATCTTACCGAATGTTGGTATTGGCTTTTTTGGCTGTGTTGGTTTGGTTCTTTTTTGAAAAATTTTAATTAAATCAAATTTAAATATGAATTATTTACAGGCTACTCAGGAAATCACAGAAATTATTCCCGAGATTGAAAACGAACTGAAAAATAACAGAACACAAAATTCTTACAGTGTCATCCAAACATTCACAGACAGAATTAAAAATATGATTCGGCAAAACGACAGAAATTTATTATTCAAATGTCTGAAAAAGATGGATGATATTTACCGAAACGGAGATATTGTATTAAAAAATGCAGTGGAAAGCACTTTCATTTATTCGCTGGACAATTCTACCGCTTTTTGCAATGAAGAATACAGAAAAGTGATCTTTAGTCATATTTCAAAAGAGTTGCAGAAGATCTATTCGAGACAGATTTACAGCCATGGAATATAGTTTTATTACATTTTTCATGACTTTCGTTACAAAAGCATTAAAACTATAAAAAATTAAATCTATTAACAATCAATCATTTATGAAATCAAAAATAAGAAAAATTTCCGACTGGAAAACCTTCAAAACAACGACCAACAAACATAATATTGAAATTTTAGCAACTCACATTGCTGTGATTCTAGGTGTATTTATTTTTGCTGCGTGTTTATAAACTTTGGTACAGTTTTCGCGGAAATAAAAATGCTCGGAAAATATTAATTATGATGAATGTACAAATGAAAACGATTAATCAGAAAATAGCTATTGAATATTTAAAATTTTTCTATCCGCCACTTCGCACCGAAATAACACAATTATCTGGACAGGATAACTTCGCTGGAATTATGCAGGCAATCGTAAATTATCTAAAAAACCTCTTACAGGAATCAAAAGTAAACATCATTGCCCATCACATCAAACTCATGGATATGATCTATAAAATCGGAGATTCTTATGTAAAAGATATGATCGAAAATCTTTTTGTAAGATCATTCGAAAGCTTTAAAAAGCATGCTAAAATTTCACATTGGAAACTTCTTTATCAATATATGCCTATCACTTTTCAGGTGATCTATAATGATCAGCGAAAACAGGATAGAGTATTCTTTGGTAAATAAAATATTTAACTCTAAAACAGCTCCGGCGAAACCTTTGGTTCTGCCGTTAAAAATCGTAATCAGCCTATTAATGATGGATTGCGATTTTTTTGTTTGGAAAAATTCCAACATTTTACCGACATTCAAATTTCAAACCCTTTCTAAAAAACTCTACCGCAAAGATACAAATACTATGCCTTTTCATTAATGTTAAGTACCATTTTAAATATATAGAATAATAAAAGTAATATTATAATTTAATACCATAATTTATTTGCAATAATAATTATTTCTCATACATGGATTGTTATTTTTCTTAATTTTTGATGTGCTTCTACCTTAAATTTTATTATATTTTAAAGTAGTTACACGTCTTGTCTTTTGACGGCACAATGCAATAAACATTTGTATATTTGTTTAGCTAATCATGATAAACCACAATTAAATTTTAAAATTAACAATGAAAATAATACACATTACAGATTTTCATTTAAAAAATGAAGAATTAAATATTCAGCACTCCAGAATAGTAAAAGCTCTATTAGAAGACTTAATAAATTATATAGATAAAAATACTATTTTACTTTTTACAGGTGATTTTACTAATATGGGTGGAAAGGATTTCAGTAATCCATCACAAGCTTTTACAGCATTCAAAGAAATTATATTTGATAAAATACTTAATAAATTTCCTATGCTAATTAATAAAATATTTTTTGTTCCTGGAAATCATGATCTTGATAGAAAGTCAATTACAATAAGAGATAAATACATTAAAACAGCTTTGCTTAATGATACTTCTAACAGAACTATATTTTATGAAGATTTACAAAATGGAATTCCTGCTTTTAAAACATATCAAGAATTTAAAGAAGTTTTTTACAGCCATTATCCTAATAAAACTATTACACAACTAGAGGATACTTTTCAAATTGAAATAGAAAATGAAAATATTGGTATTACATGCATTAATAGCTCTTGGCTTTGTTATGAAAATGATGATGATGGCAACATTCTTATTTTAGAAGATCAATTAATGAATTCTTTAAACCTTATTGTTAATTGCAATATTAAAATAGCCCTATTACATCATCCATTAACTTTTTTGCATAAGAGCGAATCACTAAAAATAAAGGAAATTTTAGAAAAAGAATATGATCTTGTTTTTATTGGACATACGCACAAACAAGAAAGTGAATTCAACCAAACTTTAAATGGCAATTGCTATTTTTCCGTTGGAAAATCCTTGAATAGTGAGGATACTGAAAGCATAGCATATACAAATGGATATAGCATTTTAGAATATATACCTAATAAAAAACTTCTTGTCAATTTAAGAAAATATAATATAAAAGCTGAAAAATTTCTACCAAATTCAGATTTCGGATCAGAAATCGGGATTCAAGAAATAAATATAAATAAAAATTTAAGTAATGAAGATGCTACAGAATTACATATTAGTGACAGCTTTCGTACTTATTTAGAAGATATAGGAGCTAACCTTAGACATAAAAATAAATCCAAAATTAAATTAAATGAAATTTATGTTTATCCGAATCTGGAAAATTACGGATACTCTTCTGAAGAAGATAGAAATTTAACTATCAACTCAGAAAAACTATTAGATGAAATCAATGAAACCGAAACAACAAGAATAATTATTTCAGGAGAAAATTCATCTGGTAAAACAGGTTTATGTAAAAAAGCGTTTGAAAAAATATTACAAAGAGAGAGCTTATACCCAATTTTTATAAAGGGTGAAGATATTAAATCTACAGATTTAAAAGATTTAGAAAAACTCAAAAACAACACCCAAAATGAGCAATATAAATCAAGTAAAATACCTCCAATAAAAAATCCTTTTTTTATAATTGATAACCTAAATGATTCTAAGCTTTCGCCAATTTATTTGAAAAAATTTCTATCAAATCTAATTGAAAATAATTCTTCGTTCATTATCACATGGGAACAACTGTTTACATTTAATGAAATATTTGATAGCATAATCGCAAAACTTAAAATTTATGAAATTTTGCCGTTAGGTCGTAAATATAGATTTCAATTAATAGAAAGATGGATTGATTTTGACCAATATACAAATAACCAACAAAGAATAAGTAATTTATATGAAGCAGAGAAGTTAATTGATTCTATTGTAGGAAAGAATTTAGTTCCCGCATATCCCCTTTATATTTTAACTATATTACAAGCTACAGAATTATTTCCAACACAAAACTTTGAACATAGTACTCTTGGACATTACTATGATGTTCTAATTAAATCTGCTTTAGGTAAGGTTCTAACTAAAAATGGCGATATAGAAAAGTATTATACATATTTAGCCGAATTATCAAATAAAATGTATGAAAATGATGATAAATTTCTTCCCGAAAGTGATTTTATAGATTTTCATAAAATACATGTGAAAGAGTATGGATTAAATCAAAATGGTTTTATTGAGATAGAAAGGAATTTGATCAATACTGACATAATTATCTTGCACAAAGAAACTTATAAATTTAAATATGATTATATCTACTACTATTTTTTGGGAAAATATCTTTCAGATAATATTGAAGATCCTGACATACAAGATAAAGTAATAAAACTTGCTAATACATTAGATAATACTGATAATGCAAATACATATCTATTCTTAGCACATCATAGCAAATCTGAATTCGTTATTAATACAATAAGTGAAATTGCAAAAAATATTTTTAAGGATGAAAAAATAGTAAATTTTTCAGAAGATATTAAAGAAATAAATGAATTAGCTAACACTGCATCAGAGGTCATAACATTGAATATATCAAAGTCTTATAGTGAGCATAAAATGGATGAATTAGAACATTTGGACGAAATTGATAATGATTATGATTCATTCAATAGCAAAGATGCTTCTAATATTATAGATTATATCTCAGAAATTAATAAATCCTTTAAAACGATCGAAATTCTGGGTCTTATTTTAAAAAATCGCTATGCGTCTATAAAATCACAACCAAAACTGGATATTGCTCAAGAGACATATTTTTTAGGTCTTCGAGCAACATCTTCAATTTTTAAAACTTTTTCAGGTAGTGAAGAATTTATTAAAGATGAAATTATTAATTTAATCATTAAGGATAAATCATTATCAAAATCTGAAAAAGAAGGATTGGCAAAAAAAGTTATTTTCAATATGTATTACATGACTGCATATTCAGTTATAAAGAGAATCTCAAATTCTTTAGCTACAAAAGATCTAGCAGTAACATTTGAGGAAATTAGAAATAAACATAAAGATAATAATGCAATTAATCTTATTGATATATCAAATAAATTAGAATATTCTACTAATTTTCCTTTTGATGATATTGATAGATTAAAATCTCAGTTTAAAAACAACCAGTTCCCTTTCTATCTACTTAAAAGACTCTCATTAAACTACTTGAGAATGTTCCCTATGAAAGAAATAGAAATGCAGAAGGTTTGCAGTCAATTAGAAATCCCTATGAATACACAAAGACAGATTGCAATGCAAAATTTTAATGGTAAGCATAAAAATTAAATGATAATTAAGAGTAAGGTAAACTAATCCTTACTCTTATTTTTCACCTTTTGAACAGTTCCAATGCTGACTGCACAAATCTTTGCTGTATCTCTGATAGAATTTCCTTTCTTTAGGCTCTTAATCACTTCTTTATACTTAGATAGAAAATCTTCTATGCTCTCTGTAGAACCTTTCTCACGCCCTTTATAGATTCCTTTAGCCTTTGCGAGTGCAATTCCTTCACGCTGACGCTCTAAAAATAGTGTCACGTTCCATTTCGGCTATGTTTGCCATAACAGAGATAATAAGTTTGAAGGCTTGATTTTCCTTGCCTTTGATTAAGCTTTCTATTCCGAGATTATCCACTTTGAGAATAACGCCCTTTTCTTTGAAAAATTCCAAAGTCGTAAGAATGTCATAAAGATTCCTTCCGAGCCTGTCAATTGAACTTACCGAAACATAATTTATTTCGTTCTCTTCAATCGCTTTTATCAGTTCCTTTCCCCGTTCCCTGTCCTTAAAAGGTGTCGAACCGCTAACAACATCAATAAAAACCTTTTCGTCTTTTGCTTGACGTTCCTCCTGTCTTGCCGTGTTTTGCGCTCCCGTTGAAACTCTAATATATCGTGCTTTCATAATTGTAAATGTTATAAAACACCCTGCATTTAAAGCAAGGTGCAAAGATTTTTATTGTAATTAATTTTTGAAATAATAGCCGTTAGAACTCATATAATCATACACCAGATGTCTAGTGGTCGCTTCCCAATCAATGTAAATATAAGAGGGCAAATTTTCAGGAATTGAGCCGTCTTGTTCTAAAGTAGTCTGGGCAAAATCCTCATCTGAACTGTACTCGCCATAATATGAATCTGAAAGACTGTTTAATAAGTCGCTTACATCCTCATGATAGTAACTCATGCACTCTGCATAGGCTTCTATAATGTTGAAATCATAATCTGAACTGTTGATTTGTTCGGCTATCTCATAAATGTTTGATGAAAAATGGCATTCGCTGATTAGCTTTTGTTTGATAAAGAACTCCGAACATTCATAGTCCTGAAACATAAATTCGGGGTCTTGTTCGTCTTGGTGAAGTTCCTGCATAGCTCCTAAAAGCTCATCATAACTTGAATAATTTGATAATTGAAGCCACTCTCCATAAATGCTTCCTGAATTGTACTTGCTATAAAGTACCTACATAGATTTGGAAGTCCTCCAAACAATTTTGTAACTTTGTCATTGTAGATAAGTTTTAATTACACGTTAGAATTTTTACACTTCCCCATTCAATATTGGTAGTATTGACGGGGTTTTTTGTTGTTTTATAGTAGTCGAAAACTGTGCCAAGTGTGTGAATTTTAGGATGCTTTTTAATGAAACAGGAGAAATATTTTAAACCTGTACAAAATTCTCTCAAACCCTTTCTAACTTTGGGTTGTTGGATTTTGTATCGACAATGTTCCAACATTTGCGAAATCTGTTGAAAGAATCTTAAATTTTCATAGGCAAATAGCTATATCCTAAAAAAGAAAACCCCTGAAAAGAGCCGTTATTGTACGAAACTCCTTTCAAGGGTTTTCATTTGATTTCAAGCGTACCAGTACCTTTGGTTTCGCCGGAGCTATTTTTAATTCTTTTTCAAAAAAGCTTTTTGTATAACTTGAAGTTCATTGTCGTTCATTTTAGAAGATTTTTTAAGTTTTGAAACAAAAGCATCTACTTCTTCCACCGTTGAAGGACAGCCAAGATTTTCATTTTTATCATTAAAGGAATCTGCAAGAACTTCACCTTTCGGATTCAAAACCAACCAAAACGGAAGTCCTGCATCTTTTCCTTTATATTTATTCATCAGCTCTTCACCTCCGGAATTTTCAAGTTTTTTCTTCTCTCCCATTTCCTGAACATCAACATAAGTTGTCACAAATTTTTTATCGAAAATCGGTTTTGTTTCAGGTAGAGTCATATTTTTCTCCATTACATGACACCATTTGCACCATGACGCATGAAACATCAAAAGAACGTTTTTATTTTTTGCTTTGGCTTCTGTAAGTGCTTTGTTTAAGACAGCATCAGCTTTTTCCTGAGCAAAGTTTAATTGAAATAGGAATAATCCTAATATGAGAAGTATTTTAGAGAACTTCATTTTAAATTTTGTTTTTTGTGGTTAAACTTATACGAATGTAGAGATTTTTTGTTTTATTTAGAGTAAAATTTCATTTCAAAAACTATTTCATGAAACTTAAATTTGTCTTCATATTGTTAATTCAGACATTTATGTTGAATGCACAACTTTCCAATAAGGCAAAGATATTGGCAAAACGTTTAGATACACTTTTGTATGCAGAATCTTCCCATATTGGAATTGATGGTGAGGAAAATAGAATCTATAATTATTTTAAAAAATTATCCAAAATAGCTTCTAATGATGAACTTTATTATTTTGCTAAAAATGGAAGTAATGCTTTGAAATTATATTCAAGTAAGGAATTATTAAAAAGAAATGATAAACGATTTCTTGAAATTTATAAATATTATTCCGACAATCCTTTAATAATGAAATATTGGGAAGGGTGTATAAGCAAAAAAGAAAATATTGCCAATTATTTGAAAGGTGAACTGTATTCTGCAAAATTTATTGTTTCACTAAGAGATTCCATTTTAAAAGAAAAAAGAAGTAATCTTATTGAAAGTCAATTAAAAAGTATTTATGAAGAAGGTTATAAAAATCTTAGTCAGAAAAATTTAGACTTTTATTTAAATGAGATTGAAAAATAGAATTCAGGAATTTCTCAGATCTCAATTAATTAAAAAACAAAAAAATCCCCTCACTCACGCTCGGGGATTTCTATTTTATCAGTCTCTGACTGCTTATTTCACTTCTTCGAAGTCTGCATCCTGTACATCTTCACCTCCTGCATTTCCAGCATTCTGAGCTCCTGCATCTGCACCACCTTCAGCACCTTGACCTTGTGCGTACATTTCTTCTGAAGCTGCCATCCAAGCTGCATCTAAAGCTTCTGTTTTAGCTTTTACATCATCTCCGTTTTTAGCTTCGAAAGCTGCTTTCAATTCTGTGTGAGCCGCTTCGATTGCTGCTTTTTTATCAGCAGATAATTTATCACCAAACTCTTTCAATTGTTTTTCAGTCTGGAAGATCAATCCGTCAGCTTTGTTGAAAACTTCAACTTCTTCTTTTCTCTTAGCATCAGCTGCAGAGTTTTCCTGAGCTTCTTTCTTCATTCTTTCGATTTCTTCGTCAGAAAGACCTGAAGACGCCTGAATTTTGATAGTCTGCTCTTTACCAGTTCCTTTATCTTTAGCAGAAACGCTTAGGATACCATTCGCATCAATATCGAAAGTTACTTCAATTTGAGGAACTCCTCTTTGAGCTGGTGGAATATCTGTTAAATCAAATCTACCAATTTCTTTGTTATCGTTGAACATTGGTCTTTCACCCTGTCCTACCCTAATGCTTACAGCTGGCTGATTGTCAGAAGCTGTAGAGAATACTTCAGATTTTTTAGTTGGGATTGTGGTATTTGCTTCAATTAATTTAGTAAATACAGAACCCATTGTTTCGATACCTAAAGAAAGCGGAGTAACATCTAATAAAAGAACATCTTTTACATCACCTGTCAATACACCACCTTGAATAGCTGCACCGATTGCTACAACCTCATCCGGGTTTACCCCTTTTGAAGGTTTTTTACCGAAGAATTTTTCTACTTCCTCTTGGATAATTGGGATTCTTGTAGAACCTCCTACTAAGATTACTTCGTCGATATCAGAAGTTGATAAACCTGCATCTTTTAACGCTTTAGCAACAGGATCCATAGATCTTTTTACTAATTCTGCAGATAATTGCTCGAATTTAGCTTTAGTTAAAGTCTTCACTAAGTGTTTAGGACCTGTAGCTGTAGCTGTAATATATGGAAGGTTGATTTCCGTTTGTGGAGAAGAAGATAATTCGATTTTTGCTTTTTCAGCAGCTTCTTTTAATCTCTGTAATGCAATTGCATCAGATTTCAATTCTACTCCTTCTTCAGCTTTGAATTCGTCTGCCATCCAGTTGATGATTACATCATCAAAATCATCACCTCCTAAGTGTGTATCACCGTTTGTAGACAATACCTCAAATACACCGTCTCCTAAATCAAGGATAGAGATATCGAAAGTACCACCACCAAGGTCATATACAGCGATTTTCTGATCTTTGTGAGCCTTATCCAAACCGTAAGCTAACGCTGCAGCTGTAGGTTCGTTGATAATTCTTTCTACTTTAAGACCAGCGATTTCACCAGCTTCTTTAGTAGCCTGTCTTTGCGCATCATTAAAGTATGCAGGAACAGTGATTACCGCTCTTGTAACTTCCTGTCCAAGATAATCTTCAGCAGTTTTCTTCATTTTCTGAAGCGTCATTGCAGAAATTTCCTGTGGAGTATATTCTCTGTCGTCGATTTTTACTTTTACAGTGTCATTTGGTCCTGATACTACTTCGTAAGGTACTCTTGAAATTTCTTTAGCATCTTCTTTGAAGTGAGTTCCGATAAATCTTTTGATAGAATATACCGTTTTCTTTGGATTCGTTACAGCCTGTCTTTTTGCAGGATCTCCTACTTTTCTTTCACCATCTTCTGTAAATGCTACAATAGAAGGAGTTGTTCTTTTACCTTCTGCATTAGGGATTACAACAGGGTCTTTACCCTCCATTACAGCAACACACGAGTTGGTCGTTCCTAAGTCAATTCCAATTATTTTACTCATAATATTTTTTATTTTTTCTAATTTTTAAAATTAATTTACACTCAGTATTTCTCAATATTTATACCATTCAACTTTTTGTGACAAATTGACACAATTGATTAAAAAACTAACCCATCAATCAACTTTTGAAAGTCATTTAATTTTGAAATATCTTGATTTAAATTAAGTCAAACATCATTTATTTCATGATCGTATTTTTGTCATCAATTTTATTATTTAAATTAAATTTTTATCAATTTTGTCACTTCTTATCCTCCAATTTTTATTTTATTCACTTATTGCAAAAATTATTTATCAGCCATTTACATATTCAATTAGTTTTAATAACTTTAATCACTTACAAAAACTCATCATCTTAAAACCATTTAATATTAAATTTAATTAAACCTTAATGTTAAAAAGATGCTTTGAGATACCATGAATCATTATTTTTACCAAATTATAAACTAAAGAATGTCATTACATTTTAATCCGAGAGATATTACCTGGCTTGCCTTTAACGAAAGGGTTTTACAGGAAGCGATGGACGAAAACGTCCCTTTACATTTAAGAATCCGTTTTTTAGGAATTTTTTCAAACAATTTAGATGAATTTTTCAGAGTGCGGGTTGCCGGATTAAAGCGCGCCATGGATTTTAAGGAAAAAGTAATTGCTGAATCTTTTTATCAGCCACCTTCAAAAATCCTTCAAAAGATCAATGATATTGTGATGACGCATCAGCTGAATTTCGATAAAACCTGGAAGAAAATTCAGGCGGAAATGGCTGAACATAAAGTGATTATTAAAACATCAAAAAATTTAACTGCAAAACAGAAAGAATTTGTCAGAAGATATTTCGATGAAGTCGTAGAATCCAATGTTATCCCCATTTTACTTCACGAAAATACGCCAATGCCTTACATGAGAGATAAAAGTCTTTATCTTGGCGTTGCGATGAGAAAAAAAGACTGGCAATATTCGAGTAATTATGCGATTATTGAAATTCCTTCGCGTTTTGTAGGAAGATTCGTTTTACTTCCGACTGAAGATCCTGAAGAAAAAGACGTAATGCTTCTTGAAGATGTAATTACTTTCAATTTACCGCACATTTTCTCTTATTTCGGATATGATGAATTTGCAGCAAATGCTTTTAAAGTAACCAAAGATGCAGAACTTGAGCTGGATAATGACATCAAAACCAACTTCGCAGAAAAAATTGAAAAAGGACTGAAAAACCGTAGAAAAGGAAAACCTACACGTTTCGTCTTTGATAAAGATATGGATAAAGCATTGCTGGAAATGCTTATCCGAAAATTAAACTTGACAAAAAAAGACAGCATCATTCCGGGAGGAAAGATTCATAATTTTAAACATTTCATGGATTTCCCTGATGTTTTCGAAAAATATGAAAAGCCTGTCGAAAGAACATCATTTACACATCCCGCTTTTGAAAATACAGAAAGAGTAACAGACGTTATTTTAAAACATGATGTTCTTCTAACTTTCCCTTATCATAAATATAATCCTGTGATTGATCTTCTTCGTGAAGCAGCAATGGATCCGGATGTAAAATCGATTCAGATTACAGCTTATCGTTTGGCGAGCAGTTCAAAAATCATCAATGCTTTGATCTATGCAGCAAGGAACGGTAAAGAAGTTACGGTAATGCTGGAACTTCAGGCAAGATTTGACGAAGAATCCAACTTGGAATGGAAAGAAATGCTGGAACCGGAAGGAATTACTGTTTTGGTAGGAATTCCGAATAAAAAAGTTCACGCGAAACTATGTGTTATCAAAAAAAGATCACATAATAAAACGATTCAGTATGGTTTTATCAGTACAGGAAATTTCAACGAAAAAACGGCAAGAATTTATGGAGATCATTTAATAATGACTTCTGATCGTGGTATAATGGCAGATATTAATAAAGTATTTAATGTCTTAAAAAAGCCAAAAGACGATTTTCTTCCTGTTTTGAAAACCTGCAAAAACCTTTTGGTTTGCCCGCAGTTTATGCGTGAAAAAATCGTTCATCATATTGATAAAGAAATTGAAGAAGCAAGGGCAGGACGAAAAACAGAAATAATCGTTAAAGCCAATTCCGTAAGTGACAGAGCTTTAATTGAAAAATTATATGAAGCCGCTCAGGAAGGAGTTCATATCAGAATGATTGTGAGAGGGATATATTGCGCTGTCAATCAAAGTGATTTCAAAGAGAAAATTAAAGCAATAAGTATTGTTGACGAATATCTTGAACATGCAAGAGTCATGTATTTCTACAACAAAGGAGCCGAAGATATGTACATTTCTTCCGCAGACTGGATGACCAGAAACTTAGACTACAGAATCGAAGCTGCCGCAAAGATCACCGACAAAAGTTTAAAGAAAGAATTGAAAGATATTCTCGACATACAGTTGAAAGATAACGTAAAAGCTCGTATTTTAGACAAAAAATTGAGCAACGAGTACATCAGCAATGGAAAAGAAGAGTGCCGTTCTCAGATTGAAACATACAGATATTTAAAAGCTAAAACGAACAAAAAATGAAGATTGCAGCCATAGATATAGGAAGTAATGCAGCCAGACTGTTGATTAATGAAGTGAAAATCAATAATAAACAGCCCGAATTCATCAAGCTTAATCTTTTAAGGATACCTTTAAGATTGGGAATGGATGTTTTTACCCTTGGAAAGATCGGTGAAGAAAGGGAAAAAATGGTGATCGACTCGATGAAGATTTTCAGTGACCTCATGAAAATCTATAAGGTTGAACATTACAGAGCCTGTGCTACAAGTGCAATGCGTGACGCTGCAAACGGACAGAATATTATCGAAGAAGTAAAGAAAACTTCCGGAATTGATATTGAAATTATTACCGGCGATGAAGAAGCCACTTTGGTCTTTGAAAACCACGTTGCAGAAGGTTTAGATAAAGAATTTGCCTATTTATATATTGACGTTGGAGGTGGTTCTACAGAGCTTACTTTCTACGAAAACGGAAAAATGAAATATGAAAAATCTTTCAATATCGGGACAATTCGTTTATTGAACAATCTGGTAACTCCTGATAACTGGAAGGATATGAAGGAAGAAATCAGGATCAATATCAACAGCAAAAAGCCAATCGTAGCAATCGGTTCAGGAGGAAACATCAACAAAGTTTTTTCAATGAGCAAGACCAAAGACGGCAAACCAATGTCATTGTCTCACCTTAAAAAAGTTCATAAAGAATTCGACGATCTTACTGTTGATGAAAGAATGACAAAACACAATATGCGTGAAGACAGAGCAGATGTTTTGGCTCATGCTTTAAAGATTTTTAACAATGTTATGACATGGTCTGAAATCAACCGAATTTTTGTACCGAAAATATCTGTTGCAGACGGATTAATCCATAATATTTACAGCAAATTATACGATAAGAAATAATTTCACTTAAAATAAAATTAGAAAGCCGGTCATTCTTTGATCGGTTTTTATTTTTTAGGAGCTATTTCCCGCTTTCGCTACTCGCTTTTTCCGGGTTTCGGCGGCTTCGCCGCCGAAACCCGGAAAAGAGCTCAAACATGCCGCTCAATCGGGGCTAGGAAATGATTATATTAAATCAACCTAGCCAAAAAAAGTAAATTTCCACAAAAATTAAAAAACTTGTATAATTTTTGCTACCACATAAAGTAAAAGCACGTCACAAAACGTCATCAAAAAAAGAATAGTAAAGAAATGAACTCAATAAAAATAATTCTCACAGGAGCAACAGGAATGGTAGGTGAAGGTGTTTTAATGGAATGCCTTGAGAATCCGAACATTTCAGAAATTTTAAGTGTAAGCAGAAAACCTTCAGGAAAAAAGCACGCCAAGCTTAAAGAATATATTGTTTCAGATTTTCTGCAAATCGATCTGAATGATGAAAACTTTAAAGGTTACGATGCGGTTTTCTTTTGCGCCGGAATCAGCAGTGTTGGAATGAATGAAGAAGATTACACCAAAATTACTTACGATACAACGATGCATTTTGCAAAAGCGGTTCTCAGCCAAAATCCGGATATGGTTTTCAACTATGTTTCAGGAGCACACACAGATAAAACAGAAAGTGGAAAACTTATGTGGGCAAGAGTAAAAGGAAAAACCGAAAATGCTTTAAAAAAGCTTGGATTCAAAGCTGCCTACAATTTTCGTCCCGGATTTATGAAACCCGTTGAAGGTCAGGAAAATGTAAAATGGTTTTTTAGACCTATTATTTGGCTTTTCCCTGTTATATTACCGGCAAAATCATTAACTTTACACGAGGTGGGTAAAGCAATGATCAACGCAGTGCAAAAAGGATATCCCATCTCAACATTAGAAATTAAGGACATCAAAAATCTGGCGATATGAAGGAAATGCTAAAAAGAATTTTTCTGGTTGCTTTTATTTTACTCGTTCTGACTGCAATCTCAGGATTTTTTTATATGCAAAAACATCCGTTGGACGGAAATAAAACAACAGGGAAAAATTTACATTTTTCAGGACAAGTTTCAAAGTAACTTATTTGTAATAGGCGAATAAGCTGATAAACATGTATGTTTGTCTTTTTGGCTGATTAGCCATATGATTTCTTGTGCCTATTCGTTATTTTATGTCTTAAAATTTTTATTATTAATTAAAATTCTTGATAATTACCTATTTATTAATCATTTCTTAAAATTAGCTTAAAATGTTTGCAAAGTAGAAACTTCATTTTTGCATAAATTTAAAGTAAGTAAAAAATGATTAATAACTACTTGTTAAAAGGATCTGTAATTGCCGCATTTTTCCTTCAGGGAGCGGTTTTCGGACAGACATCTCTTATCCATTACTGGAATTTTAACAACAATGCTTCCGCAGCTTCTATCACGACTCCGACCTCAACTTTGGTTGGAGGCTCTATGATTGCTGTCACAAACGGAACTACAGAAGTAGATTTCGCGGGCGGAACAGGTCAAAACTTCAATGTAGACAATTTAAATGCAAGAAACGGAGACGTTTCAGGAACGCATTTGAGATATAATTTTCCTATCAATGGTAATTTGCAGTTCAATTTACCGACAACAGGCTACAATAATGTCATTGTAAAATTTACAACGAGAAGATCTGGTTCAGGAGCTGGAACACAGACTTGGTCATATTCTACGAACGGAACGACCTTCATTCCTTATCAAACGGTTTCTCCACAAGATGCGAATCCGCAGTTGATAACATTTGATTTTTCAGCAATTTCAGGCGTTGCAAACAATCCGAATTTCAAATTAAAAGTTGAATTCGCTGCAGGAACAGGTGGAACTGTCGGAAACAACCGTTTTGATAATTTCACAGTAGATGCAACACCAGCTACAGCAGCAGACACTACTCCACCAACTGTCGCTTACCTACCTACAAACAACACAAATAATGCCTCAACAACTGTAAATCCTACGATTTCTTTTAACGAAAATGTAAGATTAATAGACAACTCAACGATCAACGATTCTAATGCACAAACACTTGTAGATTTCCGTCTTGGAAATGCTTCAGGTACTCAGGTTCCCTTTACAACTACTTTTGCTAACAATAAAATTACTGTAATCCCAACTACAGCTTTAACGCCAAATCAAACATACTATTTGGCGTTAAAACCAAATATGGTTGAAGATACAAGTGATAATGCAGTAACGACAGCAACTTCAACGACATTTACAACTGCAGGAACTTCCATTTCTTTAGATAAAAACTTTATTAAAGTCAATGAAAATGCAGGAACGTTAGCATTTAAAATAAATGTTGCGAATCCTTCAAATTCAACGGTGAATCTGGTTGTAAAACCTGCGCCTTTCAGTACTGCAAACAGTAGTGATTTTACTTTAGCGAATCAAACTATTAACTTAACTCCATCAATGACGAGTTACACCGTTAATATTCCGATCATTGATGATACTTTAGAAGAGCAACAGGCTGAATATTTTGTAGTAAGCTTAGAAAATCCGGTTGGAGCAACAATTTCAGGAGATAATAATGCGACAATTTATATTGTTGATAACGATAAACCCGCTCCGGTTCCATCAAATCAGATTCAGTTAAATTATATCGGAAGTTTTGATCCTTCCGGAAGCAATAACAGCTCTACGGAAATTGTAGTTCATGATCCAACGACACAGAGATTATTCACGATCAGTTCGATTACGGATGTTTTTGATATTATTAATTTCAGTAACCCAACAACTCCAACGGTTGTAAATACAATCAATATGGCTCCTTACGGCGGAATTACAAGTATCGCCGTGAAAAACGGAATCATTGCTGCGGCTTCTCCAAACACAAATCCGCAACAAAATGGTTCAGTTGTTTTCTTTGATATTAACGGAAACTTTTTGAAGCAAGTTACAGTCGGTGCTTTACCGGATATGATTACTTTCTCACCAGACGGAACCAAAGTAATGACAGCCAACGAAGGTGAACCAAACGATGCTTACACCGTAGATCCGGAAGGAACAGTAAGTATTATTGACATCTCAGGAGGAATTGCCGGCTTAGCTCAAAGTAATGTTACCACACTTAACTTCAATGCTTTTGATTCTCAGCTTGCAGCTTTAACGGCGACAGGATTAAGAAAAGTAAGAACCAACAATACGCTTTCTCAGGATTTAGAACCTGAATATATTACGATAAGTTCTGACAGTCAAAAAGCATGGGTTACCCTTCAGGAAAATAATGCGATCGCGGAAGTTAATTTAGCTACAAAAACAATTACAAGCATTTGGGGATTAGGTAAAAAAGATATGAGCATTCCAGGAAATGGTTTTGATGCTTCTGATAACAATGGCGAAGTTTTAATCGCAAACTGGCCTGTAAAAACTTATTACACTCCCGATGGTGTTCAGAATTTTAAAGTTGGCGGAACAAATTATATTGTAACTGCGAACGAAGGTGACGAAAAAGATCTTTCAGGATTCAGCGAAAGAACTACGGTTGGAGCAAATGATTATACTTTAGATCCTGCACTTTTCCCTCAATCGGCAATTTTAAAGGCTTCTTATAATTTAGGAAGATTCAGAGTTTCCAATGCTACAGGAAATACTGACGGAGATGCAGAATTTGAGGAAATTTCAGCTTTAGGAGCTCGTTCTTTCTCGATTTTCAATGCAGATACAAAACAGATCGTTTATGACAGTGGTGACAGATTCGAAAGATATATTGCAGCCAATCATCCATTGATTTTCAATGCTGATAATGAATCTAATACCGTAAAAAACAGAAGCCGCGCAAAAGGTCCTGAACCGGAAGGTGTTACTTTAGGAACTATTAATGGGCAGACTTATGCTTTCATCACGATAGAAAGAACAGGAGGTGTAATGGTGTACAATGTTTCAGATCCCAACAACCCTACTTTCACAGATTACAAAAATTCCCGCTCAACTTCGGCTTACGGTGGTGATAACGGACCGGAAGGAATTATCTACATCGCCCCTGAAAATACAACAACAGGAAAAGGATATGTTGTAATTGCCAACGAAATCAGCGGAACTCTGTCTATGTATGAAGTAGCCAATGCGCCTACTTTGGCAACAGGTGAAGTAAAAGCGGAAAAGGCAACTTTCAACGTATTCCCGAATCCGGTTGCAAGAGGAAATACATTGTATTTCAACAGAGCTCAGGATTACGAATTGTATGATATGTCCGGAAAATTACTTGGAAAAGAGAAAAATGCTTTAACAATCGAAACTTCAAAACTTTCTACAGGAGTTTATATTGTAAAAACTTCTGAAGGACAGCTAAAAAGAGTTATTGTAAAGTAGAATATATTATTTAGTTGATTGAAAATGAGCCTCGATTTTTCGGGGCTTTTTTGTTGGCTTAAAATTTCTTAGTTTTAGATTTTATAAAACCATGAAAGAGCAATTAGAAGAAATCATCCATCAAGTTTATCATAAAGAAAAGCGGAATCTTTTCACTTTTCTTACAGGCGCAGGAATCTCGTCCGACAGCGGAATTCCAACCTATCGCGGGATCGACGGAATCTGGGTAAAAGGAACTCAGTTTCATAAGCCTGAAGAATTCGGAACGCTGAAATATTTTAAGCAAAATCCAGAAGAAGTTTTACAGTATTCTTTATTCAGAAAGAAAATGTTTGAAGAATCAGAGCCTAATCAGAGTCATTTTGAATTGGTTGAAATTGAAAATATGCTGCAGGAAAGATTTCATTTAATTACTCAAAACATTGATAATCTTCATCGTCGAGCAGGAAACCAGCGAATCTATGAAATTCATGGAAATAATCGCGAAATCAAATGTTCTAATGGTTGTAAGGAAATTGTAAATATCCCTGAAGAAATTAAAGGAAAAAATATTGATGAAGATCTTACAGAACGAGATATTGAACTTTTGACTTGTCCGACTTGCGGACATTGGATGCGACCGAATATTTTATGGTTTGATGAATATTATGATGAGAAAACAAATAAAAAATTTAGTTCGTTGAAAGTTGCTAAAAATAGTGGAGTTCTTTTTATTGTCGGAACATCAGGCGCAACGAATCTTCCGCTTGCAATAGCCGAAACCGCTTTAAAATATGGTTCTACGATTGTTGATATTAATACAGAAGATAATAATTTTACGGAATTGATTAAAAATAAAAAGAATAAATTGATCATCAGAGAAAAGTCAACGGAAGTTTTAAAGGTAATTAAAGAGATTATTGAAAATTTAAGTAAATAATATGTTTGCATTTTCATTAGATACAGACGAAAACGAAACTCAAATCATCACCTATATTGATGAGGTTAAAAATCTTGAAAATAACAGAACAAGTCTAGGTTATCGTGAATTACGGTTAATTAATGTTTACGATGTTGAAAATTTGAAAGATAAATCATCAGAGAAGTAGATAACTTTTAAAATCAAATTTTTAAAGAATTCAATATTAATATCATTTTAAAATAAATAAAAACCCGATGAAATTTTTCACCGGGTTTTCTATATTTTTAATGCATATCATCATAAATCCTTACAAGATCCACTACGTTTTTCACCTGCAGTTTTTCAAAAATCTTCTTTTTATAAGTACTTATGGTAGACATTTTTAAGTTCAGACTGTTTGAAATTTCAATATTTCCGTTTCCTTCTGCCAATAATTTAAAAATCTGAAATTCTCTTTTGGAAAGTCTCTCTACAGAATGACTGTCAGTAGAATGGGTTACTAACTTTTTCATCATATTCATTGTGTAATAATATCCTTCTTCAAAAATAGAAGTTACACTTGTAAGAATTTCAGCCTCCGAAGCACCTTTGTTAAGATATCCAGCTGCTCCTTCTTCAATATATTGTATCCCTACGTTTTCGTCATAGGTTGAAAAAATCAAAATTTTAAGTAGTTTCTGCTTCTTTTTAAGCTCTTTTACCATTGCTTTAAAGATACTTTCCGGTATATCGATATCGATAATTAAAAGGTCATATAACTTTTTAGAAACTTTTTCCTTTGTTTCAAGATATGTTTCAGCAAAATCTATTTTACAAGGATACTGAAGTTTTGTTTCAAGCACAAGAGCCGCACCCGTTCTCACAACATAATGACCATCAGCAATAAGTATATTTTTCATAGTTTAGTTTTATTAGATAAATTTTCCATAAAATGACGTCCCCACTTACTATTTACGGAAAAAATCTTTCTTTGGATTTCTACATTTACAAAAATCAATACAACTTACAGACCAATACTACATTTCATGTAATATTTTTTGCTTATTTAAAGGGATTTTTCGGCATTTTGCCATACAATTTTTCTAACCCTGAAATTTCAGGACCAAAAATTTTTAATACTTTTCAGACGAATCAAACAAAAAATATTAAAACATTAAAGTGCGAGAATAAAAAGTATGTTACAAGCACACATCCCCATATAGCTTTGTAAATAATTTTTTACAAAAATAATACATATAATATTCACAAACTAGTAGAATTATTACTATAAAAAATTTCATAATTTTCATAGCTTTTTCTTAAAAAGCCATAAAAAAGACAGACCTAAAAGATCTGCCTTAAAAAATATATTTTTAATTTTCTACTCTACATTTATTACTTTTTCGATTTCCGGAGCATGTTGTTTAATGGTATTTTCAACACCTAATTTTAAGGTTGAAAAGTTCAGTGAACAGCCGGAACAGTTTCCTAAAAGTTTTACATAAACCAAGTTATCCTTCACATCGATAAGCTCAATATCACCGCCATCTTTATTCAAAAACGGACGAATGCTTTCCAGAGCCTCCATTACTCTTGTTACTGTATCTTCGTGTGCTATATTTGTTTCCATATTTTTTTCTTCAGTTCAATTCGGTTTTTTCAAAATTGAAAATAATTATTTTGCTTTCGGCGAGCATCCAGCCATTGTTGTGATCTTCACAGCTTCAGTCGGAGGAAGAAATTTGTTTCTTTCTACCAGGCTTTCTACCATTTTACGGGCAGTTTCCGTATAGATTTGTTCAATTTTAGAACCTTCCTGCAAAGCTGCAGGTCTTCCGACATCTCCCGCTTCTCTAATACTTTGAATCAAAGGAATTTCTCCTAAAACAGGAATTCCAAGATCATCTGCTAAATATTGTGCTCCCTGTTGTCCAAAGATATAATATTTATTGTCCGGTAATTCTTCCGGCGTAAAATACGCCATATTTTCGATTAAACCAAGCACAGGAATATTAATACTTTCCATTTGGAACATTGCGATACCTTTTCTCACGTCTGCCAAAGCCACGTGTTGAGGAGTACTTACGATTACCGCTCCCGTCACAGGAACTTCCTGAATGATTGATAAATGTATATCTCCGGTTCCCGGTGGCAAATCTATTAATAAAAAGTCTAATTCTCCCCAAGCTGCATCTCTGATCATTTGGTTCAAAGCTTTTGAAGCCATTGGACCTCTCCAGACAACTGCCTGATTAGAACCTGAAAAATATCCTATTGAAAGCATTTTTACGCCATAATTTTCAACAGGTTTCATTAAACTTTTGCCGTTCACTTCCACAGAAATTGGCTTTTCACCTTCCGTATCAAACATTGTAGGAACTGAAGGACCGTAAATATCGGCATCCAACAATCCAACTTTGAAACCCATTTTAGCTAAAGTTACCGCCATATTCGCAGCAACAGTAGATTTACCAACTCCTCCTTTTCCGGAAGCAATTGCTATAATATTTTGAATTCCGGGAATCTGTTTTCCTTTGATCTGACTTTGCTGAATTTCGCTTGGCTCAGGAGAAACGATCTTTAATTTAAGATTGATCTCTTCACCGAATTCGCTTGCAAAAGCCTGCTTCATTGCTGCCTCCAGTTTTTTCTTTTCATGCATTGCAGGTGAATGTGCAGTCATATCAATATATACATCGTTGCCCATAACCTGAAAATTGCTTACCAAGTCATCAACTTCTATCTCTTTAAGGAAATTTTGTACCTTTTCTTTCGTCAACATATACTAAATAAATTGTTCACAAATTTACGCAATTTTTAGCTATTTAGAATAAGTAAAGACACTGATAGATATTTTCTTTTGCAAAACTGAATTTTATTGTAAATTAACACACTTAGACTATATTTTATCTGAAGAACGGCACTTTTATTTTCCATGTCGAGCTTGATTTTAAAAGCCATGAAGTGGAAAAGAAAAACAAAGAAGTTGTTTCAAAGATCAAAGTGGAATATGTTAAAAATACACTCGATTCAATCGTGTCTTTGTTAATCTTCAAAATAGCAATCATTCCGATGCACAAAACGCTTAATATAATTCCGAAGCCGCAAATTCTGTAGTAAATATCTCTTCTTTTTTTCTTTAATATTTCTTCAGGAGTTTCCGGTATCTCACTAGTTTTCGGGAAAAATGCAAAACAATAGACGGCAAAAAGAGCAAAAAGCAATCCTGCACTGGCGTAATGTACGTAAGAAAACCATCCTTTGTAATTTTCCAGACAGAAATAGATACTTCCGCTATATCCGTCAAATTTTGTCGGAAATACAGCCACTAAAACCGCTAAAATTCCACAAAGATTTGAAACAAGGTTTTCATATTTATTTTTGCCTCTGTATGTTCCGAATAATCCTCCCATAACACAAAGTGTTCCTACAAAAATAATATGTCCGAAACTGTAATAATAGTGACTGATGCTTAATTTAAACGGAGATTCATCCTTCAGTAAAAACGTTGTGAGAAAAAGCATTAATGAAAGACAAAGTCCTAACAAACCGATGAACATTCTAAGCTGCTGATAAGAGATCAGGGCTTCATCCGGACCTCCATTTTGATTATTTGAATTTGTACTCATGACGTTATAGTTTTATGGTTATTTTATCGATGATTCTTACATTATTATCAGGATCGGGTTTAAAATTATCTCGTATAAATCTTTTTGGATCTTTTGAACTCATTTCTCTTTGTACACTGGATGCTTTTTTGTTTTTCAGTAAATCCATCCATTTATAGGCTTTTTTAATGACAACTACATAAATGACAATTTCCTTATCAGTCACTTTAAATTTCAAAAAATTCTTCTTTCCTGTGTTTATTTTTCCTGACGAAACTTCCGTAACATACAATTTGAAAAAATGATATCCGAAAAGTATGTACCAACCAAAAAGAACAGACTGTAAAATCCCTGATGCGATCCACTGGAAAAGGAAATATTTATTTTCTAAAGGAATTTTCAGAAAATCTTTTATATTCTCTGTTTTTAAAAATGGAAGATTAGAATCGGCTAGAAAACCTATTTTACTTGCATCATAATGTGGAAACTCATCAAGTATAAATAACTGAATAGCAAAAGACAATGCAAACAAACCAAAACGTAAAATCCCGGTGATCCATCTTTCTTTATTCGAACATTCGTGATTGGTAACTTTACTGATAATCAGACTTAATATTGCGGGAAGTAAAAATAAAACCAAGTATGTGAGAATAGAATCTGTACAGCAAAAAATGTATGTTATTACAAAAGAAAGCATCAACATCAAAGCGGTAAATTCATAATTAACAGCAGAAAAAAGAAGATTCCACCAAGTTTTTTTTGACGATTTTTCTTTTGAAGGATAAATTTCTCCCAAGTTGTAATCCAAAGATGTTGTAGTAGCATTTTGCAATACAGGAATCTTAATATTTTCTCTTAAAAAATCTGTAATGTGTCCAAAAGCTCCACCTCCGCCTGAAGTTATAAAATGTTTAATTTGTTGATCATAACCTTCAGTATTTTTATCCAGTTTATAATTCGAATAATGATGAATATCTCCCGTCACCACAACATCAAAAATAAGCTCTGATTTCACATTAAAAACTTCCATTTTTTTCACCGCTTCCTGCATCGTCCGAATAATATACTCCAGACTGTCCATTCTCTGCCTTCTCTGATAACGGTCGCTGATTTCATAATTGTACCAATAAGGTTCTGCAATCAAAAGTATAACATGATTTTTTCTGTTTTTCGCTGAAATTTTCTTTACATATTCTGTAAAAAAAGTCATCTGAGGAATATCAATATCTCCCAAAAGCTGATTATCAATACCAAAAAGATGTACATTTTTTTGTAAAGCATACGCAAAATAACTTCTGTTCTGCACCGTTTTGTAATTACCGATCTTACTTTGCTGACACATTAACCTGAAAAAAGCACTTAATCCGTCGTACCAATCGTGATTTCCTGGCGTAGCAACAAGTATCGGTCCCGATCCTCCTCTATCCGGAGCGACAAATCTCAATGGTCCTTTGAAACGATCCCTATAATGTTCTTCCGAACCGAGAGGATACACCAAATCTCCTCCCACAACCAAAGCTGAACCTTTTTTCAGGGTGATTTCGTGCTCATCTTGTTTATCCCTATCTTTTTCATTTTTAAAAGTATATGTATATTTATCTCTCGTTAAATGATAAAAAACAGTTGTTGTAGAATCAAAACCGTCTCCTGTATCTGCGATAAAATCAAACCAGAATTCCTCTTTATTTTTATTAAAATCATTGTCGATCAGTTCACTTCCCAAATCCTTTCCCATCGCAGTCTGAACTTCCCTTTTATCAATAATCGAAAGAATATCCGCAGAAAGAGAAACCATTCTGAATGTATTGATAAGCCCCGTAAAATCGAACCATTTTACAGGTTTTTGAGGCTTAAAATAATATAAGAACTTGTCGCTATATTGTTGTCTGAAAATTGTCACTTTTTTTGCAGGCAAAAAATCTTTAAAGTAAAATATAAAACAAGCCAACGCAGCAAGCAATAAAATATAGAAAAGTATTTCCATGATAATAATATGGTATTGATGGTGATGGTTTTTAGAAATAAATCAATCAAACTTCAGACAGAAAAATATCTGTAGTGCTCACAATTCCTGATAATCAAGAAAGATTTTTAACAAAAAATATTTTTCATGGATTGGATAGGAAAACAGACTTCCAAGTTATCCTTTTTGGTGGAATATTCATGGTACAATTTTTTATTAGTTTATATCAAATTTAATCATTTTTTGCATTGATTTTCATAGCACTTTTGGGTGATTCCCAATAAATCTTTCATGCAAATTCGTTTATCATAATATTTAATGAAATTTTGTTAGATTTGTCACCATCTATATCAAGTAAAAATTACATCAAACAAACTAATGAACTCTAAAAAATTCATCTTACTTTTTTTTCTGACTTCCTTTTGTTTACAAGCCCAAAATTATTCGCAATATGTAAATCCTTTCATAGGAACGGGTGGTCATGGGCATACGTTTCCGGGAGCAATTGTTCCGTTCGGAATGGTTCAGCTTTCTCCTGATACGAGAGTAGACGGAAGTTGGGACGGTTGCAGCGGTTATCATTATTCTGACTCTGTGATCTACGGTTTTTCACATACCCACTTAAACGGAACGGGAGTTTCGGATTACGGTGACATTATGCTGATGCCGACAATGGGGAAACCAAGTTTGAATAATAAAGATTATTCATCAAAATTTTCACACAAAAATGAAAAAGCAACGGCAGGATTTTATTCCGTTAAATTAGACAAAAACAACATCGACGTTCGTTTAACAACGACAAAAAGGGTTGGTTATCATGAATATACTTTCAATAATGCAGGAAATGCAAACATTATCTTAGATCTAAATCACAGAGATAAATTAATGGAAGGTGAAGTAAAAATCATCGACGATAAAACTATTGAGGTTTTCCGTAGAAGTGAAGCTTGGGCAACCAATCAATACATTTACGCAAGAATTGAGTTTTCAAAACCAATGAAAATTTCAAAAAAACAGGTTAATGGAAAAGATGAAAATAATCTTTTCACAGGAACAAAATTGGCTTTGGCATTTTCAACAACAGTTAAAAAAGGAGAAAAGATCAATGTAAAAGTGGCGGTTTCTACGACGGGTTATGAAGGTGCAGGAAAAAATATGTTAGCTGAAGGAAAGTCAATTGATTTTGCATCTATTCAAAAACAAGCAGTTGCAGACTGGGACAAAGAATTATCAAAAATTGAAGTTAAATCTTCCGATAAAGATAAGCTGACGGTTTTCTATACGGCAATGTATCACGTTTTCACGCAACCGAATATCAACATGGACGTTGACGGAAAATACAGAGGCCGTGACAACAAATTTTATATGGCAAACGGATTCGATTACTACTCTGTTTTCTCACTTTGGGATACTTTCAGAGGAGCGCATCCTTTGATGTCTTTAATTGACAGAAAAAGAACGGCAGACTTCGTTAACACTTTCATTAAACAATACGAACAAGGCGGAAAACTTCCGGTTTGGGAGCTGGCTTCCAATGAAACGGAATGTATGATCGGTTATCATGCAGTTTCTGTAATTGCAGATGCGATGGCAAAAGGAATCACAGGTTTTGATTACGAAAAAGCATTCCAGGCTTCGAAAAATTCTGCGATGCTTGATATTTTTGGTTTAAATGCTTACAAACAAAATAATTTCATCAGCATTGATGATGAGCATGAAAGTGTTTCTAAAACCGTAGAATATGCTTATGACGATTGGTGTATTGCTCAGATGGCTAAAATTTTAGGCAAAAAAGAAGATTATCAGTATTTCATGAAACGTTCTCAGAATTGGAAAAACCTTTACAATCCCAAGAATGGATTTATGCAGCCAAGAAAGAACGGAAACTGGTACGAACCGTTTGAGCCAAGAGAGGTTAACAACAACTATACAGAAGGAAATTCATGGCATTATTCTTATTCTGTTCAGCAAGATATTCCTGGGTTGATCGCTGCTCACGGAGGAAAAGAAAAATTTGAGCAATTTATTGATGCTATTTTCTCAGCTCCTGACAAAACTACAGGAAGAGAGCAGGTTGATATCACAGGTTTGATCGGTCAATATGCACAAGGAAACGAGCCGAGTCATCACATTGCTTATCTTTATAATTATGTAGGGAAACCTGAAAAAACGGATGCAAAAATCAAATTTATCCTTGATAATTATTACAAAAATGCTCCGGATGGTTTGATCGGAAACGAAGACTGCGGACAAATGAGCGCTTGGTATATTTTAAGTTCAATGGGAATTTATGCTGTAACTCCAGGATTACCGGAATGGCAGACGACAAAACCTTATTTTGATGAGGTTAAAATCCATCTGGAAGACGGAACAACAAGAACAATCACAAAAAATACAGGCAGAGAAGAGCTTAAAAAACTTGGCTTTGAAAATGCAAAATCATTCAAAGATTTTAAATATGATGAATTAACGGCAACTCCTGTTATTTCTGCAGCAAGAATTTTTGATTTAAATACAAAAGTCGAAATCACTGCATTGAATCCTGATGACAAAATTTATTTCATGACTCTGGATGAAGGTGATGCGAATGTGAGAAAAATGTTTACAGCTTATAAAGGTCCGTTCACCATTACAAGAACAACCCAAGTTGCAGCATATGCAGAAAGAAATGGCGAAAAAAGTTCGATTGTAAGAGCAAATTTCAACAGAAGACCGAATAATTGGGACATTACAGTAAATTCAACACCTACTCCACAATATACAGCAAGCGGAAAACTGTCTTTGATTGATGGAATAAACGGCGATGCCAACTGGAGAAAAGGAGAATGGTTGGGTTATCAGGGACAGACTTTTGAAGCAATTATCGACATGAAGTCACCTCAACAGATCACGCAGTTGTCTTCAACATATCTTCAGGACAGCAGAGCATGGATTTTAATACCTAAAAAAGTCGAATATTATGTTTCGAACAATGGCAAAGATTTCATCTTACTAAAAACTGTTGACAATACACTTGATCCAAAAGATGAAACAGCTCAGGTAAAAGAATTTTCAGCTGAAGTTTTACCTACACAGGCTCGTTATGTGAAAGTAAAAGCTTATCATTTCGGGAAACTTCCGGAGTGGCATCAAGGTGCGGGTGGAGACGCTTATATCTTTATTGATGAGATTTCTGTGAAATAAAACAATCAATATAATAAAATCAAATACCCTCCGAAAATTTCGAAGGGTATTTTTTTAATCAATTTTAATATAAAACTTTATTTTTGCACTAAGATTTCCTGAATACTTTACGCTTAGGCTGAAACTATTATATTTAATCAAGATAATGCTTCTTAAACCAAGTATTCAGAACATTCATACTGATATTCAGCATGTGATAATTTTCTTTAATGGCAGCATTTTTCTGCAGACCATGAATTCCGTATCCGTAACCGACATTGAGAACTACATTATTTAAAGGAATTCCCAATCCCACTGTTGCTTCCAGTTTATCGATTTCAGCTTTGTTTATTTTATAATATCCTGTGTCATAATTTAAACCGAAACGATAAGTAAATGCCTCTGAAAGTTTCTCAAAACGTTTTTTTTCAGGAAGAATTTCAAAACCTAAACCATATGTATTTTGTCTGTAATATTGTTCCGAAGTTTCTGTATTTTTTACCTTATCCCAATTGCTTTGGGTAAAATCGAATGTCATTCTGTATCTTTCTTTTGCTAAAATGCTGAATCCTGCCCCCATCTCAAAAGGAAGTGAAGAATCTTTTGACGAAAGTTTTGAGGTAAGCGTGTTTGTATAATCCTGATTTTCGGTATAGGAAACTTCTCTTTTGGATACAAGTTTACTTCCAAAATTCACAATTCCGCCCAAAGTCAGCTGGAAATTATCTGTAAAATCTTTTTTGTACTGCGTTCCCAGATTATAGCTAAATCCTGTATATCTTACACTTCGACTAATCTCTACTTCAGAAGTTGTGGTAATCGTCTCTTTACGGACAATCGTACCAAAATTATTCTTTACTTTTCCTCCGAAACTCCAATTATCATTAATTTTATACGCCAAACTGATTCCCCAGTTCGAAAGTCCGCCACTTCCTTCGTAGGTAATGGGATATTCGCTAGTAGTTCCTTCGATTGGTATGGTAGATGAAATTTTATAATCCGAAGAAGTTGTTGGCTGCATACTGATCCCGACAAAAGCTTTTTTTGAAATTCTCAAAGCTGCACTGAAGTTCGTAAAATTGGAATTCAGCCTTTTATCCGTTCCCTGATTGCTGGAAATTGTATTATATTTTAAAATTCCGCTTACATTGAAAACGACATTTCGTGTAGTAAGACCTGTCATTGACGCAGCATTTTTAGAATTAATATAATCCGGCGCATCCAAAGCGATTCCTGTATTTCCCAATGCAATATTTCTGGCGTCGTCTACATCATTAAAACCTCCTATTCCAAAATACGAATAAGGCGACGAATTCTGAGCATACAATCCGGATGCAAAAGCACATGAGAATAATAAGCCTATTGCTGTTTTATTTTTTCTGTTCATAAAATTTTTCTGCATTAATATCCTAACATATAAATCTTCAGTTTCGCCGGATTTGTTTTATTTTTCTGATCTCCGAATACCGTTTTCCCGCACAGAACATCCGCGTATGAAGAAGGATAAATCAACGTATTGTAATTTGAGTTTACCGTTTCTGTCAATATGGTGTTTACATAACTTTTCATGGAAAAATTATAAGTATGCTCATTCTGAAACTCGCTGCTGTTCGATAAAGTTGTAGTAATTTCCGTGGTTCCGTCGGAAGTATAATTGCTGACCAAATGGTTTAATTTATCACCAACGTAATAATAAAGCGGACTTGGATTATAAAAATTATTGGAATAATATCCCGCAACCGGACTTGCCGAAAGTGTGGCGTCAATAATTTTATAATTTTCATATAAATTTTTCAGTGATTTTAAATAAGGAATTTCCACTTTGGTATACACTCCGATTCCCGCCATGAGATAAGTTTTGTTTCCTAAATTGGCAGAAGGAATTGGATTTTTAGGTGTAAGGTTTGCCAGTTCGGATCCTGTAAAATCATTCTGAATTTTATTGTACTGATAACTTGTACTCGGACTAAGATCCAATGTATATTTTACCAGTTCGGTTCCGTTTTGTGAAGTGGTGTGATAATACATTCTCACTACATTTGAAACTTTTTCTTTTGTACTTTTATTAACCTGAACCTGATAAGAAGAATTGATCCCAAAACGCAGCATTGCATTATTATCAGAAGAAGGAACAAGCGCCAAACCTTTATAAAAATTAAGGAAATATTCCTGATTGGTAACCGAACTGTTCTTTAATGTATTAAAAAGTGTCTGTCCGTAAGACTGATCCAGTTTGATTTTCACATAACTGCTGTCTGTATTTGGTCTCGGATAAAATTCCGCACTTCCGATGGAATTAGATGAATAATTAAAATTACTCTTATTATAAAGATATCCGTTATTTAGTTTAATTCTGTCCGTTAAAGGATGAACATTAAGTTTATATGTTTTAAGTGTATCTCCGTAATAAAAATCTGTATTTGTAAGATACATAACGACTGAATCAAAAACTGCGCTTGTCGGAGATGTTAATGTATAACTTGAAGGATTAAGTTCAAAAAGAGAAGATGAGGTTACTTTCCCAAAAGTCTGGTCTTTTATATTTCCGATCATCATGACGCTTTTTCCGGAAGTTATTGTAGAATCCATCATAATTGTCGACATCTTCATGGTCAATGTATCAATCATCACGATTTTCGACTGAGCATCAATCCAGGAACTTCCCACATCATAAGTATTGGTTTCATCTTCACATGAAAATAAAAACATCATTGAAATACATAATAAAAAGTATTTATACATCTTTTTTTCGCAAACATATAATGAAGATGTAATAAAGTAAAATTTATTCTCCCTTTCATCATTAGTTGTAGACAACGACGAGATTCGCTTAGATATTTATTGATTTTTAAAGACATACGTCATCCGTCATAAAAATCATGGTATTTGACTATAAAAAAGGCTCATTCGTCTAATAAATTTTCAGAATACTTCGGAATGGAATTCATTTGCACAAAAAAGAATGAATAATGAATGGTAAACTTTCAATCTTAGCTCTTACTCTTGTAGGAACATTTTTAGTAACAAGCTGTAGAAATGATGATGACGATGATGAACTTATAGGAAACTGGGTAAGAGTTTCGGATCTGGACGGTAAACCTCGTTCCAATGCTTCTGCATTTGTCGTAAACGGAAAAGGATACATCACCGGAGGGTATGACGGAGAATATTATTACAATGATCTTTGGAGCTATGATCCTAATGTAAATGCATGGACTCAGAAAGCGGATTTTCCGGGATCAAAAAGAAGTTCTGCCGTAGGTTTTGCCACCAATTCTAATGGATATGTAGGAACAGGATATGATGGATTAAACAAATTAAAAGATTTTTACAAATATGATCCTTCATCAAACTCTTGGAGCCAGATCGCCGATCTTCCAGGAACTGAAAGATATGCAGCTTTAGCTTTCGGAATAGAAAATTACGGCTATGTAGGAACAGGATACGATGGAAGCGAACTTAAAGATTTTTATAAATACAATGAATCAACCTCAACATGGAGTTCCATTAACAGTTTAGGAGGTTCAAAAAGAAGAGACGGAGCGGCTTTCGTAATTAATAATATCGCTTATGTCGGATTTGGAAGTAACAACGGAAGTTTGGTTTCAGATTTCTGGGCATTTGATCCATCTTCTGAAACTTGGACAAGAAAAGTTGATACAAGCAACGATGATGATTCACAAAACAGAACTTCAACCGCAGCTTTTGCAGCCAATGGTTTGGGATATGTAGCAACAGGTTCTTCAGGCGGAGTGGGAACTACAACGTGGGAATATGATCCTTCTACCAACGACTGGACGCAGAGAACGGCATTTGAAGGTTCTGCCAGAGAAAGTGCATGTGCATTTTCAATAGGAAATTATGGTTATGTACTTACCGGAAACAGCGGTTCGTCTTATTTTGATGACATCTGGGTTTTCCATCCAAACGAAAGTGAAAATGATGATGATTAATAAATTTTGGATATCATTGTTCTGCACAGGAATTTTGCTGATAAGTTGTGGAAAAAAACATGGCAATCTGGAAATTAAAATCACAAGACAAAATTCCGGATATGGTTATCAGATCTTAAAAAAACAGAAGATCATGATCAATCAGCCTTTTATTCCTGCAATACAGGGAGAGAAAAGTTTTAAAAACGAAACAGACGCACAAAAGACAGCAGATCTTGTTGTGAATAAAATAGAAAAATATTCATTCCCAAAAATTTCTATACATGAACTGGATTCTATGAAGATAGAATATTAGATGCTTTAATTACAATGAAAATTCCTTCAATATTTTATTGAGGGAATTTGTGCACAAAACAATCAGATACAATTTTATGACAGCATTTTTCCGACAAATACAAACCACTTACATTTACCATTGGATCATCTGGATCATTCTTATTTTCTTTAAACTGATCATGGATTATTCCGTTTTCGGGAATTTTCTTCTTCCGATGAACATTAAATTATTTTTAATTTCCATCATATTATTTTATATCAGTTATTACATATTTCTGCCTTTTATCATTCGGCAGAGTCCGAAGAGAATTCTTGTCATTACGATTTCATTTGTTGTTATTTATGTGGCTTTAATGATTGTTTTTATGCCGCCATTACCTCAACATCCGCCATTTTCGCCGAAAGATTTTCCAAAAAACGAAAGAATGAAACCTTTTCATAATGGAATAAGTTTTTATGACATATGTTTTCGGATCGGGCTTTTCTCAATGATTTTCAGCACGTTGCTTTTCTTTGTCGATAAATGGATGGAAAACGGAAAAAAAATCAAAGCCTTAGAATTTGAAAGACAGTCGAGTGAACTGAAAATCTTGCGCGAACAGATTAATCCGCATTTCTTTTTTAATGCACTGAACAGTATTTATTCATTATCAATTATTCAGTCAAAAGATACACCAAGAGTTATTTTAATTTTGTCTGATATCATGCGTTATGTTCTTAACAATAAAAGTCTGCATAAAAATAATCTGAATGACGAAATTACCAACATCAAGAAATACATTGAGATCCAGTCGATTCGTTTTAATAAATTCAGTAATCTGAATTATGAATTTCAAGGCAATTTTGAATCTTACGAAATTGAGCCTTTATTACTTTTAACTTTTGTTGAAAATGCTTTTAAATATGCAGATTTAAGAAAAGGTTCGTTAGATATTAAAGTAAATTTAAACAATGGATTGCTGGATTTTGACATCCGAAATTTCTACGAAAATAAAAACTACGAAAAATCCGATGACAGCAAACTGGGAATAGAAAATACCAAAATGAAGCTGAATCTTTTGTATCCCGATAAATATCAACTAGATATAAATGACAATGGCTCTGAATATAAAGTTAATTTAAAACTTCAACTGAATTAAAGATGAATTGCATAATTGTAGACGATGAAGAACTGGCTCATCACGTTATTGAGGAATACATTTCAAGAATTCCGTTCCTAAATCTGGTGAAAAACTGTTATGACATTCAGGAAACGATCCAGACTTTGCAAAGTGAGAATATCGACCTTATTTTTCTTGATATCAATCTGCCCAATATTACCGGAATAGAGTTTTTAAAAAGCTTCAATAAGCTTCCCGACGTTATCATCACCACAGCTTATGATGACTGTGCAGTACAGGGTTTTGAGATGGATGTCACAGATTATTTATTGAAACCATTTTCGTTTGAACGTTTTTTAAAAGCGATCTATAAAAGTTATAATCTGCACAATAATTCTAAAATTTTACACGAAAAAACTACACAGAATTTCTTTAAAGAATCTTTCATTTTTGTACGTTCCAATAATGAAGATGTAAAATTGAATTTAAGCGAAATTACCCGAATCAATGCCTTAAAAGATTACATTATTATTTACACGGAAACTAGAAAATTAATCGTTCATCAAACCATGAAATCCATTATGGAAAAAATTGAATCTGAGAATTTTATCCGGGTTCATAATTCGCATATTATTTCGCTTCAACATCTCCAAAGTATCGGAAAAAATACGCTCACGATTGGAAATGAAAGAATTCCGATCAGTGAAAAATACAAAGCCTATTTAGGTAAAGTGGTAGAAAAATATAAATAATTAATTCATTTTTTCGAAAACACCTCTTTCCGACCAGTTTAGTTCTTCCGGCAGTTCCATATCAGAAAATTCGATGTGGATGACTCTTCTTTTCTTTCCGTTGGTTGTTCTGTTGGAACCATGAAGAATTAAAGGTTTCATGATCATTATTCCACCTTTTTCTACATTGCAGATTGATTCAGTTTCTACAGTCCAGTCGATGGTTTCCGGTCTGTAAATTCCTTTTGAATGGGATTTCAGAACGACTTTCAAAGCTCCATTATTTTCATCAGTATCATCCAGATGAATTCTTATGGTGAAAACATTTTCAAGAATATTCAAAGGTGGCTGAACTGCGAATTGATTCTGTTTTGTCGTCCAAGGTCCAAAGTCGGGCAATTCAATCTTTTTATCAACAGAAATTGTTAAATCCTGATGATAAGCAACGTACCAGTTAGATTTCTCAGGCTTATCAAAGTAAATGCTTTTCACTACAAAATATTTTTCTCCAAAAATTTCTTTGATAATCATTTTAATATTTTCATTAAAAATCAATTCATTAATCTCGGGAATTTCCTTTAAAAACTGTCTGATCGCAAATAAATCTTCCGACTTTCTAAATGTTTCTTTGGAAGTATCTATATTTTGAATGACTTCACTCATTTTTTCTATTTCTTCATTAGAAAAAATATTATTGATGACGGTAAAGCCATTTTCTTGAATTGAGTTTTTGTGATTTTGTAAATTCATTTGATTATTTTGAATCTATTTTTAAACGCAAAGATCGCAAAGATTTTCTTTAAAATGATTAAGAATATTTTTTGGTCGCAAAGGCGTTTCACTCATTAATTTTGGTGTCATTGCGAGGAGCAAAGCGACGAAGCAATCTTTTTAATTATTAAATTTCTATGAGATTGCTTCACCTTCGGTTCGCAATGACAAATTTTTAAAGAAGGGCAACAACTCTAGCCCCGATTGGAATGACATCCTTTTTGGTTGCGGGTGGAGCGAAGCGGAACCCGTAACCAAAAAGATATAATGGAAAGCGGGATCAAGCTTCAAATAAAAAATAAATGGTCAATAATGAAGATAAAAAATTCACCATTGACCATTCATTAGCTTAAGCTAAATTTATATTTTACATATTTCCTCCATGATTCTCCAGCTGTCCTTCCCATTTTGAAACGGCAGAAGTTGCCAAAGCATTTCCAAGAACGTTGGTCATACTTCTTCCCATATCGCAGAAATGGTCGATCGGTAAAATTAGGGCAATGCCTTCCGGCGGAATTCCAAACATAGAACACGTTGCAACGATGATTACCAAAGAAGCTCTCGGAACTCCCGCAATTCCTTTTGATGTCAACATTAATACCAAAAGCATAGTAATCTGTTGACCGACTGTCATTTCAATTCCATAAATCTGAGCAATGAAAATTGATGCAAAAGTCATGTACATCATACTTCCGTCCAGATTGAAAGAATATCCTAAAGGTAAAATAAAAGACACTACTCTATTGTTGCAGCCAAATCTTTCCAGCTCTTCAACCAATTTAGGAAAAACAGCTTCTGAACTTGTCGTAGAAAACGCGATCAATAAAGGTGCTTTGATTCTTTTTAATAATTCGAAAAGACGGTTTCCAAGAATTAAGTATCCAACTAATAAAAGCACCAGCCAAAGAATCGCCAATGCAAAGAAGAAATCTCTTAAATAAATGGCATATACTTTAAAAATTTCGAAACCGTTGGTCGCGACAACCGCTGCAATTGCTCCTAAAACTCCAAGAGGTGCAAACCACATAATGTAACCTACCATTTTCAAAATTCCATGAGCTACAATATCGAATAATTTAATAACAGGTTGAGAATATTCTTCGCCCAAATTTGCCAAAGCAATTCCAAACATGATAGAAAATACCACAATCTGCAGAACTTCATTGGTTGCAAAAGCTTCAAAAATACTTTTAGGAATAATATGTTTTACAAAATCTTCCATCGAAAATCCTTTACTGCTTTTCAACAATTCTTCTGCGGAAGCCGCATCCTGAATCGGAAGTTTTGTTATATGTCCCGGTTCCAGCCAGTTGACCAATATTAAACCAATGAAAAGGGAAACCAACGAAGCGGAAATAAACCAAAGCATTGCTTTTGTTCCTACTCTTCCGATCATTTTAATATCACTCATTTTTGCAATTCCGACAACCAAGGTTGTGAAAACCAAAGGAGCAATGATCATCTGAACCAAACGGATGAAAACCGTTCCCAGAAGTTTTATATTTTTAGAAAAAGGTTCTGCACTTTCCGGATACTGAGTATGCACAAATCCGCCAATTCCGACACCGATCACAAGTGCGATAATAATTGCTATAAATAGTTTATTCTGTCCTTTCATATATATGTTTCAAGATTCGCAAATATAATATTTTTACAATTGGTGTAAGATTTCATTTTTAAAGACAATTAATATTATGTTAAATCAACTATCCTTTAAAATTAATTATCTGATTAATAAAATATTGCAAGAAATTTCATGAAAATTTATTTTAATTTTATTCTTTTGGTATGAATTTTATTATTACATTTACTCGTATTAACATATTAAAAAATATACAACTATGAAAAAAACTATCGCAATGGCTGCATTGGCTGTAGCTGTGTCTTTCGGGGCTGTTTCTTGTAAGAAGAAAGTTTCTGATGCTGATCTTCAAACTCAGGCTACTACTGTAGTAGTATCTAACCCGAACGCTTCTGTGGAAGTAAAAGAGGGAGTTGCTCATTTGAGCGGAACTTTCGAAACTCAGGAAGCTAAAGATGCAATGATCAAACAATTGAAGGCTATTACCGGTGTAAAAGAAGTAATGGATATGGCTACTGTAGCTCCTGCTGCTGCAACTGTAGCGCCAGTTCAGACTACAACTGCTGTAGATCCTGCTGTACAACAGAAAGTTCAGGATGCAGTGAAAGATATTCCAGGTGTAAAAGTAGAAGTTGTAAACGGAGAATTAACTCTTACAGGAACTGTATCTTCTGCTAATGCAAGAAAAGTAAAAGAATCTGTAGATGCTTTGAAAGTTGGAAAAGTAAATTATAACTATACAGTAAAATAATTAGAAATGAGCACATTACAAGATAAATATTCAAGCGTAGTTTCTGCTGCTCAATCTGCAGGAATCTCTAATCTACAAGTTCAGGAGCAAGATGGAATTCTTTACGTTTCCGGAGCTGCTTCAAACACTGCAGCAAAAGATGCAGTTTGGAATGCTTTAGGCGCAATCGATTCTACTTATTCTGCTTCAGATATCAACATCGATGTACAGGTTTCAGGACTTGCTGCAGGTGCTGCTCTTACAGTTGCAACTGACGAATCAAACCTAAACATCAGACAAGAGCCCTCTACAGAAGCTGCAGTTGTAGGTAAAGCTGCAAAAGGAGCTTCGGTAACTTTAATTGAGCAAACT
Source organism: Chryseobacterium ginsengisoli (assembly GCF_039542325.1). Taxonomy (NCBI): domain Bacteria; kingdom Pseudomonadati; phylum Bacteroidota; class Flavobacteriia; order Flavobacteriales; family Weeksellaceae; genus Chryseobacterium; species Chryseobacterium ginsengisoli. The sequence continues at coordinate 825,765 of NZ_BAABHX010000001.1, forward strand.
TCTGACGACTGGTGGAAAGTGAAAACTGACGACGGGCAGGAAGGTTACGCTTACTCAAGATATTTGAAAGCTTAATTCGCAAGATTTAACAATATTTAAAATATAGGCATCCCTTTTTAGGGATGTTTTTTTATATTTTAGCGCCTTCAAAAACATATAATGAAGAAAATTTTATGGCTGCTGCTCTTTTCATTTAATTTTTTAATAGTAAGCGGACAAAAGCTGAGCATCAATGGAAAAGTCACGGATTTCGAAAAGAAACCTGTGGAAAATGCAACCGTTTATTTATTAAAACAAAAAGATTCATCGGTCATTAATTATACTTCTACCAACAAAGAAGGAAAATTTTCACTAAAAACAAATGAACTTACCGAATCGTCAATCTTAAAAATCGATGCAGAGAAATTAATTTCTTATTCTAAAAAATTTGATAAAATAAATCAATCCATAGATCTTGAAAATATTGAACTTGATAAAAGTAAAATCACAGATATTGAAGAAGTAAAAATTACTGTTTCTCCCGTAAAAATTAAAAAAGACACGATTGAATTCAATGCCAATGCGATAAAAGTTCGTCCCAATAGCAATATCGAGGAATTATTAAAGAATATCAACGGTGTTGAAATTGATAATGACGGAAAAATTACTGTCAATGGAAAAGATGTAGATCAAATTATGATCAACGGAAAACCTTTTTTCGATAAAGACGGAAAAATTGCTTTGAAAAATATTCCTGCAGATATTATTAAAAACATACAGTTTACCACCACAAAAACCAAAGAGGAAGAACTTACCGGAAAAATTCCGAAATCTGAAAATACGACGATCAATTTTAATATTGACGAAAAGAAAAATAAAGGTTTCCTTTCCCGACTTACTGCAGGTTATGGTTCTGACAAAAGATATGAAGGAAACGGATTTTTAAGCTATTTTAAAGATAAGACCAAGGTCAGTTTGGTACTTTCTTCCAATAATATCAATTCGCAAGGTGATTCCGGCGATAATACGGGGAAAAATTCTAGAAATTCCCAAGCCGGAAATACCATGAAAGGTATTCAGAAATCGACAACGATCGGTGTGAATTACAGTGATAAATTAAGCAAAGAAATTGAACTTGATGCATTGGGAATTACACGAACAAACACCAATCTGGAAACTGCCTCAAAAGTTGCAAAAACAACTTTTCTTACTAACTATAATTTAAAAACGAACTCAGAAAATCAGGCTGAAAACGAATCTGAACAGTATAATTTTAATTCATCCCTGAAAATAAAACCGGATACTTTAAGCACTATTTACTTTTCACCTGCTTTTTCAAATTCAAAAACCACGAGTTTCAGAACAGGAAAATCGATCACTTTTAAAGATGACGAATTGCTTAATGAAAGTCAGTCTTCAACTAATTCCAACTCGGAAAGTAATAATTTTAGTCCTAATATTCATTATTCAAGAAAATTTGGAAAGAAGGGAAGAATTTTTTATTCAAGTTTAAATACTTCGATTTCACAAAACAAAAATAAAAGTCTCGTTAATTCTCAAACATTATTTTACGTGAATGGAGCTGAAGATGTTACAAAAAGAGACATCAGAGATCAATTGACTCAAACCAAAGCACAAAACAATAATTATTCTTTTAATGCAAAATATACAGAGCCAATCACAGATTCTTTAAATATAAGTTTTGGATTAAATTATGACTCAAAAAATTCGATAAATGACAGAACTGTTAATGATTTTGATAAAATTACAGGACAGTATTCCAACTACAATCTAGTTTTATCCAACAATTCGGACGAAAAAAGCAATCAACTTTCACCACAAATCGGTATTGAACTGAATAAGCAGAAATTCAATGTATGGGCTTCTTTAAATGTAAATTTCACAGATTTGAAATACAATTCCATCTTTAACGGAAAATATTATGAATTACGAAGAAACTTTACACTTCCCGATTATAATGCAGGATTGCAATATCGACTTTCGCAAAACTCAAGATTAAACATTTACAATTCAGCAAGTTTCACGATTCCGTCTTCAGAAAGGCTGATTCCGTATCTTGATGAATCGAATCCATTGGTAACTTATAGAGGAAATCCCGATCTTAAAAATGTATGGAGCAACAGAACAACAGTTTATTTCAGTAATTTCAATGTTCCGAAAAACCTCAATTATCATTTTAATCTGACTTTTATTTACAGTAATAATGACACAGCCAATTTTTCTTATTATGACGACTCAGGGAAACAATCTGTGACATACGCCAACATCAGCGGAAATAAAAGTGTGAATTTCGGAAGCGGTTTGAGTAAAACCTTCAAATGGGGTGAGAATAAATTCACAGTCAGCCCAAGAGTAAACCTGAATTACAGATACAACCAAGGATTTATCGACGGACAAATGTTTACCGGAAATTCTTACACTTTTAATCCCGGAATTAATCTAACATACGACAGAAAGGATAAAATTTATATAAAACCTTCTTATAACGTTAATTATTCGTTTTCCGATTATAAAAATTACAACACTGAAAGTGTAAAAAACACATATCAGACTTTTCGACTGGAACTTACCAATTATTTTCTAAAAACAAACTTAGTTTTTGAAAATGACTTTGAATACAATACAAGTTCGAATATTGCTCCGGGTTTCAAGAAAGATTTTTATTTTCTGAATACGAGTTTAGGATATTCTTTTTACAAAAAACAATTCACTGCAAAAGTGAAGGTTTATGACATTTTGAACCAAAACCAAAGTGTGAGAAGAACAATTACAGCTTCTTATGTGGAAGACCGTGAAGACTTAATTTTAAAACGTTATGTGATGTTTTCTCTGACGATGAAACTAAATAAATTTGCAGGAAAGAAAATGTAGGTTAAACACGAATTGTTCTAATTTTTTTATCGATAACACGAAATTTTTAAATTTTTCCTTTCATGCTTGTTATTCTGAACGAAATAAAATGGAGTGAAAAATCTATCAAAATAATGTTTGAAGACTCTTCTTTCGTCAGAATGACAGCTAACTGCGAGGATCTTTTTATATTAATCTTAAACATACATTTAATTAAAAGCTTTTTATTTTTAAATTAGCATCAAATTTTATGTAATGAAGATTCATTTTTCAATTTTATTCATTTTATGTTTCATTTTTGGAAATTCGCAGAACAAACCGCAACCTGCAGACACTTTTGTGAAGGATAATTTTACCAAAAAGGAATTTTATATCACTATGCGTGACGGGGTGAAACTTTTCACGGCGGTTTATATTCCAAAAGATATTTCCAACAAAACAAAATATCCGTTTTTGATGCAGAGAACTTGCTACAGCATCGCTCCTTACGGTGAAAACGAATACAGAACGAAGCTTGGTCCGAACCAATATTTAATGAAAGACAAATATATTTTTGTATTTCAGGACGTTCGCGGAAGATACATGAGTGAAGGAACTTTTACCAACATGACACCTCAAGTTGACCATAAAACCAAGAAAGATGTCGATGAAAGTACAGATACTTACGACACAATCGATTGGTTGGTTAAAAATATCAAAGACAACAATGGAAAAGTAGGTCAATACGGAACTTCTTATCCGGGATTCTACACTGCAGTAGGAGTTTTGGCGCAACATCCAGCTTTAGTCGCATCTTCTCCGCAAGCTCCGATTTCAGATTTCTGGAATGACGATTTTCTTCACAACGGAAGATTCATGTTAGGATATTTCAGAACTTTCCCGGTTTTCGGAGTTCAGAAGACAAAGCCTGAAAACAAAACGTGGTATTCCGATTCTATGATTAAAACCACTTCAGAAGACGGTTTGAAATTCTACAGAGACATGGGTACTTTGAAAGATGGTTATGACAAATATTACAAAGACAATTTCTTCATGACAGAAATTATGAATCATACTAATTACGATGATTTCTGGCAAAAAAGAAGCCTTCTTCCTCATCTTAAAAACGTAAATCATGCAGTAATGTCTGTCGGAGGCTGGTTTGATGCAGAAGATCTTTCAGGACCTTTAAATATTTATAAAACTATTGAAAAAACAAGCCCGAAAGCTAAAAATACGATTGTGATGGGGCCTTTTTCTCACGGAGCTTGGGCGTATGAACAAGGGAAACATTTACATAATGAAATTTATTTCGGAGACAGTATTGCAACATACTATCAGAAAAATATTGAGACGAAATTTTTCAACCATTATTTAAAAGGCGATACAAAAAAAGACGCAGGCTTACCTGAAGCATTGATGTATGATACAGGAGCAAAACAATGGAGAGAATTTACGACTTATCCTCCAAAAGAAGGACAAAAAGTGAATTTCTACCTATCAAACGGAACATTGAAAAATTCTGCAGGACAAGGTTCATCAGAATATTATAGTGATCCGAATAATCCTGTTTTAAGTTCTGATAATCTGAAAGATTTTAATGGATTTACGCCAAGAAATTATATGTCGGAAGATCAGAGATTTGCGGAAGGGAGACCCGATGTTTTAACTTTCACAACTGATGTTTTGACAGACGATATGACTTTCGCAGGAGAAATTATGGCTAAATTAAATATTGCTTCCACTTCTACAGATGCGGATTTTGCAGTGAAATTAATTGATGTTTATCCTGAAGATTTTAAACCTGCTGAAAAGAAAGATGGTGTAATTTATGGAAATTATCATCAAATGGTAAGAAGTGAAATTATGCCTGCAAGATTCAGAAATTCTAGAGAAAAAGCGGAAGCTTTGGTACCGAATCAGAAAACTGCTGTGAATTTTAGATTGCAGGATGTTGTGCATACTTTTAAGAAAGGACATAAAATTCAGATACAGATTTCTTCGACATGGTTTCCATTATTCGCCATTAATCCTCAGAAATTCTTAGATAATCCGAATTTTGCAACGAAGGAAGATTATACGAAAGCGTTTATCAAGATTTTTGAAGATAGCGCGATTGAAGTTGAGGTTTTAAATAAATAAGTTTTAAAAAAGCCGTTCGAATTTGAACGGCTTTTTTTGTTTTTATGAATTTGGCAACACAGTTTTGTCATTCCGTATGATTAAAATTTTCGTATAAATATTACTCATCAATCGTCCTGAAAGTCAAATTTACTCTCGGTGTCTTCACTTTTGTAGTCGGTGGAAGTCTATGCAACCAATGATCCTGAGTTATTCCTTTCATTACCAATAAACTTCCGTTTTCTAAAAATATTTCTACTTTTTCTTTGGTTGTTTTATGTTTAAATAAAAATTTTCTTTCCGCTCCGAAAGTCAGAGAAGCAATTGCTCCATGCTTTTTCAAATCTTTTTCTGCATCGCTGTGATAAGCCATTCCTTCACTTCCGTCGTGGTATAAATTCAGCAAACAGGAATTGTAAGTTTCACCCGTGACTTCTTCACATTTTTGTTTTAATTCTAATAATTCGGGAGTCCAGAACTTTGCATATTTCGTTCGTTTTGAATACGTGTATTCAAATGGCTTTTCTCCAAACCAAGCTACTTTTCTTTTGGTTAAAATTAATTTTCCGAAAATCACGGCTTCATCATTTTCCCACGGAATCTGATTGAATAAATAATCATAATAAAAATCTGATTTTTCTTTTGAAAAAACTTTACCGTAATAATGAACGGTTCCATCTTTGGGAAGAATGTTTATAGGATAATCGGATATGTCTTCGAATAGGCTCAACATTGATATTATTAACGTTTATGATTAAAATAAACCATTAAGATTGATTAAGTTGATGAGAATAATTAAGCTTGCTTTTGCTTAAGAAATGATACTTAAAAATCAGAATGATCTATCTTAATTAAACTTCGCTGCTTAAAATCAATCTTAATGGTTCAAATAAATTTAAAGTAAAATAGAGTTTTCAGAATATACATGAGAACTTTCCCAGCCGATAATCAATTGCTTTCTTTCGCTTCCCCACATGTAGCCTCCAATATTTCCCGAAGATTGAATCACACGGTGACAAGGAATTAAAAACGCAACAGGATTGCTTCCAATTGCAGTTCCGACCGCTCTTGAGGCATTTGGATTTCCAATTTTTTCGGCTAAATTTCCGTAAGTTGATAATTTTCCCATCGGAATTTTGAGAAGACTTTCCCAAACTTTAAGCTGGAAATCAGTTCCTTTTAGATGTAGTTTGATGGTGTTAAGTTTCGTCCAGTCATTATTAAAAATAGACAAAGCATTTTTCTGAAAATCATCCTGTTTTTCAAAAAAAGAAGCATTAGGAAATTTAAGTTGTAAATCTCCCAATGCTTTATTTTTATTGTTTTCAAAAGCCATATAACAAACTCCTTTTTCTGTAGAAGCTATGATCATGTTTCCAAAAGGGCTTTCGGAATAACTGTAATTGATGTTGAGGTTTTTCCCGCCGTTTTTATATTCTGCAGGAGACATTCCTTCGATGTTTACAAACAAATCGTGTAATCTGCTTGTGCTCGAAAATCCTGTCTCGAAAGCTGCATCAAACAAACTCATTTTTTCTTCCTTCAACAAATTTTTAGCATGTTCAAGACTTATGAACTGTAAAAATTTCTTTGGACTCGTTCCCGCCCAATCAGAAAACATCTTCTGGAAATGAGCCGGACTCAAATGAACTTTTTCCGCCACTTCATCCAAATTCGGCTGAAGCTTAAAATTGCTTCGGATATATTCTATCGCTTTAGCAATTCTTTCGTAATCTATCTGATTTTGTGTGGACATAACATTTATTTTACCTCACAAATATCCAAAGAATTATTCACAGAAAAAATCCGAATCTTGCGAAGTTTTAATCTTTATTTATATGATAATAAGCCAACATTTTGTAGTATAACTTTGCAGCCAAGAATGCACTTGGTTTTGAATAAGCCGAATCCATTAATTCAACAATATCAAAAGCTACAACATTACATTTTTCAAATACTTTTCTTAATAATTCTAATGTTGGATACCATTGTAAACCACCTGGTTCAGGAGTTCCCGTTGATGGAGCAATTGAAGGATCAAAAGCATCTAAATCGATCGTGATATAAACGTTTCCTGAAACTTTTTCCAATACATCATTTACCCAGTTTTCATTGTTTGCAATTTCATGAGCGAAAAATACTCTTCCTTCAGGTAAATATTCAGCCTCTTCAATATCCATAGAACGGATTCCCACCTGTACCAAATTATGCTTCTGATTCGCTTCAAAAACTGCACAAGCATGATTAGAAGTAGAACCGTGGAACTCAGGACGAAGATCTGTATGAGCATCCAATTGAAGAACCGTTAAGTTTTCATACTTTTCACCAACCGCACGAATCGAACCGATAGAAACGGAATGTTCACCACCAAAAAGCGTGAATAATTTTCCGTTGTTGCTCAAAAGCTCTTTTGTTTTTTGATAAACAGCTTCTGTCATTGCTTCAGGCGTAGAATTTTCAGAAACTTCTCCGGCTAAGTAAACACCTTCCAAATAAGGCTCAGTTCCTGTTTCGATGTCGTAAAGCTCCATGTTTTCTGAAGCATCAAGGAATAATTCAGGACCTTTATCCGCTCCTTTTCCCCAAGTTGAAGTTCCATCGTAAGGAACAGTTACCAAAACTACTTTCGAGTTCTCTAATGATGCATTTTCTTCAGGAATTCCTGCGTATGTTTTCATATATAATTTATTAATTAAAAAATTAAATGATTGAAATAGTATAAGATTTTGCAAAGATACAAAATAGTCGTTGAGTTGTAAATGATGAGTTATTAATGATAAGTTTTATATTGATTAAAATCCTTTAACTTTAAAACATTATTTTTGTTTAAAAATTTAATTTTATGCCTTTAAAAGCTGTTCTTTTCGATATGGATGGAGTAATTGTAGATACAGAACCATTGCATAGAAAAGCTTATTTCAAAACATTTGACGAACTGGGAATTGCGGTTCCCGAAGATTTATACACTTCTTTTACAGGAGCTTCCACAAAAAGAGTTGCTGAAACTTTAATTGATAAATTTAATTTAAAACAAACTCCCGAAGAGATTGCATCTACCAAAAGAGCATTTTTTAAAGATTATTTTTACAATGATGAGGAATTTGATTTAATTCCGGGAGTGAAAGATCTAATTCTGCATTATTATGAAAATGATATAAAATTAATACTGGCTTCTTCCGCAACAATGACTACTATCAATATGGTTTTTGAAAAATTTGAGCTGGAAAAATATTTCAAAGGAAAAATAAGCGGTGCAAATTTAAAGGAATCAAAACCTCATCCTGAAGTTTTCCTATTGGCTGCAGAAATGGCAAGTGAACCTGTTGAAAACTGTATGGTTATTGAAGATTCTACCAATGGAATTTTGGCGGCTCACCGAGCGAAAATTTTCTGTGCAGCGTATAGAAGTCCACATTCTAAAAACCAGGATTATACTTTGGCAGATACGGTGGTTTCTGATTATGAAGAATTAAGACTTGATAAGATTTCAAAATATTTTTAAATAAAAAAGTCTGTCTCAAAATTTTTAAGACAGACTTTTTTTATGTTTTTTCGAGATTGCTTCGTCGCTTCGCTCCTCGCAATGACAGTTTTATTAATATCCTAAAAGTTTCAAGACATCTTCCGGCTCCTGTCTTTCACGGAAAATCTCATATTGAAGTTCTCCATTTTCATCTTTTTGAATCAGAATATGTCTTGGTTGAGGCATTAAACAGTGATGAACTCCACCATAACCACCAATTGTTTCCTGATATGCTCCTGTGTGGAAAAACCCGATATATAATGGTTTTGTATCACTGAAAACGGGCAGATAAATTGCATTTGTATGCTGTTCAGAATTATAGTAATCATCTGAATCACAAGTCAATCCACCTAAGAAAACTCTTTCATATGTATCATCCCAACGATTTAACGGAAGCATGATAAAGTGTCTTGAAATCGCCCAAGTATCAGGAAGAGTCGTCATGAAAGATGAATCGATCATATTCCACTTTTCTCTGTCGTTCTGACGTTTTTGAGAAATGATTTTATAAATATTCGCACCGCTTTCTCCAACTGTGAAACTTCCAAATTCTGTATAAATATTAGGTTCTTCAACACCTTCTTCTTCACAGAATTTCTTGATCTGAGAAACGATTTCTTCAACCATATATTGATAATCATAATCAAACTGCAAAGACGTTTTAATTGGGAAACCACCACCGATATTCAAAGAATTTACTTCTGGAGCAATTTTTTTCAAACGCGCATAAACACGAAGACATTTATACAATTCATTCCAATAATACGCTGTGTCTTTGATTCCCGTATTAATAAAAAAATGAAGCATTTTCAATCTTGCATTCGGATGTTCAGCGATCTTTTGACTGTAGTAAGGAATAATATCTTTATATCCGATTCCTAATCTTGAGGTATAAAATTCGAATTTAGGCTCTTCTTCAGAAGCGATTCTGATTCCAATATCGAAAGTCGTGTCGATGCTTTCTGTAAGCTTATCCAACTCACGGTAATTATCCAAAATTGGCGTAATATTTTCAAAACCGCTATTGATCATATCCGAAATTTTCGCCAGATAATCATCAGTTTTAAACCCGTTACAGATCACTTCAATATCTTTTGTTACTTTCCCTTCCTTATAAAGAGATTTTACGATATCCATGTCGTATGCAGAAGAAGTTTCAATAGAAATATCATTTCTTAGTGCTTCTTCAATGACAAATTTAAAATGACTGGATTTTGTACAGTAACAATACCTGTAGTTTTTCTTATATTCGGTTTTCTCAAACGCTTCTTTGAACCAGCTTTTTGCTTTCTGAATATTTTGAGAAATCTTCGGGAGGTAACTAACCTTTAAAGGAGTTCCAAACTTTTCAACAACATCCATCAAAGGAATATCGTGAAACAACAAATTGTTCTCAGAAACATTGAATTCTTCCGTTGGAAAATACAATGTCTGATCAATAAGTTCCGAGTATTTTATTTTCATTTTCTAACAAGTGAATTAAGAATGCAAAATTGCTAAAAAAGTTTGATTTTTAAACGTTAAATTTATTATAAATTTCGATGTTTTTTTATTGAAAATAAAGCTTCATTATTAATATGTGAACTTCTGAATATATTCCTGTCTTTTATTTTCAGAAATTCCCAAAACTTGTTGAATATAAGTATCGATTGAGCCATATTTGTTGTTGATTTCATTAAAAGCTGCATCTAAATAATCAGTTTCAACCCAGCTTAATTTTTCCAATACTTTAATATCCATTTTGGGATAAAGAAAATGTAAATTATTTGCGAGATTAAGTCTTTTATCAACTAACTTTTTCCTGTAATTATTGGATAACAGATAATCATTGTAAATCGTTTCCTTATCAAATTTTAAAATTGTTAAAATCAGAGCAGTTGTAATTCCTGTTCTGTCTTTTCCTGCAGTACAGTGATATAAAATCGGCTGGTCTGATTCTAAAATTTCAGTGACAATTTTTTTGATAATTTCAGGATTTTCTGTGACATATTCTTTGTAGAAATCAAGCATTCTTTTATCAGCATCAGAACCGTTAACTTTTCCTTTTAGCACTAATTTTTTAGCCTGATCCAATTGATCACCTTTATCTTCAAATGCAGAATAATTTTTGTAAATAATTCCACTCGGAAGATTGTCTGGTTTTTGAGCAATTTCTTTTGAATTTCTAAGGTCAATAATTTCTTTTATTCCTAAGTTTTCAAATTCTTTGAATGATTTTGGTTTTAGCTTATAAAGATTTCCGCTTCTGTAAAATTTCCCTTCTTTTAAAGTTCTGCCGTCAATGTTTTTTATATTTCCAACTGTTCGTAAATTATTGACTTTTTTAATTTTAATATCTTTTTCTGTAATATTTTTTCCATATTCGGGCATGGAAAAATTCTGCGTTTTGCAGGAGAAAACACAAAATATTGAAATGGTTAGAAATGATATTTTGATTAGGTTTTTCAAGTAGATTATTTAAAATTAAGAGTATTTTATTAGGAATCTCATCAGAAAAAGAAAAGTTTAGATTCCTACGGAATGACAAAGAGGATGCTTATTTTTTCATATGTAATTTACAAATAATTTCTTCCGATAAAAACCAGCAAATCACCTTTTTCATATTCAATAGAAACCTCATCTTCCACTGCAAAATTTCGGGTTCCAATTCTTGAAGTAATGCTTAAACTTCCATTAATTAAAGGCCAATTCAAACCTTTTGTTGTAATATTTTCAACTGATGGAAAAGGATATAATGAAACCATTTTATCTTTTATTCCTTTTACACTAAAACTTTTCGGGACAAAATAATATTCAGAAAATTCATCATAAAACTTTATGTTTAACTGATCCTTAAATCCAAAAGCTACGGTAAGATTTCCCAAAAAATGATCCTGCTCTCCTCCACTTCCGCCTAAAACGTCAACATTTTTAAAGCCTTTTTCTAAAATAATTTCTAATGCTTTATGAAAATCTGTTTTGTCCTGATCCGGAGTATAAATGAATTTCTCATCATAAATATTTTCATCTTTTCCAGAATGCGAATCGAAATCTCCGGAAATAAAATCTAATTTATCTAATGGAAAATTTAGATTTTTAAGATAATGAAAAGCACCGTCTGTACAGGCAATCAACCTGTAATTTTTAGGATTCGGAAAAGATTTCGGAGCGTCTCCGTTGATGAAAAGCAATACTCTATCTTTCATTCGGATTCCAGTACTCTTCCGGTTCGTTGTTGATTTTTGAGATATATCTTGCCAACACAAAAAGATAATCTGAAAGTCTGTTTAAATATTTAATTAACTCAGGGCGAACTTCTTCCGATTCGTTTAAGAAAACTAAAGAACGTTCTGCTCTTCTGCAGATTGTTCTTGCTGCATGCAAAAACGTTGCTGATTTTCCACCTCCTGGAAGAATAAAATATTGAAGCGGTTCTAATTTTTCTTCAAAAGCATCCATCCAATTTTCCAATTCTTCGATTTCAGTTTCCGAAATAATTAGTGGTAAACGTGATTTTCCATTTGCCAACATTAATTTATCTACCGGAGTTGCCGCTTCCGAACCAACCGTAAACAAATCAAACTGAATTTTTTTTAATTGTTTTAAAACTTCTTCATCTTGAATATGACTTTTTGAAATTCCTATAAATGAATTGAGTTCGTCTATATTTCCGTAGCTGTCGACTCTTGCACTCGCTTTTGAAACTCTCGTTCCGCCGTACAACGCAGTCTGACCTTTATCGCCTGTTTTCGTATAAATTTTCATAGTACTAAATTACTTTTTTAAAATAAGGTTTACAAATTTTGATTCTGAAGAGCCTTAACTTTTCTAATTCCGACAACCGCCATAGCCCAGATTGAAACGGCATCCTTTTGGGTTGCGGTCGGAGCGAAGCGGAGACCGTAACCCAAAAGATATAGTGGAAAGCTGGAAATAGCTACTAATTGTTGAGAGTTTTAGATTGATAGATTTCTCCTTCGTCGAAATGACACTCTTTTTGCAATTGAATTTTTCTCTTAAATACAAAAATGACCGATCCCAAAAGACCGACCACTTTCAAATTATTTATTTACCTAACAATGTCGTAAGTATATTCCTTTAACGAAAAGGTTGTATGAATATTTTATGGTTATCTTAATTTATTTCACTTTAAATTTTTACCATCCTATTAAATCAAGTCGCCCATTTTCCTGACTTTTTCATATATCGGACAAAAAAATAATAACCAGAAAAAATCAAAACAAAAATTACAGCCAAAATATTTCTAAAATCGGCATTTCCTTGCGTAAGTTGAGGATATTTGAACAAAAGAATTAAAACTATTCCGCAAAGCCATATAAATTGTGTATTGTATTCTTTCACCAACCATCTTTTCCATTTAAATTCCATTGAGGTAAAAGTTTGGTCTAATCCTGAAATTTTCGGAATCCAACGATGAACTTTTTGTGTATAATTTTCAAAATCCTGTCCGAATTTATTTTTCAAAAAATTCTCTTCTGCCAAAACGATACACTGATAAATAAACAGAAAAACCGGCATGATGACAAATGTATAAATCAATGAATTGGCTAAAATTCCTACACCCAACAACATTAAAATATTTCCGACGTATAAAGGATTTCGGACATGATTGAAAATTCCTTCCGTCACCAAACCGTCGGCATAGACTTTCTTGTCTCTTCCACCTCTCACGATATAAGCAAGACCAATTGTCCCTCCTCTGATGAGTTGCCCCAAAACTGTTATAAATAAACCTAAAGTGATCGCAATCCAATAATAATCCGATCCAAAATTTTCGCCAAAAAGCCGTGGCGATGGAATAAATAGCAATAAATACAAAACAATGAATAAAAAATTCCTGTATTTGAAAAAAAAGTTTCCTATCTGTATCATGATTTCTTCGCAATAATGCCTGTAAAATTATACCATCTGAAAAACACCTCTACATCGTTGAATCCCGCTTCATGAAGCATATTAATATTTTCACTTGTCTTATAAGGAATTAAAACATTTTCCAAAGCTTCTCTTTTTTGCGAAATTTCCAGTTCACTGTAGCTGTTTCTTCGTTTGAAATCGTAATAATAATCGATGTATTCGCGATTAAATGACTTTTCTTCCGTCAATATCTTTTCTACAAGGATAAAAACTCCGTTTTTTACCATTCCGTCATGAATTTTTTTCACAATGCTCAATCGATTGATCGGGCGGATAAATTGTAAAACTAAAACCATTGCTACAACCGAAGCATTCTCCACAGGAACTGTTTTCGTAAAATCTGCAACCAAAAGTTCGATGTTTCTGTTTAATTTAAAATTATTCAGTTTTTCTTTGCATTTAATGATCATTTCTTCAGAATCATCAATTCCGATGAAATTAATTTCTTCTTCTACCGTTTTATCCATTAAAAGCATCGTAGTTCCTGTAGAACAGCCCAAATCATAAACATTCGTGTGTGGAAGAGCATAATTTCCTGCCAGTTCACTCGTCATTCTCTGCATTTCATCATAAAACGGTACAGATCTACTTACCATATCATCAAAAACACCTGCGACTTTTGTATTAAACTCAAAGTCCGAAGAAGTATCAAATTTTTCTTTGAAAACTTCATCCAAATTAATAGTATTCAACATAAGATTTAATGTTTAAAAATTTCATCCTATCTGAGTTGAGCATTAATTATACATGAAAACTCTTATCTATTTAACTAAAACTCAAGACTTATAGCATATTTCATAATCAATATAAATTAAACGAGAAAAAATCTACCTGCTGATAAAAAGTCTATGAAGTTTATCTTAAATAATTATTAACACAAGATTTTTTATTTTTTTTTAAACTTAAAAAAACCTACTGACAAACTGTTGTCATAGTCCCGTTTTATCTTTGTATCAACAAAAACAAACAATATTAAAATTATGACTACAACAGCAACAATCACAAAACAGTTTATGACCTCTGAGCAAATATTAGAACATTGGCAAGGACATAGAAATCTGACTAGAAGAGTAATCGAGGCTTTCCCTGAAAAGGATTTATTTGAGTTTTCAATCGGAGGAATGAGACCTTTTGCAAAGTTAGCCTGTGAATTGATCGGAATCGGAGGACCTGCATTGAAAGGAATCGTTGACAAAAATATGGAAGCCTACAATGAAGACGGTTTCAAACCGGAAACGAAAGAAGATCTTTTGAAAAAATGGGACGAAGAAACTGAAACGATCAACACTTATTTTGCTCAGATTTCGGAAGAACGTTTTCAGGAAACTTTCAATTTATTTGGTCAGTATGAATTCCCGGTTTATCAGAATATTTTATATTTTATTGATAATGAGATCCATCACCGTGGACAAGGATATGTTTATATAAGAGCTTTAGGAATTGAGCCGCCTTTTTTTTGGGAGAGATTTTAAGCTCTTTAATGCCTTTATGGAGATTAAAATCGCTGATAAAATTTAATATGAAAAATCAATCATGATATAAAGGGCGGAAATGTATTCTATAAATTAAATTTTGACAACCAATTTTAGGATTTCAAATTCGCCTTTTTCTTTTAAACCATTCTCTTATTAATTACTTTTGCTTACAACCCTGACAGAAATTGTTGGGGTTTATTGATGTTTACTGGCGATTTGGGATAATAAATCATTTAATTGTATTTTAAGACTTTCCGGCTCTAAAATTGTTGCAAAATCGGCAAAAGTGATCAGCCAACGCGGAAATCCGTCTTTAATCGACTCTGTTTCGAAAGTCAGTTCTACCATTCCATTTTCTGTATCAGCTTCTTTGGTTAAACCATAGTATTTTTTTGAATTTACAAGAAATCCCATGATTTTTTTCTCTACTAAAAGTCTTACAACGGTTTTATTTCCGTTCCCAGTTTTTCTATAATCATTAATTTGTCCGTATTCTCCCAAAAACGGATTCTGAGTTTTTGAAATTTTTAAAATTCTATCAATACGAAACTGTCGGAAATCATTTCTCAGCGTACAAAAAGCCATGATATACCAATAATTAAATTCAAAGAAAACCCCGACAGCCTCGATGGTTCTTGTTGAAATTTTCTCGTCAACAGTTTTATATTCTATGGTTAATTGTCGCTTCTCTCCAATACTTTCCAAAATAGTCGGAAGAACATCTTTTATCGTGTCTTCGGTTGCGGCATGATACTGAAAAATATCAATCTGTTTTTCAATATTCTGGATTAAATTTCTATCCGAATATTTCAGTACCGAACGTACTTTTTCCATCGCTGTCTGATAATGGTTCCCCAAGCTTTGATGCGAAAATTTCTGCATTAATTTTTCAGCTGTAATGAAACTCAATACTTCTTCTTTTGTAAACATTACAGGCGGAAGTTTGTAACCTTCCATCAGAGAATAACCGCTTCCGGCTTCTCCAACAATCGGAATTCCTGCGTTTTCCAATGTTTTTACATCACGGTAAATTGTACGAACACTTACATCAAATTTTTGAGCCAGATCTTGCGCTCTTACAATTGGTTTTGATTGTAATTGAGTGAGAATTGCGGTTACTCTATCAAGTTTTTTTAAATAATGATCGTTCATTTATTGTAAATCGCTAATCTGCAAATTTGTAAAATTGTTTTTAATTATCCTTAAAAGTATTTACCAATTTATCTAAGTTTAAACTTCTCGCCGAAGCATCGAAAATCTCTCTGTAAGTTCCGTTGAGATGAACTAATTCATCATGAGTTCCACTTTCCACCACTCTTCCTTTTTTCATGACATAAATTTTATCAGAATCTAAAATCTGGGACAGAGAATGGGAAATAATAATGACCGTTCTGCCTTCTTTTATGGCATCCAAAGAATTTTTAATTTGCTCTGTAGCAATTGCGTCAAGACTTGCCGTAGGTTCATCAAGGAAAATAATCGGTGGATTTTTCAAGAATAATCTCGCAATCGCAATTCTTTGCTGCTGCCCTCCGGAAAGTTGGGTCGCATCATGTTTATATTTTTCCGGCAGATCTAAAATTTGTTCGTGGAGATAGGCTTTTTTCGCGGCTTCTTCAATTTCTTCGAAAGTCGCATTCATATTTCCGTAGCGGATATTGTCTTCAATACTTCCTTGAAAAATATGATTTTTCTGAAGTACTAAACCAAGATCACCTCTTAAAAAAGTATTATCAAAATCATTTAAATTAACATTATCCAATAGAATATCTCCGGAATCAGGAAGGTAAAATTTACATAAAAGATTGATGATCGTTGATTTTCCGGCACCGCTTAATCCAACCAAAGCTGTTGTTTTACCATTTTCAATTTTCATGGAAACATCATGTAATGCTTGCGTTCCGTTTGGATAAGAAAAATTGACATTTTTTAATTCAAAATTTCCTTTGATATCTTTCTCTACAAAATTTCCGTTTGGCTCTTTTTCATTATCAGCATTTAAAATATCAAAATAACCTTCAGCATAGATCATCGCATCATTCATATCATCATAAATTCTGTGAAGTTGACGAATCGGAGCCGAAACATTATTAAAAAGCATGATGTGAAGCATGATAGCGCCGATTGTCATTTGCTGATCGAGAACCAAATAAACCGTTAAAAGTATAATTAAAACAACTCCGAACTGTTCGATAAAAGTTTTAAGACCATCATAAATAAAATTCGTTTTTCGAGTAAACATTTGACTTTCCATCAACTGCATCTGCAAATCGTATTGTTTTTTTCCTTCAAATTTTTCACGGACAAAACTTTTAATTACCATTATAGAATTAATTAAGTTCAACAATCCCGAAGTTTTCTGTTCTCGCTGATTTCTCAAAGTTCGTCTTACACCTCCTAGTTTTTTCGCCTGTAATGAACTGATATAAAAATAAATAGGAACAATAATCGTAGAAACAATTCCGACATAAATATTTTGCATATACATAATAATCAAAGCAATAAATGCATTTGAAAACAGAGGAAGCATATCGATAAAAAAGTTCTGAACCAGCCTTGTTAAACTTTCAATTCCTCGGTCGATTCTGATTTGTAGTTTCCCTGATTCGTGGTTTTCATCATTAAAATAAGCAACTCTGTATGTTAAAATTTTATCAATTGCTGACTGTGCCAAAACAGAACTTACATTAATTCTAATTTTTTCACCATAAAATTTCTGTCCGAAATTGATGAAAATATTTAATAATTCTTTCCCAAGCAAAATAATGGAAATCACCACCAAAATATGGATTCCTTCGGACATCGGATGCGGAAGATGAGTGAGTTTTGTAACCTCATCTACGGTATATTTTAAGACAATCGGGTTCACCTGAGCGGCAAGAGCGCCTAAAAATGTAAGAAATAACGTCCCGTAAATCATTAATCGATAAGGTCTGATAAATGGAACCAACTGTTTATAAATTCCGAATAAGGTGACGGTTCTGTTGAAAGGTTTTGCCATAGGAATGAGTTTAACTAAAAAACGTACCGTTTTACAGAGAAAAGGTACGTTTTATTCTATTTTTCAGCAAATATTTGCTTTGATTTAATTTTCAAAAACATAAGTTGTCAGATAATGCAACTCAGGTTTACTTGCATCTTTAGATTCAGCTTCTGCCTGTTCTAAAGTATAAATTGAATTAATTTCTTTTTTCTGGAAAATAAAGGAATTATTTGCATTTTTATCCACAACATCATTAAAAATATGCTGAATTTCCGAATTTCCTAATGAAGCAAAACTGATGTCCTCAAAACCGTGCATCAATCTCAAATCATCAAACTGAGCAAAATTTTCATCAACAAAGCTTTGGAATTGTGACTTGGATTCGAAATTTCCAGCCCAAATATTGTAACCGTAACTCTTCTTTTTAGGTTTGTCGAAAATACTTTGATAAACAAAGTTTTCGCCAAGATAGGCTTCTCTTACCTGCGGATCATTTGCCAATTCTTCGGGAAGTCCTTCTTTCAAAATCCTTCCTTCAAACATAATATAAGTTTTATTGGTAATCGCCAAAGTCTGCTGTACGTTGTGGTCAGTAATCAGAATTCCGATATTCTTGTCCGTAAGGCTTCTTACAATTTTCTGGATGTCTTCCACTGCAATAGGGTCAACTCCTGCAAAAGGTTCGTCCAAAAGAATGAAATTCGGGTCTGTTGCCAAACATCTTGCAATTTCGGTTCTACGTCTTTCACCTCCTGATAAAAGATCTCCACGGTTTTTGCGAACATGCTGCAGTGAAAACTCTTCAACCAACTCGTCGCATTTCATCTGTTGTTCACGCTTTGTAAGTTTTGTAAGCTGTAAAACTCCCATGATATTTTCTTCCACGGAAAGTTTTCTGAAAACAGATGCTTCCTGAGCCAGATAACCGATACCTTTTTGTGCTCTGCGGTACATTGCATCGGTTGTGATTTCCTGTTTGTCCAGAAAGATTTTACCTGAAGTAGGCTTCACCAACCCAACAATCATATAAAACGAAGTGGTTTTTCCTGCTCCGTTCGGACCAAGCAAACCAACAATTTCTCCCTGCTGAACCTGTACAGAAACGCCTTTTACAACTTTTTTAGGACCGTATTCTTTGATTAAGTTTTCTCCTCGTAAAATCATAACGGCAAAGATAAAGTTTTTTTGAATTCAATTTTTAGATTAAAAAACAGAGGGGAAAGTTTTATGATATTTTAATATCTTGTTTAATTAATCCTTTGACTGCTTCGCGCTCAGGATGACATTTCTAATACTAATCTTTTTAAATCCAAGAAATAATTAGGCAGTGTCATCCTGAGCGCGAAGCAGTCGAAGGATTTATCAAATATTATTGGAAGTTTAAAATCAAGTAACCAATTTTTAATTAATTTTATACATCAATAAACACTTAAAACTAATATGGAAAACAATCAACAACTTACCGAGCTTTTAGCTTTAGATCTTGGGCTTAATATTATCAACAGAAGACCTTACGCAAAAGAAGTTTTCAAATGGCAGGATATGGATCTTCTTCCCCATTCTTCCACTGATACTCTACTTTGCGAAATCTACGAATGGAATGGTAGAAACTGGCGAACAACCAATAATAATCTGATCGGATATTTATTTGAAGGAGATCAATTGAATACAGTTAAAAATCAACTGATGAATGTTCAAAAGTTTCCCGCTATGATTCCTGATTTTGAATTTACAAAAGACAGTATGATTGAATTTGGTCTTTCTTTACCTTCTCTTTTCAATATTGGCTTGAATGGCGATATTAAAAATGCGAAAGATTTTTCAATAAAAGTAAACGGTGTTACAAAATCCAGAATTACCAACATAGATTCACCTGGAATTGAGATTTTAAGAAGTTACTCGGAATTTACTCAGGATCAATCGAAATCGTATAGAAAAAATATTAAGTTTAACTTTTTAAGTGCTTCTCTTTTTTATGCGGAAAGTGTGGAAATTAATCTTGAAAAAGAATCAGGAGTTAATTTGGATGTAAGTTTCCAAACCCAGAATGTTGAGGTTGAAGCTAAGGTTGATACCGACACAAAGAAAAATTTCATCTTAAAATACACTGGAAATCAAGCTCCTTTTGCCGCAAAATTTACAAAAGGAAAAGATTTTAATATTTCATAAATTTCAATTTTAGCTCAATCTTAAAATAAAAAACACCTCAAGTTGAGGTGTTTTGGTTTAAATATACTTTTAAAATTATTTGTTTAAAAGAATTGCTGCTTCTTTTGCAAAATAAGTGAAAATCATATCTGCTCCTGCTCTTTTGAAGCACGTTAAACTTTCGATGATTGTCTTGTCATTATCCAGCCAGCCATTTTGTGCAGCTGCTTTTACCATTGCATATTCTCCGCTCACATTGTAAACTGCAATCGGAAGATCAATAGCTTCACGAACTCTGGAAACAATATCAAGATACGGAAGTCCCGGTTTGATCATAATAATATCTGCACCTTCATCAATATCTTTGAAAACTTCGTTTAATGCTTCACGAGAATTATGAAAATCCATCTGATACGTTTTTTTATCTTTCGGAATTTCCATATCATCTTTCGGAGCACTGTCTAAAGCACTTCTGAAAGGTCCGTAGAAAGAACTTGCATATTTTGCAGCGTAACTCAAAATACCAACATCCGTAAATCCACTTTCTTCCAAAGCTTCACGAATTACCTGAACTCTTCCGTCCATCATATCGCTTGGTGCCACAATGTCAGCTCCGGCTTCTGCCAAAGAAACAGACATTCTTGCCAATGCATCGTTTGTCGCATCATTTACGATTTTTCCATTTTCTATAATTCCGTCGTGACCGTAGATTGAATAAGGATCTAAAGCTACATCAGGCATTACAACCATTTCCGGAACTGCATCTTTGATCGCTCTGATCGTATTTTGCATCAATCCGTTTTTGTTCCATGCTTCTTTTCCTGCATTGTCTTTCAGATTTTCCGAAACTTTCATGTAAAGATTGACAGCCTTTACTCCCAAAGAAAATAATTCCTTACATTCTTTCACCGTCAAATCTATGCTCCTTCTGAAAATTCCCGACATAGACGGGATTGCTTCTTCCTTGTTTTCGCCCTCCATTACGAAGATCGGCATTACAAAATCATTGGTCGTAAGAGAACATTCTCTTACCAGACTTCTCACAGATTCGTTTACTCTCAGCCTTCTATTTCTTGAATGTATCATTTTGGAATACTTTTTGAATGAAATTTAATGCAAATTTACTACAACTTATATAAAAAACTATTGTGTAGAATTGCAGAATTATTTACTTTTGTTTAAATATCCCTTAGAAATTATAATTTGATGAGAAAACTTTTACTTTTATTTATCTTTTTAGGCGCTTTTGTTGGGTTTTCCAACAATATGAAAGCTCAAATAAAAGAGCCGGCATCATTCTCCCAGAAATCTGACGACGGAGTTCTTGTTGCCTATCCTAATCCTGCAAAGGATTTCCTTATCGTTAAGGCAAAGGATCCTAACCTAAAAATCAAAAGTGTGATCTTTTATTCAATTTTGGGTACACAGGTTGCAACTTATTCGGTAAATATGAATTCGGGTGAAATTAATATTGAAAAGTTAAAACCCGGAAAATATTTGATTCGCTATATTTTGAGCGATAACACAATGAAAGTTACCCAAATTGTAAAACAATAATTTAAATCCTGATAATCATCAGGATTTTTTCTTTTAGCTTAATTATTCCGTAACTTTCGGAACATTTTTATACTAATTATAAAAACAAATTAATGCTAAAAGCTGAACATATTAGAAAGACCTACAACGCCGGTAAAAAGGTGGCTTTGGATGATTTTAGCATCCATGTTCCGAAAGGAAGTATCTATGGTCTTTTGGGCCCGAACGGAGCCGGAAAAACATCTTTCATCCGTATCATCAATCAAATTACTCAGGCTGATTCCGGAGAGATCCAAATTAATGGAGAAAAGCTTAATCCTAATCATATCAAAGACATCGGTTATATGCCCGAAGAAAGAGGTTTGTATAAAAATATGACCGTCGGAGATCAGCTTCTTTATTTCGGGGAACTGAAAGGAATGAGCAAAAACGATGCTTTAAATGAAGCAAAAAAATGGTTTGATAAACTTCACATCGATCAGTGGTGGAAGAAAAAACTTTCGGAACTTTCAAAAGGGATGGCTCAGAAAATCCAGTTTGTAGTAACCGTTCTTCACAGACCTCATTTATTGATTCTTGATGAGCCGTTTTCAGGTTTTGATCCGGTGAATGCCAATTTAATTAAGGATCAAATCATTGAACTTAAAAATAACGGAACAACTATCATTCTTTCCACTCACAGAATGGAAAGTGTGGAAGAAATGTGTGATTATGTTGCTTTAATCGATCAGTCTAAAAAGATTATCGACGGAAGAGTTTTTGATGTGAGGGAGAAATTCAAGAAAAACATTTTCGGAATTACTCTTTCGGAAATAGATGATTCTCAATTAGATAATTTCAAAAATAAATATGAGATCTTTAATCTAAATCATGAAAATAATCTTCTGTCTTTTGAATTGAAAAACGAAAGCGATCAAAATCATATTCTTCTGGATTTGGTAAATGTAGGAAAAGTAAGATCTTTTGATGAAAGAATTCCAAGTATGAATGAAGTATTTATTAATGCAGTAAGCAACAATTCTTAATTATGAATAATATTTTTTTAATTACAAAAAGGGAATATCTTACTCAGGTTAAGAAAAAATCCTTCGTTATATTAACTTTATTAGCTCCGATCTTATTAATTGCCTTCGGATCGGTAATCGGTTTGATGTTCAAGGCAAATGAATCACACAGCGTAATTGAGGTTGTAGACAAAAGCGGTTTATTTAAAAATCAATTGAAATCCAATGACCGCTTGAATTATGTTTTTATTTCTGCAGCGGATGAACAGTCGAAGATCAATAATTTAAAAGGAAATGAATCTTTAGACGGAATTTTAATTTTACCGGAATTAAAAAGTCAGAATTTTGATATTTTAGAACAAAATACAAGGCTTGTTATCAACAGTAAGATTGGTTTTGACACGAAACAGAAAATTGTTTCTGATATCAGTGACGTTATTAAAAAGGAAAAGATCAAACAATTAGGTATTGAACAAACTCAATTAAATAATCTTGATAAAAGTTTTACATTAAAAACCATCAACGTTGCTGAAAATAATAAAGAAGATTCTGATCTTGCTTTCGGAGTAAAAAGCGTATTGAGTATGCTTTTGATGTATGTTACTTTCATGTTTATCATTATTTATGGCGTGAGAGTAATGAGAAGTGTTTTGGAAGAAAAAAACAACCGTGTTGTTGAGATTATCATTTCTTCTGTGAAACCTTTTGAGCTGATGATGGGGAAAATTTTGGGTGTGACTTTGGTTGCCTTAACTCAGTTTGTGGTTTGGATTACGATGTCTGTCGTTGGAGCTGTGGTTTTAAATACAGGATTTTCATCAATTCCGAAAAATATTCCCGGAGGTAATGAAGAAATGATGAGCAAATTTGATATTTTACAGATCGGAAGTCAGATTTCTCATAGTTTATTGGAATTAAACTTTCCTTTAATCATTTTTGTATTCATTGTGTTTTTCCTTTTGGGATATATATTTTACAGTTCGATTTACGCAGCCATTGGTTCTGCAGTAGATAATGAAACGGAAACTCAACAGTTTACTTTATTTGCCATTTTGCCATTGATGTTGGGAATGTATGGAAGTTTTACTTTGATGAATAATCCCGATGGTCCACTTGGATTTTGGTTATCAATAATTCCATTTACCTCGCCTGTCGCGATGATTGCAAGAATTCCTTATGGAGTTCCGGCTTGGCAGATTGCACTGTCGATAGGATTGCTTTTAGGAACAACCATTTTCATGATTTTCCTAGCCGGGAAAATTTACAGAGTTGGAATTTTGATGTACGGAAATAAAGCTACATTGAAAGAAATCTGGAAATGGATTAAAGGATAATGTAAATAAATATTCCATAAAATAAAAATCCCGAAACTAAGTTTCGGGATTTTTTATGTCTTAAAATGAAATAAATTCTTATTGGAAGATGTAGCTTAAGCTTAAACTAAGAACCTGTTCAGACTTTCCTTTGTCAGTTCCTTTCGGTTCGTGATCAAGACCTGGATATGTATTGCTAAGACCGAAATCGTATCTTGCAGCAAGTTCCAGTTGTCTTTTGTAGCTATAACCAACACCTATTCCTATACCAAAGTTAAATTTGCTTGCTTTTCCATTTACATTAGGTAAACTAGCATCAACCACATCCGGGTCATAATAAGGTCTAAGAACCGGAGCATTTTTCACATTCTGACTCAATAAAAAATTGAATCTAGGACCAATCAAACCAAAGAATTCTGATTCAGCCTCTGAAAAATATGCTTTGAAAGAAATAGGTACACTCAGATAATTATTTGCGTATACTGCATTATAACCATCGATACCTTTAGCATCTTTGTCTTTCCCTGTTTCTCCTGCACCAAAATATACAACTTCCGGCTGTAAGAAAAACTGATTTTCCTTACCAATTGGTATTAAAGCCAATACACCGCCCTGAACCGTAAATCTAGGTCCCGAAGGATTGTGCGCATTTTTTACTCTGGAATAGTTACCTCCTGCAGTGACACCAAATCTTGTGCTACTAAAATCAATCTGTGCGAAAGACATTGTAGAAAATGCCAAGGCAGAGGCTAATAAAAATTTTTTCATATCGTTATGTTTTATGTTATCCTAGAACTTTTGCAACAGTTGCACCGATGTCCGCCGGAGAGTCTACCACGTTGATTCCGTTTTCTCTCATGATTTCCATCTTAGCCTGAGCCGTATCTTCAGCACCACCTACGATAGCACCTGCGTGACCCATTGTTCTTCCTTTAGGTGCAGTCTGCCCAGCGATGAAACCAACAACAGGTTTTGTAGAACCGCTAGCTTTGTACCATCTTGCAGCTTCAGCCTCAAGACCTCCACCGATTTCTCCGATCATTACAACAGCTTCAGTTTCAGGATCGTTGATGAATAATTCTAAAGCTTCTCTTGTAGTAGTTCCGATAATTGGGTCACCACCGATACCGATTGCTGTAGAAATACCGTAACCAGCTCTTACAACCTGATCAGCAGCTTCATAAGTAAGTGTTCCAGATTTTGAAACGATACCTACTTTACCTTTCTTGAAAACGAAACCTGGCATAATACCAATTTTAGCTTCATCAGAAGTAATAATTCCAGGACAGTTTGGACCGATCAATCTGCAGTCTCTGTCTGCGATATAAGATTTTACTTTCACCATATCCGCTACAGGAATACCTTCAGTAATACATACAATAACTTTGATACCAGCTTCAGCAGCTTCCATAATAGCGTCAGCAGCAAATGCAGGCGGTACGAAAATGATACTCACGTTTGCTCCAGCTTTTGCAACAGCATCCGCTACAGTGTTGAATACAGGCTTTCCTAAGTGCTCGCTACCACCTTTTCCAGGAGTAACACCACCTACAACGTTTGTTCCGTATTCGATCATCTGACTTGCGTGGAAAGTACCTTCGTTCCCTGTAAATCCTTGTACAATTACTTTAGAATCTTTGTTTACTAAAATTGACATTTTATTATTTATTTAATTTATTTATTAATTTTTAATGCACACAAATTTAATTAAATTTCTTTGATTAAAGATAAATCTAAACAATTTGTTTATTTGAGATTTCTCAGTTTAACCTCTTTTTTAAGATAAGTTTTAAAATCTTCTGCGAACATCCCGATATATGTACCTTTTTCCAGATCTCTGTTGACTCCTGTTTTGCCTAAAATCACAGATCCGCTTTCGATTTTATTTCCTGAAGCAATACCAACCTGTCCCCATAATGTTACTTCGTCACCAATCACACAGCATCCTGCAATTCCGACTTGTGAAGCAATAAGACACTTTTTACCGATAACAGTATCATGACCAACCTGAATTTGATTATCCAAAACAGAACCTTCACCAATTACCGTAGAATCTGTAACGCCACGATCGATCGTACAACCGTTTCCAATCTCAACATTATTTTCAATAACAACGTTTCCAACTGAAATAAGACGGTCAAAATTTCCATTTAATTTTCTGTAATAAAAGGCATCGCCCCCTAAAACAGTGTTTGACTGAATCACAACATTATCACCGATAACCGTTCTGTCACCAATCACAACATTTGGAAAAATAAGAGTATTTTTTCCAATTACAACATTATTTCCGATAACAGCCGTACGATGTACTTTTGTTCCCTCTCCGATTTCTACATCGTGAAGTTCTTCTGTGAAATTATATATTCTCGTAAAGTGAGTATTAATTTTATTAAAATCTCTGAAAGGATCATCAGAAACCAAAAGCGCTTTTCCTTCAGGACAATCTACTTCTTTATCTATTAGAATGATCGTAGCAGCAGAATTTAGGGCTTTATCGTAATATTTCGGATGATTTACGAAAACTATGTCTCCAGGTTTTACCATGTGGATTTCATTAGTTCCCAATACCTCAAAGTCTTCAGAACCAACAAATTTCGATCCAATAAGATCTGCAATAGTTTTTAGTTTTTGTGGAGAATGAAATCTCATAATAATTGATTGTATTATAAAACAAAATTCGGAATGCAAGCGCAAACCGAATTTATGTAAATTTTATTTAAAATTATTCTTTTACTCTTTCCAAGTAAGAACCATCTTCTGTACTTACTTTGATTTTATCCCCTGCTTCAATAAATAGTGGAACCATTACTCTTGCTCCTGTTTCTACGATAGCGTTTTTAAGAGCGTTGGTAGCAGTATTTCCTTTTACACCCGGATCAGCTTCTACAACTTCTAAGTAAACCGATTGAGGAAGTTCTGCAGAAAGCGGAGTTTCGTCAACTTCTTTCAAAATAATGGTAACTTCTTCGCCTGCTTTCATCAGGTTTGAATTTTCAATCATATCTTTATTTAAATATAATTGAGAAAAATCGTCATTATTCATAAAGTGGAAACCATTCTCATCATCATAAAGATATTGGAATTTTCTTGTGATCACTTTTACCTCATCAATCTTGTGACCTGCAGAGAATGTATTATCAAGAACTTTTCCGTTTGTTACTGATTTCAATTTCGTTCTTACAAAAGCAGGACCTTTACCTGGTTTTACGTGCATAAATTCTACTACCTTGAAAATATCATTGCTGAATTCAATGCAAAGTCCTTTTCTTATATCGTTACTTGTTGCCATTAATTATTTTATATCTATTTATTTTCTTTTATTAAACTGTATCCCCTGACCTTGAGGCATTATTCTGTTGAATGTATTATTATTAAATGTATTCACATTATTGTTTAATCTGTTTACATTCATCTGAACTTCAGAATTATACTGATTGGTTGTTCCTAAAATTGAACTTCCGGTATTCTTTTGTTTCAGAATATCATTTAAATTATTCTTAGCAATACTATCATTAGACTTTACAGGAAGCTTCCTTTCCATAATGGAAATTCTTGTTGTCTTTTCGGTTTTTAATCCTTCCGTTTGCTGTCCAAACAAAAAAGATGTCGCAGAAAGCATTATAAGTAAGATTAAACTTTTCATGATAATATTAATTATTTAAATTATTCTCTATCTTTTCCTGTACCGTATCCTTTTACGATACCTCTTGGAGAATTTTGAATAAACTGAAGGATTTCATCTCTTTCAGCAGTTGGAAGCATTTCTTTCTCGATGTGAGTGATTGCCTGCGAAACGTTCATTTTCATCTGGAAAATCGCTCTGTAGATTTTTTGAATTTCAAAGATTTTCTCATTCGTAAATCCTCTTCTTCTTAATCCAACAGAATTGATTCCTGCATATGCCATCGGTTCTCTCGCCACTTTTACATAAGGCGGAATATCTTTTCTCACCAAAGTACCACCGGAAATCATTACATGTTTCCCGATTTTACCAAACTGATGAACAGCAGATAAACCTCCCATCACTGTATAATCGCCGATTTCTACGTGACCTGCAATACCACAACCGTTTACGATGATAACATGATCTCCGATAACACAATCGTGCGCAATGTGAGAAGTTGCCATAATAAGACAGTTTGAACCGATTTTAGTGTATCCTAAAGCTTTAGTTCCTCTGTTTACCGTTACACATTCTCTAATTGTAGTATCATCACCTATTATTGTCTGTGTATCTTCTCCATCAAATTTAAGATCCTGAGGAATGGCAGAAATTACAGTTCCAGGAAAAATTCTGCAATTTTTCCCTATTCTTGCACCATCCATAATGGTAACATTAGAACCGATCCATGTTCCTTCCCCAATTTCTACATCTCCTGCAATCGTAGTAAAAGGTTCTACAATTACATTTTTGCTGATTTTCGCACGTTTATCTACGGCTGCTAATTGATGAATCATTTAATCAACTTTATTTTTTGCAACTTGAGCCATTAATTCTGCTTCTACAGCCACCGTATCTCCTACGTAGCCATATCCTTGCATATGAACAATACCTCTTCTGATAGGCTCAATTAATTCAATTTTAAAGATAAGTGTATCTCCAGGAATAACTTTTCTTTTAAATTTTACTTTATCAATTTTAATAAAATAAGTAGAATAATTTTCAGGATCCGGAACACTTGCCAACACAAGAATTCCCCCTGTTTGTGCTAAAGCTTCTACTTGTAAAACTCCAGGCATTACAGGTTCTTTCGGAAAATGCCCAACAAAGAATGGTTCGTTCATTGTAACATTTTTCAATCCGACAACATGAGAATCTGAAAGCTCAAGAATTTTATCAATTAACAAAAAAGGAGGTCTGTGAGGCATCAACTTCATAATTCCGTTGATATCAAAAACAGGCTCTTTTGTCAAGTCAAAATCAGGAACGTTTTTCTTTTTCTGCAATTTCCACTGACGGTTCAGTTTTTTTGCAAATTGAGTATTTACAAAATGTCCTGGCTTGTTAGCGATTACTTTACCTTTTATTTTCACCCCTGCTAAAGCCAAATCACCAATCACATCAAGCAATTTGTGTCTTGCAGCTTCGTTAGGATAGTTTAAGTTCAAATTATCAAGAATTCCGTTTGGTCTTATTGACACATTGTCTTTACCAAAAGCTTTCTTCAATTTCTCTGTAGTTTCAGGTGTAAGATCTTTATCTACATAAACAATCGCATTGGAAATATCTCCACCTTTGATCAAACCGTGATCCAAAAGCATTTCCAACTCGTGTAAGAAACTGAAAGTTCTTGCAGATGAAATTTCTTCTTTAAACTCAGAAATATTTTTTAATGTAGCGTTTTGTGTTCCTAAAACTTTAGTCCCAAAATCTACCATTGTAGTAATTTCGTAGGTATCCGAAGGAATAATTGTGATTTCTGATCCCGTTGCAGGGTCGCTGTAGGTAAGAACTTCTTTTACAACAAGATACTCTCTTGCCGTATTTTGTTCAACTACACCGACGCTTTCAATCGCTTCAACAAAAAACTTTGAAGACCCATCCAAAATTGGTGGTTCAGAAGCATCCATTTCCAAAATCGCGTTATCAATATCACATCCTACCAAAGCCGCTAAAAGATGCTCACAAGTATTGATCTTAACTCCTAATTTTTCTAATGTCGTTCCTCTTTCCGTCGCTACAACATAATTAACATCAGCTTCGACTTGAGGGTGACCCTCCAAATCTGTTCTTACGAATACAAAACCTGTATTTTCTTTCGCAGGTTTCATGGTTAATTTTACTTCTTTACCAGTGTGAAGTCCGATTCCGGAAAGTGTCACTTCTTGCTGAAGTGTTTTTTGCATATCACTCATTAGTTTTATCTTTTGAGTTATTCTCAAGATTATTTATTCTTTTTACAACTTCAGGTAGATTTCTGAAATGTACATAACTTCTAAGGTAGTCATTATAGCTTATCGCAGGTGAGCCATAGATAGTTTCCCTATCGCTTACACTGGAATTCACGCCACTCTGAGCCTGAATTTTCACCTGATTTCCTATTTTAATGTGACCAACAACTCCAACCTGCCCTCCAATCTGGTTCCAGTCGCCAATAGTAGTAGAACCTGCAATTCCGGCTTGTGCTGCAATTACGTTGTTCTGACCGATTTTTACGTTGTGGGCAATTTGAATTAAATTATCGATTTTAGTTCCTTTTCCAATGATTGTAGAACCAATAGTTGCTCTGTCAATACTACAGTTCGAACCGATTTCAACATCATCTTCAATGATAACATTTCCTAATTGAGGAATTTTTTTGAAACCCTCGGCTGTCGGCTGAAAACCAAATCCGTCACCACCGATAACCGTATTGGAATGAATGACACAATTGTCTCCAATAATGCAATAATCATAGATTCTCGCCCCACTGTCAATTTTGCAGTTTTTACCGATCTTTACACCTTTTCCGATGTAAACCTGAGGATAAATTTGCGTTCCTTCTCCGATTTTAGCTTTTTCAGAAACATAGGTAAAAGCTCCTACATAAACATTGTCACTAATTATTGCTGTTTCGTGAATCGAAGAACCATCCTCAATTCCCTGTTTTCTGCCTTGCATTTCCTGATACAGATTCATTAAAACCTGAAAAGAAAGATAGGCATCCTTTACTGCAATAAGAGTAGGATTATAAGTATCTTTTGCTACAAGATTTTCCGAAACGATGATAACAGAACATTTTGAAGTATCCAAATAATGCGAAAACCGATCTTGTGCTATAAAAGAAAGATGCCCTGATTCTCCATTCTCAATTGGTGAAACTCCTGTAATAAGTGCAGTCTCGTCACCTATTATTTTTCCGTCAATAAAACTTGCAATTTGCGAAGCTGTAAATTCCATATTCTGCAAAGATAAGAAATTCTATAATTCGCAAACATTTTTTAATTTTAGGATTGTAAATTTTAATATTATTTAAGAAAATAATTAGAAATATCTCTCGGAAAAGTCAATATATACCGTTTGGTTTTATTTATCATCAACCCTGATAAAAGCTGATCTTCCGATTCATCCAATCTGATTTTTTTACCATTTTTCTGCAACAGATAAATTGGCTGCTTTTTGGTGTCATAAGGAAGTAATTTTCGTTTAATTTCATGAACCAATTCGTTACCATTATCGATTCCGAAAAATTCGTTTGTGTTTTTTATTTTTTCCTCAATAAATTCTTTTTTAAATGGACGTGATGAGATAATGGTTTTTGGAAGGTTTCTCTGAATCACGCATTTACACCAATAAGACAAAATCATATCATCTGCATTTTGCCACGTTTTCATTGCCTGTATTATATCATTATCATCTAATTGCGTGAATCTTTCAACATCTTCATCCGTTGCCGAACTTTTCCCTCGATATAAAAAATATTTCAGATTTTCAGTTGCTGGCAAATCAACACCTTGAGAAACCAAATATTTTGCTCTTTCTAAGATTTTAACCAAAAGAAATTCCGCCAACGCCGAAGTTTTATGATAATAAACCTGCCAATACATGAACATTCTCGCCGTCAGAAAGTTTTCGATAGAATACACTCCTTTTGCATCAATCACCAATTCTCCTTCTTCACAAACATTCATCATAGAAATGATTCGCTGTGTATTGATACTTCCTTCGGAAACTCCAGTAAAAAAGCTGTCACGCTTCAAATAATCTAATCTGTCAACGTCTAATTGCGAAGAAATCAGCTGATTGAAAAATTTCCTGTGGTATTTTCCCTGAAACATTTCAATGGCGCAGGAAAGCTCTCCTTTAAATTCAACATTTAGTCGATTCATTAATAATAAAGAAAGTTTCTCATGATGCCAATCGTCCATCAACATATTTTCCAAGGCGTGAGAAAATGGTCCGTGACCAATATCGTGCATCAAAATCGCCAACATCGCACCTTTTTCCTCTTCAGACGAAATGTCAACACCTTTTTGTTTCAAT
This sequence comes from Chryseobacterium ginsengisoli, assembly GCF_039542325.1. NCBI lineage: Bacteria > Pseudomonadati > Bacteroidota > Flavobacteriia > Flavobacteriales > Weeksellaceae > Chryseobacterium > Chryseobacterium ginsengisoli. The sequence goes on from NZ_BAABHX010000001.1 coordinate 857,574, forward strand.
GTTTCCAAAGCCGTAAACATCAAATGCATCGCTCCCAAAGCATGATGAAATCTCGTATGTGTTGCGCCCGGAAAAATCAAATTCAAAAGTCCGGTCTGTCCTATTCTTCTCAATCTTTGAAAGTAAGGATGCTCTATTATGTCGAATAAAATTTCGTGAGGAATTTTGATAAATCCGTGGACCGGATCGTTGATTATTTTAAGCTTATTCTGCATTGAAACGTCAATATTAGTAAACAAATTTAGGGATTTTAAATTTTAGGATTGATTAAATTTTATTAAGCTGTTCTATATTGAATTTATTTTTAATTTAAATTTCACACAGTTTTTTTTAAATTAGTCTGCATAATTTCTGTTCGTAAAGGTGTTTCAATCAGCAAAGACTTGATACAAATCTTCATTAAGCAAACATTTGTAATTTATATGTTTAAAAATTATCTTTGAATCAAATTCGAATAACCTTTAATGAGAAAAATCTCACTTTTTATTTTACTTTTTTTAAGTTTACATTTTTCAGCACAGATTTTATCAGAAACTCAAAAACTGGAATCACTTTGTCGAGTTTGGGGATTTTTGAAATATTATCATCCGAATGTTGCTAAAGGAAAATTTAATTGGGATGAACAGCTTTTTCAGAAAATTGATGAACTTGAAAATATTAATGATAAAAACCAATTGAACGAATTTTATTCTAACTGGATCGAAAGTTTAGGAAAAATTGAAGAATGTAAAGAATGCTTAAAACAGGAAAATAAAATCTATTTTTTAAAGAATTTTGATTTAAACTGGATCAATGATCAAAATATTTTCTCTGAAAACGTTATTCAAAAATTGAAATTTATTCAAGATAATAGGAATATTAGAGAAAATTATTATTTCGGAATCAATGGAAGAAAAGTTTATTTCAGAAATGAAAATTCTTATGGTTCAAAATTTATTTCAAAACAGATAAATCTATTCGAATTATTCAGATATTGGAATTACGCTGAGTATTTTTTCGCTTACAAATACAAAACAGATCAAAATTGGAATGATGTTTTAAAGGAAATGATTCCTAAATTTCTTACCATTACTACTGATGAAAATTATCATTTGACTTTGGCAGAATTAGTCACTAAAACGGATGATTCACATGCTTTTTTATTTTCAAGACTGATTAGTTTAAATCAATACGGAAGAAAAAATGTTCCTGTAGAATATTCTTATGCGGAAGGAAAATTGATCGTAACAAAACTCAATTCAAATATTTTTAATGAAGAAAACCCTTTAAAAAAAGGTGATGTTATTTATGACATTAATGGTTTTACTATTCCGCAAAAGGTAAATTCATTTGGAAAATATCTTCCCGCTTCAAATTCGTGGGGAAAAATTAACAAATCAAGGTATCTCTTTCTTTACACAAACAAAGATTCAACAGATCTTAAAATCGAAAGAGACGGACAAAATTTAGCATTAAGAGTAAAAACATATTCACAAAAGGAAATTATTTCCCAAAAACCTACTGTTCCTGAAAAATGGAAGTTTCTTGATGACGAAAAGAAGATTGGCTATGTTAATATGGGAATTATAAAAAGGACGGATCTTGATGAAATGTTTGAAAATTTGAGAAACGCAGAATCCATCATTTTTGATTCGAGAAATTATCCGAACATGACCATTTTACCTTTAAGCAAACTATTACTTCCTGAAAATAAAATTTATTATCAATTTAATTTTCCTGAAACAAATTATTTGAGTAAATTCTATATCCGAAAAAACAGCATCGGAAGCAGTAATTCTGATTATTATAAAGGTAATGTAATTATTTTAGTCAATGAGATCACGCAAAGCCAAGCCGAAACAACCGTGATGATGCTGAAGCAACATCCGAAAGCAAAAGTTATTGGAGGTTATACTTCAGGAGCAAATGGCGATGTCATAGAATTCAATATTGCAGATCTGAAAACATGTTTTACAGGATTGGGAGCGTACTATCCGAACGGAACGGAAACCCAAAGAATCGGAATTATTCCGGACATTATTATAAAGCCCACCATTAAAGGAATTCAAGAAGAAAAAGATGAAATTCTGGAAAGAGCTTTAAAATATATAAAAGACGGTTATTGAATGAAACAAAAACAGAAATATTCCGTTATGTTTTCATTTAACTTATATTTAACTTAATACCTGCTTATTTTGGCAGTTTTTAGAATGAATTGGTCAGCAATTTGATACTATAACCATGTAAAAAATAAATTATGTCGGAAAAGATATTATGGATCGATGATGAAATAGATTTACTAAAGCCTCATATCGTATTTTTAGAAAAGAAAGGTTATCAGGTAACACCTGTTAATAACGTAAATGAGGCATTGGAACTAATGGACTCTGAAAAGTTCGCATTGACATTAATTGATGAAAATATGCCCGGAATTTCGGGACTGGAAGCTATTCCTATGATCAAGGATAAAGATAATGCCCTGAAAATAGTAATGGTAACAAAAAGTGAAGAAGAACACATTATGGAAGAAGCGATCGGTTCGCAGATCGCCGATTATATATTGAAGCCTGTAAATCCGAATCAGATTCTTTTATCATTAAAGAAAAATCTTCAACAGGATAATCTGGTCGAACAGAAAACTATTCTGCAGTATCAACAGGAATTCAGAAACCTTTCCATGGAACTTTCTTATTTGAGAACGTATCAGGATTGGGCTGAATACTATAAAAAAATCGTGAATTGGGAACTTAAGTTTGACAAAGTAGCGGACAACGAATTTGCAGATCTTCTGCAATCGCAAAAAGAAGAAGCAAATATTCAGTTCGCAAAATTTATTGAAAACAATTATGAAGATTGGCTTATTGGAAACGATAAACCCAATATGAGCCATACTCTTTTCAAAGAAAAAGTAAAAGCTGAGGTTGAAAAGGATAAGGTTTTGTTGCTTATGGTGGATAATCTTCGTTATGATCAATGGAAAGTGATCGAACCGTTATTTACGAAATATTACAATAAAACTTCAGAAGATTATTATTACAGTATTCTTCCGACAGCAACTCAATATGCAAGAAACTCTTTCTTCGCAGGTTTAATGCCTTCGGAAATTGAGAAACGTTTTCCTGATAAATGGTTTAATGATAATGAAGAAGGAAATAAAAACGAATATGAGCGTGATTTTCTGGAAGATCAGATGAAAAGAATTGGTTTAGGCTCTAAATCAATGAAATATCTAAAAGTTTTAAATGCAGATTTTGAAAGAAAAATCTACGACGATTTCAATCAGCATAAAAACAACGATCTTCTAGTAATTGTTTACAACTTTATTGATATTCTTTCTCACGCAAAGACAGACAATCACATTGTAGATCAATTGATTCGAGATGATAAAACTTTCAGATCATTAACTTTAAACTGGTTTGAAAATTCATCATTATTAAAAATCATTAAAACAGCTGCAGAAAATGGCTTTAAATTAGTCATTACAACCGATCATGGAACTGTGTATGTGAAAAAGCCAAGTAAAGTTGTAGGAGACAGAGAAACATCTACGAATATCCGTTACAAAACAGGAAAAAGCTTAACATACGATGACAGCGATGTTTGGGCAATTACAAATCCTGAAAAGTTATTCTTGCCAAAAGGAAATTTAAGCTCAAAATATATTTTTGCAAAGAATAATATTTTCCTGGCTTATCCTAAAAATTATAATCACTTTGTGAATTATTATAAAGAAACTTACCAACACGGAGGAATTTCATTGGAAGAATGTATAATTCCTATCAGTATTCTAGAACCCAAGTAGTTTTTCATAGTTTAACTTTGGGTTATAAGGGTGGCGGAAAAAATCTTTGATTTTTTCCGCTTCTTTTTTATTAATATTTTTGAATCATGAAATTAATCACATACAACGTAAACGGAATCAGGGCAGCTTTTACCAAAGACTTTTTAGGATGGCTGAAATCTGCTGATCCGGATATTATCTGCATTCAGGAAAGTAAAGCCGGAAACGATCAAATAGATATCGAAAGCCTTGAAAAACTGGGTTATCATAGTTATTGGCACTCTGCCGTTAAAAAAGGCTACAGCGGGGTTGGAATTGCCTCAAAAATAAAACCAAATTATGTAGAATATGGTTGCGGTATAGAAAGCTATGATAATGAAGGTAGAATTATCCGTGCAGATTTTGACGGATTTTCCGCGATTTCGGTTTATGTACCTTCTGCATCTAATATTGAAAGACTCGACTTCAAAATGCAGTTCTGCCACGATTTCCTAGAATATATTAAAAACTTAAAGAAAGAGATTCCTAATTTGATTATTTCCGGAGATTTCAATATCTGCCATGAAGCGATAGATATTCATAATCCGATCGGTTTAAAAAATGTTTCAGGCTTCCTGCCAATGGAAAGAGAATGGATGACCAACTTTATCAATGAATGTGAATTGATCGATAGTTTCAGATTTTTTAATAATGAACCAGACAATTATACTTGGTGGAGTTACAGACAAAATTCAAGGGAAAGAAACAAAGGCTGGAGATTGGATTATAATTTTACTTCCTACGAATTAAAGGATAAGCTTACAAGAGCTGTTATTTTAAAGGAAGCTGTACATTCTGATCATTGCCCGGCTTTAGTAGAATTAAGCCTTTAATATATAAAAACCAAAAGCCAACTTTTCAGTTGGCTTTTTTAATTTAAATCATAAATTTTAGTCGACAATTTCATATTCCACCGGAATCGTACCATGATTGGTATCTCCGATTTCATCGAACGCTGCTTTAGACATATCTAAAGCTCTTGACGAATGGTAAGGTCCTCTATCATTTACTTTCACAATTACCTCTTTACCGTTATTAAGGTTTGTTACCTTAATATTCGTTCCAAATGGAAGCGTTCTGTTTGCTGCGGTAAACTTTGCGTTATCAAAGATTTCTCCGCTTGCAGTTTTTCTACCGTTAAATTTATCGTGGTAGTACGATGCATAACTTGTTTTTTTCGCATCTATGGCATTCATTTTGAAAGAATAAATACCAAAGGTTGAAATCATCATTATGATTACGAGAATGAATCTTTTCATCATTTTGAATTTTATTGGTTTGACAGGGGCAAATCTATAAGTATTCTTTCAACGAGCCTATTTTATTTGTTAACGAATGTTAATTAAAACTAAATTTTATCTTAATATTCATTATAACTCCCTATTAATAGGGTATTTAAGAGGTATTGTTAAAAAGTGTTAAAAAACAAGTTAAAAAGTTAACGTTTTTAACTAAATATTGTAAATTATGATTACTTTAACACTTAAATGAATTTGATAATCAATAAGTTAAATAATTTTAAGAGTCAATACTCAGACTGATAATTTTCTTTAAAACCATTAAAATTAAAATCCATCATTAGTGTATAAATAAAAAACCAATGAGAAATTCTCATTGGTTTTTTTTATTATAAAAATAGAATATTTTTTATTTGAAATATTCGATAATATAGTCATAAGTATCAGCAGGATAAACCACAGACATACTAGGAGAACCTGTAATTGCAGCACCATTTGATGAATCAAAAGAATATAATTCTTTAGAAAAAACAACTTTATTTCCTGTTGCAGCCTTTTTAAAGATTGTAATTCCGTACATTGAAGTAAGTCCTGTAGGAACAGTTAAAGTAACCGCCGTTGAACTTCCTGTTGTAGTAAACTGTCCTTTATAAGCATAAACTGGATTACCATCAACCTGTGTATTTGTAGCAACACCAGCGGCAGCACCATTTACAACGTTAAACTTAGGATTTCCTCCAACCGGTAACCATTGACCAGTTGTCGTAGCTGTTGGGCTTCCTGGGTTAGAAAAATAATAATATCCAGGAACTACTGCTTGACCACCAATTCCAGAATTAGCAGCAGGCGTATTACCAGTCCCGGTGTTATATACTATTAATCCATCAAATCTGTTTGGATTATTAGCTGTAAGATAACTTCCGTTATTAGTTAAAGTTAATTGGGTTAGATCCGCTCTAGGAAACAAAATCCCTTTTCCTAAAGTAGCACTTGCATTCCATATTGTTGAACTTGAAGCATCTAAAAATGCTGTACTACTATTAATTGAAGCGTTTGCAAGAGTTTGATTAGCTTTTAATTGAGCTTGAGTATTATTAAAAGCTAAAGCAACTACAAGTGCTAAACCAGCCTTTAAAAAATTATATTTTTTCATATCTGTAGAGATTATTAGTTAAAATTATTGAAGACTGTCACTAAACCAAGAAATACCATCTGTAATTAAGCTAATACCTGTTGAGTTAACAATTATACCAGCACCTGTCGATTTATAATCTGTACTACTAATAGTAGGACTAACACCACCGCTAGTTTCAAAAATTTTAATTGTTTTTCCACTCATCGCTGGTGTAGGTGTAGGTAAAGTTACAGTAGATAACGTAGTAGCATTAAGGATAACACAGTTTCCTACATCGGTTGCTAAAATAGCAGCTGTACTACCTGACGCAATCGTTCTGAAAGTAGGGCCTGTAACTGGAGTACCACCACCACCAACTGCAATCCAAGTATTAGTAGTTGCTCCATCATAATAATAGAAACCAACTGCTGTTACATTTATTGCTTTTCCTGTAGCTGCTCCATCAGCAATTGAAGAAACAAATGCAAGTGCTCCGTTCTGTACAGAAGTATACACTGCATCTTTTGCCTGTAATTGACCTCTTGTCAAACGAGGGACTAACAATGCGTCCGGTTTTGTTGCATCCGCAGGAGTACCGACAACATCTAAAGTAGCAGCCGGAGTAGTTGTATTAATACCTACTCTACCTTGCTGAGCTTGAGCAATCGCTACAAATCCGACTAACATAGTCGCTGTTAATAAAAATTTTTTCATAAGTTTTTAAAGATTTTAAATTAAATTTTCATCAATGATTTTTATTCAAATCAGGTTACCATCCCCGATTAAACTGTGTTTTCCATTAATAAAAAATAAAATATTTTATTATATATATAATTTCAAAAACATTCGAGATTTCCGTTCTATAAACATCTAATTTTTAGTTCAATAGAATCTAAAAAATCTCTTTATTGTGCAAAGTTAATATTTTATAATTAATTTACACAATATAAGATAAAAAAGTTTTAACATTTTAATTTTGAAAGAATAAAACAAACTGAAAATCAAAACATTAAAACATAAGCTGGTGTTAATTAATTTTTATTAATCTATTAATAACATTATATTAATCAAAACGATAGCTTAAAATATTTGGATAAATATCAACTATTTGGGAATAATTTTAAATTAATTCGCCATAAAGATCAAACTCCTCTGCAGAAATGATTTTCACATCAGCAAAATCACCAATTGAGATATATGTATTTTCTGCAGAAACCAAGACAGTATTGTCTACATCCGGCGAATCATACTCTGTTCTTCCGACGAAATAATTACCTTCTTTTCTATCAAATATACATCTATATGTATTCCCTATTTTTTCCTGATTCTTTTCCCAAGAAATCTGAGACTGAATTTCCATGATCTCCTCCACTCTGGCTTCTTTTACTTCCTGTGCAATATCATCTTCCAACACATATGCTCCCGTATTTTCTTCGTGAGAATATGTAAAACAGCCTAATCTGTCGAATTTTTGTTCTCTTACCCAATCCTTCAATTCTTGGAAAATCTCTTCAGTTTCTCCCGGATATCCTACAATGAGAGTTGTTCTGATCGCCATATCAGGAACTTTTTCTCTGAATTTTCCTAAAAGAGCATCTGTTTTTTCATGAGTCGTTCCTCTTTTCATCGATTTCAATAAATCTGAATTGATATGCTGAAGAGGAATATCTATATAATTACAAACTTTAGGTTCTTCACGGATAATATCCAGAACATCTTCAGGGAAACCGCTTGGGAAGGCATAATGCAGACGAATCCATTCGATTCCTTCTACTTTTACCAATTCTTTTAAAAGATCTCCAAGTGCACGTTTTTTATAAATATCCAAACCATAATAAGTAAGATCCTGAGCAATCAAAATCAATTCTTTAGTTCCTTTTTTGGCTAATTTTTGTGCTTCTGTAACCAATCTTTCAATCGGTGTAGAAACGTGACCGCCCCTCATTAAAGGAATTGCACAAAAAGAACAAGGTCTGTCACAACCTTCAGAAATTTTCAAATAAGCATAATGCTTTGGAGTTGTTGTTAATCTTTCTCCCACCAATTCGTGCTTGTAATCTGCTCCTAAATGTTTTAGTAAGATAGGAAGATCTCTCGTTCCAAAGTATTGGTCAACATCTGGAATTTCGCGAATCAAATCCGGCTTGTATCTCTCAGAAAGACAACCTGTAACGAATACTTTTTCTACTTCTCCTCTATTTTTAGCATCTACATAATCCAGAATTGTATTGATAGATTCTTCCTTTGCATTATCGATAAATCCGCAGGTATTGATTACCACAATATCTCCCTTGTCTTCATGAACAACTTCTTTACCGTTGGCTTTAAGCTGGCTCATTAAGACTTCAGAATCATAAACATTCTTGGAACATCCAAGCGTTACTACATTAATTTTCTTCTTACCTACAGATTTTGTGCGCATCTTTTTGATTTTGAGTTTGCAAAGATACAAAATATTAAAGAGCCTGACTTAAAAAATAAAAGCCACTTTATTAAAGTGGCTTTCAATATGATATTTAAAAATTCTTTTCTTTAAAATCAGGGGCATTTTCATCCTTTTCTGAAAGAACCGCATCTTCTTCTGAAATTTTCCAGTCTATATTAAGATCGGAATCGTTGTATTTTACACTTCCTTCTGATTCTTTATTATAAAAATTATCACATTTATACGCAAAAACACCCGTTTCACTCAATACAGAAAATCCGTGTCCGAAACCTCTGGGAATATATAGCTGTGTTTTATTTTCGGCAGTAAGTTCGATTCCAAACCATTGTCCGAAAGTCGGGGAATCTTCTCTCAAATCTACCGCTACATCCCAAACTTTTCCTTCAAGACACGAAACCAATTTTGCCTGTGCATGTTCTCCTTTTTGTAAATGAAGCCCTCTCAAAACACCATAAGAAGATTTTGAAATATTATCCTGAACAAAATGTCCATTCATTCCCGTAAGTTCTTCAAACTTTTTTTCATTAAATTTTTCAAAGAAATAACCTCTATCATCTTCAAAAATAGTAGGCTCTATAATGTAACAGTCCTTTAAAGGAGTTTCTTTTATTTTCATATTCTAAATAATAACAAAGATAAACTTATAATATTAATCTTATTTTATGATTACTTTAAAAATAGTTTTCGACAAAATTTTAATATCAGTAGAAAACGACATATTTTCCAAATAATGCAGATTCATTTTCACTTTATCCGGAAATAAAACTTCATCATTATATTGTAATGGATTTTTCTGGAGTTTTAAAATAGTATCTTCATTACTATACTTAATGCTTGCTTCAGAGGTGAGCCCGGGTTTTAACTCTAAAACTTTTCTTGAATCTCCTTTCAATCTATCATAATATCCTTCGATATCAGGACGAGGTCCCACAAAGCTCATATCTCCTTTCAAAATATTAAATAACTGCGGTAATTCATCAAATTTAAATTTTCTTAATAATAAACCGATTGAAGAACTTTCTCTCTTTTTATCATTAATCGTTTTAAATTTATAAATCGTGAAGACCTTTCCAAACTGACCTACTCTTTCCTGACAAAAAATACCATTGGATTTTGAGTCTAAACTGGAAATAATAAATAATAAAATCAATAAAGGTAAAAACAGAATGATTAAGAAAATCGATAAAATACAATCGAAAACAACTTTCCAATACCTATACTGACTCATTATTCACCAAATTATTTCCCGAAAAAATCGTTAACTATTTTTGCAATTCTTGCTCTATCTTCATCTCTAAGGTTTGAACCTGAAGGAAGACACAACCCGTTATTGAATAATTTTTCAGAAGTTCCGCCTCCATAAAATGGTACATTTTCAAAAACCGGCTGTAAATGCATCGGCTTCCATAACGGTCTAGATTCAATATTATCTTCAAGGAAAGCCATTCTTAGCTCTTCACGAGTTTTTCCTGTTTCTTGTGGATTAACAACAATTGCAGAAAGCCAGTGATTGGAATAAAAATCTGTATTAGGCTCTGAAAATACAGTAACACCGTCGATATCTTTAAAAAGTTCTACATAAAAATCGTGCATGTGTCTTCTTGCTTCTACACGACTATCTAAAACTTCCATCTGACCTCTTCCGATTCCAGCAACGATATTACTCATCCTATAATTGAAACCAATGTGAGAATGCTGATAATGAGGTGCATTGTCTCTTGCCTGCGTAGAAAGAAAAACAGTTTGATCCTTATCTTCCTGTGTATGACAAACCAAAGCTCCACCTCCTGAAGTTGTAATAATTTTATTTCCGTTAAAACTTAAAATTCCAAAACGACCAAACGTTCCGCACATCTGACCTTTATATTTTGAACCTAAAGCTTCTGCTGCATCTTCAATAACATCGATCTCAAATTCGTTGGCAATAGACATAATCCCGTCCATCTTTGCTGGCATTCCGTAAAGATGCACTACAATAATTGCTTTTGGCTTTTTACCTTTTTGAATTCTCTCTCCGATCGTTTGTCTTAATCCTGCAGGACATATATTCCATGTTTCAGGTTCACTATCAACGAAAATGGGAGTTGCTCCACAATATGCTATTGGGTTTGCAGACGCAGAAAATGTCATCGATTGGCAGATTACCTCATCTCCATGTCCTACTCCACATTGAATCAGAGCCAAATGAAGAGCAGCTGTTCCCGCAGATAAAACTGCAACTTTTGCGTCTTCTCCCAAAAATTTTTCCAAATCTTCTTCAAAACCGTTTACATTTGGTCCTAAAGGTGCTACCCAATTCTCAGCAAAAGCTTCGTTGATATATTTTTGTTCGTTACCTCCCATGTGTGGTGAGGATAACCAGATTTTGTTATTCATTTATGTTATTTAAGAATTATTTATATTTTTTATTATTTTCCCTGGATTCCCAACAACGACCGAATAATCGGGAACATCTTTTAAAATAACAGCACCTGCACCAATTATACACCATTTTCCTATTTTAACATTTTGAATCAGAGTCGCTCCAATACCAATATGTGACCCTTCACCTATGTAAACATTACCAGCTAAAGCTACATTTGGTGATATGTGTACAAAATTTTCAATACAACATTCATGATCAATGGAAGAGTTTGTGTTAATAATACAATGTTCTCCAATAATACTACTTGAATTAATTGTAACTCCTCCCATCACTACAGTTCCTTTTCCAATCTTAACTGTTTTGGAAATTATGGATCTTGGATGAATAAGCTTTATTATTTTGTTGACCGCTTCTTCTGCAATTGTTTTTCTAATAGCATTGTCCCCTATTGTAATTACTAAAGCTTTTTTTTCATCACTTATTTTATGAATAACAGGAAAACCATAACACTCTGTTTTATTCATATCATGATCAATAAAGGCAGTTATTTCAATACCATTTTCAATAGCGATATCTGCTACAACCTTTCCGTGTCCACTTGCCCCAAATAAATACATAGCTGTTTTTTTTAATTTCCTTTAAAAGGTTCTGTCGTTGCATGACCGTCTGCAGATATACCTTCTTTTAAAAACACTTTTTTTACCGTTAAAAAAATAATTTTTAAATCTACAACAAATGATACATTATCAACATACCAAACATCAAAATCAAATTTCTGCTTCCAAGAAATCGCATTTCTTCCATTTACTTGCGCCCAACCGGTAATTCCTGGTTTTAGTTCGTGTCTTCTAGCTTGATGCTCATTATACATTGGTAAATATCGAACCAAAAGCGGTCGAGGTCCAATCACTGACATATCTCCCTTTATTACATTTAGCAACTGCGGAATTTCATCCAAAGAAGTATTTCTCACAAATATTCCAATAGGTGTTACTCTCTCGGCATCCGGCAATAGATTTCCACTGGAATCTTTTTTATCAGTCATTGTTTTAAACTTAATAATACTGAAAACTTTCCCATTTTTTCCAGGTCTTTTCTGGAAGAAAAAAGGTTTACCGTTATTTGTAAAATATAGTCCTATCGTTATAATAATAAATACTGGACTCAATACTAAAAAGCCTATTAACGCCAAACAAAAATCAATAATTCTTTTGAAAAAATTTTTATACACTTTGTGTTCTTATTTAGTTCAACGAATTTATTATTTTTTCATAAGATTTTTTGGTCTGAAATTCTTTTTCAAGAAAATTCCAGCCGTTCTGTCTCATCTGATCAAATTTTTGTGAGTCCATTTTACTAAATAGATCTAATGTTTCAATCATTTCATTAATATCACCTGAATAAACTGATGCGCCACAATTATTATTTACAATATCCAGCCCGATGTCCGTATTTTTATCCGTTGCGGCAATTACTGGCATTTTGTACTCAAGATATGAAAGCAGTCTTGAGGGATAATTCGGAATCGTAAAATCTTTATGTAAAAAGATTAAGCCTACATCACAAGTCTGAACCAAAAGATCATAATCATTTTTAGGTAAAACTGAAATCAGTAATACATTTTTTGGTTGAACAGTATCTGTCCAATTTTTTATTTTTCCATATTCTGTACCTGATCCTGCAATAATGAAAAATATTTTTCCGTCATTTTTTTTAGCATCTAATGTCTCAATCAGAAAATCTATCCCTTGTGGTTTTCCTAAATTCCCTCCGTATATATAGATTTTTTTATCTAAGGGAATATTATATTTTGCTTTAATACTATTTCTTTCTAAATCTGATAATTCCTTAAAGTCCTGTACTTCTATCGAATTAGCATTAATCTCAATTTTGTTTTTTGGAATAAAAGAATTGTGTTGTAAGACAAAATCAACATTTGCTTTAGACATACATCCAATTTTATCAGAAATATTGTATAATTCCTTTTCTTTGTTTCTGAAATATTTGTATAAAACACCTTTTTTAGAAATAAGTTTCATGTCTACTGCATTTTGCGGAAAAATATCCTTCAATAGCAAATAGGTTTTTGCATTGTCTCTATTTTTAATAAACTTAATAAGGTTTGTAAAAGTAATTGGAGGTGTAGAATAGATTATCAAATCAAATTTTACATCAGAGAAATATTTTTTTACAGCTCTTAAAAACAGCTTTTCTATTGATAATGTGGAAATTCCTTTTTCAATAAAATTGGTTTTTTGGATATTTAACGTTCTTACATTCAGAAACTTTGTATTACCTTCAGTTTTTATGCTTGTTTTTTGATTTTCACGTCTTTCTGAGGGTGATACAATATAAAGATGATAACCGTGACTAGAAAATTCACGCATCAAATCATGATATAACCCACGTTGGTTTAATGTATCTATTTTTACTAAAGTAAGAAACAGTATATTCATCATTTATCTTTTACTCCAGACAACTCTATTAATATAATCTGTATAACTTAGAATAATTCTTACCATTTTTTCAGAAACATTTGGCATAGAGTAATCCGAAACTGTTCTATAGTTTCTTTCTTTTCCAATTTTTTGTTGCTGAAGCTGGACTAATCCCTGTAAAATTCTTTCAGGTGATAAACCAACCATCATTACAGACGCCTCCTCCATTGCTTCCGGTCTTTCATGAGCATCTCTAATGTTTAATGCTCTAAAATTTAATATAGACGATTCTTCAGAAATTGTTCCTGAATCTGATAACACAGCATAACTTCTCATTTGCAAAGCATTATAATCATGAAAACCCAATGGTTTCAGGAATTGTATTTCAGGTCTTACAGTCACATTCTTTTTATCAATCATATTTCTTGTTCTTGGGTGTGTTGAAACTATGATTGGAAAACCAAACTTTTCGGCAATGGCATTAAGACTTTCAATTAATCCATTAAAATTTTTTTCAGAATTAATATTTTCTTCTCTGTGAGATGACACTACAAAATATTTCCCTTCTTCCAAATTAAGACGGCTCAAAACATCTGAACTTTCAATCTGAGGAAGATAGTGATTAAGAACCTCAAACATTGGAGAACCTGTTTTGATAATTCTGTCTGCAGGAAGTCCTTCTCTTAATAGATATTCTCTTGCAATATCAGAATACGTCAAATTAATATCTGATGTATGATCAACAATTTTTCTGTTCGTTTCCTCTGGAACTCTCTGATCAAAACATCTGTTTCCCGCTTCCATGTGGAAAATCGGAATCTGTCTTTTCTTTGCAGGAATTGCACAAAGACACGAATTGGTATCTCCCAACACTAAAAATGCATCGGGTTGTAATTCTTCCAAAAGAGGATCTATTTTAATTAAAATATTTCCAACAGTTTCTGTTGCTGTTTTTCCTGCAGCTTCTAAGAAATGATCTGGTTTACGAAGTCCTAAATCTTCAAAGAAAATCTGATTAAGTTCATAATCATAATTTTGTCCTGTATGAACGATGATATGTTCAACAGCTTCAGAAGCATCCAAAGCTGATAATACTCTTGATAGTCTAATGATTTCCGGTCGTGTTCCCACTACCGTCATTACTTTTAATTTTTTCATAATTTATTTGATTTCAAATACAGGAATTGCAGGAACCTGTAATGATGATTTTATAGTGAATAATGTAAAATTATCTGCCACAAAGATATCAGTATCTCCCAAAACATCTGTAGCAAGCGAAGCTTTAATTTTTAGTTTTTTACCATTTGTAGGGATAAATGCAGTAATAGTAGTAAAACCTATATTTGTACCATAAGTTCCAGACATATATGCTTGTTTATAAGTCTGTCCGTTATCCTCCGAAATTTCGAAAATAATTACTCCCAAAAAATCTGATACTTTAGGATTATTTACTATAAATGAAACTCCTGCAATTTTATCATTTGCATTAGTATCTATTGTTTCGGAAGTATTTCCAAATAGTCCTGATGATTTATTAACCCTTACAAAATTTAGTTTTGGATAAGGATTAAGAATATTGACGCTTCCTGATGTCTTTGCTTTAACAGATTTTATTCCACTAAAGTCTTTAAGTACTTTATAAGAACTTTCGTATTTCCCTGTCGGTGTTTTTAATGTTGTACCGTATAAAATAGCTCTGTCTGATAAAAACTGATTTAAAATATTGGAATCATTTTGTCTTACATCACATTCATCTATATACAAATTATAAGGATCATAATTATAAATCATCATTGACTTAATAATGTAAGGTTTATAATCTTTTATTCCGTCAAAATTATTGCCTTTTATAAAAATTTTGTTTTTTTCGCTTCCTGTGGTTTTGCCGGAATATTCCGAATAAGTTCCGTCACTTTTAATGAAAGCGGAGGATACCGAAACGCAGTCTGAAATAACACTTTCAAAATGATTTCCTTCAAAATTAACTGTGCAATGACTTATTTCAATATCAACAATATTAGAAGGTTTATTCCCATTTGCATATGGAATATTGCCTTCCATATTATTATTAATGATATTTACAGGATCTTTGGAAAATCCGCCTCGTATAACTCTGGAATTATCGTGACAGGAATTATTCTGAAAAGTAAATCCCCATGTTAAATTTCTTCCCCCTGCCGGTGAAACTTTGCCATCTTGTAAATCTGAAAAATAAACGCATTCATCATTCTGAGAAAAAGCATTTTGGAGAAATTGCACAAAGGCAACATTATATTGGTTTGCAGATTCGAATTTCACAGCGTAATTAAATCCTCTGAAATTACATCTTTCTACAATAAATGGCCATGTAGGACCTGTAAATTCCGACTGAAATTTTATGCCGATTGTATTTCCCTGAGTTCTGCCGTCTTTTGCAAGAAACTGGATATTTGAAATCCTTACAGGATCTGCTACCGTTTTTTCAAAAATTATTCCTGCTGAATTTTTAGGAATTATTAAAGTACATCCAATGAAAGGTTCATCATTAGCAAAATTTTTATTCTGTTTTGCCCATCCTTCTTCTCTTAGTAACGCACCGGTTCCTACCAGTTGAATTCCTCCTTTTCTAAAAACCAATGGTTTATCCAACAAATACTTTCCGTCTGGAATTACAATTGTTTTTATAGAATTCTTCTCGGCAAAATCAATTGTTTTCTGAAGATTATCAGAATCTGAAGTCTTACCGTCACCAATGCTTCCAAATTTTTTAATGGATAAAAAATTATTTGATAAATTCTGAGCATTATGAGTAGAAAAAATCATAAAGATCAGACAAAAGAATAGTTTTTTCATATCTCTACAAAATAAGTATCCGAATCTTCAGGATTAAAAGGCTCATTGATCCAGAAAATTGTATATAATTCTTCTTCATCAATGTTTTTAATATTATGCGTATACCAAATCGGCATATCTACATAAGCAGGTTCGTTCCCATCCAGATAAAAGTCTAAAACTTCATCTGTATCTATTTTTCTTAATTGTATAAGCGCTTTACCTTTTATAACAGCAAATCTTTCGATCTTTCTTGTATGGAAGTGATTTCCTCTTGTAATTCCGGGAACCGTTGTTGAAAAAGAACATTGTCCGCCAATTCCTAAACGAATAACCTCTACAAATGCACCTCTTGGATCTGTATGTTGTGTAAACTTTACAGGATAATGATTTTTAATATCAAAATAACAACGGAATGTATTGAAAAGATTCAGATCAAATTTACTTTCCAAAACAGGAATTTCACCATTGTCAAAATATAATTTTTTATAATTTTCAAGCTTTGTTAATACTTCCGAAACTTTATTTACAGAAGTGTGAGGAACTTCATACAGCTCATTCGTTTCAGCAATATCAATCTGATTAATGATTTCCTGAACAAGTTCTCCGACATAGATCAGCTTTACTTCACCATCATTATCGATAACAGGATTTTCGCCATGGGTAAGCTTATGACAGAATGTTGCGATAAAGGAGTTGTAATTCGGCTTTCCAAACGGACCGAAAACATTAGGAATAACCATTCCTGTAAATGTTCCTCCATTTTTTTTTGCCCAATCTGCAAATAATTCTCTTCCTTCTTTTTTGGATTTTCCGTATAAATTATCTTTTTCCTCCTGAGACGAAGATGAGAAAAGAATATGTGCTTTTGATTTTGTTCTTTCTAAAGAATCCGTCAGTTTTTTTACCAGTTCAATATTATTATTGAAAATCACCTCCTGATCAGAATGACGATTCATTGCTGCAAGATGAACTATAACATCACATTGTTTAACAAAGTCATCAAGTTTTTCAGAAGATTCAAAAAAATCTTTTTCAAAAGATATTCTTTCAAATTTTTCTGGCTGTAAACTTAGTGTATTATATAAATGAGAGCCAACAAAACCGTTTTGCCCGGTAATTCCAATTTTTTTCATTATTATATTTTTTTAAAGTAATCCTGAGGAAAACGATATTCATCATTTATTTCCCCTAAAGCATGATCTACCATTACCAAAAGTTTCGAGTTTTCTTCTTTTGCCTGAATTGCACTTACATAACCTTTCGGCATATGAAGAATATCCAGCTTATCAGAAACAAGTTTAAATTCTAATATTTCAAAAATATTTAAAGGATTCTCCCAATCGTTAATCTTAATTAATCTGATAATAAAACTTCCCTGAACAGCAGAAAACCAACGTTGTTCAATCTTATGACCTGTCCAACCACGAACAAAATCTATCTCATTGTTTTCAATAGTATAAATTCTTTTGATTGCAGAAGCATTAAAATTATTATTAAAAGATAGTTTTCCTCTTTCATCAGAATGTTTTCTCCCTTCAATAATTTCTGGCAGATCCATAAAATACTAGTCTGGATATTGCATTAGATCTTCTCCTAAAACTTCTTTTCTTATCAAGGGAAGTTTTAGAAGCAATTTTTTCATGCCTTCAACATCTTCTTGTTTTGTATTGTGCGAATGATAATCTTCTATTTTCGAAACTTTCTCTTCTCCTTTAGAAAAATATTGAGCATAATTTAAATCTCTATTATCTGCAGGAATTCTATAAAAATCTCCCATATCTTCGGCTTTTATCATTTCTTCGCGTGTACAAAGAGTTTCATAGAGTTTTTCACCGTGTCTTGTTCCGATAACTTTTATTGGATTATCTGCTTTTAACATTTCTTTTAAAGCTTGTGCCAAATCTCCTATTGTTCCTGCCGGAGCTTTATTTACAAATAAATCGCCTGCATTTCCGTGTTCAAATGCAAATAAGACTAAATCTACAGCTTCTTCCAAAGACATTAAAAACCTTGTCATATTAGGATCTGTAATTGTCATTTCTTCACCACTTTTTATTTGTTTTACAAACAATGGAATTACTGATCCCCTTGATGCCATTACATTTCCGTATCTTGTAAGACAAACTACTGTATTTTCAAGATTTCTGGATGCAGCTACAGCTACTTTTTCCATCATAGCCTTAGAAATTCCCATTGCATTGATAGGATACGCAGCTTTATCGGTACTTAAACAAATTACTTTTTTTACATTATTTGCAGCAGCTGCGTCGATTACGTTTTGTGTCCCTTCAACATTAGTTTTGACAGCTTGCATAGGAAAAAATTCGCATGAAGGCACTTGCTTTAATGCCGCTGCATGAAATACATAATCTACTCCTCTCATTGCAGGTTCAATACTTTTATAATCTCTTACATCTCCGATATAGAATTTCAATTTTTCACTTTTAAATTGATTTCTCATATCATCCTGCTTTTTCTCGTCACGGGAAAAGATGCGAATTTCTTTGAAATGATCTGTATTGATGAATTTTCTTAAAACAGCTGTTCCGAATGAACCTGTTCCACCTGTAATAAGGAGAGTTTTATTTTTTATTTCCATTATTTATATTTTTAAGATAGATGCGAAATTAAATTATTAATTTCATTATCAACTTTTGATTCTGAACTGTTTGCATTTTTTTGCAAAGATAATGATAATGCATCAGTTATAGAATTAATATCTAAAGGGTCGAATACAAGACTGGGTTTGCACACTGCATAAGTATACGGTAAATCTGAAGCAATAATCTTACAATTGTTTTCTATAGCTTCCACAATTCCTAATCCAAAGCTTTCTGTAAGTGATGGGAAGATATGATATTCTGATTCTGCGTATAGCTTTTGCAAATTTTCTCTTTCAACAAAACCTATGTTTTCAATGGGATATCCTTCTTTTTGTTTAGCATTAATTATATTTAATATCTCTGTTGCTTCAGAAGGAATTGTCAAAATAAGTTTACCTTTTTTATGTAAATTATAAAACTTTATAAATCCTTCAATTAATCTTCCATGATTTTTGTGTACCGTTACATTGCTTACATAAATATATTGATGTTCTTTTTTTGGCACATCAATATATGAATCAAATGGAGGATAAAACGGCAATGTTAAAATGCTATTTTCAGAAATTTTATATTTTCTTGAAAGTTTCTCTTTAACCAAGTCAGTCTGAACTATCCAATAATCGGTATTTTTTTTCAAATTATTCAAAATACGGGTTTTGATATAGTATATTTTTTTATTAATAAAAGACATTTCTTTTGGCAGATCAAGAAAAAGTAACTGATGAAAGTAAGTATAAACTTTGGCAGATGTTCTGATATTGGGAGGTAAATTCCCGAAACATAATATGCTGGAAAAATTATCTTTATTTTCTTTATAAAAACTTCGTCTCTTCAACAATGAAGATTGAAGATAAACTAGCTTGTTAGTCGGTTTTATTGTTAATCCTTCGTTTTTTATCCTTATATCCAAAAGATAAAAAATCTCCTTATCGGTTTTTTCCAATTCGGTAATCAGATAGTCCAAGAGAACTTTCCCACCACTGTTATTTATATATATTGCATCAATAAGAATCATTTTTCTGCCAGCATTTTTTGATATAATTCGATGTATTGTTGTACTACTAATTCAGGAGTATATTTTTTTACATTTTCATGCCCTTTTGAGATTAATTGTTTTCTCAAATTATTATCGGACATAATTTTTATTATTGAATTTCGAATATCTTCGGTTCTATATGGATCCACAAGAAATGCACCATCTCCTGCAACGTTATTCATTGGTGAAAGATCAGAAGTAATTACAATACAATTTCGCGCTTGTGCTTCTAATATTGGTAAACCAAATCCTTCATATGTCGAAGGAAAACATAATATATCATTTTCATCATATAATTTTTTCAGCTCATTATCAGAAATATTAATATAATTTGTATAGTGCTGATTATTTTTTTCTAAAATAGATAATTGGTTTTGATCTAATTTTCCTACAATAGAAATACTAACATCAAGACATTTACAAGCCTGTAAAACTCTTTCAATATTTTTATTTGATCTGGTTCCTACAATAAGAATTCTCGTATCATTCAAATTTTCCTTGAAATTTAAAGGCAAAACATCAATAGTAATACAATTAGGAATTACGTGAATTTTATGTGCAATAGAAGGCAATAATTTAATAATTTCATGTTTAGTTTTTTCAGAAATTACGGTAATATATTTTAGTTTTTTTAAAGGCAAATACACCCAAAACAAATAATATATAATTTTTTTTATTCCTGTATATTGATATAAACCTGAAAGATCATGAACAGTTAATAATGTTTTTTTGGGATCTAATACTAATGAAACCCAATGTATATCCCCAGTAATATGATTGATCTCTCCTTGATTTTTTTTAAAATATCCAAGTGCTTTAAAAATTTTTGAAAGAGAATAAGGATTGATAAATGTTTTATGTAAAATTTTTTTCCTATCCAATTCTTCCTTTATAACTGAAAAAAGTTTTTCTATACTTATTTGGTATTCTGCCGGATTTCTTTCAAAAAAATGGATATTCATAATTATAGAGTAAAAAATATGGTTTTATATGGTATAAATAATTGTGGATAACTCATAATATATTTGGCTCCTAACAACAGGAAAAATAAAACCAGTCCAAAAACATAAATATATTTTTTTTCTTTAATGAACATGGATATAAGCCATCCATAAAATAATGCTTCAAAAATATTAAAATAAATGCTAATTCTAGATATAATAAATGTGAAATTAAAAGATAGTATAATATAAGCAAAGAGCGAGAAAAACAATATATTCAAGATATATTGTAGTATATTATTTTCTACAAATTTATTCAACTTGTCCTTATATATAAATAATAAAACTATTGGCAAAACTCGTCTAAAAATTCCACAAGAATAGGTTTTTAAATTTATGCTTTCATTTCCTAACATAGACAAATAACTAGAAAATCTTTGAGAAAATGATTCAGGCAAAATTAAAATTGTTTTTCCAATAATAAATGAGTTCAATCCACTAATTTGTGCTATTCCAGCAAATATAATTAGGTAAAGCCAGTATTTATATCTGATATTGTGAGTGAACAATATAAAGATTAAACAGACTATAATAGTTCTATGAAAAAAAGCAGCTAATACAATACATACAATAAACCACAATTTTTTCTTTTCCAAAAAATATATAGTTGCAAAAAACATAATAGATATAGCCATTAATTGTCTTGTACTCCCCATCAATCCAACAATAAAACAAAAAAAGATAAATAAGAACAATATGGGTTCTTGTATGACTTTTTTTACTGAAAAGAAATATAATAAAAATATTATACCGTAATACACCGAATTAAAAATGTAAAATGTAAAATGTAAATAATCTCTGCAAAATAATACTAAAAGATTATATCCCAATTCAAATCTATCTGTTCGAATATGGTCTATTTGAAGTCCATTAAAATTATTATAATAATTATAAAAATCCGTTCCACTTTCCCATCTGAAGCTTTCTAAAAACCACCAACATACTAAACCTATAATGAAAATTATTGTTCTATTTGTAAATAATAATTTGTTACTAACAAAAGCAAGGTTTAGCAAAAGGAATACAAATAATAGTATCATTTGTTACTTTACTTATGGTTTAAAAAAATTAGTTTTATAATAATATTACTTATCATTAATAAATAAATCTACGATAATTTACATTATAAAATATTCCTTTATACGGATCAAAAAGATCTTTATAAGCTCCTATTGATTGATTAAAATCTATTAATGCAATAATAACTAATGGAATTAATAATATCATTCTTTTTTTCCTATCTTCCACTAATAAAAGAATAAACCCTATTAAAATAGGTTCCATTGCATTAAAATATAAACTTCCCCTACTAATCATTACCAACAAAGACCTACTGAAAATAAAATAAAAAAGTATTCCAAGAAAATATCCATTAAATATAAAATTATACTGAGGTATTTTTTCCTGTAATTTATCTCTTGTAATATAAAATAAAAATAAAAAGAGTAATCTTTTTAAAAGACCAAATATGGACAATACTGCAGTTTCATTTTCAGCAGCCTTTACATACATTTCAGCTTTTTTACTTACATCCTGACTAATACCGCCCGCAAATCCAAATATATATATCGGAATAGATGAATAACCTATTGCAATTGAAGCTAATACTAGCGTTAGAAGTAAATATCCTTTAAATTCACGATTAATGAAAAAGAAAAAGATAAATATCAAAGATGTTGCATGAAAGAAATATCCTATAAATATTAGTAGAAAATAATAGATATATTGCTTTTTGTATAAAAATGTTAATGCATATAATCCTAAACCTAGTGCCAACAATTGCCTATTAGTTCCAAGATTACCCATAAATAGACAATAAAATACAAGTAAAGTGATAAAGAAATATTTAGAAAAAAAATCTAAAGCTTTAAAAATCAACAAGTAAAAAATCAATGCATTTGTAAAAAGAAATATTGAATATCCATAAACATATTTATAAAAAAAATGGGCGAAAAAATCATATCCAAGTTCCAGTTGATTATTATAACCTATCCATCTCTGTTCATTTCTGAAATTTTCGTAATGGTTGAGATAAGGAATCCAGTCAGTTCCGGTTTCCCATCTAAGACCCATTTGCATAACCAGCATTACAAAACTCAAAAACTTTAAAGTATTCAGAATAACACCTGAACCTTTAACGTCTTTAAGATTTATTTCTACAGCAGAAAAAAATATTAAGAAAAATATTGTAAAAAAATAAATCTCCATATTAGTTGATTACTTCTAACATTGTTTGCATTCTTCTCTCGTAGGTATGATGTTCTAAAAAATGAGCTCTCTGCTGTTCGCAAATTGCATACCTTTCTTCAGGCTTATCAATATAATATCGTATTTTTTCTATAGCCTCACTTATATTTTTGTAGGTAAATTTTTCCGGATCGATAACAGAATATTCCTTAATAATCGGTTTGTAATCACAAATCTGGAAGCCTCCAATTCCTGCAATTTCAAAAAATTTTACATTTACAGACTCTATTTCTGCATAATGAAAATTATTAAATACTATTTTTGAACCCGATAAAACTTCCGATTTTCTGTCGCCCGTTATAAATTCATTAGTGAAATTATTTTCCACTGCCTTTTGCGGGAATCTTCTGTCCGGAACTCCAAATAATTTCACATTTATGCCGTTATCAACCAGATTTTTCACCATATTGGCGCGATAAGGATACATTGTACCGAAGGTAACAACATCTATATCAGTTTCTTTTTCCAGTATTGCCCTGTCTTTATCTGTTGGTTTGTGTACTCTCTGATTAAAAGCTTCAGGAAGATAATGTGCATTAAGATTCATTTTACCCTTCATAAAATCAACGATATAAGGATCTTTGGTAAAATAAGCATCATAGTCTGAAACAAATATCTGTTGATATTCAAAAGTCGTTAACGCATCCGGATTGATGTGGATCACTTTTATATTTTTCAGCTCTTTTTTGATTTTCTTAATACAGCTTGGGTGAATAAAACGATATACTCCAATTACCAGATCCGGTTTTTGATCGATGATACGGTCTGCAATTTTAGTAAATACATGCTCATCATATTTAGGGAAAAATTTTGTCGCCCAATAATTATATTTATAGGGTATTTTAATAACATCTTTTACATCAATGTGAAATACATTATGCCCAAGAAACCTTAGAGAATCCTGAATATGATACTCAAGGCTGTCAAAATCCTTACTTCCTATAATGGCTATATTCATAAAAGCTTATTTATATTATTCTTAAAGAAACTGATATTTTCCTTAAAAGTATAATTTGAGTTCAAAAATCTTACAGGACTGCACAGTACCTCAAAAAAAGCATATTTCCAAAAATTTTGACTATCATTTTTTCTGAAATATAGTGTCTGACTGTCCTGTATAATCTTTCTTTTCCAATTATTTACTTTGGAGCTTGCACCTTCCAGATGAATAATGTTTGTCTGGTTGGTAATATAATTTATTTTGGATAAGTTGGCGATCCTTTTCTGCAGGTCGGTTTCTTCAAAATACAGAAAAAATTTTTCGTCAAATCCCTGTACTTCATCAAATAATTCCTTTCTTAAAAACATGTCTGCTCCACTCACCATATCTACTTTTGTGATATCGTCAAAATGGATTTTCTCGTAGGTTTTATATTTTGTTTTAAAAAATAAATTCAAATAATCTGAAATATAAAATTTTATCTGAGGAAATGAACCTGCAGTATTAATCATATTTAAATTTTCATCACATAAAACAGCCCCCAAAACTCCTATATTTAATTGATTTTCATTATTTTCAAAGAAATTTTTTAAAATTTTTATTGAATTTTCAATTAAAATCGTGTCAGAATTGAGTATAAATAAAAATTCTCCGGAAGCATATTTATTACCTAAATTATTAGCTTTACCAAAACCTAGATTTTCTTCTGAATAGATATATTTTATATCTTTCCTTTGTTGAAAATGTTCTTTGGAACCGTCTGTAGATCCATTATCAACCAGAATAATTTCATATTCTATATCCTGAGTTTTCGAGATAATAGAATCTATGCAGTTATTTGTGATAACTTTTGTATTATAATTGACGATGATAATGGAAACCCGCATTACTTGATCTTTAATTTTTTTATGGAATCTAAAATATCTTTATCCAGTGTTTTGTAAAATATATTGTTCTCTTTTTTAATTAATTCTATATCAAAATCAATTAGATTGATCTTTTTTCTTTCTTCAATCAATTCTTCGGGAATTCTCCATTTAATAAATTTAGCAGGATTTCCTCCGACAATTGAAAATGGTTCCACGTCTTTTGTGACTACACTTCCTGTCGCTATTATGGATCCTTTACCTAATGTTATACCCGACATGATAATGGAATTTGCACCAATCCATACTTCATCTTCAACTGCTATCGCACCTTTTGTTGTCGAATCATCTTGAGGACTATGCCCTATAAAAACTGATTTTAAAGGAAATGTAGAAAAAGTATTAATTTGATGATTTCCTCCTAAAATAAAACGAACATTAGAGGCAATACTTACAAAATTTCCTATTATTAATTTTTCATCTTTATGATCATAGGCTTCAATATTGAGCTGACCATAAGAATATTTCCCTACTTTTACTTTTTCTATACCCGAAAAATGTTTTCCTAAAGTAGTAGTATTGTGCTGATTAGACATTCTCCAGTCTATAATCTGAAGATATTGTCTAAATAACATGATTATTTTAGAGCGAATTAAATTTAAAAGTTTTAAAAACCTGATCATAAAATCTGATTATAAATTTTCATCAGCTCATCCATATGCTGTGAAGCTGTTTTCGTTCCGTTTATTGTATTAATTACTTTATTATATAAATTATAAATTTCTTCTGAATTCATCAACTTTAGAACAGATTCAATACCGACTTCGTCGATTTCAAAAAGAAATCCATTATTTTCATTAACGAAATCTGGTATTCCGCCCATTTTCGTTCCGATAACAGGAACTCCGGCGTTCAAAAATTCAAAAACAACTTGTGGTGCATTGTCTTCCCAGATTGATAATACCAATCCCAAATCAATTTGCTTTAAAATATCAACCAAATCACTATGTTGATATCTTCCATGGTAAAACACATGTGGCATTGACTGTATTTTTTCTAACACAGTAGGATCTATCCCACCATAAATATGAAATTCGTGATCACTGTTTTCCACTAATTTCAGAAACAGATTGGCTCCTTTGTGAAAATGTAAATTTCCGATAAAGCCTAATTTTAATTTTTGGGAAGGATCTTTTTTTACTCTTCCTGTAAAATTACTTCTAAAACTTTCATCTGCGGTATAATTTCCGATATGATTAACAATAAATAAATCATTATCATATCCGTTTTCCTGATAAATTTCTTTTACCCTGCTGGAAACCGCAATTAAAGAATCTACATTTTTAAATAATTTTTGTCCTTCTAAAAATCGCTCATGATGACCACTGGAATTTCCTAATCTTTTTATTTTCAAAAGTTTTAATCCTTCTCTTACTCCTTTAGAAATATATCGGTTATCTATTGTTTCTTCGTATGAAATGCAAGAATTACACTTACTGTTTTCATTACTATTTGTACATAGTTTCCCTTCTCCATCCAAAAGGATGATTCTGTTGCATAAGTAAGAATAATCATGCAGAGATATAACAACTTTAGCATATTTTTTGAAAACTTCCAAAACTTTCACCGGTAAATCAATCATCATATGTACATGAATAATATCCGGTGAAATATCTTTTACTATTTTTTCTAATAAATCGATATCACTATTGCTGATAACACTGCTCAGATGAAAAGGTCTAAGTATAGGATTAATATTGAGTGTTTTAAAATTGTAATTTTTTTCCTCATTATTATCCTTTGAGTAAAGTACGGTGACATCATGCCCGTTTTCCGCCATTGTACTGGAAATATTCCTTACATAATTTGTTATTCCTCCATGAAAAGAAATATCAAAACCGGTACAAATTTGAAGAACTTTCATTATTATATTTTTTTTATTAATTCCAATGCTTCACCTATCACATGATGCATATCCATATATCTGTAAGTTGCTAATCTGCCTACAAAAGAAATTTTATCCATTTTTTTTACTTCGTCTTCATATAAAGAAAGCTTTTCCATATCATCTTTTAATCTTTTTGGATAATAAGGAATATCATTTTCCTCAGTTTCTTTACTGAATTCTGTAAAATATGCTGTTTTATCATGCTGCTCCCAAGGAGTGAAATGCTTATGTTCATGCACTCTTGTATACGGAACTTCAGGATCTGCATAATTGATTACGGGATTTCCCTGATAATCCCCTTCCGTAACCGACTTTTCGAAATATACGGTTCTGTAAGACAGCCTTCCATATTTGTAATCAAAAAAAGCATCTATCGGTCCAGAATAAAAAACATGATCATATTCCGACAAATCCCATGAAGAATCAAATTTTGTATTTAATTTTACTTCAATATTCGAAGCATCAAGCATTTTTTCAAAAATTGCAGTATAACCGTCTCTTGGAATTCCCTGATATGGATTTGCGTAATAATTATCGTTATAATTAAATCTTACAGGCAATCTTTTTAAAATACTTGCAGGCAATTCTGTAGGTTCACAACCCCATTGCTTTTTGGTATAGCCATAAAAGAAAGCTTTATAAAGATCTTCCCCGATGAATTTCATAGCCTGTTCTTCAAAATTCTGAGGCTCCTCAATATCTTTTTTAGCAATAGATTCTATGAAAACTTTTGCCTCTTCAGGCTTCATCGTTTTATTAAAAAACTGATTAATTGTATGTAAATTAATAGGCATAGAATACACATTTCCTTTATAAACAGATTTTACACGGTTTACAAAAGGAACCATCTCACAAAAATTCTGAATATAATCCCAAACCTCTTTATTATCCGTATTGAAAATATGAGGTCCATATTTATGAACCATCACATTGGTTTCCGGATCTCTTTCGGTATAGCAATTTCCTCCGATATGATTTCTGTCGTCTACAACTGTGATATGGTTTTCTGGATTCTTGCTCAACTGCTCTGCAATTACAGCTCCGGAAAATCCTGATCCTATTATTAGATATTTTTTCATTTATTATTCTTTTCTATTTTTTAGTGTCAAAATAATTTGTTTCGGCTTAAAATAATTAGCTTCAAAAATTTCGATCTTTTCTCTTTTTAAAGCAAAATACATCAATATTACTACAAAGCATTCAATAATTACACAATTCCATGCAGTTCCAATATATCCCCAATATTTACTCATTACAATGTTAAGAATAAATCCAATAACACTAGCGATAAAAGTGGTTCTGAAAAACACTTTATCCAAACCTAAATTTAACATTAACTGAATCCCAAAAACATTAGACATTCCAACAATAAGAGGGATGAATGATATAATTTTTAAAACAACTATGGAATTATCAAATTTATGCCCATAAATAAGCTTAATTAAAAACGGTGCAAATATTAATAGAGCTACCGAAGCAAAAAAAGTTAAATAAAAAACAATGGGTAGTATTTTTTTGATCAGATTTATCCCATGTTCTCTCGATATAGAAAAACCTTTACCAATGAAAGGATAAAGAGCTGTTGAAAGAGGAATTGTAAGCATCAGATTAACGATATTCAGAAAACCTTGGCTAGTTGTATAATAACCAACTTCTTTATTATCTGCAAAAAATCCCAGAACAACTGTATTAGTAGAGGTATATAAACTGATAACTACAGTAGAGAAGAAAATCATTCTTTCATTTATAATCAGTTCAAAAGCTTTTTTAAAAGAAACTAATCTATATTTTACATTAAATTTTTTTGCAGCATATATAAAAAGAAATATATTAATAAGAATTAAAAAAACTGTCGATAGAAGGGGTATCCAAAAATAATCTGAACTTTGTTTTATTAAGACAAATACCAATACTGTATTAATAATACCTTTTACAAAATTCAGTTTTGCGAAGATCTCTAGTTCCTGAAGTCCTTGAAAAATATATTGTGGTGATATTACTGTAGATATGCATCCAATAAATAATATAACGGCTATAAAAATATCTTTCTGGATAGGTTTAAAAAAATAAATCGAAACTATAAAAAGTATACATGAAATTAAATATAAAATGATCCTTGATGTAAAGACTTCTGAAACTATAGTATTAATGTATTCTTTATCTTCCGAATTCTGTGAAATCCTTCTTGTAGCAGTAAGATCAAAACCATATGCTATTAAAAGCGTAAAATATCCGATAAATGCAGCTGCATAATTAACGATACCATATCCGTCGGGACCAATAATTCTAGAAACATATGGCACGGTAATCAATGGAAATACATAATTTACAATTTGTATAATTCCCAAAGAGGCTACATTTCTGACTAATTTTTTCCTTTCAAGCATTGGTATCTTCTAGATATATTTAAAATTCAATTGAAATATGTACAACTTCAGCAAATTTTATAAAAACCTACAATAGTAGCATATTATTTTTGCAGATTACAATCTTGCATCCACGGTATCTCTATCTAAAAATGCTTTAACATCAAATAATACCGATTCGTCGTTTTTTAAAGATGCAATATCCAGCTCTTTGAATTCTTTATGAGAAACCGCCAAAATAACAACTTCATATTTTTTGTCTGTTACTAAATTTTCAAGAGTTTCCAAATTGTATTCGGCTTTTACTTCTTCTTTATCTGCCCAAGGATCGTAAACATCTACATTTAGTCCATACTGCTGAAGTTCTGTGTAGATATCCACCACTTTTGTGTTTCTGATATCCGGACAATTTTCCTTAAAAGTAACTCCAAGAATCAAAGCATTGGCATTTTTAATCTGAATTCCTTTCTGGATCATCAACTTTACTACTTTGCCTGCAATAAATTCCGGCATCATATCATTCACTCTTCGTCCGCTTAAAATGACTTGAGGATGATATCCTAATTGTACTGCTTTATGAGCCAAATAATAAGGATCAACAGAAATACAGTGTCCGCCAACTAAACCGGGACGATATTTTAAAAAATTGAATTTTGTACCCGCCGCTTCTAAAACATCATGAGTATCTATACCCACTCTGTCAAATATTAAAGCCAGTTCATTTACAAAAGAAATATTAACGTCTCTTTGCGCATTTTCAATAGCTTTTGAAGCTTCAGCAACTTTTAAGCTTGGTGCTTTGTGAGTCCCTGCTTTTATGATCAATTTATATAACTGATCTATATTTTCTGCAATTTCAGGTGTAGAACCAGAAGTCACTTTCTTTATTGTAACAAGTGTATTTACCTTATCACCCGGAACTATTCTTTCCGGAGAGTATCCTACATAGAAATCTTCGTTCAGTTTTAATCCTGATTCTTTTTCCAATACAGGGATACATTCTTCTTCTGTACAGCCTGGATAAACAGTAGATTCATAGATAACTATGTCATCTTTTTTGAGAATTTCTCCAAGCATTTTGCTTGCTTTAATTAATAAAGTAAGATCCGGAGCATTAAATCTGTCTATCGGCGTTGGAACCGTTACAATATATACGTTTGCATTTGCGATTTCTTCCAGGGAACAAGAAGGTATATATCCTTTTTTAAAATTACTTTCAGAAACGTTTTGTAAACGTTCTTTTATTTCTACAGAATCAGCTTCTAGTGTATGATCTTCACCGTTTTTAAGTTCTTCTATTCTTTTTTCATTAATATCAAAACCATAAACAGGTAAGTGTTTTGAAAACTCCAATGCTAACGGAAGTCCAACATAACCTTGTCCGATTACTGCAATTTTATAATTTTCCAGTGTATTCATCATTTGTTTTTAAAAATGCCTTTTATTTTATCAAAAAAGCTTTTATTATCTACTGTATAACCATATCCATACTTATTTCCATAAGCAAAGTATTCTTTATTCACATCATTCAGTACAAAAGCAACATTCTTTATCTTATGGCTCTCTATCTGCTTATTAGCAAAATCAATCAAGGATTTTTCAGTATGTTTAGACCTTGTTACATAAATAGTAACATCAGCCATATTAGAAATAAGTAAGGTATCTGTAACCAACATCAATGGTGCCGTATCTATAATAATATAATCATAAGTACCTTGTAAATCCGCAAGAAGGTCTTCATACCTTCCATTAGATAGCAATTCTGTAGGGTTTGGCGGGATACTTCCAGAAAATATTACATCTAAATAAGGATTAAACGCACTTTGATGTATAATATCTTTTATGGAAACGTGATCATCATACAGAAATTCCGTAAGTCCTGCCAAACCTTTTCTAGCAGTATTATATCTCTGTAACTGAGGGTTCCTTATATCCGAACCGATAATGACTATTTTCTTTTTAGGAGTTGCCATAGTTAATGCCAGATTAACAGAAATATGGGTCTTTCCTTCCCCCTTCACGGTAGATGTTACGAATACTGTTCTTCCCTTCTTAATATTTTTGGGGAACATAAAATTCATGTTCGTAATCAATATTCTGAAAGATTCTGCCATCGGGGAGAGATCGTTCATTTTTACCAATTCATCCTGCCCTCTTTCCATACTTGGGATTTCTCCAATAATTGGTTTTCCGTGTGTTAGTTTTTCAAGATCATGTTTTGTTTTTACTTTATTATTAAGTAATTGTTGAAGATAAATAATTAATACAGGTAATATTAATCCTATCACAAATCCAGACAAAAGAATAACCATTGATTTTGGAGCAACTTGAAAACCGATATATGCTTCATCAACAACTCTAGCCTTAGGAGCAGTAACAGCCATAGAAATTGCAGTTTCTTCTCTTTTTTGTAATAAAAGCAAATATAATGTCTCTTTTATCTGTTGTTGTCTTTCAATACTTCTGAAAAGCTTTTCTTGGGCTGGAACTTTAGCAATTTTACCCGAAATATTATTTTGCTCAGACGACAAACCATTTTTTGCCAATTGAAGTCCTGTTCTATTTTTTTGTAAACTTTGTATTACAGAAACACGAATGTTGTTAATCTGTTTTGTAACATCCACTACTAATGGATTTTCAGGAGTAGCACTTTCCAGTAATCTATTTCTTTCTAATACTAATTGGTTATAAGTAGCGACATTAGCTGTAGCGGAAGGATTACTCAACCCAACATTACTAGGAAGTGTTTGATATGAATTTTGGTTTGAAACATATCCCAATAAAGCATCCGTAAGTTCTAATTGAGCATTAACTTCTAGCTCTTTACTTTTAGATTCTACATTTGTTTGTAATCCTAATTTAATTTCAGTTTCTATATCTGAAATCTGATTTTGTTGCTTAAATTTTTGTTTTTCACCCTCAACATCTCCTAAGTCTTTTCCCACTTGAGCTATACGCTCATCTATAAATTTTGCGGTATTACTAAATTCTGTATTTTTATCCGTAATTGCATCTTCATTGTATATCTGAACCAGCTTATTGATAATAGCTTTTGCTTTTTGGGTTTCACTATAATTCATAGCTAACTTAATCACTGTTGCATCTTTATTTATTAAAGTTACACTAAGTGCGCCCTGATATTTATCTGTCTTATTTGCAAGAGTAGAAATATCCAACAATAATTTATTAATTTTATTACTAGACGAGTACTCCTCGTTTTTCAATATCATTATATTAGCAAATGGCAAACTAATTATTTTGTTAAATGTAGTATGAATAGTCGGTATCCCCTCTCCACCCAATTCCAATTGGTCACCATTAATATTTAAATTCAATAATCTATATACTTTTGCTGAAGTTTCTTTTTCCTGAATTATTCTTATCTTTACAGGAGATGTTTTGCCATAAAGTTCATGTTTTAAATCATTCTGAAAAACATCTGATTCAAGCCCTAAACTTCTGACAACTTCTCTTATGAGCTTTTTGGATTTGAATAGTTCCATCTCATTTTCTACTCCATTACTACCTATTTTTCCTATACCCGAAATATCTCTCAATACAGCAAAATCCTGAGTGCCTCCATTATTAGCTTTGGAATCTTTAATAAGCACTGTAGAGGCGACCTCAAATACAGGAACTTGTTTTCTAAGATATAAATAAGCTAGCATTACCAGTATGATAACACTACCTATAAACCAATACCAACGTTTCAAATACGGTTGTAATATATCACGAATATGCAATTCGGTTTGTTCTATTTCAGCGACATGATTGTTCTGTTCCATCATTTCATTATTTCTTAAATAAACCTACTACGACCGCGATAGCTGTAACACCTATAGATACTGCAGATAGAATAAGTGGTGTATTGGGATTTTGTTTAGATGTAATATCCTTTGTATTATTTGCAGAAACGATTATGGCATCTCCTTGCTTAAGATGATAATATGGTGAGTTGATAAGGTTGGCATCTTGCAAATTCACCCTCCCATGTGTTATTTGCCCATCTACAGTTCTTATAACCAATACATCATTTCTCTTACCATATACTGTAAGATCACCCGCCATACCAATTGCATTTAAAATTGTAGCCTGACCATTCCCTACAATATAATCACCCTGTCTATTTACCTCACCTAAAATTGTAACTTTAAAATTAGCTAATCTAGCACTAACAGTTGGATTAGTTACAAATTCCAACATTTTGGTTCTTATCTCTTCTTTGAACTGCAGTAAAGTTTTATTAGAAGTATTAAGAGTTCCCAGAATTGGAAAATCAATATTACCATTTATATCTACAATGTATGAAGGACCTGAAATATTAGTAGTTCCTTGACCAGGTATATTTCCTCCTGCGAGTGCATTATTTTGTATAAATTCTGATGACGAATAATTTTGATTAAACGGTTTTACTACATCCATATCCTTAGCTGTAATCAGTATGATCAGCTGATCCCCTGATTGGATTGTATTCTGAGAATTTTTAGCTGATGCTTCTATTGCAACACTTTCTATATTCTGCATGTAATTCAGATCATTGTGTGCGTTGGGATTAGTTTTACAGGAAACTAAAACAAATGCTATTAATACAGCCAGTATTTTACCTTTCATCATATTTTAAAAATTGTACAAATATACATTTTATATTTTTCTATTTATCGAGTATTTCGTAAATAGAGTTGTTACTTTTAAATTCGGGGACGATAGTTTTCAAAATCCTTACAACCTCTACTTTATCCCTTCTTATTGCCGCTTTAGTAATTAAATTGGCCATACTTTCGATCTTCAAAAATTCCATACTTGGATCTTTTGAAATCATTATTTTATCATTATGAGTCGGAAGTGTTTTTGAATTATCGCTTAATAATTCCTCATAAAGTTTTTCTCCCGGTCTTAAACCGGTATATATTATTTTTATATCAATATTAGGTTCAAAACCTGATAACTTAATCATTCTTCTGGCAAGATCCAATATTTTCACAGGTTCTCCCATATCAAACACAAAAATTTCACCACCATGTCCCATTGTTCCCGCTTGTAATACCAATTCACAAGCTTCAGGAATTGTCATAAAATATCTTACGATATCCGGATGAGTAATCGTCACCGGACCTCCTGCTTCAATCTGTTTTTTAAAATGAGGAATCACAGATCCATTTGATCCTAAAACATTCCCAAATCTTGTCGTGATAAATTTAGTCGTGTTTCCTTCTACGTTTTGTAATGACTGCACGAATAATTCCGCAGCTCTTTTTGAAGCTCCCATCACATTGGTTGGATTTACCGCTTTATCTGTGGAGACCATTACAAACCTGTTCACGTTATATTTACTAGACAGTGTAGAAATAATTTTTGATCCCAAAATATTAACTAAAATTCCTTCATGTGGATTTTCTTCAACCAAAGGAACATGTTTATACGCAGCCGCATGATAAACCATCGAGAAATTATAAGCCTGAAATAGTGGCTCTATTCTATGCTTATTGGAAACATCTGCCAAAACAAATTTAAATCTGATATGAGGAAATTTATCCTTCATCTCAAGCTCAATATCATATAAAGGTGTTTCAGCCTGATCCAATACTACGATTAAAGAAGGATTAAACTGTGCAACCTGCCTTACAATCTCACTTCCAATAGAACCTGCGCCTCCGGTTACTAAAATATTCTTGTTATAATGTCGACTCTTAATCTCTTCATTCTCAATCTTAATGGGCTTTCTATTCAATAAATCTTCAATCTGAAGAGTTCTGATAGATCCTCCCAAATCACTGTCTCTTAATTTTTGTACAGACGGAGCTTTGAAAATATTAAGATCCTTTTCTAAGAATAAATTCACCCACGAATTCATTTCGTCTTTGGACATCATTTCTTTAACGACAATTACCCCATCTATCAGAAGTTCTTCCTTTGTATTTCTTTGTATTTTGTCTTTTGAAAGAATTGGTTTTCCTAATAATGAAGCTCTTTTTGAGTCTGTTCTTTGGGTAAGAAATCCTACAACATGATATGGTAAACTTGGGTTATCTAAAATTGCCCGTGCAATTGCAATAGACTGCTCATCAATACCCAAAACAAGGATTCTTTTTTTGAGTGTGCTTCTTCGGTATTCTCTTACAATATGAAAAAATTCTTTCACATATAATCTGAAGAGAAATAATCCCATAAAAGATATGATAAAATAAAGTACTAAATATGGTGTAAGAATAAATTTACCTCCGGTGATCCAAAAGTAAATCATATTAATAGTTCCCACCACAAACATAGTGCAGAAACAAGAAACCAGAAGCTTGAATAAATCTATAAAAGTAGAATGTCTTATAATTCCTGCATATGTCTTGAAAACATACATGAATAAAGTATTCGCAAGAATAATCGATACAAAAACAATACTTTTATCTTCATGATAAATGAATTCTTTTTGAGTGATCTTCTCAATAATGTAAGTGGAAATGAATAGAGATATTACCAGAATAATAATATCGATTACCAATATTATCCATCTGGGAAGATATCTTACATCCGAGAGACTGACAACATTATCTCCTCCGAAAATTTTTCTTCTAAGAGAATCGTACATTGTCTTTATTTGTGTTCATATATTATAAAAGGTATAAAACCGGATTATCTAAAAAATAACCTTAAGGCATTCATGCAAAATTAAAATAAAATTTCATCTATAGTTTAAATTTAAAAATAAATTTAATAGGAGTTTTGTCATTTCCCATTAACAGTTTATTTCCAACATCAGGCTCAAACAATTTTCAAAAATTATACCACAACTTTCTTTTCTTTTAAATGCAAATTTATTTCATAATTGTTAGAAATAAACATTTTTCGATTATATTTTATTTTAATTAAATTATTACATCAGATATCATCTTTATATTAAAGTTTTAAATTCATCTTCTTTAATACTAAGAATAATATTTATCCAAAAATATCATTTATTTTCTCATATTCAAAACCTCGGCTCATCAAATATTTTATTGTTTTTGATTTTCTTTGATATTCCTTCAAGCCATTTTGTTTAGAATAGTAGTCTTCATAGATTTTCCAGATGATTTTTTCATAATCGTCTTCATCTATTTCATCAAAACATTTATTTATTAATTTTTCCGAAATCTGTTTTTGTTTTAAATTAATCTTGATCTTCGCCTTTCCCCAATGTTTGATATAAAATTTTCCACGAATGTAACTTCTTGTGAATCTTTCTTCATTTAAATAGTTTTCCTTCAAGAGATAAAGCATAATTTCTTCTTTAGCTTCGTCAATTAATAGAAACTCCCTCATCTTCTGTTCCACTTCCGCATGACAACGATCCTGATAAACGCAATAATTCACCAGTTTTAATTTTATTTCGGAAAAAGTGAAAGATTTCTTTTCCATATTTATAAAAAAAGAATGAGCAAAAGCCCATTCTTTATATTTTTTAATTGGGGTAAATATTAATAATTAAATAAGGCTTTACCTTCCATTAATTCATTAACTTTCTTTCTTACAGAAGCAATTACCTCTTCATTCTTGATATTGTCAACCACCTCAGAAATAAATCCTGCAAGAGTGTCCATGTCATTCTCTTTCAATCCTCTAGTTGTGATTGCTGCAGTTCCCAATCTGATACCGGAAGTCGTAAATGGTGACTTATCATCAAACGGAACCATATTTTTATTACAAGTAATATCAGCAAGAACCAAAGCTTTTTCAGTTTCTTTACCGTTTACATTTTTATTTCTAAGATCAACCAACATTAAGTGATTGTCTGTTCCTCCGCTTACGATATCAAATCCTCTGTCAATCATTGATTTTGCCAAAGCCTGAGCATTAGACTGAACCTGTTTTGCATACGTTAAGAACTTATCATCCAAAGCTTCTGCAAACGCAACTGCTTTACCTGCAATAACATGCTCCAACGGACCTCCCTGAATTCCCGGGAAAACAGCTCCATCAAGAACCTGGCTCATCATTTTGATTTCTCCTTTCGGCGTTTTGTGACCGTAAGTATTTTCAAAATCTTTACCCATCATGATCATTCCTCCTCTTGGACCTCTCAAAGTCTTGTGAGTCGTTGTTGTTACAACGTGGCAATGTTCAAATGGATTATTTAAAAGACCTTTTGCCACCAAACCTGCAGGGTGAGCAATATCTGCCCAAAGTGTAGCTCCGATTTCGTCTGCAACCTCTCTGAATTTAGCATAATCCAAATCTCTTGAATATGCTGAGAAACCAGCGATCAACATTTTTGGTCTTTCTCTCAAAGCAACTTCTCTCATCTGATCGTAATCGATAAGACCTGTCTCTTGCTGAACTCCGTAAGAAACCACATCATACTGAATTCCTGAAAAGTTAACCGAAGAACCATGAGTAAGGTGACCTCCCATTGAAAGATCCATCCCCATAATTTTGTCTCCCGGTTTCAAAACCGCCAAGTAAATCGCCGCATTTGCCTGAGAACCAGAATGTGGCTGAACATTTACATAATCTACTCCGAAAAGTTCTTTAGCTCTATTGATAGCCAAAGTTTCAACCTCATCTACTACTTCACAACCTCCGTAATATCTTTTTCCGGGATATCCTTCAGCATATTTGTTAGTCAATACGCTTCCCATTGCTTTCATCACATTCTCAGAAACAAAATTTTCTGATGCAATCATCTCAATTCCATGCGTTTGTCTTTGTCTTTCTTTTTCAATCAGGTCGAAAATTATGTCCATTTTACTTTTAGTTTTTGAAATTTTTCACCCCAAAAGTACGAAATTTTCAGTGAGAATTCAATATTGCGAAATATGATTTTTAGATTTGGTTTTTTAATAAAACTTCGAAAACCTTATTTATTTGATGTTTTCCTGAATAAATCTTTCACAATAATCTTTTATCTGATCGCGAACATTTTTAAATTCTTCATTGATTTGTTCGTCTGTTCCAACAACTTTAGCGGGATCCTGAAAATTATGATGAAATCTTTCTGCTTTTGTTGGAAAATATGGACAGTTTTCTTTAGCATGATCGCAAACCGTAATGACAAATTCAAAATTGATATCTCTATATTCATCAATATTATTTGAAGTATGATGAGAAATATCAATTCCGTCTTCTGTCATGGTTTTAATAGCTTTAGGATTTACGCCGTGAGTTTCAATTCCGGCACTGTAAATTTCTGCTTTTTCCTGAGCAAAATATCTTAAATAACCTTCCGCAATCTGACTTCTACAACTATTTCCGGTACAAAGTACCAATATTTTCTTTTTCATATTTTAAACAAATAACCAAATGATATTGATGATGCAAAATTTAGGATCAAATCCGAAAATTAACTGCAAAACAATAACAGAGGTTGTAATAATTAATGGTTTTCTGTATTTGATGAATCTATTTTTCATGGTTTAGCAACATCCGGAATTCGGCGAACATGTGTTTTGATTATTTCCAGACAATTCACTCAAATTCACTTTTTGTTTTTGTGGAGAAATTCCACAAGCATCTTCAGCCAAACAAGCTGTCAATTTATTTTTTAAGACAAAGTGTTTTCCATTAAATTCCAAATTATATTTGCCAATTGTATGATCTTGATATTCTACTTCAATTTCAAAATCTCCAATTCCTAGTTTTTCTTCCGAAAGATTAATAATGTGCAACAATTTTGCAGGTTTTAGACGATGTTCAAAATCATCCGCATTCCAAAGCTGAAAGTTTACTTTTTCTTCTTTTCTGATAGTTCCGCCGCAATCAATAAAGTTTTTAGTGACCATTCCAATTTCAGTTACGTGAAAATGTTCAGGTACAAATTTTCCGTCTTCTAATTGAAATTCCACATTATCTAATGTCGGAAGGATTTTTTTAATTTGTTCAAGTGTCATAATTATTTATATTTAAATCGTTATATCGCAATATTACGATAATTAGTTTCAAAAAATTTTTAACAGCAATTTTGTTTTTTTTCAGTAGAAATTATATTAGAGAAAAATACATTCAGAACTTCAAATGCTTTTTCATCGATACAATAGCAAATAGAATTTCCTTCGATATTTCCTTTGATTAATCCTGCGTTTTTTAATTCTTTCAGATGTTGTGAAACCGTAGGTTGTGCAAGAGGAAGTTCATTGACTATATCTCCACAAATACATTCGTTGACTTTCAATAAATATTCAATAATCGCCACTCTTGCAGGATGTCCCAAAGCTTTTGCAATCGTTGCAATTCGGTTTTGCTGTTCGGTGAAAAAATCGGTTTTGGTTGCTCCCATCACATTATTTATATCGCAATATTACGATAATAAATTTTACTGACAAATTTTATCAAAAAAAATCCTCACAGCAAACTGTAAGGAAAGTCATATTGTTTTAAAAAAAAATTAGAATTCTTCCTCCGAAAGTTCTTTATTCACAACAGCACCAGCAAAATTTCCCTGAGCGACTGTATTGGCAACTGATCTCATCATCGTTACATTATCGCCACATGCAAAAACACCTTCAATATTTGTTTTCTGCATCATATCTACTTTTATGAATCCTTGTTCATTCAATTCAATTCCTAAATTTTCAACATTAATATTTTGTTCGAAAGGAATTTTCGCATACAAGGCTTCTAATGGAATTTCTTTTCCGTTTTTAAGAATTACTTTCTGAATTTGCCCGTTTTCGTGTACAATTTCTTCGATCTCATCTTCAACTATTTTAATTTTATTTTGATTGAATTTTTCAATTTGACTTTCATTTAAAGTTGATCTCCCGTTGGTGAACAAGGTTACATCTTTTGTTAAGTTAAAAACCAATTTCGTAAAATCAAAAGCCATATCACCATTAGAAAGAATTCCCGTCACTTTTCCTTTCACTTCATAGCCATGACAATACGGACAATGAATCACAGAAATTCCCCAACATTCGGCAAACCCCGAAATATTTGGCATGATGTCTTTAATTCCTGAAGCAAGAATCA
Source organism: Chryseobacterium ginsengisoli (assembly GCF_039542325.1). Classification (NCBI taxonomy): domain Bacteria; kingdom Pseudomonadati; phylum Bacteroidota; class Flavobacteriia; order Flavobacteriales; family Weeksellaceae; genus Chryseobacterium; species Chryseobacterium ginsengisoli. The sequence continues at coordinate 897,730 of NZ_BAABHX010000001.1, forward strand.
GTTTTTTAGCATAAAATTTTTCGTTGCTTTCTGTTTCAACTTCAAAACCTTTAATATTTTTTGATGTTTTTACCACTACTCCATTGTGAAATTTTACGGTTTCATATTTCAAAACTTGTTCTTTTGCCAGCTCAGAAATTTCTTTCGGTGTTTTTCCGTCGTGAGTAATAAAATTATGTGAATACGGAGTCTGTCTGTTACAGGGTTTTCCGCTGTCTATAATTAAAACTTTTCTTAAAGATCTTCCTAAAGCCATTGCTGCAGATAATCCTGAATAACTTCCTCCGATGATGATAACGTCAAATTTATTTTCCATTTTTTTGATTGTTGGTTGCTGTTCGTTGTTGCAAATGTAAAAACAAATTTTCACTAATGCGATTAAATCGCAATTATAATTTTTATCTTTGTAATATGGCAAAACGAAATACCATCACGAAACAGTTGATTCTGGATTCTTTAAAGAACTCAAAAACAGCGGTGAGTCAGGAAATTTTACAGAAAGAATTGGGAGAAGCCGTCGATCGGGCAACGATTTACAGAGTTTTGAACAGCTTCTGCGAAGACGGAATTGTCCACAAAATTTTGGGTGATGACGGAAAGTTTTATTTTGCTTTTTGTATTAATTGTTCGGAAAAAAAGCATCAACATAATCATTTTCATTTCAAATGTTTAACCTGTGGAAAAATTGAATGTCTTCCGAACGAGGTTGATGTGAAATTACCAGAAGGATATCAATCTGTTACGTTTAATGGTTTTATTTCGGGGTATTGTAAGGATTGTTCAAAAAGTTTCTAAGAGATAATTAGTGATGAGTATCTTTTTGAGATTGCTTCGTCGCTTCGCTCCTCGCAATGACAATGATTTCAATAAAAAAATCCTGAGAAAATATCTCAGGATTCACAGTTTAAAAATTTATAGTGTTAGTTTACTATTTTTTTGCTTTTTCTTTTAATTCTTCTTTGTCTTTGTCGGATGGGTTCCACACTTTTACGTCTGCATTTTTATCAATTCCTGATAAAATCTGAACATTGATTCCGTCACTTGCTCCCAATTTCACATAAGTTTTCTTGAACTTTCCGTCTTTTTGTTTTACCTCAACAAACGGAACATCTTTACCGTTCTTTTTCTCATACTGAATAAGAGATTCATCCAATAACAAAGCATTTTTCTGAGAGTTTAAAACAATTTCTCCGTTGGCAGAAAAACCGGCTCTGATGTAAGCATTGTTTGGATTGTAAACATCACCTTCAACCGGGAATTTAATCGTTCCGTTATTATCTTTTCCTTTTGGAGCAATCATCGTTAGTTTTCCTGGGAAAGTTTTGTTTTGAAGAGCACCGATTACGATATTCATGCCCATTCCCTGCGTTAATTTCCCAGCTTGAGCTTCATCAATTTCTCCCTGGAAGATCAATGAACTAAGGTCTGCGATTGAACAGATTGTTGTTCCTGCGTTGAACGAGTTCGCTTCAATTACCTGACTTCCCACTTTTACAGGAACTTCAAGAACAGTTCCCGCAGCTTTTGAACGAATCTGAGTTGTCGCTAAACCTTGCAATTCAGGAGTTGAACCTGTTTTTACGATCTGTAACGTTTTTTGCGCAGTGATCAATTGCTGAGTTGCATTCTTTAAAGTCTGTTGAGTAGAATATAATTGTTGTTGAGAATTTAAATATTCCTGTTTTGACGCAACTCCCTGTTTGTAAAGCTTTTCCTGCATTTCAAATTGCTTACGCATGTTTTCAACATTCAGTTTTGCATTGCTGATCTGAAGTTGTTGATTATCCACATTCTGTTGTGCACTGTTTACATCAGCAATATTCGGAACGATTCTTACCGTTGCGATCAATTGCCCTGCAGTTACTTTATCACCTTCATCTACTAAAATTTTGTCGATGATTCCTGCAATATTTGGTTTAATTTCAATTTCTTCTTTCGGAACAATTTTCCCTGTTGCCATCACCTTATCATCCATGTTCTGCACGGTTGGTTTTCTGGTAAGGAAAGCCTCGCTTTCTTTAGAATTGGACTTTACGAGATACCCGATTCCCGAGAACAGCGCCACTGCAAATAAAAGCCCCAAGACAATATAAATGGCTTTTTTCCAAGTGAATTTCTTTTTCATATATAGTTTATTTTTTTACTTAAAATTTAAAATATTTAGAGAGTAAGAGATTTTAAAATTCTTGAATTTCCTAATCAATTATTCTGTTCTTAATGCTTCAATCGGTCTGATTTTTACTGCTCTTTGCGCCGGAATCATTCCAATAATTAATCCTAAGATTACCATCACCGCCATTGCTGCGAAAACGTTTCCATAATTTACCGTCGGATTGTAAAACGGGAAGGAATCCTGACCTTGCGTTGCCATATCCAAGATCATTAAGACAAAAATTCCCGACATAAATCCGAGCAATCCGGACGAAAGAGTAATAACAACACTTTCCAGCAAAATCTGGTTTCTTACTTCTGCAGGTTTTGCACCTAAAGCTCTTCGGATTCCGATTTCTTTAGTTCTTTCTTTTACTGTAATTAAAAGGATATTCGAGATGGCAATTACACCGGCAAGAATCGTTAATGTTCCTACAATGATGGTTAAAAGCTGCATTCCGGTTAAAAATCCTGTCAGTTTTTTAAATTCTTTTCCAAGGTTAAAAGTTCCAAAAGCATTCGTATCATCCGGTGAAACATTATTTTTTGATTTCAACTGTTGCTTCACCTTCGTTTCTACATTATTTACATCTGCATTAGGTTTACTTACAATGGCAAAGAAATCGACATTATCACCATTATTATACATTTTTGTAAAAGTGGAAAGCGGAATAAAAGTAGTCTGGTCATTTTCCATTCCTCCTCCTTTTTTCACTCTGAAAACTCCGATTACATTGAAGAAAATACCTTTGATATTAATAGATTTTCCAAGCGGATTTTCATTCTTTTTGGCATCAAAAAAGTTTTTATAAACTTCTTCTCCAATTACCACTACACTTTTATTTCCCGAAATATCTGCGTCATTCAAATATCTTCCGAAAATCAGTTTCTTTTCTGAAATTTTATTCCCTAAAGGATAATCTCCATTCAAAGTATAGGTTGCGGATTTTCCGTTTCTCGACATTTGTTCACCTGCATTTCCAAAGTTTCCTCTAGAATTTTGTGGAGAAATGTAATCTATTTCCGGAATTTTTCTTTTCAGCATTTCAATGTCTGCAAGTTTCAGATGCACCTGTCTTCCTTTCGGGAAACCGTCGTAAGGAATCGACGTATTCTGAGCCCAAAGGAAAATTGAGTTGGTTGCAAATCCTGAAAACAATTTGTCGAAACCGTTTTCCATTCCTTTTGCCGCTCCAAGCAAACTTACATACAAAAACATACCCCAACCCACACCAATCATGGTAAGGAAGGTTCGAAGCTTATTATTTCTCAATGAATAATAAATTTCCTGCCAAGTATCTTTTTTAAATATTATGTTCACTTTATTTAATTATAAATGATGAATTATTCATGATAAATGATCTTTAAGGCTAAATTATTCCGTTCTCAATGCTTCAATCGGTTTAATTCTTGACGCTCGGTACGCAGGAACAAACCCGGCAATCAATCCTGAAAAAACCAGCGCAACGAATGCCATAATAATCGTTCCCCAACCTACACTTGGACTTTTGATAAAATATTCCTCAAGATTATTTCCAATTAAGTGTAAAGCTAAAATTCCCAATCCTACTCCTACAAATCCGGAAACTACAGTGATCACAACACTTTCCTGAACAATTAAAGCAACAATACTTCTCGGTTTTGCACCGATTGCTTTTCGTACTCCGATTTCTTTGGTTCTTTCTTTTACGATATACACCATGATGTTACTGATCCCGATAATTCCTGCCAATAAAGTTCCCATCCCGATAAATCCTACAATCGCCGTAAGAACCGCCATGAAAGTAAATGTATCATTCATATTTTGGGCATTATTCCAGACTCTTACTCCATTTTCATCGTCAGGAGAAACATTTTTTCTAGCTTTTAATCGTTCCTTTAATTCGTCACCATATTTTATTGCCTGTTCAGGATTTAGCTTGTCATTATAAGCGATATAATTTATACTCACAGTATCCGAACCTTTTTTCATTTGCTGTAAAGTTGTGATAGGAACAGTAATGTGTCTTTCATCCCAATCTCCACCATCATCCGAGAAAACACCGACAACTTTGAACATCGTTCCGTTGATATCTAATTCTTTACCAACCGGACTTCCGTTTTTAATTAAATCTCGCTGAACCATTCTTCCGATCACTGCAACATTTTGCTTTCTTTCCAAATCTGTTGGTGTCAAATAACGACCATCCAGCATTTTTCTGTTTTCAATGATTTTTTCTTCAGGCTCGGCTCCGTTAATTTGATAATTTCCGCTTTCTTTACCATATTTAACTAATAAATTTGCGGTATATCTCGGTGTAGAACTCCCTACTTTTTCTTTATCTACATTTACCAGGAAATCATAGTCGGAGTTATTCATTGTCACCTGTCGGTCAGACTGAAGACCTTTGTAGGCAATCGTTGTCTTTCCCGTAACGATCGAAATCAGGTTTTGGGCATCTCTTGCAAATCCTTCCGTAAAAGCATTCTGCAACCCCGTTCCGATCCCGAAAAGCACGATGAAAATAAATAAACCCAAAGCCACGGTAAAACCGGAAAGCACCGTTCGCAATACATTACTGCGAATAGAACTGAATATTTCCTGCCAACGATCTAGGTCGAACATTTTTTTATTATTAAAAGATTAAAAATTGACTTCTAAAGCAAAATTGATTATTTACAATTCACTTTTAAAGAACAATCTGCTTTATAAATTCATCACTTTCAATGATTCCGTCTTTCAGAATGACGTTTCTTTTTGTTTGTGCAGCTACGTCGGGTTCGTGCGTTACAACGATGATGGTTTTTCCTTCATTATTAATATCCTGAAGAAGTTTCATAATATCATGCGTCGTTTTAGAATCCAAAGCTCCCGTTGGCTCATCCGCAAGAACAACTTTTGGATTTGTAATCAAAGCTCTTGCGATTGCAACTCTCTGTTTTTGCCCTCCGGAAAGTTCATTCGGTAAGTGATTTGCCCATTGAGCCAATCCTACTTTCTCCAGATACTCCATTGCTTTCTGGTTACGCTCTTTTCTAGGTACATTTTGATAATATAAAGGAAGCGCAACATTGTCCAAAGCTGTTTTATAACCAATCAGGTTAAAAGACTGGAAAATGAATCCCAAAAATTTACTTCTGTATTCTGCAGCTTTCACCTCAGACAAATGTTCGATCGGAACATTATCCAGTTCGTAAGTTCCCGAATCTTTTTCATCAAGAATCCCAATAATATTAAGAAGCGTAGACTTCCCGGAACCGGAGCTTCCCATGATGGAAACAAACTCGCCTTCGGAAATATTTAGATTAATTCCCTTGAGAACGTGCAACTTGCTTTTCCCCGTATCGTACGATTTATGTAAATCCTGAATTACTAACATTAAGTGATGTATGTTTTTATACCCAATAAGTAGATATATTTTTTAATTTGTTACGAAGATTGGAAAATTCTTTAATTAAATTAATGTTTAACATATTAATCCTTTATTCATAGTACTTAACAATTTTTTGTTTAATTAAAAATCACTAATAATAACCATTTCCGCACGCTAAGTCTTTGTAAACCAATCATAGAGCAAGTTTCGGGTAAATGTGGAAAACTTTTACTGTTAAAAGTCAATCATTTAGTATTTCACCCTTTCAAATACAGTTCTTTTTATCGAACTTTGTGCTTGCACAATACAAAAAATAAAAACAGTTTCTTGGTTAATAACTTCCATTCATAAGTTACAAAAAATCAGAATGTTGAATATTTTTTGAATGTTATCCACATTGATCTATTCATTTTAATTTTAAGACATTTTAATATGGGAATTTTTGATAAAAGAGTAAGTTATAAACCGTTTGAATACCCTGAGGTTCTTCAATTCGTAGAAGCAATTAACAAATCATTTTGGGTACACTCGGAAGTAGATTTTACTGCAGATGTTCAGGATTTTCATTCGCAGTTGGAGCCGCACGAAAAACATGCTGTAAAAAATGCGCTTTTAGCGATTGCTCAGATCGAAGTTTCTGTAAAATCTTTTTGGGGGAACCTTTACAACCATCTTCCAAAGCCTGAACTTAACGGTCTTGGATCTACATTTGCAGAATGTGAGTTCCGTCATTCGGAAGCGTATTCGCGTTTGCTTGAGGTTTTAGGTTATAATGAAGAATTCACGCATGTAGTAGAAGTTCCAGCCTTGAAAAAGAGAATCGAATTTTTATCTAATGTCTTAAAACATGCTAATTCTGCAACACCGAAAGAGTACGTTTCATCTCTTTTGCTGTTCAGTATTTTGATTGAAAATGTATCTTTATTTTCTCAGTTTGCCATCATTCTTTCGTTCACAAGATTTAAAGGTTACATGAAAAATGTTTCCAATATCATTGCATGGACTTCAGTTGACGAGCAGATTCATGCAAACGGAGGAATTTATCTGATCAATAAAATCCGTGAAGAACAACCTGATCTTTTAACTGATTCTGATATCGAAGATATTTATACCTTGGTAGATCAGTCAGTAGAACTTGAAGGAGAAATCCTTGACTGGATTTTTGAATTGGGGGAACTTGATAAATTCTCAAAAGGTGATTTAATCAACTTTATGAAATACCGTGTTGACGACAGTTTAAAGAAAATAAACATGGCGCCACGTTACAACATCTCTCCTGAACAATACCGTCCTCTAATGTGGTTTGAAGAGGAAGTTTTTGCTAATTCTATGGATGATTTCTTTGCAAAAAGACCAGTGGATTATACGAAACATGATAAGAGTATTACCGCGAACGATTTGTTTTAAATTACTATGAGTACCTATTTAATTAATTATTATTCAAAATCTTCAAGTAGAAATCTAAAACTAGAAGCAACGATTAAAGAAATCTCGAACCAATATATAGAAGTTTTTCCAAATACATGGTTTATTTCAACTTCAGAAATATCTCTTCAAATAAATTCATATTTGGCTACAATTATCGAAGAAGGAGATCAATTATTAGTGACAGAGACGACTGGAGACTGTTCTAGTACAGGTTTAAAAAATAATACAATTGAATTTTTAGATACTTATTGTTAAAATAAAAATCAATTAGATGTGCGTGGCGAGCGTCAAAACAGATAGTATTGATGTCATGCTGAGCTTGTCGAAGCATCTATAAAACGGCTTATTTTTAGTAAGTTGTAAATAACAATTAAAAAACAAAATTCCTGAGCAATAAACCCGCTCAGGAATTCGAAAATATAAAATCTATGGACGAACAAAACAACAACATATGGTGGCTCAACGAAGAATCTGAGCAAATGCTGAACAGAGGTTATCTCTTAAAAGGAGAAACTGTAGACGGAGCAATCGACAGAATTACCACTGCAGCAGCCAAAAAATTATACAAACCGGAACTTCAGCCTGCTTTCAAGGAAATGATCACGAAAGGATGGATCAGTTTCTCATCTCCTGTTTGGGCGAACATGGGAACGCAGAGAGGTCTTCCTATTTCTTGTTTCAATGTTCACATTCCGGACAGTATTGAAGGCATTACTCACAAAATGGGTGAAGTGATTATGCAGACGAAAATTGGAGGGGGAACTTCAGGATATTTCGGAGAACTTCGTAACAGAGGAACTGCGGTAACAGACAACGGAAAATCTTCCGGAGCCGTTTCTTTCATGAAATTGTTTGATACGGCAATGGACGTTGTTTCTCAAGGCGGTGTAAGAAGAGGTGCTTTTGCAGCTTATCTGGATATCGACCACGGAGATATTGAAGAATTTTTATCAATTAAAGACATCGGAAGTCCGATCCAGAACTTGTTTACAGGAATTTGCGTTCCTGATTACTGGATGCAGGATATGATCGATGGTGATATGGATAAACGTAAAATCTGGGCAAGAGTTTTGGAAAGCCGTCAGCAAAAAGGTCTTCCGTATATTTTCTTTACAGATAACGTCAACAGAAATAAACCACAGGTTTACAAAGACTTAGGAATGCCTGTTAACGCAAGTAATCTTTGTTCCGAAATCATGCTTCCTTCTACAAGAGAAGAATCTTTCATCTGCTGTTTATCTTCTATGAACTTAGAATTGTATGATGAGTGGAAAGATACAAATGCAGTACAATTAGCTGTTTATTTTCTGGATGCAGTTTTAACTGAATTTATTGAAAAAACAGAAGGAAACTATTACTTACAAGGTGCAAGAAACTTTGCAATGCGTCACAGAGCGCTTGGTTTAGGAGTTTTAGGTTACCATTCTTACTTACAGAAGAATATGATTCCGTTTGAAAGCTTTGAAGCCACTCAATTCAATGCAAGAGCTTTCAGACATATTAAAGAACAAGCAGAAATCGCTTCAAGAGAGCTTGCAAACATTTACGGTGAGCCGGAATTATTGAAAGGTTACGGATTGAGAAATACCACTACAATGGCAATCGCTCCTACAACTTCAAGTTCTGCAATTTTGGGACAGACTTCTCCGGGGATCGAGCCTTTTGCTTCTAATTACTATAAAGCAGGTCTTGCGAAAGGAAACTTTATGCGTAAGAACAAATATTTGGCAAAATTATTAGAAGAAAAAGGTCTTGACAATGAAGAAACATGGAGAACCATCATGTTGAATCACGGTTCTGTACAGCACTTGAAAGAATTAACCGAAGAAGAAAAAGCGGTATTCAAAACTTTCAAAGAAATTTCTCCGATGGAAATTATTTCTCAGGCGGCGCAAAGACAGCAATATATCGATCAGGCTCAGTCTCTGAACCTACAGATTCCTTCGACAATGCCAGTAAAAGATGTAAACTATCTTTATATTGAGGCTTGGAAAAAAGGTGTAAAAACTCTTTATTATCAAAGAAGTTCTTCTGTTTCTAAAGAAATGATGGTAAATTTTGTTACCTGTTCAGCTTGTGAAGCTTAAGATTCTCAAATAATAAACATCACATATTCACTTCAGCACGCTATTTTTTAGCGTGCTTTTTTGTTTTGGATTAAAAAAATGTTAAATTTTACTCTCACACTCATAATAAATTATCATTATTAAATCCTTCATGAATAAAGGAAATTTTTAATATTTATCCCCCAATTTCTTGACTCCACTGACATATCCCATTGATTTTCAATCAATAATAATTCATAATTTTTTATACATTTGCATAATTAACACAAAAATTATTTCAAAAGAATGTTATGAAGAAATATTTTTCGCCTATTAGTGTTATTACATTAATTTTATTAACATCTGTACAGGCAAAATCTCAGGTAAAAATTTCAAACTCTTCGGGAACAGTTAATACAGAAAGTATTTTAGAGTTAGAAAGCTCGTCTAATAACAAAGGTTTCTTACTTACAAGAATTGCTTTACAGTCCACTACTTCAGCATCTCCGTTGACTGCTCACAGTGCAGGAATGATTGTTTATAATACAGCAACAGCAGGATCTGCTCCAAATAATGTAACCCCAGGAATGTATTATAATTCCGGAACGAGCTGGATAAAATTATCTGCTAAAGCACCAAAAATTGGAGACATTAAAAACGGATTCCAAACTGCCGATCACAAAGGTTGGTACCTACTGAATGGTAGAGTTGTAAGTACTCTGGCTACAAATCCAAAAGCAAGAGCAACAGCTTTAGGCTTTACAACCAATCTACCCGATGCAACAGATCGTTTTTTGAAAAATACAGGAGGTACGGATAATTTGGCAACTGCTTCGGGAACTGATAATTTCACTTTAACACAAGCAAATTTACCCAATGTAACATTTACCGGAACAACAAATGTTACCGGAAATCATACCCATACTTATACGGACAACCCAGTAAATTCTGCGACAAACGGAGTTGTATCAGGAACTAATAATCCTATTTCCGATACATCAAGTGTAAATGACAACACAACTACGGATGGCAATCATACACACAGTTTAAGTTTTACTTTGGGAAGCAGCCAGCCTGTAAACATTCAGCCAAACAATATTGTTACAAATGTCTTTATCTATTTAGGAAATTAATATGAAAACAAAATTTTTCTACACCTTTACTGTTTTATTTTTATTTGTCACACACAAAGCGCAAGTTGGCATTGGCACTACAACACCATCTAACTCTGCAGTTTTAGAATTGAACAGTACCAATAAAGGCTTTCTAATGAATACAATAGCTTTAACATCGATAACATCTCCAAGTCCTTTCGGAAGCAATGTGGAGGGAATGTGGGTTTACAATACCGCAACAGCAGGAACACCACCCAATAATGTAATTCCCGGACTTTACTATAATGACGGAACAAAGTGGGTTCTGATGTCTATCAATAATGATCTCCCTAAAATCGGAGATATAAAATCCAGTATGGCAACGATAGATCATGATGGATGGTATTTACTGAACGGACGCAATGTTTCCACTTTACCATCAATCAGTCAGACAAATGCTGCAACTTTAGGTTTCAGCACGACTATTCCGAATTCAAGTGACAGGATTATAAAAGGTAAAAATACTTCAGAATCTATAAATGCAACAGGGGGAAGCAATTCTTATTCGGTTACACAGGCTAATCTTCCAAATGTGAATATAACTGGAACAACTTCTTCTGCGGGAGCACATACACACAATTATACCAACAGAGGTGTCAACTATTGGAATTACAATGCCGGAAGCATCAATACAACAAGAACAATAGATACAGAGGTAAGAACAACAGGAGCTTCAGGAGATCATAGTCATACGATTTCGGTAGCAAGTGGTGGAACCAATACAGCTATTGCCCAATATCCGAAGCATTTGGTTGTACAATATTTTATTTATCTTGGAAAATAACACAAATAAACTTTAGTAATGAAAAAATTAGTTTTTGCCATCATATTATTATCAATAAATTCTTTTATTAATGCACAGGTTTTAATCACCAATGGAATACCCACGAATCCTACTCCGAATCCAAACGCATTATTGGAAATTTATTCTCAAAATAACAATAAAGGGCTTTTAATGCCGAAAGTTTCATTAGTAACAACAGACAATCCCAATCCGCTTTCAAGCCATATTGCAGGAATGACAGTCTATAATACAAATACTTCTACCACAACTACACTTACGAGCGTAACACCCGGAATTTACTATAACGACGGAACTTCATGGAATAAACTCGAAGTGCAGACTCCAACCGTAGGAGATGTAAAATACAGCAATGTGACAACCGACCATGATGGATGGTATCTTTTGGATGGAAGATTAATCTCAAGTTTATCTTCTACGGCACAGACTGCCGCTTCATCACTAGGATTCACATCAGTACTTCCAAACAGTGCAGATAGATATCTGAAAGCAAAATCTGCCTCTGAAACTTTAGGTGCAGCAGGAGGAAATACATCTGTTGTTCTTACTCAGGCAAATCTCCCCAATAATACTTATAATACAACAACTTCGAGTACAGGTGCACACAATCACACATATAACGACAGAGCAAGTGGAACAGTAAACAGTATAGAATCGGGAAGTACAAAAACTGTTGTAGATAACGATTTCGCCATTTCCACAACTTCATCTGCAGGAGCACATACACATACATTTTCGATATCTACAGGTGGATCAAGCACGCCTTTGAATTTACAGCCTAAATATTTATCAGCTTATATTTTTGTTTATTTAGGACAATAGTCTAAGCTAAATCAATGATAACTTATTAGCCACGGAACTTTTCTGTGGCTTTTGTTTAGTTCCAAATGTAGAATGTCTCTTACATCTTTATAAATTTCTTATTATGCTTAAAGCCATATTATATAAAATATTATAACATTTCCTTTAGCGTGCTTTTTTATTTAAGTTTTTATAAGTTCATTTTCAAAACTATACTACATGAATTTGATTGTGTTGTATAATTTAATTTTATGCTTAATTATAAAATGTATTAATACAAAATATCTTATCTCAAAAGCATTAATAATCACATTATTTAAAATAAGTTTCAAAAAATAGGTAAATACAAAAATTACTACATTCGCAGCATCAAATTTCAAGCTTATAGAGCATTGATTGATATAATAAAAAACACTCAAATCATGAACAAATTATTATTTACACTTTGTGTAGGTTGTTTTTCCGCAGCTTACTCTCAAAATCTAAATTTTACAGATGTGAAATTCAAAGCTTTACTTTTAAGCTCAGGTTCTGGCAACCAAATTGCACAAAATTTTAGCGGAAATTATATTGCAATAGACGCCAATAATGACGGAGAAATTCAGGATTCGGAAGCACAGCAAGTTAAAATTTTAAATATAAAATTAAACGGAACTCCGACTTTCAATAATCTTCCCGATCAAATTATAGATGCTATTCTTTTTACAAATATTGAAGAATTATATGTAAATGATACGAAATCGGCTGTAATTAGTTTCTCTAATAATTCTAAGATTAAAAAAGTTTTGTACACGGGAACAGGTGGTTTCACGGATAATACGGGAACTGCACAAAATGTTTCAGTTGATTTTTCTTTTAATAACTGTTCATCTGTTCAGGATATTAATGAGTTTTCGAGAAATCTTGCAATGGGTTCATATTATATGGTTCCAAACTCTGTTTTAAGATTTAGCAATTGCCCGCAACTTACAGGAAATATCGTATTGAGCGGAAAAGCTATTAAACAACTTTATCTTGACAACTGCAATAATATTACCTCAATTACAGCAACTTCATGTTATGAGCTTGAAAAATTGCATTTTCAAAATTTAAATTCATTAGCCAACATTACAGTGGACGGAAACAGTGGTCCTTCGTGGATGCAGGTTTATAATCAAAATATAGATCTTACAGCAACCAATTGTGCCACGCTGCAAGAAATTAAATCAGATACAGATCATTATTACAGTGTTGGAGCTTATTTTTCTTCGGTAAATTTAAATGGTTCTACCAATCTAAAAAAAATAAAAGGACTGAATACTCCTTCTATTGATTTTTCGACAGCAGGATTATCAAATCTGGAAGAGCTTGACTGTTCGTTTTATAATAGAAATGTTTACAGTACAACTTCGGGAGTATATTTTGGAAACGTAACTTCATTAAATCTTGCCGGATTACCCAAACTTAAAATTTTAAAAGCATTCAATCAGCCAATTACCAATAATGTAAATTTTACCGCTGCAGCTGCTCTCCAAAATATTGATATTACAAATTCATGCGGCTATATGAATACGGTAAATGTGAACAATCTTGCCAATCTTAATACTTTAAAAACAGATAGGTTTGATACAATGGGAACGCAGGGAAACAACAATTTGCAAAAAATTACTGCAAAAAACTGTATAGCCTTGACCGATTTTGTTTTCAGAAACAATCAGGATCTAAAACAATTGGATATCCAAAATTGTCCGGGAATACAGAAGCTGGCAATCGGTTATTATGCGTCAATGAGCGACGGAATTTTCCCTGAACTAAATACTGTTAATCTTCTGCAATGCACAGGATTGAAAGAAATCACCATACAATCTACCAAAATAAACAGTTTAAATACTTCAGATTGTATTGCCTTAACTTCATTGGATCTTTCTGAAAACAATTTTCTGCCTTCCATTGATGTTTCAAACAATACAAAGTTAAAATATATCGGTCTTAAAAGTATGCCTTTAATTTCACAGGTAAATACTGCGACCAATAATAAGCTTGAAGTTGGAGATTTCATTAATTGTCCGCAAATTACTCAACTGAATTTTTCAAATTCTCCTGCCTTTAAATTCCTTACTTTATGGAACATGGCTAATCTTACCTATGCAAGCGTAAGAAATGGTTCTATCGAAGATGGATTGGATTTTATGAATTATAATTCTAATCTTACAGTTTGTGTAGACGATGCTCAGTTAGCCGATTCGCAGGCTCTTTATGCCGACATTACATTTACTACCAATTGCGGAAGTTTTTTAAGCGCAAAAGATTCTGAAATCAATAAAAATGACATCCAAATTGCACCGAATCCTGTGAAAGATTTTGTAATGGTAAAAGCTAAAGAAAACATCAAAAATATTAAAATATTTGATGTACAGGGAAGAGTAATATACAATCAGAATTGCAATCATGAATTGATGAAAATTGATTTGTCTTCTCATCCTTCCGGAAATTATATTGTAAAAGTTACCACCGACAAAACAGAAATATCCAAGAAGATTATCAAACAGTAATTCATAAACAACTAAGTTTTTTTAAGCAAAGACCATAGAAATTTTCTGTGGTTTTTGTTTTATATTTGTTTAAAGAGTTAATCACTAAAAACGTTAGATATGAAATTCGGACAAGTAGAAGATCCTTCAAAAATAGATTTTACATTACCAAAAGATCATCCTAAAACAAAGGAAATTTTGAGCGAAAACAAAAAAGGACTGGAAAATATTTCAATAGGATGTGCAAAGTGGAACAAAACCGACCTGAAAGGATTTTACCCGAAAGGAACAAAAGACGAACTTACTTATTATGCCACTCAGTTTAACTCTATTGAACTGAATGCTACTTTCTACGGAATGCCGACTCCGGAGCAAGTGCAGACATGGAAAGAAAAAACGCCTGCAGATTTCAAATTTTTCCCGAAAATCACCAACACTGTTTCACATTTCAGAAGATTAATTGATGTTACCGATCCTGTGACGCAATTTGCGACTTCTGTGTTGAACTTTGATGAAAAATTAGGAATGGTTTTCCTTCAGCTTCACGATAATTTTAAGCCAAAAGATTACAACAGGCTGGAAAAGTTCGTGAAAGAATGGCCAAAAGAAGTTCCGTTGGCAATTGAATTGAGAAATACCGAATGGTTCACGAATGAAGAAATCCTGAATACAACTTGTGAGCTTTTTGAAGAGCATAATATTACCAACATCATTGTAGATACTGCAGGAAGAAGAGATATGCTTCATATGCGACTTACCACTCCGAATGCATTTATCCGTTATGTAGGAGCAAATGCAGAAAGCGACTATGCAAGATTGGATGACTGGATGAAACATCTTACAAAATGGAAGAAAGAAGGTTTACAAAATGTGTACTTCTTCGTCCATCAAAATATCGAAAAAGCCTCTCCTCTACTTTCCGCCTATTTTATCAAAAAAATGAATGAAGAGTGGAAAACTGACATTCTAATACCACAAATGGCAACAGAAAGTACAGGAACATTATTTTAATAATTAATAATTTTCATTATTATTCACTAATTAGTGTAATAATTTATATTAAAAAACAAAATTTTAACGAAAATAATTCACTTTTTTATCCGGAAAAAAAATTAAAGGAAAAGCTCCTTTTTCATTATAAAATTTAGTAAATTAGAGAGTGTGATAAAATACATAAATGTTGAACCCCTCAAAAATTTAACGAAATGGAAAAGGAAATTTGTACAATCAGTATTACGAGCAACTGGCTCGGAGATGAATATACTTTTTATGAAGATGAAAAAATAAAAAGAAACTATGATAACAATAGTCTAAG
The DNA here is from genome assembly GCF_039542325.1 of Chryseobacterium ginsengisoli. Lineage (NCBI taxonomy): Bacteria > Pseudomonadati > Bacteroidota > Flavobacteriia > Flavobacteriales > Weeksellaceae > Chryseobacterium > Chryseobacterium ginsengisoli. Next base: position 913,289 of record NZ_BAABHX010000001.1, read on the forward strand.
TTCTGATGTAACCGAATGGCTGGAACCCAAGCAAATCAGTAAGCAGAATAAAGACAAACTTATCAAAAACTGTCCGGAAGAACTGAAGGAAAGAATCATGCTGATCCTGGATTATCCCTAAATTATTTCTGAAGAAAGATAAAAAACTGCAAGATTATATAAACTAAAATCCCAACTTGATATACAAGTCGGGATTTTTTATTTTTTATTTCTGATCAATAAAACCAAGTTGAGAAACAACAGAAGAAAATCAAGAGTGACCCAGATTCCTAGTTTGATGTTTTCGTAATTATAAGCATCAATTTGCTTCTTAGCAATATCAGAAAGTTTTACGCTTTGGTTAATGTAATTATTGACCTCAATGATCTGATCAATATTTTTATTCGGAACAGAATGTTGAGAAAAATACACAAGGTTTTTCTTTCCTAAATATCCTACAACCCAATATTCATCAGACTTTTCCATTCTTAGATATTGAATTCTGTAGTATTCTGAACGAATGTTGCCGATGTGCTCCGTTTCAATTGCTTTTCCTGCTTCAGGTTCATTAAGGTTGATTACGTAAAAATCTATCGGCTGCGGAAGTTTATTGATAACCTGCAATGCCACAGAATCTTGCACGATCCCAACAGAACTTTTTTTGATAAACCAATAGGTGAAAAAAGAAACTGCAAAAACCAACGTGATAATTCGGAATAATTTTGCCCATTCAGCACCTTTTCCCCTCTTTACTTTCGACAAAATAAGAGAGAAAACCAACGCCCAGAAAATCAGCAAAATGACAAATACCATGTTGCAAAGATACTTATTTTAAAAGGTTTTGGAAAAATGCTAATCAACATTCCATTCTTTGTAAAACTGATCGAGGAATTTTAACATAAAATCATGTCTTTCACCCGCAATTTCTTTTCCTTTCTCAGTATTTATCAGATCTTTCAACAATAATAACTTTTCGTAAAAATGATTGATTGTTGTTCCGTTGGATTTTTTGTATTCGTCTTTCGACATATTTAGTTTCGGCTCAACATTCGGATCGTACATCGGATTATTTTTAAAACCTCCAAAGTTGAACGTTCTTCCGATTCCGATGGCGCCAATCGCATCAATTCGGTCTGCATCCTGAACAATTTTCAGTTCAATCGGAAGATTTTGAGGAACTTCTCCCCTATTTTTAAACGAAATATTTTTAATAATAAACAAAACCTGCTCAATCAATTCTTCTGAAGCATTCTGACTTTCTAGAAACTCACGGGAAACTTTTAATGCCAATGTTTCATCGCCATTATGAAATTTCGGATCAGCAATATCGTGAAGCAAAGCCGCCAATTCTACCACTTCCTGATTACAATTTTCAGTTTCAGCAATCTTTTTAGACAGTTTCCATACTCTTTCGATGTGAAACCAGTCGTGTCCGGCTTCTGCACCTTCCAGTTTTTCTTTTACAAATTCTATCGTGTTTTCGATGAGGTTCTTCATTATATCAATTCATTTAAAATAATATTCCAGAGACTTTTATTATAGCTTCTAAAAAAATTAACGTGCCCGATTTCGCCTTTTTCCGATTCGGAAGTTCTGACTAATCTGTAGGTTGGCTGAAGATTCGGATAGGTATCATTTAACAGACTTTTCACCCCTTTCTCAGTTAACCAAACATCATCTTCAGCCCGAATTACGAATACTTTCTGCGTTAAATTTTTAGAATAATCATCAATTTTCTCCAACAAACCGTTGGTTGATTTCCTGTTTAAAATTAAGGTTCTCCAGTCATATGCACAATTTTTTGGAAGACTTTCTCCAAGCCCGAACCAATTTCCGGGGAAATATCCTAACAATGCGGTAGTTAAAGGCTGAGCAATTCCAAAACCAAGATAGGCTTCGATTTTTGTTTTAAATTTTAAATTTCCGACAAATGCATTTTGAGTTCCGACAAAAATAAATTCCTCGAACATTTCAGAATCCTTATTCATTCCTAAAATCAAAGCTCCGACGGAATGTCCTAAACAATATTTCTGATAATTGTTAAAATTTAATTTAATATAATCTGTCAGTGTTTTATAATCTTCTGAGCCCCAAATTCTCATCGAAGCATTGAAACCTTTCATATTTTGGGGTTTTGAAAGTCCGATTCCGCGATAATCGTAAGTAATGACAGTAAATCCTTTTTCAGAAAAATACTGAGCAAAAGAAAAATAAATCTGTTGTTTCACTCCCGTTGCAGAATTGATGAGCAAAAGTTTATGATTGCTTTTTTCAGGCAAAAAAAGATGTGTAATGATTGAAATATTATCCTGAGTTCTTAAGGTCAAACTTTCCATATTCAAAAAGAAAAAATCCACTATAAAAGTGGAAATTTTACTTTGTATTTTATGTTAAGTTTAAAACTTTCGATATGTAGCAAATAGCTTATGAGATGAAGTCTGAAACTCTTGGTAATCCCGTTTGCGAACCTTTTTTGGACGAAACTCTCGCAGAAACCTCATTCCCGAATTTCACACATTCTTCGATGGAATTACCATGACACAATGCAATGGAAAAACCTGCTGTAAAGGCATCTCCCATTCCCATTTTGTAATTGTTTTTATCGTTGTCTTTTCGACAATACTTCATTTCTGTTCCGTCAAAATAAACAGTAGAATTGATATCGTCTCTTACAAAAACCTTGTTGAAATATTTTTTAAGAATATCTTCTCTCTGATCTTCCCCGAAAACGATATGAAGTTCATTGCTTTTCACTACAATGAAATCTACGTTATCTAAAATTTCATTACTCAATCTTTGTGCAGGAGAAGCATACAATCCTATTTTTTTGCCATATTTTTTAGCTTTTCTTACTGTATATTCCACTACTTTCATTGAAACTTCCAATTGAAGAAGGACAAGATCTGTCGTATGAAAATATTTGTCGGCAGCCTCTACATGTTCAATACTCAGAAAATTATTTGCTGCGGGAACTACTACAATTGCTGCATTTCCATCGGAAGTCGTTACATAAGCCGTTCCTGTAGCTTCCTGATCAGTTTCATAGACAAAACCTACATTCACGTTTTCATTCACCATATTTCTCATGATCTGCTGACCAAGAGGATCCATTCCTACGCAACCTATAAAATATACGCTGGCTCCCAATCTTGCAGCTCCAACTGCCTGATTTGCGCCTTTACCTCCAAAATAACTCTCAGAATTATGGGCAATAACAGTTTCATTCTGACATGGAACTTTTTCTGTTTCTAAAACAAGATCAATCGATGAACTACCTACAACGATGATTTTTGGCTGTTCTGATGAAAAATTCATTGTGTTTTTTATTATTAGTTTAATATTTTGTGAGATTCTAGCAAATGTATAATATGGGAACTGTGTTTCAAAAATAATTAACTTTAATTAACTAATTTCGATAAATTCAGTCACTATTTTCACTGGCGCATTAATTTTATCATAAGCAATATAGCTTGCATAAAAACCTTCTCCATATCCCGTTTCAAAGGCAAAAATAGTTCCAGGATGATTTTCTGAGGGTTTTAAAAATGCATACTGATCTATTGCTCCATTCTCATCAAAGAAATATTCATGGAAAAATTCTTCATAAATCCCCATGAAATCTACACCTTTGTTGTGATATAGTTTCTGCTCCAGTTCATTCAGATTATGTTGCGTATTAACATCCATAAAGCATCCCATTCCGCTTTCTACAGGATATCCGAAGATTTCCTCTTCTGCCAAATCTTTGATATTCTGCCCCTCTGTCGTAGCTAATTTCCAGTCTGAAATTTCAGAATTACTGAAAATAATTTCAGCATAAGCAACACAATTACTCTCTCTTTCTTTATGTAACAAAACAGAAAAATTTCCTTTTGGAAATTCTGTAGTAAAGTGCTTCATATCGTTTGTAATTAAAGGATCACAAGCAACAAGCTTTCCACTTGAAAGATAGATCTTCCCAACTTCGAAACTTTCCAATAGCGGACTTTCCACGAAGTTTTTTGAGAATATTTTTTTTATATTTTCTATGTGTTTCATTTAGTTTTAATTAATCTTCACCACTTAAAGTGATGTATACATTTTCGTTTTCTACATTTTGACAAAACAAAATATCATTTAATTCGTCATGCTCACTTTTTATAATGATTAGTGTATAAATTTTAGGATCATTTGCAATTTCAACATTTTCTAGAGAGGAAATTTTTGCAGACATTACAAGACTTGAGTTTAAAACTATATTAATATAATGATCATCATTCAAAATTCCTTCCAATAATTCCCCGATCAGATAAAATTCTTTTTTTAATCTGATAGTAAAACTACTAATGACATTAAAAGTACCAACTTTATCTTTAAAATTCATTACACTTTTACCAACTACTGTTTTCAGATGATATTTTAAACAAACCTTCTTTGTATGGTTTCGTTATCTGCTCTATTCGACTTTCCAAAACTTCCCAGCTTTCGGTAGAATAAGAGCTTAAAACAGCGTTCAATTCAGCTTTATTATTATTCACATATTCTACAGGAACCGGAAAAAAATCATTCCAGTGAGGAACACAGCTTTCCGAACCTTGGTAGAGAGCAACTGTTCCTATTCTTTCATTCAGTTTGCCTTTTCCTTTATAAGCTATTATTTTCACGACAGGAAAACTTCCTGCAAATCCTTTGGTAAGATCCGTGGTTACTGCAAGTAGTTTTGGCTTTTCAGATATGATTATTCCTCCGTTAGAATCTCCATGTGCAAATTGCTCTTTTTTTCGTCTCCAGTAAAAAATATTTACAACTAAAAAAATGAAAAATGCAATACCTCCAAAAATCAACGAAATATCCAGAGCAAAAGCTAATGAAGCCAATAGAGCTATTAACAAAAAAACAGGTTTATACATATATCTCATCAATACCAAAGGCATCACTTTCACTCTGCCCGGATTAGAAGCTATTGTATCGCTGTCTAATGTGAAAATATCTCTATTGTCTTTCATATTTTAAAAGTTTATTTTAAAATATTCTTATAAACTTTTCAGCCTCTCTTCAAGAATTGCGATCTTGTCAAGAGCATCTTTTTGCTTTTTGCGCTCAACGTCTACAACTTCAGGCTTTGCATTGGCAACAAATTTTTCATTGGAAAGTTTTTTATCAACAGAAATCAAGAATCCTTTTAAATATTTCAATTCTTCTTCTGTCTTAATTTTTTCCTCTCCTAAATCTAAGTTTTCACTTAAAGGAATTGAAATTTCCGTTGCACCAACTAAAAATGTAAAGCTTGGCTTATCTGTTTTTGTTCCGAAATGAATTTCTGAAACGTTTGCTAACTTTTTAATAACAGGTTCATTCGCAAATTCTGAAGCATTTGTATAAATTTCAACAACTTCTTTTGGTGAAATTCCTTTTGTCTGACGGTAATTTCTAACTCCGGAAATCACTTCTGATGCTGTCTCGAAATTTTTAATAATATCTTCACTAAATCCTTCTGCTTTTTTCTGCTGAGAAATCATTAAAGCATCTTCTATTTTTCTTTCGGAAATAGTTTGCCACAATTCTTCCGTTAAGAAAGGCATAAATGGATGCAATAATTTCATTAATTCTTCAAAAAGAGCAACCGTTTTATTATAGACTTCCTTAGAAATTCCTTCACCATAATTTGGCTTAATTGCTTCTAAATACCAAGAACAGAAATCGTCCCAGATTAATTTATAGATCAAATGTAAAGCATCAGAAATTCTGAATTTTTCAAACTGATCATCAATTTCAACAATTGTTTTGTTCAATTTATTTTCGAACCATTCGATTGCCTGAAGTTCTGTTGAATTTGCAGGTTTATCTTCATGATTCCACATATTGATCAATCGGAATGCACTCCAGATTTTCGACATGAAATTTCTTCCCTGAAGCATCAGATCTTCATCAAAAAGAAGGTCATTTCCAGCCGCAGAACTTAATAAAATTCCTACACGAACTCCATCTGCACCATATTTATCCATCAATTCCAACGGATCAGGTGAATTTCCTAAAGATTTTGACATCTTTCTTCTCTGCTTATCTCTTACAATTCCTGTAAAATAAACATTTTTAAACGGAACTTCTTTTCTGTATTCCAATCCTGCTATGATCATTCTTGCCACCCAGAAGAAAATAATATCCGGACCTGTAACCAAATCCGAAGTTGGATAGTAATAATTAATATCTTTATTTTCAGGATCGTTCAAGCCATCGAAAACAGACATTGGCCACAACCAAGATGAGAACCATGTATCAAGAGCGTCTTCGTCTTGTTTTAAGTTGTCGGTCGTTAGTTGATCATTGTTTGTTTTTTGTTTTGCTAAAACTAAAGCTTCTTCAATGTTTTCTGCAACTACAAAGTCATTTTCTCCGTCTCCGTAATAAAATGCAGGAATTTGCTGACCCCACCAAAGCTGACGGGAAATGTTCCAGTCGCGGATGTTTTCCATCCAGTGTTTGTAGGTATTTTTAAACTTTTCAGGATAAAATTTCACCTCATCATCCATTACAACATCCAAAGCTGGTTTTGCAATTTCAGACATTTTTAAGAACCACTGAACAGAAACTTTAGGCTCAATAACTGCGCCTGTTCTTTCTGAAGTTCCTACTTTATTTACGTAATCTTCTGCTTTTAACAAAAGATCTTTTTCTTCTAATTCTTTTGCGATCTGCTTTCTTACGTCAAATCTGTTTTTTCCGGCGTAATGTTGACCGTAATCATTCAAATTTCCATCATCATCCAAAGAATCAATCATTTGAAGATTATGTTTTTGTCCGATTTCATAGTCATTAACGTCGTGAGCAGGAGTAATTTTTAAAGCACCAGTTCCGAATTCGATATCAACATATTCATCTTCAATTATCGGAACTACTCTATTTACGATCGGTACGATTACGTTTTTACCTTTCAGATGAGCATATCTCTCATCATTAGGATTGATACAAACTGCTGTGTCGCCAAAAATCGTTTCAGGACGCGTTGTAGCAACCGAAAGAAATTCTTCTGTACCTTCGATTTTATATTTTAGGAAATATAATTTTCCGTTTTGTTCTTTAAATATTACTTCTTCATCAGAAATATTGGTTTTAGCTTCCGGATCCCAGTTTACCATTCTGTAACCACGATAAATCAATCCTTTATTGTATAAATCAACAAAAGATTTGATAACCTGCTGAGAAAGTTTAGGCTCCATAGTGAAACGTGTTCTGTCCCAATCACATGAACAACCTAATTTTTTCAACTGCTCAAGGATGGTTCCTCCGTATTTGTCGGTCCATTCCCAAGCGTGCTTTAGAAATTCTTCTCTTGTAATATCAGATTTATTGACACCTTCAGACTTCAGTTTAGCAACAACTTTCGCTTCAGTAGCAATTGAAGCGTGATCTGTTCCCGGAACCCAACAAGCATTAAAGCCCTGCATTCTTGCACGACGGACCAGAACATCCTGAATGGTATTGTTAAGCATATGCCCCATGTGCAAAATCCCCGTTACGTTTGGCGGAGGAATTACAATCGTATAAGGCGGCTTATCATTTGGCTCTGAATGGAAGTACTTGTTTTCCAACCAGTAATTGTACCACTTTTGTTCTGTTTCCTGTGGATTGTACTTTTCTGAAATCTGCATAGATTCTATTTCTTTAATTTACAATTTGCAAAAATAGTCTAAAGAAAAAAAATTTTAAGTATGAATTAAAATAATTTTTAACTTTGTTTCTCAAAATTTATCTAACAACATATTTAATATTCAAGGATATGAAAAAATTAATCGCAGGAATTGCTTTATTCGGAACATTCGCATTGGCATCTGCACAAACTATCACGTTTGACAAAACTACTTTCGACTATGGAACTATAAAGCCTAGTTCAGACGGTATCAGATTTTTCACTGTGACAAACACTGGTGATAAGCCTCTTATACTTTCAAACGTAAAAGCATCTTGTGGATGTACAACTCCTGAATTCAGCCAGGATCCTATTATGCCTGGAAAATCTGCTAAAATCAAAGTTGGATACAACACTGGTATCAATGGTGGTTTCAACAAAATGATCGAAGTATTTTCTAACGACCCTGCAAACAGCAGAAGCGTAATCTACATCAAAGGAAACGTAGATGCAAATGCTCCTGAACCAAAACCATTAACTCCTGAAGAGTTAAAAGCTAAAGCTAAGGAAGAGAAAGCTGCTGCAAAGGCTGCTGCTAAAGAAGCAAAGAAAGCCGCTAAAGCTGCTGCAAAATAGTAAATCTCTACTCAAAATAAAGAAACCGTCTCCATCGAGGCGGTTTTTTTATTATATTTATGTTAGATAAGATATTAGACTTCTACTAAATCTTAAAATTTAGAATTCAAATTAATTAAACTATTTAAAAATATATGAACACCAATTTCTCAGATGACTTTTTAGTTAAAGGAAAATTTTCAATAAAAAAAGCTTCAACGGAATATAAAGGAAAACTTACAAAAGAAGAAGGCGCACAATTATTAATTCAGGAAAAAGAAAAACTTCGTGAGCTTCAGGAAAGGTTATATTCTGACGGAAGCAAATCTATTTTGGTTGTTTTGCAAGCTATGGATGCTGCAGGAAAAGACAGTTTGATAGAACATGTTTTCGGAGGCGTAAATCCACAAGGCTGTAACGTGACCAGCTTTAAAACTCCAAGCTCTAAGGAGTATGCTCATGATTTTTTATGGAGACATTATCTGGCTTTACCTCAAAAAGGAATGATTGGGATTTTCAACCGTTCACATTATGAAAGTGTGTTGGTTTGTAAAGTTCATCCTGAATATAATTTAAGTGAAAAAACATGGAAATCCGTAAAAGATTTTGACGATAAATTCTGGGAAAACCGCTACGAAAGCATCAGAAATTTTGAAAAACACTTGACTCAAAACGGAACAACTATTATAAAAATATTTTTAAACGTTTCTAAAGACGAGCAAAAGAAAAGACTTCTCGACAGAATCAACGAACAGGAAAAAAACTGGAAATTCTCTACAGCCGATCTTCCTGAAAGAGCTTTATTTGACAAATATATGGAATGCTACGAAACAGCCATCAACGAAACTTCAAAAGATGATGCACCGTGGTACGTTCTTCCTGCTGATAACAAATGGTTTGCAAGAGTTGCTGCAATTCAGATTATTATTGATGCTTTAGAAAAAATGGATTTAAAATATCCACAGCTTTCAAAAGAAGACAAATTGGGTTTAGAAGAGGCAAAAAAACAATTGGAGAGTGAGAAATAAAATTTAAACTATATAAAATAGATGCTTCGACAAGCTCAGCATGACAACTCTAATACTATCTGTTATATTAACAGTTAAATTACCAGCGATGTCACGCTAAGTTTGTCGAAGCATTTTTAAATTTAAATAAAAAAATCAAAGCATAAACCTTGAATTCTTAATTTTAAACAAAAAAATCACGAGAAAATCTATAAGCCGGATTTTGTACTTTAAAAAAGTGCCTGTTATTTATCTACGTTGTACATTACTGCAAAACTTGAGCTGATTACCCCTCGGCTTTCAGAGCGAGCAACTCCTATTTTCATTGCTGAAAAGAACCGATATACTTATCATTGCACCACAAAGAGTTTACCTGGTTTCACTACAGCCGAACTGTACATACTTTCTGTTGCACTTGTCCTACCCTCACGGGTGACGGATGTTATCCGCTTTGATGCTCTATGGTGTCCGGACTTTCCTACCCTTATCGAAATAAGAATCAACAAGCCGACTTTCTCGTGGCTGCAAAGATACAATTTAATGTCACAATTTACCTATGTAAACAATCTAACCATATAAAAATGCGCTATTTTACGGATTGCTACATTGTTAGATTATTAAATTGTTAGATTGAGATTTTGTCGTTATCTTCGTGCAACTAAATTACACATCTACATTGGCTTCAAAGGAAAAGGAATTTGCGCAACTTATTAAGGATAATCAGGGATTGATTATTAAGGTTTCGCGTCTTTATACCAATTCTTTGGAGGATGAGGAAGATCTTTTTCAGGAAATTGTGTTGCAATTATGGAGAAGTTATGACTCATTTAAAGGAAATTCTAAAATTTCTACCTGGATGTACCGTGTTGCCTTAAATACAGCCATTACTCTTTTCAGAAAAAAAAGCAAAAGCCTACCAACTAATGAGTTAGACATTAATCATGCAGATTTTATTGAAGATGATGATGAAAAACAACAACAGGTATCACTTTTGTATACTGTAATAAAGACTCTTCCTAATGTGGAAAGAGCAATCGTAATGATGTATCTGGATGATTTGCCTTACAAGGATATTGCTGAAAACCTCGGGATCACCGAAGTAAATGCGCGTGTGAAAATGAACAGATTAAAGAAAACCCTTAAAGAACAGATGGAAAAATATGCCTGAATTTGATTTAGACAGTTTTAAGAAAACATGGCAGGAACAGCCTGTTCAGGAGAAATACGACAACAAGGAAATCCTTCAGATGTTGAACAGAAAATCGCGTAATTATGTGAAATATATTTTCTGGATCAGTGTTTTTGAGTTTTTCTTTTTCTCTGTGATGGGCATATTTTATTTCTTTCAAGGGGATGAAACGAATGGTTTTTTAAGTTATCTTGAAAAGTTAGGCGCAAGAAAAACACCTGAAGTTGAAAACAGTTTTGATAATATTTATTTGATTTTAAAAATATTAAGTCTTGTTGTTACCGCATATTTCGTTTATAAGTTTTACCAAAATTATCGTAAAATACGAATTGAAGAAAATCTTAAAGGGCTGATTACAAGAATCATCAAATTTAAAAAGACCGTAAATGCCTTTATTTTAATAAGCATACTTTTGTTGGTAGCTTTCACTTCTATTTTTACGATTTTTATATTTTATTCTTTAAATTCTCAAAATATTGAGCCAAAAAATTCTGAGCTGATTATATTCGTTATAGGAATTGTATTAACGACAGGTCTTTCTGCTTTACTGATCTGGCTTTATTACAGGTTGGTTTATGGAATCATCATGAAAAAGCTCGATAAAAATTTAATTCAATTAAAAGAAATTGATTCTCAGGAAATTTAACATAAAAAGCAAGAATTTAAGATATTATTGTTAATTTTATTTAACCAAATCTTTTTATTCTATGCAAATATCCTATGTTCACGGTGGATCCGACATTCCATTATTAGGCGAAACGATCGGAAACAACCTTAAACACACCGTTGAAAAATTTCCAAATCACGAAGCATTAATCTTTGTACATCAAAATTACCGTGCGACTTATCAGGAATTTTACAATCAGACAACTGCGGTTGCAAAAGCTTTAATTTTCCTTGGTGCAAAATCCGGCGACCGTATCGGAATCTGGTCTACAAATCGCTATGAATGGGTTCTTTTACAATATGCTACGGCAAGAATCGGAGTTATTTTAGTAAATATCAATCCTGCGTACCGAACCAGCGAATTGATTTTTGTAATCAATCAATCCGAAATGTCACATATTTTTTCGGCTTTAGCTTTTAAATCAAGTAATTATAAAAAAATGATTGCTGATGCGAGAGAATTTTGTACTACTTTAAAATCTGAAATTTTCTTTGATCACAATTGGGAAGAATTTTTAAATAACGGACAGGAAATTTCGGATGATACTTTACACAGTTTTGAGGAACACGTTCAATTTGATGATCCTGTGAATATTCAATATACTTCCGGAACGACAGGCTTTCCAAAAGGTGTTACACTTTCTCATCATAATATTTTAAATAACGGATATTTTATCGGAATAAGACTAAAATATACCGAAAAAGACAGAGTCTGTATCCCTGTTCCTTTTTACCATTGTTTTGGAATGGTGATCGGAAATATTTGTTGCACAACTCACGGAGCTTGTATGATTATTCCAAATGACAGTTTTGATCCTGATATTACGTTAAAAGTCGTTTCTGATGAAAAATGTACCTCATTATACGGAGTTCCGACTATGTTTATTGCTGAATTGGCAGTAAAAAATTTCGATACTTTTGATTTTTCAAGCTTAAGAACAGGTGTGATGGCCGGTTCAGTTTGTCCTCCTGAAATTATGAAAAAAGTTGAAAATTTAATGAATATCAAAGAAATGAGTATCTGCTACGGAATGACAGAAACGTCTCCCGTTTCAACTCAAACATTGATAGGAACACCTTTTGAAAAACAAGTTAATACAGTTGGAACTGTCCAGAATCATTTAGAAATAAAAATTATAGATGAAAGCGGAAAAATCGTTGAACGCGGTGAACATGGAGAATTATGCACAAGAGGTTATTCCGTCATGCTTAAATATTGGAATGATCCTGAAAATACAAAAAAAGTTCTCGATGACTCACGTTGGATGCATACAGGAGACATGGCTGTAATGGATGAAGAAGGTTATATCACGATTTCCGGAAGGATAAAAGACCTTATTATTCGTGGTGGAGAAAATATTTCGCCAAAAGAAATTGAAGACTTCTTATATACTTATCCTAATATTTTAGATGTTCAGATCATTGGAGTTCCGAGTGAAAAATTCGGGGAAGAGGTAATGGCTTGGGTAAAAGTGAGACAAGGTTTTGATGTAACCGAAGAAGAACTTTTGGATTATTGTAAAGGAAGAATCGCTCATTATAAAGTCCCGAAATACTGGAAGTTTGTAGAAGAATTCCCAATGACTATTTCAGGAAAAATAAGAAAAGTAGAAATGAGAGAAGTTTCTATGAAAGAACTCGGCTTAGAAAAAGTGAATAATTAACTAAAATATAAATAAAGCGTATTCCGAAAAGCTTAAAGAGTAGGAGAAATCATCAAATCAAAATTACTATGAAAAATCTGAAAAAATTAAAAAGAAATGAGTTGAAAAACTTAACAGGAGGCGGAAAAATTTGCTACTGTTTGGTGAGTCCAGATCCTTGTTATGATCTAAACGTTAATAATCAGGGAAGACCTTATGTTTTTAACTGTTGTACATCAACATGCGAACAGCAAGGTCCTTTTTAAATTTAAAGTAAAACAGAAAAGCATTTCGATTTGAAATGCTTTTCTTATATTTTTTAAAGTTCTTTTCTTAGTCTTGCAACAGGAATATTTAACTGTTCACGATATTTTGCAATCGTTCTTCGTGCAATATTATAGCCCTGTTCTTTAAGAATAACTACCAAAGCATCATCTGTCAAAGGTTTTCTTTTATTTTCTTTACTGATAACTTCCTGAAGGTGATTTTTAATTTCTTTTGTAGAAACCTCCTCTCCATCATCATTGGTTAAACTATCTGAAAATAAATCTTTTAAATAAACAATTCCGTTTGATGTATCGGCATATTTACTTTTAACAACCCTTGAAATCGTAGAAATATCAAATCCTGTAATATCTGCAATATCTTTCAGAATCATTGGTCTTAAAGATTTTTCGTCCCCAGTAATAAAATAATCCTTCTGAAATTTCACAATCGCTGTAATTGTTTGCAGCAAAGTATTCTGACGTTGATTGATCGCATCAATATACCATTTTGCAGCATCCAGTTTTTGCTTAATAAATAAAGCAGCCTGCTTGTGTTCGGAAGAATTTTTATCATGAGAATACGTTGACAGGATATCTTTATATTCTTCGGAAACTCTTAAAGTAGGTGCATTTTTACTGTTCAGCATAGGAATCACCATTCCATCTTTTACCTGAATTACAAAATCCGGGATAATTTCCTGGTTGATAGTAATGGTCTGAGTATCGAAATTTCCACCAACTTTTGGAGACAATTTTGAGATTTCATCCAAAGCATCTTTCAGATCTTCTTCCTCAATATCATATTTTTGGATGATCTTATTGTAATGTTTGTTTGTCAAAGCATCAAACTGATGCCTCAAAATATTTGCAGCCAGAGAAACCGCTTTATCAGAGCTTACTTTCTTTTCAATCTGCAGCAAAAGACATTCCTGCAAACCTCTCGCTCCCACTCCGGGAGGATCAAGCTTTTGGACATAGTTTTCAAGAATATCTTCAACATTTTCTTTCGTTGTATAAATTCCCTGTGAAAACGCTAGATCATCAACAATAGATTTGACTTCCCTTCTTAAATATCCGTCAGTATCAAGATTTCCGATGAGATATTCTGCAATTTTCACATCTTCTTTATTGATATTTACAAGATGAATCTGTTCTAAAAGATAATCATATAGAGACTGACCCTCCGTTAAAAGGCTTTCGTTATCGAATTCTTCGTCATCAGCAGAATAATTGCTGGACGAAGTTTTATAGCTTGGTTCGTCGTCATAAAGATATTGGTCTACATCAAAATCTGTTTCAATGCTTTCTGTACCCTCATTTTCATAAGAATCTTCCAGCGCAGCATAATCATCTTCTTTAGATTCTTCTTTTGCGATTTCCAATGCCGGATTCTCTTCTAACTCTCTCTCCAATTCCTCTTCAAATTCCAGAGTGTGAAGCTGGATCAACTTCATCAACTGGATTTGTTGGGGAGCCAACTTCTGTCCTAATTTGAGTTGTAAGTGTTGTTTAAGCATATTATTAATTGGTGTTTTAACATAACATATTCTACGAATTTAATAAATTATTTCGACAAAAAAACATTTTAGCATGATTTTTGCATTATATGGTACGTAATAAACTATAAAAATAAACAACAAAAGCCTTTAATCGATTTTTAAAGGCTTTTTTATTTTAGATTTAGAAATTAAAATTTGTTATTATTTCATATATTTAAAATAAAAAAAATAATGATTCGAATTGGGTTAATATATCTTTTGCCTTTTATGTTAATTTTTATATTGTTTGGAAAGCAAAGTGTAAGATATAATCAAAAAACTGGATTAAGAACTTTTATTGCCCTTCTATTATTTTTTGGATTTCAATTTATTTCTTCATTTACAGTCTCTTTTTTGATTTTAAAATACAGTTCTGATGAGAATCCTAAACAAACTTTGGTTGACAATATTCTTCTTATTAATATTTTATCTTCTGCATTAGGCGCCATCACAACATTTTTATATTACAGATTTACTGAAAAGAAATTGAAAATTAATTTTTCAGAGAACGATAAAGAAATTGATAGTTTGGGAGAAAAATAGTAAGCGCCAAAAATCTAAGATTTTTGGCGCTTATTTTATATTTAGTAGAGATTAAAACTCTGCATTTTTCGGTGTTCTCGGGAAAGGAATTACGTCTCTGATGTTCGTCATACCTGTTACGAAAAGAACCAATCTTTCCAAACCTAAACCAAATCCTGCATGCGGAACAGAACCGAATTTTCTGGTGTCTAAATACCACCAAAGTTCGTGCTCATCAACATGCATCTCTGTCATTTTCTGCTTTAAAACATCCAGTCTTGCTTCTCTTTCGGAACCTCCGATGATTTCACCGATTCCTGGGAAAAGTACGTCCATTGCTGCAACCGTTTTGTTGTCGTCGTTCAACTTCATGTAGAATGCTTTGATCTCTTTCGGATAATCAAATAAAACTACCGGACTTTCAAAATGCTTTTCAACCAAAAATCTCTCGTGCTCAGATTGAAGATCCGTTCCCCAGCTTTCAACCGGGTATTGGAATTTTCCTTTTTTATTCTCTTTAGAATTCATTAAGATCTCGATCGCTTCCGTATAGCTTACACGTTTGAAACGTTTAGCAATAACATTCTGAAGTTTTTCGATCAAACCTTCTTTTGCTCTGTCTTTTTCCGGTTTTGATTTTTGTTCCTCTTCAAAACGCTTGTCTAAGAAATCAAGATCATCTTTACAGTTATCCAGAACATATTGAATTACATATTTAAGGAAATCTTCCGCCAAATCGATGTTGTCTTCCAAATTGTTGAAAGCAACTTCCGGCTCTATCATCCAGAATTCAGCCAAGTGACGTGTCGTGTTTGAGTTTTCAGCACGGAAAGTCGGTCCGAAAGTATAAATTCTTCCCAATCCCATTGCTGCAGTTTCTCCTTCAAGCTGTCCTGAAACCGTTAAGTTTGTTTTTTTACCAAAGAAATCCTGAGCGAAATCAATATCTCCCTGCTCGTCTCTTGGAATATTATTTAAGTCGAAGTTGGTTACTCCAAACATTTCACCCGCTCCTTCTGCATCAGCTCCAGTAATTACAGGCGTGTTGATGTAAAAGAATTGGTTTTGGTTAAAGAAAGAATGCACCGCAAAACTTACCGCGTGACGCACTCTGAAAACCGCTCCGAATAGGTTTGTTCTAAATCTTAAATGCGCTTGGTCTCTCAATGTTTCCAATGAGTGTTTTTTAGGCTGAAGAATCGTTTTGTCTCTGTCTTCTGTGAAGTTATCTCCTAAAATTGTAATTTTTTTAGCAATAATTTCTACAGCTTGTCCTGCTCCCTGACTTTCCACAACCTCGCCAACAATTTTCAAAGAAGCTGCTGTACTTATTTTGCTAATAATTTCTTCGTCAAAATTTTCGAAATCAACAACTATCTGCAAATTATTAATCGTAGAACCATCATTTAGCGCAATAAAGCGATTCGCACGGAACGTTCTTACCCAACCGTAAACCGTAATGTCATGATGTAATACTTTCTTGTAATCCTGTAGGATTTCCTTAATTGTCTGCTTTTTCATTTGTTGATTAAAATTTTCTATAAAAATTAATGAGTGCAAAGTTACAAAAAAACAGCGCAATTTGATGATGGCGCTGTCTTAATTAAAAATTCATTTATCAATTGTTCAACGAAAAACTATGCTTTGAGTATTATTTTAATTAAAGAAAATCGACTTTTTACGTTTTTTACCATTTCGGATTTTCCATGCGTGATAAGAACTTGGAACGTCATATTGCCATTTTGGAAGGATTAAAACAATCAAAATAACATCAATATGAGAAATAAATCCCAAAATTACAGTAAGATAAAAAGCCCAACCCGCCCGTTGAAATCCAATTAAATAAGTAAAAGCAATCAACAAACTCAATCCCCACATTTTTGATAAAAAAGCATGAGTACAGGTTTCCTTTCCAAATTTCCAAATGCTGACAACGTAGCAAAGTGCTTCCATAACGAAGATTAAAACAATACCTTTCCATTCGTGTTTAATCAATTCAGGATTTAGAAAATACACTGCAAATCCTAATGAAAGCCAGAAAATCAAATCTGTTTGGCTGTCTAATCTTCTTAGTTTTTCAGAAGAAATTCCAACTTTTCGGGCGATAATTCCGTCGAAAATATCCGTTAATAATCCGAAATACATTAAACTTAAAATTAAAAACCGGGATTCTTCTCCTTTGAAATAAGCTAAAGAAATAATAATCGGCGCCAAAATGAATCTTATGGCAATTAAGATATATGGTATTGTTTTCATAATCATAATGTTTTTTCAAAAGTTAAATTATAATGAAATGTTTTCCAGTCACTCATAACAATTAATATCCCGTTACAGAAAAAGTAATTCGACTCTACATATAAATTTTTGTTTTCATCAATTCTAAAACGAGATTTCTGGATATTCCAACCACCAAAAATCAATGGAATTCCATCGAGCATGAATCTTTTTTCCTTTAAATAGATAAATCCATCATGTTTTAATTTCACTTTTAAATTTCTATCAAATAATAAGTTTTCAGCTTCATATATTTTCACATTTAATCTATTTTGATTGATTGCTTTTAATATTACTTTCAAATCCTTTTTTTCATACTTTTCTTTGAAATTAAACATATTGGTATTTCTATCAAAAACACTTGTCAGACTTCTAACATAAAAACCATCACCAGAAAATGGGAGATTATTATAAGTCCCATTGATAAGATCCAGACTACTCGTTTCCAATTTATTATCAATGAATTTTTCATTTTTAAATGTCGCGCAACTACTTAACAGTAATATAATACTCAAGTAAAAAAATATTTTTTTCATAGTTATTGTCTAAAATTATACCTCAAAATTAAATGTGAAAAGCACAAAATTAAATGCGAAAAAAAATTAAAATAAATGAGTACATTTGTGAAAATCACAAAACATGCATCAGGAAAGTTTGCTTAAAGAAATTCGTAAAAGAATTGGCGCCAAATCATTGAATGACGAGATCGCAAATATTCTTTCGATAAGTTATGATGCAGCGCACAGAAGAACTTCTTTAAAAGCAAAATTCAGTTTTGAAGAAGCTTTGGAACTGGCAAAATATTATCAGATTTCGCTGGATCAGTTTCTAACTTCGGATCATCAGATTTTAGTACAAAAAACATCTGCAGTTACTACAACGGAAGATTTACAGTCTTTTTTTCAGAATAATCTTGGTGTTTTTGAAAATTTACCGCTTTCTGATGGAATGACAATTTATTATTCTGCGAAGGATATTCCATTCTTTTATACGCTTTCGGACAGCCTTCTTTCCCGTTTCAAAATTTATGTCTGGATGAATTTGTTGAATGCTAAACAGGTTTTTGTTCCTTTTTTACAATTCTCACCTCCTTATTTTGAAGCAGATACACAGGAATTGCGGAAAAAATACGAAGAACAAAATGTTGTGGAATTATGGAATGACATGACGGTTTCCAGTATCTTACAACAAATTTTATTTTATTATGAAACCGGACTTTTGAAAAAAAATGAAGGGCAAATTATTCTAAAAGAATTGAAAGAATTAATAGAATATATCGAGCAAAAAACAGAAAACAATCCAAAATTTCACCTGTATGAAAATGAATTGATGCACCTTTCCAACGATATATTTTTTCATCATCCGCAACATTCGCTTTTTGCGCTGCCAACGAATATGTTTGGATATATCTTAATTAATGATGCTAAAACCTGCAACGAAACACAAAATTATTTTGAGCATCAAATAAAAAATTCGAAATCGCTGAATACTTCAGGAAATCGTGACAGAAAGATCTTTTTCAACAAAATGTATCAACAGATTGAAAATTTAAACCAAAAACTATAATATGAAAAATCTTCGTAATGGTGAATTTTTCGGACACACCAATGAAACCCTCAGTTTTGATGGATTGACTATTACGGATACAGAATATACGCATCCTTTTGTCGATTGGCATTATCATGAAAATCCATATTTCACTTTTCTATTACAGGGAAATATGACAGAAGGTAATAAAAAAGAAATTTACGACTGTTCCGCCGGGACACTGCTTTATCACCATTGGGAAGATGCTCATTACAACATAAAACCAGAGGTTTTTACACGGGGCTTTCATATCGAAATTACAGAAAACTGGTTTGAAAAACTTCAACTTTCAAAAGATCAGATTGAAGGAAGTTTCAATATTAAAAATCCGGATTTAAAATTATTGATTTATCAGATTTTAAAAGAAACTAAAATTAATGATGATTCGTTCGAATTGTCTGTTAATCAGCTTTTACTGAATATTTTTGATCGCTTATCCAATCAAAAAGAAAATTCAGACAAGAATCCGGTTTGGGTAAAACAAATCAATGAAATTTTGCATGAAAGTTTTACAGAAAAATTAAGTTTAGCTGAACTTTCTCAAACTTTAAATATTCATCCGATGCATTTGAGCAGAGATTTTCAGAAATATTTTCAATGTAATTTGGGAGAATATGTAAGAAAATTAAAGGTCGAGAAATCGTTGAAGATTTTAAATGATTTTGAATCTTTATCTGAAGTTGCGCTAGAATGCGGATTTTCAGATCAAAGCCATTTTATTCGTTGTTTTAAGGAAAATATAGGAATTACTCCATTGAAATATCGAAAGATTTTGAAATAAACTTCACATGTTAATTTCATTCTATTTTTTATAAAAACAGATGCCTATTTTTGTTTAGATAAAATTTACAATGAAACCAATCCTCTTATTCTTTCTGAATATAATTTTCGGATTTTCTTTAGCACAAAATATTATTGAACCTGAAAAAATTGAGAATTCAATTCAGAAAAATCATTTGAGCACAATAATGTTTTTAGATAAAGTCACTCCTTTAGAAAATATAAAAGAAACTGATTTCCTAAAAACTATGACATTTCAGGAAGATAAAGATTTTGACATTCGGGTTTTTATGGATAATTCTTTAGTCAATTATTTGCATCAACTTGATTCTTCTTTATCCGTTGATGAATTGTTTAAAAAAGGAAATTATCAATTCAATTTCTTTGTTGACGGAAAATTAATTTATACCGAAAATCTGAATTCAGGAGCCGGAACAGCTGAAAACAAAAAGACTAAAACAAGTTTCAGAATTCCTTTTCTTAGTACAACAAACGAAGATTCCTGGGGGAAATATTTGTGGATGAGATTCTATCTTGCTAATGGTGGAATTGATGCTTTGCAGACAGGAAATCATACATTAAAAATTGAAATTAAACCTTATTTAAAATTATCAACTTTAAAGGTTGGAAATGTAATTGCAAAAGGTGAAATCCAATTAATTGTTCCGCAAAAGAATGTTTCTGCGGAACAAATTGCTCTACAAAAAATAATGCCAAACAGCGGTTGGAAAGTTTCCGATGAGAAATTTAATGAAGAAAAAATAAGACTTTTAAATAAAAAAATCGCAGAAAACAGATTCCGTGATATTACAGGAATCGTTGTGATTAAAAATGAAAAACTGTTATTGGAAGAATATTTTAATGGCTATAAAAGAGACAGTTTGAATGACACCCGTTCTGTCGGAAAGTCATTTTCTTCAGCATTGATGGGAATTGCGATAAAAGACGGTTATATTAAAAATGAAAACCAAAGTCTTGGAAATTTTTATGATTTAAAACAATTCGGTAATTATTCTTCTAAAAAAGATAGTGTTACGATTAAAAGTTTGTTAACAATGAGTTCGGGTTTTGACGGAAATGACCAAGACGAAGAATCTCCCGGAAATGAAGAAAATATGTACCCAACTGACAATTGGATAAAATTTGTTCTCAATTTGCCTATGTCGGAAAATAAAATCGGAAAAACCTGGAATTATTTTACAGCCGGAGTTATTTTGACAGGCGATATTTTAGATAAATCTGTTCCTAATGGTTTAGAAAACTATGCCGATAAAAAACTTTTTCAACCTTTGGGAATCACCAATTATAAATGGCAATTCACACCTCAGCAAAAACCTTCTTTGGCAGGAGGACTGAAAATGAACGCTTTAGATTTCGCCAAATTCGGACAACTTTATAAAAATAACGGAATATGGAATGGAAAAAGAATTTTAGATAAAAACTGGATCAAAAAATCGTTTACCAATTATTTTACTGATAATAAAGACTTTGAAGGATATGGTTATTTATTCTGGAGAAAAGTTTATAAAATTGGAAACAGAAGTTTAGAATCTTACCAATCCAATGGAAACGGCGGAAACAAGATTATCATATTTACAGAAATTCCTGTTGTGATAATTGTTACAGCAAAAGCATATAACAAACCTTATGCACATTCTCAGGTTGATAAAATAGTACAGGAATATGTATTACCCGCAGTTTATGAGTAATAATTTGATAATAAAAAAATTGTGCGAAATATTTATAGAATAAAAAGGCAGATTTAATTATCAGCTTTTTTTTTACAAAAGAGAAAAAATTATTCGTCTTTCTTAGAAGCAATCAAAAATACATCGATAAGACCTTCAGGAAGCTGCATTTTGATAATCCTTTCTTCTCTGTCTACTTCAAGAATCCAGTCTTTGATCATAGGAATTACAACTTCTTTTCCGTCTAAATTGGTCACAAAATAAACCTGAGCCGTCTGATCGTTAACAGATCTGATGACACCACAGTCATTATCATTTTCATCAAGAATATTATATCCTATGATTTCGTGATAATAAAATTGTTTCCCTGTAAGTTTTGGCAATGTAGACAATGGTAAATAAACGTCTTTACCTAAAGATTGGTCTACCAATGCTTCTGTAGAATTTTTGAAAGCAATATTCAGAGCATCTAATTTGCTCCAAGATGACTTTTCAATAAAAAAAGGAACCAATAATCCGTTGATTTCAACGAATATTGATTCCAGTTTATTGTAAAGCTCGGGTTGATCGGTATCCAATTTAAGGATAACATTCCCCGCAAGTCCGTGTCTGCGTGTGATTTTTCCTAATAAATAGCAATCTTCTTTACGCATATAGGATTTTCTTAAGCTTCAGTGTTTTCTTCTGTAGATTCAGCAGTAGCTTCTCCTTCAGCAGCAGTTTCCTCAGCAGGTGCATTTGCAGCTTCTTCAGCAGCCTTTGCATCAGCTTCAGCTTGTGCAGCCGCAGCAACTCTAGCTTCGTTTACTTTTGCTTCAGCATCTAAAGCAGCTTTCTTAGCATCAGATTTAGCAGTTGCCAAACCTTCTACTTTACCTTGTACTTTAGCATCTTTAGCATCTACCCAAGCAGCAAATCTTTTTTCAGCTTCAGCCTCATCAAAAGCTCCTTTAGCAACACCACCTTGTAAGTGTTTTTTGTAAAGTGCACCTTTGTAAGAAAGAATAGCTCTTGCAGTATCAGTTGGCTGAGCACCGTTGTTTAACCACTTTACAGCAGCATCAACGTTCAAGTCGATAGTTGCAGGGTTAGTAATTGGGTTGTAAGTTCCTAGTTTTTCGATGAATCTACCATCTCTTCTTGATCTAGAATCTGCAACCACGATGTGGAAAAAAGGTCTCCCTTTTGATCCGTGTCTTTGTAATCTGATTTTTACTGACATAATGTTGTGAATTTTATGGGATCTCGTCCCAGTTAAATATTTAAGAGTGCAAAGATATGGAAAATTTCCAATGTAGCAACTATTAAATACGACAATAGTTTTGATCTTTTAATTAAAATAAAACAAAAGGCAATACAGCTGAAAGAATTACAGAAATAAAAAAACACTATTTTACTGTATACTTAACATTAAAAGATAAGCGCAGTCTTAATTCTTTATAATTCCTGTAAATATTTCAATTTAAACAGCGCCTAAATAGAAAAGTCCAAGACATTTCTGATTTTCTTCGATCGTTAAAGATTCTTTCAGGTTATCAACAATTTTTGGAGAACTCCAATAACAGCCGATCTCGTTTGCGGCACAAGTAAGATACATATTCTGAACAGCCATTGAAACGGCAGCAATTTCTTCCCACTCCGAAACCATTCCACTGAAATTCACAACAATGGAAACTACGGCATCAGCTTTATTAATTTTAAAACCGATATCGTTGTATTTTTTCTCTAAGAAAAGTTGTTCGGGTTGAGAAGCTTTGTAAATAGACTGCATTTCTGAAGCCAATTTTGCTTTTTCTTCACCTTTGAATATTTTGAAACGCCAAGGTTTTGTACGTTTGTGATTAGGAGCAAATGTCGCCGAATTCAAAATCTCATCAAGAATTTCCTGAGAAATTTCTGCGTCTGTATAATCTTTTGGAAAGATACTTTTTCTTTGCTCTATGATTTCTTTTAAAACGTCTGCTTTATTCATGAATACAAAATTACAACATGAATTTCAATCTTTATAATTATTCTAAATTAAATTTCAAATGATTTTAAATTCTTAATTCTAATTTTGATTTAAAATTCGCCCATCATTCTGACTAAGGAAGAATCTTTTAGCCATAAAGATGAATAAAAATAGATTCTTCACTACGCTTCGCTTCATTCAGAAAGACAGCAGGATTTAATTTAAAAATTCATCATTCATCATTCATCATTCATCATTTATAATTTATAATTAAATAACCTCAACGATTTTCTGATGAATTTTATTTAATGTAAACTCGTCACCGGACTTCATGCCCATCATTTTCTTTGCCATCGGGCTTTCGGACGAAATAGCATAAAACCTATCACCTTCAAAAAAGAATTCTCCCAAAGAAACCGAAATATAAAAACGAGCTTTGTTGGTAATGACCAAAGAACCCAGCTGAACTTTTTCTGTGGAACTATTTAAAACTTTTGCCATATTTCTCTTTAAATCATTCAGAGCTCCGAGCTGTCTTTGCATTTGATAAATTTCTTCCTGCATTTCTTCTCGCATACTGTCATATTTCGGAGTCTTTTTGATATCGCGGCTTGCCTCTAAAGTAAATTCTATAAATTTTTTAAGCTTTTCTATTTTTTCGGCAATCACGTTTTTCACATAATCTCTTATGTTATTTTTCTCAAATACTATCTTCTCCATAAATCGAATCTTTATATAAAGATAATATTTTTTTAAATAATTTTTATTTGACTTAACATAAAATAACAGTTTTGAATATTTGATAAAAATCTTAAAATAATTTTTACATTTGTTTTTCTAAAAAACTAAAATCATGTTTAAAGCACCATTTTCATTCGACGGAAGAATCAGAAGAACCGAGTATGGTTTATCTTATCTTATTTACTTGGTATTTTCTGTACCATTTAATATTTATTTGAATACTAATAATGAAGATCCTTCAGGAATTGTTCTTGTTATCTTTTTTGTTTTACTTATTCCATTTTTATGGTTTATGCTTGCACAGGGAGCGAAAAGATGCCACGACAGAGGAAATTCCGGATGGTTTCAAATAATCCCTTTCTATGGTTTATGGATGTTATTTGGCGACAGCGATCATGGACCCAACGAATACGGACCGAACCCGAAAGGCGAAGGGAACTACAACTCTATCAACGAAATCGGTAAAAAAGAACTCTAAATAAAAAAGCCTTGCGAGATTATTCACAAGGCTTTCATTTTATTTTTCTGATAATTTCTTAAGGTTATCGAGACCTTCACCGTAAGATTTTCCCATTTGATAATCCATCATCGGTCTCATTATTTTCATCATCGGATCTTGTTCTGTATCCATTGTCCATGTTACTTTTGTGCCATTTCCTTCAGACGATAAAGTAATCTCCGAAGTTGCCTGTCCTTCGAAAGGTTTTTTAAACGTCATTTCCGTTTTCTGTTTTTCATTCAAAACCAGTTCTTTAATTTCCTGACAGCCTGCTCCTGCATCGTTATTTGCACTGTCCCAACAATATTTATCTCCCACCTGACCGGAATTTCCACTATAGTCAATTTTCATACCTGGATCTAATTTCATCCACGGATTCCACAGATTAAAGGCTTTCATTGAACTTATTTGTTGCCAAACTTTTTCCTTTGGAGCATTAATCACGATCGATTTTTCATAATGATAATTTTTACCGAAAGCCATCATAGCAATTACAGCATACAGAACAATTAAAAGAATAATTACTCCGATGATTTTTAAGATTGTTTTCATAGTTTAAATATGTTTAGAGTTTAATTTTTAACATTTATAAGTTTAAAAACCTGTTGTCAAAATTAGTCATTCGTACCCCAACTCCACTTTTCCTATGACAAGATTAATAAAGATAAACAATTTTGTCACATCTTTTTACTGAGGCATTATTTTTGCGCCATCATCTCTCAAATCACTATGATTGCTTACATTTACAATAATTAAAAAATCGAAAAATGAATATTTTAACAGAAAATTTTAATACACCATATCATTCCGCGCCGTTTACTTCTATTAAAAATGAAGATTATCTTCCGGCTTTTCAAGAATTAATTCAAAAATCTGAAGCAGAAATCGACGCAATTGTCAACAATCCTGAAGAACCGACTTTTGAAAACGTCATTGAAGCATTGGCTTATTCCGGAGAACAGCTTGATAAGGTTTCCAATATATTTTTCAATCTAAATTCTGCCGAAACGAGTGATGAACTGCAACAAATTGCTCAGGAAGTTTCCCCAATTCTAACGGAATATTCATCAAAAATTTCTCAAAACGAAGCGTTGTTCAATAAAATTAAAAAAGTTTACGATGAAAAAGAGAAATACAATCTGAATGAAGAACAGCAAATGCTTTTGAATGAAACTTACAAAGATTTTGTGAGAAGTGGTGCATTGTTAAACGAAGAAGGCAAAGAAAAATTAAAGAAAATCAGTATGGATTTATCTTTAAAATCGCTTCAGTTCGGACAAAATGTATTGGCTTCGACGAATAATTATTTCAAACATATTACTAATAAAGAAGATCTTGCCGGAATTCCGGACGCCATTTTGGAACAATATGCCGAAGAAGCAAAAGAAAGAAATCTGGAAGGCTGGGTTGTGACATTACAATATCCGAGCTACATTCCTTTCATGACGTATGCAGAAAACCGTGAATTGAGAAAAGAAATCGCATTGGCAAATGGTAAAAAATCTTTTGAAGGCGATGAATTTGATAATCAAAATTTGATTAAAGAACTTCTTACTCTAAAACAGCAAAAGGCGGAATTATTAGGTTATAAGGATTATGCAAATTATGTTTTGGAAGAAAGAATGGCAAAATCTCCAACAAAAGTTATTGATTTCCTGAATGAACTTTTAACGAAAGCAAAACCTTATGCAAATAAAGAAATCGAAGAATTAAAATCGTTGGCAAAAGCTGACGGAATTGATGAAATGCAGGGTTATGATCATGCTTTTTATGCTGAAAAACTTCGTAAGGCAAAATATGATCTTAATGATGAGGAATTAAAACCATATTTCCCTTTAGAACAAGTTCAGGATGCTGTTTTCGGATTATCAAAACAACTTTTCGGATTGACTTTTGAGGGAAGAAATGATATTCCGAAATATCATGAAGATGTAAAAGTTTATGAAGTTAAAGAAAATGGTGAGTACAAATCTTTATTATATGTTGACTATTTTCCAAGAAAAGGTAAAAGAGCTGGAGCTTGGATGACGAGCTATAAAAGTCAGTATAAAAAAGATGGAGAAAATTCCCGTCCTCATATTTCTATTGTCTGTAATTTCAGCAAACCGACGAAAGATACACCGAGTTTACTGACATTTCAGGAAGTGACGACTTTGTTCCATGAATTTGGTCATGCTCTTCACGGAATGTTGGCAAATACGCAATATCCTACTCTTTCGGGAACTTCTGTGAAATGGGATTTTGTGGAATTACCTTCTCAATTTTTGGAAAACTTCTGTTACGAACCGGAATTTTTAAAAACTTTTGCCAAACATTACAAAACAGGAGAAGTTCTTCCGGATGAAAAAATTGAAAAGATTGCTCAGTCGAAAAACTTTATGGAAGGTTATCAAACGATGAGACAGCTTGGTTTCGGGTTGTTGGATATGAATTACCATTCTAAAGTTGCAGAGTTGGAAAACAAAACTATTAAAGAATTTGAAGATGAGTATACGAAAGCAACGCAATTGTACCCTTCAAATCCTGAAACAGCGATGAGCCCAAGTTTTTCGCACATTTTTCAAGGTGGATATTCTGCAGGATATTATTCCTACAAATGGGCAGAAGTTCTGGATGCAGATGCATTTCAATATTTTAAAGAAAACGGAATTTTCAATCCTGAAATTGCAGCGAAATACAAAGTTCTTCTTTCTTCGGGAGGTACAAAAGATCCGATGGAATTGTATAAGGATTTCAGAGGAAGTGAGCCGAAAGTGGAGAGTTTGCTGAAGAGGGCGTTTGGATAATAGATAATACATTAAAAAACCATTAAGTTTGAGAAGGACTTAATGGTTTTTAATTTAATAAAAATCAATGGAAATAATTAGGGATATTGTTTGCCAAGTTTATTACGATTCGAAATCATCTGAAAAAATCTTTGAGCTTCTCAATTTATATTTACCGAAATATGAACCTTTGAATTTGGATTATACTTTCAGAATTGATAGCGAGGAAGGATTTAGCAGCAATCATAATATGATTGATTATTTTGTGAATACTGATAATGTTGATACAACATTTTATTGGAATCAATATACTGATAATCCTAATAAAATTATGTTTGGTGTAAATATTACAGACGACAACAAAACTATATTTAGCTTAACTATTGACGGAACAATTTTATTGGCAGAAATTTATTTAAATGATTTAAAACAAAGATTAAATTCCGATATTGGGGTTATTACTTTTGTGAATCCTGCAGAATATGAAAATGGATCTGATTTTAAACTTAAATATCAATAACTTCATTCAATTAATAAAAACTGAGAATGACGAGACAAATCACAGACCGACTTATATTTGAAAATAAAGAATATTATCTCAACGTTGAGCTTTTAGAAGATTACTTTCGCGAATTTCCTGAGAAAAGACCTGAATTTAAAATTAGTTGTACTGCTCTATGGAGAGGATATATCGCTATTTTTGAAATTAAAAATAAAGAACTTTTAATTAAAGAAATTGATTGGTTAACTGATGTTGATTTTAAGATGAAATCATTGAAAGATGAAATTTTTCCGAATAATAAATTTGAATGGTATTCTGGATTGATTAGAATTGATGATTTTAGAGGAGAATTTGATAAAGAATCTGAAAATGGAATTTTTGAGTATTTACAAATAGAAAATGGGAATTTTATTCAAAAAAGAGTTTTTAATTACGAGCAACTACAGAAATTTAAAAAAGAGCAATACGAATATTTTCTATTATCAGATGAAGTGAAAATAATTTGCAATTTTTGGAGAAAAAATAATGAAGAAGGAATAATTAATAAAGAAAGTTTAAATAAAATAATTTTTGAAAACATTATGCAGTATACCCGAAAGGTATATGTTGATTAAAGTATCTTAATTATTAAATCTTTTTTAACCCGGACATCAACAGCTTTTCTGCTTTGAAATAATCTTACACAATTATGAAAACCAAGATCATCTTTTTATTAATTTTTACAATCAATCAAGCTTTTGCTCAAAAGAAAGAATTTCGGGACACAAAAGTTGATACTCTTACCTTTCTGAACAATAGAAAATTATTAAACAGCTTAAATACTGATAAACTTCAAAAGAAAATATTTGTAGAAAATGACATTAAAATTCCTTACAGATTTTTAACGCCTAAAAATAACCGCAAAAACGAAAAATTTCCCTTGGTTATTACATTTCATAATTCTACAAGGATTGGAAATGATAATGAAAACCAGCTTGAACCATTCGCTAAAATATGGTTACGAGATGAAATTTATGAAAAGTATCAATGTTATGTTGTAGCTCCACAATTTAATAAACGCTCCACAAATTATGAGACTAATGGAGAAGGTGTTCAAATTTCAAAACCATCAAACGAAGTTTCCGCTTTATTGAAATTAATTAAAGATCTTGAAAAAGAATATCCCAATATTGATAAAAACAGAATTTATCTGATTGGTTATTCAATGGGTGGCTCAACTGCACAAAATCTTATGAATCTGCAACCCAATACATTTGCGGCAGTTGTTTCTGTGGCTTCTGTTCCAGATTTGTCGAACCTTAATAAAATTAAAGAAAAAAATATATGGTTAATCCACGGTAAAAATGATGATGAAAACCCATATATTGGAAGCGTTGAGTTGTATGATAAACTTTCCTCTGACAAAAATTTGATCTTCACAACTTTCACAAACCTTAATCATAATAATATTGTGATTCCATTTCTATTAACAGATGAAATTCCGAAATGGTTGTTCGGAAAACGCAGGTAAAAGAAAATAATTATTGACAATTCCGTAATTTTACGCCATGAATAACATAACCCAAAGATTAGAAAACGTAAAAAAACTCCAAGCCAAAAGATGGGAAAATGAAGATCACTGGGACGATATTAATGATCTTTTAATTAAAGAACTGGATGAAATTTTGCTAATTGAGCCTGAAAATACTTCAGCCTTAATTAGTATCGGTGCAATTTATTCTGATATGGGAGAAGACGAACAAGCCTTGGAATATCTACATAAAGCATTAAATCTTGGTTCTGTTGACAAAAATCTCTTCATCAATCTGGCTATTGTAATGACTTATATGGGAAGGCATCCTGAAGAATATCATGAATATCTAGAAGAATCTGAAGATAAAACAGAAGATCCACTTACTTTTAAAGCTCATTTCGATCCTCAGTCACGTTGAGAATTTTTACTTAAACATGATCTAAAAATAAAATTCTGTTTATAAAACAATCAATTTAATTTCCTTAATTTTATCAAAAACATAAATATTTTTAACAATTTCCCATGAAAAAAACCATTATTTCGTCTTTATTTATTATTACTTTTTCATCTTCTTATGCACAACCTCCCCGTCAAAGATCTACACTAGGAGGATTAGAGCAAAATTATCAGAATTTCAGTTCAAGAAAAGAAACGGTTATTGAAAAAGAGATTATTAAACTTGGAAAATTCAAGGATCTAAATTTTCAAAAAATAGTTCTAAAAGATTTATCGGACAATTCAACTTTAAACGTTTTCGCTATTATGGCTTTGTCTGGAAACTTTTGATAATATTTCCAAAAAGACAATCACTTTCGAAAAAGAAGAATTAACAAAGCTGATTGATGCACTTCAGAAAATTCAGCAAAATTCCGGCAAAAAACCAGACAACGAAACAAAATATAAATATCTGACAAAAAATAATATTGAAGTCGGAAGCAATTATAATCCAGTCTCAAAAACCTGGGAAAATTATTTAAAATTTGCTCCACAATTTTATTCTCAGGATCTCATTCTGTTTTCTTCAGACGAGCTTAATGAATTAATTAAAATGCTAAAAACAGCTGAGCAAAAACTATAGAATTCTTGCAGCAACCATCTCAAAACTAAATTCATAATTTTCATTAAAAGATTTGGCAATAATTTTTAAATCATTTACATTTGCATAATTAGTTATATAATCAATTACAAAACAATGAATGTTTTCGATAAAACCGGAAAAATGGCTTTAGGAAGCCGTATGAGAATTTTAACGGCAAAAATGACCGATGATGCAGCCAAGATCTATGAAATGTACAATGTTAAAGGATTTATCCCCAAATGGTTTCCTGTATATTTCCTTCTTTCGGAAGAAGGCGAGAAAACAATCACGGAAATTGCTGAAGAAATCGGACATTCTCAACCTTCTGTTACTAAAATAGTAAAGGAGATGACTGTAGCTGGTTTAATTGACAACAGTATTCAGTCGGTCGACAAACGTAGAAATGTTGTCGCTCTTTCTGAAAAAGGAACCGAACTTTCAAAAAAGATAAAAATTCAATGTGAAGATATTGATAATGCCGTTGGACTGATGCTGAATGAAGCTTCTCACAATCTTTGGGAAGCCATCAAAGAATGGGAACATATTTTGGAGAAAAAATCTTTATTTAAAAGAGTTCAGGATCAGAAAAAACTCCGCGAAAGTAAAGATGTAGAAATTGTAGAATATGAAGAGAAATATCAAAATGCCTTTAAATCTTTAAATGAAGAATGGATTTCTACTTATTTCGAAATGGAAGAAGCCGATTATAAAGCTTTAGACAACCCGAAAGAATATATTCTCGATAAAGGCGGGAAAATTTTGATCGCCCTTTACAACAATGAGCCTGTCGGAGTTTGCGCATTGATCAAAATGAATGACCCAAATTATGATTACGAAATGGCAAAAATGGCTGTTTCTCCAAAAGCTCAGGGAAAAAATATTGGCTGGCTTCTGGGAAAAGCCATTGCAGAGCAAGCAAAAAAATTAGGTGCCAAAAATCTTTATCTTGAAAGTAACACGATCTTAAAACCAGCTATTAATCTTTACTACAAACTAGGCTTTGAGAAAGTTGTCGGTCATGCGACACCCTACAAACGCTGTAATATTCAGATGGAATTGAAATTGAACGAAAAATAATTTTGCAAACAATAATTAAGAGAAAAATTCATTTATTTGTTATAAACTAATAGTAAAAATGAAACTTTTTTTATCATTATTTCTTTTCGGATTGTCTTTCACTTCTTTTGCCCAAACCAAAGATCAACTCATTCAATCGATCATTGATTATAATGTTCTGGATTCTGATTGTATAGGAATTGCCTGCTCAAAAAGCCCACAATATGAAAATTTTCAGAAACTAAAGAAAATGATTTCTAAAGAAGAGCTTTTGGAACTTTCAAAACATCAGAATCCCGTTCTCAGAACTTATATTCAGATTGAATTGATTAATACAGGTCATGATGTTCCTAAAATTCTATCATACGAACTCAGTAGAAACGATACAATCGACACTCAGGATGGCTGTCTCGGAAATTTCGATCTTACATCTGAAATTGTTTACAAAACTTATCGCGGAAAAGTACTTTTGGGAAGTATCACGAAAAATGACGATGAAAAAACAATACAAGTAAAAATAAAGAAAGCCATTGAGCAAGATTCAACCATGAAAATTCTTGACAGCATTATGATATATTCTGATCAGGAGTTATCCAATTATCGATATTTATATATTTTTGAAAATAGGAAATTTGATGTTAAAGACCTGCCACAAATTGAAAAAATGGCTTTCAAAAAAAATAATTTCTTTGCTTTTAAATATTTAATTTCAAACAATCCTGAGTATCAATCCAAAATAGAAAATTATCTACAAAATGATTTTATTAATGCGAATTTTGAAAGCTACAACAAAGCTGGGCATATTGAAGCGTTCATCAAATATTTATTAGAAACCAATAAAAATGAATATAAAAACATCGCCATAGACAAGTTAAGAAAGGATAAATCCTGGAAAGAATTTTCTCATTTTATGGAAGGTATTTTGAAAGAACATCACATAAACCCTGAAAATATTTAACATGTAATAAAATAAATTAAAAAACAGTTGATAACTTATGTAAAAAAATTCTTTACCTTAGAGATGAAAATACCGAAAACAAGGCATCACATAACATTATGGCGGAAGAACTTTATTTTATAAAAACCAATTTGGTTGCTGCAAAGATTAATTTGTACAACAAACTCTGCCGTGAAGAAGATACTGTGCTTGAATTTCTTAAAGATGATAAAAAAACGAGTCTTGAACTTATCAAGAAGAAAGTTCTTGAAAATGTGGAAAGCCTTTCAAAAGAAGAATTGCTTAATCTTATCAATTGGTTTAAAACAAAATACAATTCGGATTTTGAAGAAGTAAAAACTCAGCTTTTTATTCATGGGATTGATGTTTTTTATGAAATTTCACCTTCTTTCAATGTTGAAAAATTTCAGCAAATTCTTTCAGATTATGAAAAATATTCACAAAACAGTTTTAAATATAAGTTTGATTCGGAAAAATTCAACCAGTTCCTGATCTACGGAATATTTTTCACAGGATTAATAGACAGAGAAAATGGTCAGGAAAATTTTCTTTTTAACTTTTTAAAATCAGATTATCAAAATCTATATTCGTTTGCTGAAAATGAATTTAATGAAAGAAAATCTGATTTGCTTTTACAGCCTAATATTTACAATTGCTTTTCAGATTTGTATGACGGTACTAAATTTTATAAAGGATCGATTATCGAACTTCATGATTTTTAAATTCAGCTTGAAATTTGCTTTAGTTTATCTTAAATAATGGAGAAAAATTATCTGGAAATTGCCCGAAAATATGTTTATGAAACTATAGGTGAAGAATTAGAAAGTATTGAAGATTATGATGATATTTTTTGCTTCTTTTATCAATCAAAAAAATATTTAGAGACTTTAGATTTCAGAGATATGCTTGTAGGACAAGGTCCTCAATTAATTATAAAATCTGACGGCAGAATCATTCCTTTTGGAAGTGCTTACACTTCCGATACTGCGATAAGGGAAACTAGGAAAAAGATTCTCATTGAAAAAACAATCAGAAAAGTCTGTCCAAACTACAATTATTGGTACGATAACTACGTTCTTATCATCGATAAAGTTTTCAACGAAAACAAATTAATATCTATTTTAAAAGATCATCGTGCAACTTATATAATTCCAGAAGTTATCGGAAATTCTATTTATCGTGTGGGAAAAGTTTATACCAAAAATGATCTGATAAAAAGATTTCAAAATCCTCCTGCAAGTTTTAGTACTTTTTACGGTTTGTATTCTGAACTTTTGATAAAGTTGACGGAATCTTATTGTTGTAACTTTAGTATTAAACCCAAAAAAAACAGAAAATTCGCTTCTTCTGTAGAATATGCTACAGAAAAAGATTATGAAACTGTTTGGTAAAATCATGTAATGAGATAAGGAAAAAGAAGTTTTTTGAACTTTTGTAAATAATTAAATTTTCAATTATAATTTCGATATATTCGTTTTTTAATAAAAATATTTTAACCTAAAAACACAAAAGAATATGAGCTACATTATGGTCGATATAGAATCGGATGGTCCGATTCCCGGGGATTTTTCGATGATTTGCTTTGGAGCAGTTTTGGTAGATGAAGGTCTGGAAACTACTTTTTATGGAAAATTAAAACCTATTTCAGAAAAATTCAATCCTGATGCTTTGGCGGTTTCCGGTTTTAGCAGAGAAGAAACAATGGAATTTGATGATCCAAAAGAAGTCATGCTGAAATTCGAAGAATGGATCAAAGAAAATTCTAAAGGAAGACCTATTTTCATCAGTGATAATAATGGTTTTGACTGGATGTTCATTTGTTGGTATTTCCATCATTTTATCGAAAGAAATCCTTTCGGATATTCGTCGAGAAGGCTTGCTGATCTTTATTGCGGACTGGAAAAAGATACTTTTGCACAATGGAAACATTTAAGGAAAACAGAACATACGCATCATCCCGTTGACGACGCAAAAGGAAATGCAGAAGTTTTGCTTTACATGAAAAAAGAATTAGGATTGAAAATTGGGCTGAAATAGAAGTTTCATTATTTTCGCCGACATAAAAACAAACCATGAAAAACGATATCGAATTATATGAGAGTTTCTTTCAGGAAAGAAAAGATTATTATCTGGAGAAATTAGAAAAATATGAAAAAGGTAAAAAGTTTACATTTAATTACGCAACCTTAATTTTTGGATTATTTTGGTTTCTCTACAGGAAAATGTATCTGGAAGTTATCATAATTTATTCATTACTAATCCTGGAAACCCTGTTCGAAAACTTATTTCTTAAGCATATCATCGGAGAGGAACAGGCTATTGTTTTCAATATTTGTTTTACAATAGTTTTTTTAATCTGCATAGGATTTACCGGGAATTTACTATATCTGAAAAAATCTAAAAGAATAATAGAGAAAGCCAAAGAAAAACACTCTGATTATGAAGAGCAAAAGAATTTTGTCACAAAAAAAGGCGGAACAAGTTTTCTTTTAGTTGGAATTTTAATTGTTGTGATTGTTATAATTTTAGCATTAAAATAGATCAGACTTCAAAATAAAGGTACATTAATAATTTACGATTCATTAAGTGATTACTTTAAAAATTTCCTCAGAATTAATTTTTACTGAAAATTAATTCTGAGGAAATTTATTTGTATGATTATTTTAATTTAGATCAGTTCTTCAAATATCTTATCTATTTTTTCTTTGGTGTCAGAAGCTTTGCCATTTCGTGATCATTCCAATGTTCGGCTACTTCGCGGGCTGTAATACCTTTTTTAAGCCCACAAAATTCTTCGGTTCCACCCTTGGTAAGATCAACGCCATTTTTAATCAATAGTTTTGCCATATCAGGATGCCCTCCCGAATCTGCCAAAAAGTGTGCGGGCGTCCAACCTTTTCCGTCCACGATGTCCGTTTTTGGATTTTCGTTCCATTTGTAAAATGCTTTTAACCCGTCCAGACGCTTGCTGCGCGAAATATAATGCAAAGGTGTGATTCCGTCACTGCCATTGAAGCCAAATGAAGCACCTTTTTTAGCTAAAGCAGTAATGACTTCAGCCTCACCTACAGAGCATGCCATAATCATAGGCGTACTTTCGTCTTGATTCTGAATATTAACATCGGCACCATTGTCAATTAGGTGTTTTATAAGATATATACATTTCACATACTCCATGAGTCCGTCTGGACCCCAAGAATAGCCCGCAATATCATATTGGTCGCTCATCGATAACACCCTGCCTAATTCATTAACACCACCTTTATATGGTTTGATGTATCGAAAGCAGCCGTTTGTAATTTGGTATTTGACATTAACACCCGAATTGCTACCAACCGAACTCCAGGATTCTATTTTAGTTCTTTCAAGCTGGTACAAGACATTAAGAAGTGGATTGTTCCCTGATTCATCAATTGTATTAATATCAGCACCCAGATTTGCAATGCGGTATCCGAAGGTATAACTTCCGAAAGATGCAGCAACATTCAATGCCGTTTTTTGCTCATGGTCCCGTGCTTCGAATGGCATTTTTTTAATTTCATTTATATCAAGAATTTCGTAAAAATCAATAGCTGCAGCAATATGTAAAACCGTGCCCAAACTATTGGTAACGACATTTAAATCTGCGCCATGCGCTATTAATTCCCTTACGATAGCGAGATGTTTTTTAGAAGCAGCCAAATGCAGAGGATAAAACGATTGATGATCGGCAACGTTTGGATTCGCTCCTTTTTCGAGCAAAGCTTTTACTATATTTGCATGTCCGTTGAATGCGGCACAGTGCAAAGCACCCGAGTTTGGTCCCATCGCATTTGGATCTGCACCGTTATTTAATAATTCGTTTACTGTTGTTTCATTTCCTGCTTCAGAGGCAAGTACTAATTCTTTGATTAAATCCATTTAGTTTTCTTATGGTTATTTGTTTTTTTGATGGCGTTATTTTTCCTCGAATTAATTGCCATTTGTTATTCGTTTTTTTAAATTATTTGATAATTTGTCCTTTATAATATTTCTCAAGGAAAAATCCTAAGTCAGCTCTGTAACCGATTCCTGAAGCCTCAAACTTCCAGCTACCGTTTCGTTTGTATAATCTTCCGAATTCGATTCCTGTTTCGATGGAAAAATCTTCATCCAGCTCATATTTTGCAATTTCCTGATGAGTAAAATTATCAATAATTCTGATATATGAATTTCTTACCTGCCCGAAGTTTTGTTTTCTCCGCTCAAAATCTTCTATTGTAACAACAAAAAGAATTTCTTCTACTCTTTGATCTACTTTTTCTAAATCTACAATAATAGATTCATCATCGTCTCCATCACTGTTTTTCCCACTCGGATCGTCACCTGTATGTGTGAGAGCTCCATCAGGAGAATTCAAATTATTATAAAAAACAAAATATTCTTCACTCACTAGTTTCCGATCCGCATCAATCATAATTGCCGAAGCATCAAGGTCAAAATCATATCCCATTCCATCATTCGGATCCCAACCAAGACCAATCGTCATTTTTGTAAATCCTAAATCTATTCTTTGTCCTTTCTGTAAATTAATTGCCATAATAATGTAATGTATTTTATGTAACCGCAATTCGAAGTTATGGCTGTTTTAGGAATTTTCCAAAATATTTTGTGATAAAAATTTATGTAAATTGCGACTTATAGAATTGAAAGATTGCAATATTCAGCATAAAAAAACCGATCATAGTGACCGGTTTTTATATTTTAAATGGAAAATAAGTGAACTTATTCTAAAATTTCTTTATCTGTAATTATATTATTTCTTGCTTTTGCCAACATCGGAATTGAAATTAATCCCATTATCAACATAATACAAATCTGTAATGGTAAAGAGATGAACGAATACGTTAATCCTACTTCTCCTCCAAGCTCACCACTTTTCCCCATTGAAATAAATAAAGCCATAAAACCATATTTCATAGCAAGGTTAAAAGCTCCGATTCCTCCACTCGCAGGAATAATCATTCCGAAAGTTCCCACAACAAGTATTAAAAATCCATCGTCAAAAGTAAAATCTGTAGTTTCCGGCAATGCAAAACATACTAAATATGCCGCAAAATAATATGAAACCCAGATTCCTATTGTATAAAGGATAAACTTTCCTTTTTCTTTTAATTTAAATACAGATGTTAAACCCTGTAATATACCTTTTCCAAAGTTGATTAATTTTTCTTTTTTGAACTTGTAAAAAAGAACTAATCCTATCAGAATCAAAACTACAATTACAATTTTTAAATAGAAATAAAAAGAATCAAAATCATTTACTCCAACCTTCATCATTTGTCTTTCAAAAAGATTCGGAACAAATTTTTCTTTTTCATCTTTCTTTTCCATTACAAAATGGTAGAACGACAGAATAGTATCAAATTTAAATATTGCTGTTAAACATAAAAACACAACCATACAAACCAGATCAACTACTCTTTCCAAAATAATTGTTCCAA
This sequence comes from Chryseobacterium ginsengisoli, assembly GCF_039542325.1. Lineage (NCBI taxonomy): Bacteria > Pseudomonadati > Bacteroidota > Flavobacteriia > Flavobacteriales > Weeksellaceae > Chryseobacterium > Chryseobacterium ginsengisoli. Next base: position 951,174 of record NZ_BAABHX010000001.1, read on the forward strand.
AAGACTGATCGACAGGAACTTTTTCTACGCCGTATAAAGCTGTTGCTCTTGCTACTTCTCCACTTCTTGGAATGGTAAGATTCATTAAATATCCGAACGATATCGACCAAAGCGAATTTGAGTTTGAAATATTGTGTCCCATAGGTTCCAACATCAGATTCCAGCGAATCGCTCTGAACCAATATGCGGAAATTCCGAAACAGGCTGCAAATAAAACCCACCAGTAATTGGCTTTTGCCAAAGATTTCTGAATCACTTTAAAATCTAAACCTTTTAAAGCAAACCACAAAAAAAAGCCTGCAAAAGCAAGCGAGATTACTATTGTTAAGATTGATTTTAGAGGATTTTTTGATTTTTTCTCCATCGGATTAAGTCAAAAGATTGGTCTTTTCGTCCGGGAAAACAATTTTTGGCTGAAAACTTTGTGCTTCTTCAGGAGTCATCTGAGCATAAGCAATGATAATAATAATATCATCTCTCTGTACTTTTCTTGCAGCAGGACCGTTCAGGCAAACTTCCCCCGATTTTCTTTTTCCTTTGATGACATACGTGTCAAAACGCTCACCGTTATTTACATTTACGATATAGACTCTTTCTCCCACTACCAAACCTGCAGCCTCAATAAGGTCTTCATCTATCGTGATACTCCCAATATAATTAAGGTCAGAAGCCGTTACTCTCACCCTGTGAATCTTAGACTTAAAAACTTCTATTAACATGGTGCAAATTTATTAATAAAAATTAATAAATTGGTGTTTTAAAATGAATTTAAAACTAACAGATACACAGGCTTTTAATTTTATTAAAAATAATTTTATTTGATTTTACTTACAAAATCTCTAACCATATCATGAAAACCGTTAATAGTTTACACGTAATTTCGGATTTAATAAATATAAAAAATAATTTTCAAATTTTGCTAAAGTCAATACACATAAGCATTTGGCATGATTTTAGTAACGTGTAACGTAGATTTTTCGTGAAAAGTGGAATTATCATATTTTAACCATTTTAACCTAAAATCAAAAATATTATTTATTTTTTTACAAAAAAATTGCACATTTACAAAATATTATTATATTTGCTATAATTACGAACTAACTTTAATATTAAAAATTATGAACAAGTCTGAATTAATCGACGCAATCGCAAAAGATGCAGGAATCACTAAAGTTGCAGCTAAAGCTGCTTTAGAATCATTCATTTCTAACGTAACTACTACTCTAAAGAAAAAAGACGGAAAAGTTTCTTTAGTAGGATTCGGTACTTTCTCAGTAGCTGAGAGAGCGGCTAGACAAGGTATTAACCCTGCAACTAAAAAGCCAATCAACATCGAAGCTAAAACTGTTGCTAAGTTCAAAGCTGGTGCAGATTTATCTACAGCTGTTGCTACTGCTAATGCGCCTGTTGCTGCTGGTAAAAAGAAAAAATAATCATTCAGATTATAAAAATTCAAAACCTCATCAGTTGATGAGGTTTTTTTATGGTAATTATAAGGTATCAATTATTTAGGGTGCTAATCTTGAAATTTTCCAATCCAGATTATCAATTAATTCATAAATAATTCTGTCATGAAGGCGGTTTGGTCTTCCCTGCCAAAATTCTATTTCATAAGGCTTTGCGATATATCCTCCCCAGTTTTCAGGTCTTTTAACTTCACTGTTTTCATATTCTTTTTCTAAATCTTTCAATTTATCTTCCAAAAATTCTTTATTGGGAATAATCTGACTTTGTGGAGAAACCGCTGCTCCAAGCTGACTTCCTTTTGGTCTTGAATGAAAATATCCATCACTAAGGTTTTCTGCAATACGTTCTAGATTCGCTTTAATAATAATTTGACGCTCAAGATTCGGCCAAAAGAAATGAAGACAAGCTTTATGCGTCTTTTCAATTGATTTTCCTTTTTTACTGTCGTAGTTCGTATAAAAGATAAATCCTTCATATGTATATTCTTTAAGTAAAACCATTCTCGTACGCGGACAACCATCTTCTTCTACCGTAGAAATAGCCATAGCATTGGCTTCTGAGATGTTTGGGTTTTCACTTGCTTCCAAAAACCAGTCACGAAACTGTTCCAAGGGATTTCGTTTTATCTCACTTTCAATAAGTTGGGATTTCTCGTACACTTTTCTTTTGTCGTGCAGGTTTTCCATAAATATTTTTTATTAAATTTGAGTATGAATTACTCTTACAAAGGTAAAATATTAATTTCCACACCTGACATTTCCGGCGATATTTTTTCGAGATCGGTGGTCTTGGTTATTGAACATAACGAAAACGGTGCATTTGGTTTAATATTAAATAAAAAGAACAGCCAAATGAGTAGTAAGTTCAAAAATTTCTTTGATTTCAAGATCGAAGTTTATGACGGCGGTCCCGTGGAAAATGATAAAGTTTTTTTTATCGTAAAAGGAAAAAAAGTAACCGAATTATATACAGAAATTACTCCTGAATTTTATTTAACGGAAGATATAGAAAATATCATCAGTCATGTTTTGAGTGGTGAACTGGATATTAATGATGTTAAAATTTTCTCAGGATATTCTGGATGGACAGCGATGCAGCTTGACAGCGAGATTCAGAAAAAAGTCTGGACCGTTGTAGAGGTTTATAATCTGGATTACACTTTACCCAATGATCAGACTCTTTGGAAATCTATCATGCAGAATTTGGGTGGAGAATATCTTTTATGGGCAAATTCTCCAGAAGACATTTCTTTGAACTGATATTTTTTAAGTCCCTGAAAGCAAGTTAAATATTTAACAAACTTTAAGAATCCATTAACCAATTTTAAGCAAAGAATTTCCGTTATTTGATAAACCAAAATTTACTGATATGAAAGGGACACGATTACTTGCTTTATCAATTTTTTCTGCAGCGTTTTTATCTTTCACTCCTGTCAATAAAAAATTAATTATTATCGATGCCGGTCATGGCGGAAATGATATGGGAGCTAATAAAAATGGCATTTATGAAAAAAATATTGTTCTGAATATCGGGAAAGAAATTCAAAAATTCAATAATACTCAGGATAAATACGAAGTAATTTTAACGAGAGATAATGACACATACAGTCAGTTAACCGACAGAACAACTCTTATTAATAAACTAAATCCTGAAATGGTAATTTCCCTTCATGTAAATAGCAACCCGAAAGCTGAAGCTACGGAAGAAGGACAAGAAATCTATACACAGAATACTGAGGATTCAAAAAAACTCGCAGATAAAATCTCTAAAAAATTCAATGTTCAGAAAATTGAAGAAAAAAATCTTCATATTTTAAGAGAATCTAAAGCTCCGACTGTTTTGGTGGAACTTGGATTTATCAATAATACAAAGGACAGAGAATATATGACCAGCGAAAAAGGTCAAAAAGAAATTGCACAAAAATTCGTAGAAGTTTTCAACGAATACTAAATAAAAAACAATTCTGATCTATTCAGAATAAAACCCGGTAAAGGACTTTGGAACTTTGTTGTTTACCGGGTTTGTCAATTTTTAGAAACCTCCTTTCCAGCTTTCTACCAATTCTAAAAAGCGGGTGTTTCCGAAAGTTTTATTTCTTATTTTACCTACAGAAAATATCCCTTTTTCATCCGAAATCAATAAAATTTCTTCGGCTTTCTGAGACTCAAATGCGATAATCTCATGTTCCTGTATATCTGCAAGATTATTTTTATGTAAAAAAGTAACAAAATTTTCCATCAAAGGAGAAATGTAAGCTCCTTCTGTCTGTTTGGGAACTTTTATGACATCGCCTTCCAAAAATAAAAGATTTCCAAAGGTTGTACGTGCAATTCGTTTATTCGGATTTAATAGAATAACATCATCAAGGTCGTTTTCCTCTGCATAAATTCCACCATAAATATTTTCCGGACTATGAACACGGATATTACTTAAAAGGTTATTATTAACGTTAATTTCCTTTATTAAATCCAATTCCAAAGCTCTTTCATGTACCGCCAAAACATCATTCATTTCCAATACTTCATAAAAATATGAAACTGAAGATTTTGACAAGGTAATTCCGTCAGTATTTCTGAAAACCTGAAAATTGATAATTCCGTTCTGAATTCTCTTCCCATCAATAACATCTTTCTGGAAAAGTGACTGGAAAAACTCAAGCGTATAAGTAAGAGGAATATTCAACCTCATTTTTCTCATGGAAGCCATCAGGAAGAAATAACATTCTTCGTCCATGATCAATTTACTATTTCTCACAAAGAAAGAAACCTTCACAGCATCACCTGAAAGAAAGGCTCTGTTCTTCACATTTAATTCGTCTGATGTAAAATATTGATTTTCCAATTTTTAATCTGATTTGTTTACAAAAAAAATAATGAACGATAAATCGTTCATCAGTTTTTATCATTTAGCACAGCTTACGTTTAAGCAGCACCCAATTTTATTCTAAGATTTTCGATAAGATTTTCCCAATACATAGCATTTTCGTTCTCGTCACCTTCTTCACAGAAATCTGTAATATTTAATGCTAAATCTTCAGTAATATCATCAATTGTGATAGTCATTTCAAAGAAATTTTTTGTTCCTTCATCCTCTTCCCATCTAAAACGAACAAAACCTTCAGGCTTATATCTAATTAAAGTCGCCTTCTCAGCAGGACCTCCTCCCCAACTGAAAAAGAAGTCATCACCTTTCTCTGTTACCTCATCCGCAAACCATTCAGACAATCCCTCTGCAGTTGCCAGATATTCGTATAAAATCTCTGATAAACAGTGCATTGGAAATTCGTAATGGACTTTATGTTTCGCCATATAATCTTTGTTTTAATCGTCCCGCAATATATAAATTAATTTTTTTATTACACAAAAATGTGTTTACTTTTTTACATAATCTTCATGATATTTGTCACAGATTTTTAAATATGTGTTTAATCTCAGATTTAATAGAATAACACCACTTTTTTGCATAAAAAAACTCTTCAGAAGAAGAGCTTTTTGTTTTAATTTTCATTCAGGACATCAAGAATAATCTTACATCCCTCTGTTATTTCTTCTTTTGAAATCGTCAGTGGCGGAGAAATTCTTAAATATTCATTTCTGTATAATTGCCAGAAAACGATCAGACCTTTATCCATACATCTTTTTGCAACCTTTAAAGTATATTCCGGTGAACCAAGATTTACAGCTAACATCAAACCTTTTCCATTAATATTTTTTATTTTAGGATGAACTAAAAGTTCTCTGTACAATTTTTCTTTTTCGTCAACTTCATCCATTAAACCGCTTTCCAAAACTTCTTTTAAAGTAGCATGACTGGAAGCTGCAATCAAAGGGTTTCCTCCAAACGTTGTAATATGTCCTAATTTTGGAGAGTGCGCCAAAGTTTCCATGATTTCTCTTGAACTCATAAAAGCTCCTACAGGAACGCCGCCTCCCATTCCTTTTCCCATCACCAAGATATCGGGAACAATTCCGAAATGTTCAAAAGAAAATAATTTTCCTGTTCTTCCGAATCCCGGCTGAATTTCATCAAGAATTAAAAGAGCTCCGACTTCTTCACATCTCTTTTTTAACTTAATTAAATAATCATCATTTGGAACTAAGAAACCAGCCGCTCCCTGAATTGTTTCCAAAATAACACAGGCGGTTTTTTCTGTGATCTTATCAAAATCATTTTCATTATTAAATTCAATGAAGGAAACCATCGGCAGCAAAGGGCGGAATTCTCTTTTGTGCGTTTCATTTCCCGAAACACTTAAAGCTCCATGCGTATTTCCGTGATAAGAATCTTTAAAAGAAACAATCTCTTCTCTTCCGGTGTATCTTTTTGCTAATTTCAAGCTTCCATCAATGGCTTCAGCACCACTATTTACCAAATATGTAATTTCTAAGGGATCAGGAGTTGCTTCCGCCAAAAGTCTACATAACGCTACCGGTTTTTCCTGAGCATATTCTCCGTAAACCATTACGTGAAGATATTTTTGTGCCTGTTCTTTTATGGCATTTACAACTTTCGGATGAGAATGTCCCAAAGTATTTGCTGAGACTCCTGCTACAAAATCCAGATATTTTCTTCCGTCTTTTCCATAAATATAACTTCCTTCTGCTTTTTCAACTTCAAAACCTGCTGCAAACTTTGTCGTTTGAGCCTGATATATAAAAAAATCTTTTTGCATTTCCATTTTCCTGAAAAATTTTAGCAAAGCTAAAAAACATTCGCCAAACTCTGAAACAATCCTGATAGAATAAAAAAATCGCTCACAGTAAAATCCGTAAGCGATACCACCAAATCACAAAATATTAATATAGTTTCATATATTTCTGTGATAAATATATATAAAAAAAAGATTCAAAATACACATTCTTTAAAAAATATTTAGTTTAGGTATCGATATAAAAAACTAATTCAACATTTAATGAATATAAATCAACAGAAAAACATAATTGCCATGAGGCTTTTGAATTCACTAGATTTTGAATAAATTCACTCTGAAAATTTTAAATTTTAACACTTAAACAGCAGTTATGACCTTTATTTTAAGGGATTTTTATAAAATAATTCACCATTTCCAATGAAGAAAATGGTGAATTAATATATTTTTTCTGAAATTTCGTAATGAAAAGTGAATTATCGCCTTACACGTTTAGGTTTTTTGGCTTCTTCTTTGGCTTTTTCTTTTTCGATTGCTTCCTGCGCTTTATCGTATAGATCATTATCAGTCGAATATTTTACTTCTTCATAATTAGGCGTATCAACGAGAATATCCCTCCATTTTAAGATCCTGTCTTTTGTATTCCAATTGAAATCCGGGAATTTTCTTTTTGCAGGTTCTATTTTACTCATCGGATAGGTATCTGAATTCGCTCCGATATTACAAGCTACGACATACAACATTTTTTCTTCAAAAATCGCGTCTATAATTCCACAAGAAGTAAGAGAGATACCAATTCTTTCTTTTTCCTTTGTCTCTTCATTCTCATCATCAGAATATGTGATTGACTGAGCGTTTCCGATTACTTTTGCTTCCTTAATATTATTATCTTCACCATAGTAAATTGTCATTAATTTCCCTTTTACCTGATTGAATTCGTCTTTCATATTCAGGGAATCAACTTTACTAATAGCGAAAGCATTTCCAAGAACTTTTAAAGAATCTATGTTTTCTTTTTCTGTATTAAAGTAAGCCTCCACTTTGTCTCCTGTAACCTGCTTTCCGTTGCTCCAAAGAATTGGATCTTTGTACATGTGAAGAACTCCGTCTGTTTCATTAAAAGCAATAGAATCTGCTCTTCCCTGTGCATTTGATTTATAAAACCTTCCTTTTCTGAATGCTCGAAGGAAACTTTTTTTAACTTTAATATCCGCAGGATCCGGTCGCTGGAAAGAAAGAATTTTTTCTGCTGCAAAATACATTGAATCTTTTTCTAAAGCTTTTACTGCATAAGGATTTTTGGTCATCATTGCAGAGTCTTTCTTTTCGTAAATCTCTCCGTAACCTCCCTTTATCCATCTTCTTTCATTAGGATCATCCAATGTTACATTTCCTGTTGCCTTCCCAAAACCAGTCAACTGGTTATAATACATTTCGTCACCCGTAAGAATCTTATTATTATAATAAACTTTTGAATTTTTATATAAGAAAGCTTCCTTAGTATTTGTATTATAATTCCCTTTATCTGTAACGATACGGTTTAGAGGATTTTTCTTGTTGGTAATTACTGTAGGACCGTTAATATCTACAATATTTGTATTTTGATGCTGAACAACATTATCTCCTTCCAAAACATATTGAGCATCTTCAATCTTCACTCTTCCTGTAAGATCGATTGTACGCGTTGTCAAAAAATAAGTTGCAGATTTTGCATACGTTGTACTTTTTCCGTCATTGATTGTACCTCCCGTATTATAATAAGCCTGATTTGAAACTTTGTCATAATACATTGTTTCAGTTTTAATGACCGTGCCTTTCGGATCTGTAAGAACTACATTTTTTCGAGCAATCCCACGTTGGGTATTGCCGTCGTACTCCATTTCATCCGCTGTAATTACAGAACCGTCTGCATTTTGAAGTTTTACATTTCCAATTGCTTTTATAAAGTTTTGCTCTTCATAAACAATTACCAAATCTGCATTCAACAAAGAACCTTGATGTGAAAACTGAACATTTCCCGTAAAATAATTATTTCCATCATACTTATCATCCTTTCTCAATTCATCAGAATGGATATGCTTCACCTTTTCCGCAGGTGGAGCATTTTTTTTCGGGGTTGTCGCAGGTGTAAAATACGGATCTTTCTGCAAAGATTTCGGCTGATCCTGCGCAAAAGCAAAAGTTGAAATAAAAACTAATAAAACAAAAATCAGTCTCATTGATTAATCATTCTTAGTACCATAAAAATACAGCGAATGAGAATCAATTTTTACGCCAAATGCCTCTTCAATTGCTTCTTTGATACCTTGAATTCTTGGGTCACAAAACTCAATGATCTCTTCGATCTCCTTGTCTGAGTCTTTTTTATAGATCACCAAATGATCATGTTGTTTATCAAAATAAGACTTTTCGTAAGAAGAAGACGTTAATGTTTTTTCTCCGAACTGATGCTTACGAATTAATCCCGCATCAAGGAAAATCTCAATAGTATTGTAAATTGTTGCTTTGGAAACATGATATTTTTTCTGCAGCATCAAAAGATACAGATCATCAACATTGAAGTGATGATCCATATTATAAATTTCTTCTAATATTGTATATCGTTCAGGAGTGTTTCGGAAACCTTTTTCTAATAAATAGTTTCTTAGAACATCCTTAATAAGCGCAATATTTTTTTCTTTTTGTATAGTATCCATCAAAAAAATTATCTACAAATTTATCGATTTTTATTTAAATAAATATTGTAACATAATGTTAAAGAATTTAACTGTTATGACGAATGAATTCACATTGCTGGATTTTAGAATTTCCAACACAATCCTCCGTCATAGGCGCAGATTCTACCACTACATTGTGCGAAGTGATACCCCACGCTTTGAAATCATCACTACCAATATATTTAACAAAATTGTAGATATTCAGTATAATTTTCTCTTTTACAGTAAGAAGTATATCGTTGATATAGGTATTGTCTATAATTACATACTTCATATCCGGCGGAATATTGTGTGCTCTCAGCGAAGGATGGCTACTTCTTGAAGGAATTGTTCCGTCTGCCATTAAATCCCTCATCACCATGTCAAAATAATCATTAATTCTTCTGTCGATCTTAAATCCTAACATGAAATTAATTTTATAAATCGTTCCCGGAAGAACCTCATCCACTGCATATTTGAAAGTATATGGATCTTCCTGATTGGTAATCGTCAAGATAAAATAATGATCTGCTCTCTTTGGTTGTTTCTTAATGATTGAATAAATAATTTTCGATTCAATTTCATCATTTCTTTTTGCACGGCTCAGGTAAGCTAAGTTTGTAGCATATTTTGGAATAGTTTCATCCAGCTTCATATCCTTAATAATAGGAATATAATTCTCTAATTTGATGAATTTGATGAATTTTGTTTTAATAGATCTACCATTATACCAAGCATACATACAAACTCCGATAAATCCTGCTAAAATCACTGTAATCCAACCTCCGTCGAAGAATTTAATGATATTCGCACTGAAAAATCCTAATTCAATCGACATATATACCAAAGCAAACACAAGGATCAATCCCTTATTCACTCTATGTTTTAACAGCCAGAACATTAATAAAATGGTCGTCATCAACATCGTAACAGTAATCGAAAGACCATAAGCCGCTTCCATTTTACCAGATTCTTTAAAGTGAAGAACTACGATAACACACAGAATAAGTAATCCCCAGTTAATTCTTGGAATATACATCTGTCCTTTTACCCCGGAAGGATAATCAATTTTCTGATTTGGCCATAAATTCAGCGACATTGCTTCAGAGAAGATCGTAAACGATCCCGTAATCAACGCCTGACTCGCAATAATTGCTGCTGCAGTTGCCAAAATTACTCCCGGAACAACCATCCATTCCTCAAGAATTCCGAAAAAAGGATTAATTACAGCAAAACCAGGTTTTCCATAATTTGTTAAAAGCCAAGCTCCTTGTCCAAGATAGTTTAAAATCAACATGATCTTTACAAATGCCCAGCTTACTCTGATATTTTTCGCACCACAATGTCCCAAATCTGAGTAAAGAGCCTCTGCTCCCGTCGTACACAGGAAAACAGCTCCTAAAATCACAATCGCGCTTGGCGAATTTACAATAAGTTTATAAGCATAATAAGGGTTGAAAGACCTTAAGATCTCGAAGTTCTCGCTTAAATGTGATAATCCTAATCCTCCCAAAACCAAGAACCAGATCACCATCACAGGTCCGAAAAATTTTCCGATAAAACTTGTTCCAAACTGCTGAACAACAAAAATTATAATCAAAATTCCAATGGTAATAGGAACTACCGGTGTATGCGGATTATAAATCTCAAGCCCTTCAATAGCGGACATCACCGTTAATGAAGGCGTAATTACACCATCTGCAATAAGTGCTGCTGCTCCTACAATTGCAATGAGATACAGCCAGCCTTTTTTCAGATTTTTAACTAAAGAGAATAATGCCAAAATACCACCTTCTCCTTTGTTATCTGCTCGTAAAGCAATAATAACGTACTTAATCGTCGTCTGAAGAGTAAGCGTCCAAATAATACAGGAAAGAGCTCCTTCGATGTATTCATTGAAAGGCATCGTACTTCCGCTTTCCCTTGCGTTCACGATTGCTTTCATTACGTAAAGCGGTGAAGTACCGATATCTCCAAAAACGATTCCCAGAGAAACTAAAACACCAATGAAAGAAAGCTTCTTAATGTCAAAATGATGACCGCCTTCTGTAACTTCTGCCATACCAGCTGATTTTATTTTTAAAAGCGCAAATTTAAATCAAATTTATAACCCCATGAACTTTTATCCATGAATAGAATAAATGAAAAAACTTCCTTTCGGAAGTTTTTCTCTATAATCATGTAATTACTTTACGTACATTGCTTTTTTGATTTCCTCTTTTACTTTTTCAAGTTTTGGGAACCATTCTGCAAATAGTGCAGCTGAATAAGGTGCAGGAGCATCAGGAGTAGTAATTCTCTTGATTGGAGCATCCAAATAATCAAATGCTTTCTGCTGAACCATATATGTAATTTCAGAAGCTACTGAACCAAATGGCCAAGCTTCTTCCAAAACAACCAGTCTGTTTGTTTTTTTAACGGAAGTTAAAACTGTATCATAATCCAAAGGACGCACAGTTCTAAGATCGATAACTTCTACAGAAATACCTTCTTTAGCCAAATCCTCAGCTGCCTGAATAGCTAATTTCATGATTTTTCCGAAAGAAACCAAAGTCACATCAGTTCCTTCTCTCTTGATATCTGCCTTCCCAATTGGTAAGTAATATTCCTCCTCAGGAATTTCCATTTTATCTCCGTACATCTGTTCAGATTCCATGAAAATTACAGGATCATTATCCTGAATAGCTGTTTTCAACAATCCTTTCGCATCGTAAGGGTTTGATGGAACTACTACTTTAAGACCCGGAATGTTTGCAAACCAGTTTTCAAAAGCCTGAGAGTGAGTAGCACCCAACTGACCTGCAGAAGCGGTAGGACCACGGAAAACAATAGGACAATTCCACTGACCGCCGCTCATCTGGCGGATCTTAGCCGCATTATTGATAATCTGATCGATACCAACCAATGAGAAATTGAATGTCATATACTCTACAATTGGTCTGTTCCCATTCATCGCAGCTCCTACAGCAATCCCTGTAAAACCAAGCTCAGCAATAGGTGTATCGATTACTCTCTTAGGACCAAATTCATCAAGCATTCCTTTTGAAGCTTTATATGCACCGTTGTATTCTGCAACTTCCTCCCCCATTAAAAAGATGGATTCGTCTTTACGCATTTCCTCGCTCATTGCCTGTGCAATTACCTCACGAAAAGTATATTCTGCCATATTTATTTGAAAAATTTAGAGTACAAAAATAGTGTTTTTTTATTATTTACATACAAAAACGACACTTCATTTGAATGAAATGCCGCTTATTACTTTTATTTAATATAATTAATTAACTTTTTGCCAAGTCTGCGATCTTCCGATGAAAGATAATCCTACATATCCTCTTACATTCAGGTTGTCTCCACTTCTTGTGATCGTACATTTGTAAGTTTTACCAGTTTTAGGATCTGTAATTGTACCTCCAGTGAATTCATCTCCGTCTTTTTTCAGACCTCTGATAATTTCCATACCTAAAATAGGCTTGTTTTTTCTGTCATCCTTACAGTCTACACAGTTAGGATTTGCAGGCTTTATCAATAACTGGGAAACTTTCCCAAAATACTGATCTCCTTTTTTATAGATTTCTACGATAGACTTTGCCTGTTTTGTTTCATCATCTATTGTTTTCCATTTTCCTTCGATCTGAGCAAATGTCATTACTCCAAATAACGAAAGAACGAATGTTAATAATAATTTTTTCATATTTCTTATAGTTTTAATTTCAATAAAATAATTTCGTTGTCTATTTACTGTTAAAAATATAAATTAATTTCACACCAACAAAAAATTTTATTATACAAGGCATATATTACAATAGATGTACCAATTATTTGCATTTGACATTTGCTAACTACTAATACATTTTTCTATTAATAACTCTGTTCATATAATCCTGATACCAAGCCTTTGCAATTTGTTTTCCTTTTTGTACTTCAGTATTATTTTTTAGCTGATCCATCAGATTTTTTTCTAAGCCTAAATCTGTTTTATCAAAAATTCCAATGATTTCTTTTCCATCGAAACGATAAATATAATTTCCGATGATAAATTGCTCAACCGTTCCGTCAGAATTCGCAATAATTGGCGAATATTGTTTTTCGCTTACCAGACTTCTTCCCCAGCTTCTAATTTTTTTGTTGTAACCAATTAAATCTGCCAAAGTTGGATAAATGTCAATCTGTTGAGTCAATTCCTGATTCACGCCTTTTAATTTATATTCAGGATTGGGAGAATAAAAAATCAAAGGAACTGCAAAACGATTCATTGCTTTATCATATTCAGGATAATAAATTTCATTAGTGTGATCTCCTGTGAAAACAAAAATTGTATTGTTGTACCAAGGTTGCTTTTTCGCTGTTTCAAAATACTTTTTAATAGAATAATCCGTATATTGAATCGGCTCATGCATTTGACTTTTCCCTTTTTTAAATTTTCCGTTATATTTTTCAGGAATTTTAAAAGGATGATGCGAGGAAGCCGTGAAAACCGTCGTCATAAAAGGCTGTGTTTTTCCTACATTTTTAGCAAAATATTGTAAAAACGGTTCGTCCCAAATTGCCCAGATTCCATCGAAATCTGCATCATTATTATATTCTGTCTTGCCGAAATAGTGTTTAAAACCAAGAATATTTCCAAAGCCTAAAAATCCCATAGAACCATTCGGAGCGCCATGATAGAAAGACGTATCGTATCCCATTTCATTGCAGACCGATACAATCGACTGAATTTTTTGATTGGAATACGGTGAACTTGTAAATGCATCCGTTAAGCTTGGAATTCCTGCCAAAACAGAGCTCATTCCGTGGATTGATTGTCTTCCGTTAGCAAAAGTGTTCGGAAAAATCAAACTTTCATTCGCCAAACTGTCGATAAATGGCGTGTAAGAAACGTAATCTTTAATATTTTTATCTTTATTAAAAGCTCCGGAATATTCTCTTCCAAAGGATTCTACGATGAAAATTACAATATTTGGTTTGTTAGCAACTTTTCTGTCATACTCTTTATAAGGCTGAATATTTTGATCAATAAATTTTTCATCAACAAAATGAACTTCCTTAAAATTATTCGTATTTAATGTTCTGAAAAAAGAAAATGTACTGTTCAAAACCATATTTCCCTGAGAAGGAAGTTTAACAAAACGGTTTGCATCAACCAAATTGATTGGTCTTGTGCTATGTTTGAAATCTCCGCGAATTCCGCCAACCGCCAAAACCGCCGTAATACAAAGCGTAAGAATCGACCATATAAAATACGGAATCAGCTTTACGGGTTTATTTTCCTCGACTTTTACTCTTTTATACAGGAAAACCCAAAGCCACATTAGAACTACAAACCAGATCAGCACAAAAGGATTCTGTACAATCGAAGATGTGAAAACTTTGAAAATATTATTTTCATGTTGCGCCACCTGAAGCGCCGCAGAAGTCAATCTCATCTGGGAAAACTTGAAATAAACCATATCCCCGAAATTCATAGCATAGGCAATTCCGTTTGTGATAAAGTACAGCCAGAAAAGTACTTTCTGATAAACTTTTTTTGTATTAATAACAATCGGAATGATACTTAATAATATGAATAAAGCATTCACATATAAGATCGCCGTCGTGTCAAACGCAATTCCGTGAAAAGAAAGACTGAAATAATCTGAAACAGAATCTATCTTTATTAAATCTCTATTGAAATACCAAAACAGCAATCTTGCGATCTGATAGAAAAAATATGCTAAAAAAATTCTGTACAAAAGCACCAGAACTTCCTGTCTTCTAAATTCTTTAAACAATTTCATGGCGCAAATTTACATTAAATTCAAATTAATTTAATAATTTATCAATGTTACAATCAGCCAATTTGTTCATAATTATTCCTTAAAACTTTGTTACGTTGTTGGATTGCTACATTAATATAATGTTTTAATTTTGCATCTATGAGTTTTATTAAAAATAATCTTGCTAACGCAATCACACTTGGAAATCTGTTTTCCGGTTGTATAGGCGCGATCCATTTGATTTTGGGTGATTATCAAACGACTGCAGTATGCATTATTCTCTCTTTGATCTTGGATTTTTTTGATGGTTTTGTAGCGAGAGCTTTGAAAGCGAATTCTAATTTGGGCACTCAGCTTGATTCTTTGGCGGATATGGTGAGTTTTGGGTTAGTTCCGGGATTGACGATGTATGCAGCATTAGAACCTTTTGGAAAGATATTTTTAGGAACAGAATTACCTTTCGAAATCAAATATTTAGGATTATTTGTTACGCTTTTTTCTTGTTTAAGATTAGCTATTTTTAATTTGGATGAAGACCAGAAATATTATTTTAAAGGATTGAATACACCTTCTAATACTATTTTAATTTTCGGATTGTATTATGCGTTTAAACAAAATCAAAGCTTCGAATTTTTATTTAATAATGAAATTTTCTTAATTATTTTGATTATTCTTTGTTCTTGGCTTTTAATAAGTCCTATAAAAATGATCGCAATGAAATTCAAATCGATGAAATTACAGGACAATTATCCGAAAGTCGCTTTATTAATTGGCTCAATTATTATTTTGATTATCTTTAAAACTGTCGGAATTCCGATGGTAATTATCTATTATATTTTAATTTCTATTTTGTTTCAGAAACAACTTAATTAGAAATTAAAAAACACTTTAAAATTTATCACATTAACACATTTTCAAATTATTAGAAATGAATTTAAAACTATATAAACCTCTTTGCATTTTTGATTTAGAAACAACAGGAACCAACATTGGAAAAGACAGAATTGTAGAAATCTGTATTTTAAAAGTAAATCCTGATGCATCAAGAGAAAGCAAAACATGGAAAGTAAATCCTGAAATGCCAATCCCAAAAGAATGCAGCGAGATCCACGGAATTTATGATGAAGACGTAAAAGATGCTCCGACTTTCAGAGAAATTGCTTCTAAAGTGGTTGAAATGATTACTGGCGCAGATTTGGGAGGTTTTAATTCTAACCGATTTGATGTTCCTTTATTAGCTGAAGAATTACTTCGTGCTGATTTTGATTTTGATCTTAGTAAGTTTAAATTAGTCGATGCACAGACAATTTTCCATAAAAAGGAACCTAGAAATTTAGGCGCTGCGTATCAGTTTTATTGTGGAAAAACATTGGAAAATGCCCATTCTGCAGAAGCTGATGTGATGGCAACTTTCGACGTTTTGGATGCACAAGTTGGAAAATATGATGATATTCCTAATGAAATTGCACAATTAAGCGAGTTTACATTCCATAATAAAAATGCAGATTTGGCAGGTTTTATCGGGTATAATGATAAAAGTGAGGAAGTTTTCAACTTTGGAAAATATAAAGGGCAAGGTGTAAAAGCTGTTTTCAAGAAAGATCTTGGATATTACGGATGGCTTCAAAATGCTGATTTTCCATTATATACAAAGAAAGTTTTTACTAAAATTCAATTATCAAGCAAATTTTAAATGAGCGAACTGGTTAAATTCAAATTCTACGAAACTGCGCTTCAAGCCAATCGGGACAAACAAATTCTGGCGGAAAGCGGAATCAACAGCTTTATTGCGAATGAACAGCTGATCCAGACTGATTGGTTGCTTTCTCAGGCAGTTGGCGGAATTCAGCTGCAGGTTTTTGAAGAAGATCTGGAAAAAGCGAATCAGGCTTTACAGGATTATAAAGAAAATGAAGAATTTTCATTGGAAGTAGAACATACAATCGAAAACCCTGAGTTTGATTTTGTATGCCCGAAATGCGGCTCCAATCATATTTACAGAGACGACAGTGCCACAAGTTTCTTTGGAATTTCGATTCTTACAAGTCATAAGTTCGTTTGTTATTACTGTGGAAATGAATTTACCCATTAAAAATTTTAAATAATTATGAAAATAATCTGCATAGGAAGAAATTACGGTGAACACGCAAAAGAATTGGGAAACGAAATTCCTGAAAGTCCGGTAATTTTTATGAAGCCGGATACAGCCGTTTTGAAAGGAAACGATTTTTACATTCCTGAATTTTCCAATGATGTTCATTATGAACTGGAAGTTGTCGTGAAAATTTCAAAAGGTGGAAAATATATCCAGAAAGAAATGGCACACAAACATTATGAAGAAATAGGATTGGGAATCGATTTTACGGCACGAGATCTTCAAAGTGAACTAAAATCTAAAGGTTTGCCTTGGGAATTGGCAAAAGGTTTTGATGGTTCTGCAGTGGTTGGAAACTTCTTCAAAAAAGAGAATTATAATCTTGAGTCTCTGAATTTTTCATTATTAAAAAACAAAGAAAAAGTTCAGGATGGAAATACAAAAGACATGATCTTCACGATTGATGATATTATTGCTTTTGTTTCACAATATTTTACGTTGAGAGTCGGAGATTTAATTTTTACAGGAACTCCAAAAGGTGTCGGAAAAGTTGAAGAAAACGACATTCTTGAAGCTTACCTTGAAGATGAAAAAATTCTTGACATCCGAATATTATAAGTAATTTAACATAACTTTTGGCATAATTTTCCTATCTTTAGTAAACAAAGTTAAAGGTTATGATAAATATTGTAGTACCCGTAGATTTTGGGGATAAAACAGAACAACTTGTAGAAGGTGCAGTAAAATTCGCAAAACAGGTAAATGGTAAAATTTTCCTGATTCATGTGGCTCCTTCGGATATTGGTTTCGCTATCGGAGATATGGGATTTCAATATTTTCCGGAGGTTGAAGAAAATGAGATCCGGGAAGAATTGGTTCAGCTAAACAAAATCGAACAGAGAATTCTTGCCCATGAAGTAGATTGCGAACATCTTTTAAAACAAGGTCTTGCGAAAGATATTATTCTGGAGCATTCTAAAGCAAAAAACGCAGATTTCATTGTGATGGGATCGCATGGAAGAAGCGGAATTTACGATGTTTTCGTAGGAAGCTTAACTAAAGGAATCACAAAAGATTCAAGTATTCCTGTTTTGGTGCTTCCGATTCATGACTAAATTAAAAATTTAATTTTAATCGTTAATATAAAAAAGCCGACCAAATAAAAATTTGATCGGCTTTTTACTATATAACCAATTAATTAACCTTCTTTTTTGTAGATATTCGGATCATAGTAAGGATGCTTACCTTCCGTAGGGGAAAAATAGTCTTTATCTTTATTGCCACCCAATGTAACAACTAAAACGTAGCACCAGTAAGTGAACAATACGCAGCAAACTGTAAACAAGATCCAGTTTAAAACGTTTCCAAATGTATCGTAAAAACCGAAAGACCATTTGAAAACTTTACTTAAGAATAGAAAGAAAGACGTCATTATTTTCCTTTTTTAAATTAACTTTGTACAAATTTATAAAAAATGTTTAGATTACTTTCAAAAGAAAGCAATATTTTTTCAATTCCTGTTTATATTGGTTTTCTTCTGTTAATAGTAATAACTTTTAACTTTTTGAATTTCAACACTTATGAGGGCATTATCGCAGGAATTACTTTCTTGGGAATTGCATTGGGATATTTTTGTTTTCACAGCATTGCGCTCAATTATCAGACGCATTTGCCTTTATTTTTGTATACATTTTTTATTTTTGGGTTGTATCCTGGGAATTTAGACATAGGAATTGCCGTCTCATTACTTACCAATTCGTTTCTTTTGCTTCTTCTTACAAGTACAAATGAAGACATCAGAAAAAAATCTTATGTTTTGGTGGGAGCCATTGTTGCTTTGAATTTTATTTTCCTTCCGACAACCTGGCCAATGGCGGTTTTTGTGATTATTCACGTAATTGCAACTTCGGAAAGAATTGGTCTAAATATTTTCAGATTTTTGCTGGGGATTATTTTAATTGTTTTCAGCTATTTTTCGGTGATGTTTTTCTTTAATTTTACCAATTGGAATCTCGATTACTTTCCGTTTGGAAAAATGAAACCGATCACAGATTATACAGAATTAATTCCTTTAATTCCTGTTGTATTAATGTTGATCTACGCAGTGTACGACCATTTTAGAAATTATAATAAAAAGAGCCCTATAAGCCGATACAAATACACTTTTTTATTGGTTTTTTCTGTGGCACAGCTGGTTACTATTATTCTTTACATGAATAAAAGTTATGAATACTTACTTCTTCTTGCCTTTCCTTCAACAATTATTATCAGCAGAATGTTGAAATTTTTGCCAAAATACTGGATGCAGGAAGTAAGCTTGTGGTTGATTATTTTTAGTTTAATCGGTTTTAAAGCCGGAACTTATTTTGATTTATTTTAAAAAAGATTATGATTCAGATAGACGATAAATTGATCTCCGAAGATATTTTTTCTGAAGAGTTTGTTTGCAACCTTTCGAAATGTAAAGGTGCATGTTGCGTGGAAGGCGATGTAGGAGCGCCATTGGATAAAGATGAATTGGAAATTTTAGATACTATTTTTGATAAAATTAAGCCTTATCTTACTCCTGAAGGCATTAAATCCGTTGAAGAAATCGGAACATGGACGACTGATCCAATTGACGGAATGTACGTAACTCCAATGGTTGATAATCGTGAATGTGCTTATGTAACTTTCGACGAAAGAGGTATTACAAAATGTGGAATTGAGAAAGCATACGAAGATGGTGCGATTGACTGGCAAAAGCCTATCTCATGCCACCTTTACCCGATTCGTGTAAAAGAATATTCTACGTTCAAAGCATTGAATTATGATGTATGGAGTGTATGCAGCGATGCATGTACTTTAGGAAAAGAATTACAAGTTCCTGTTTATAAATTCCTGAAAACTCCTTTGATCAGAAAGTATGGTGAAGAATTCTATGAAGTTCTGAGTGAAGTAGCTGATGAATGGAAAAAAGAATATGGTTCTTAGTTGAATACAAGAATTTCTAAAATTCTTTCCAATATTAAAAAAAATAAAACCGTCCCGTAAATTCTACAGGACGGTTTTTATTTAATAAAAAGTTGATTAGTTTCCTGCTCCAGCTTTTATAACAGCTGTTTCTACTTTTGCTTCATCTTTTTTGGCATTTTCCCAACCGTCTTCCGGCATCAATGTCGCTACAATTTTACTTTTTGTAAGATATTTTTTCGCAACATCCTGAAGATCTTTTACTGTCAATGCATTTACTTTATCTTTATAATTTAAGATTTCGTATTTATCACTTCCATCATATTGATTTCTCGTCAATGAGTTCATCCAATACATATTATCTTTAATTCTTGTATTGTAATCGTTCATTTCTCCCTCTTTGTATTTGTCAAGATCTTTTTGCTCAGGACCTTTATCAATTAACTTCTGAAGTTCCGCGATCGCACTTTTTGTAAGCTTTTCTGCATTTTCCGGTCCACAAGGAAAATTAATACTGAAGCTGTAAGTGCTATAAGGAACTTTAGACATTGTACCTCTTGCTCCGCCACCATAGATTCCACTTTCGTCTTCTCTTAATTTTTCAATCACTTTAATCGTAGCAACTTCACCAAGAGCCGTTAATGCTAAAGCTTCTTTTTCGTTGTAAGGAGTTTCTCCTGCGTAAGAAATCGTTACCATACTCTTAGGATCTTTCCCTTTTTTATATGTTTTGACAAAATCTCCAGTCGTTTGTCTGTAACCTGTATCTTTATAATTCGTAGATTTTCCTGTTGAAGGCAAACTTGCGATATATTGTAAAACTTCATTTTTAAATTTAGCTTCATCAATATTTCCTACAAAATAAAACTGGAAGTTTCCTGCGTTTGCAAATTTTTCCTTGTAAATATCGTACGCTTTTTTATAATCTGTATTTGCCCATTCTTTTTCCATTGGAATAATTCCTATGAATCTTGGGTTTTTCTGATTCATGAATTTTGCATGCTCATTCGAAAAATAGAATTGCGGGTTCGACAATAAATTATCCAACATTGCAGACTGCTTTGTTTTGTAAGCATTAAATGAATCCGTATTGTAATTTAATCCTGTAAAATAAGCATACATCAGCTCCAACGCAGTTCCAAGATCTTTCTGAGTCGTTCTTCCTGAAAGACCTTCATAATAAGGACCTACGGAAGGATTTACATTAACCTGTTTTCCGGCTAGATAATTCGTAAGATCAGATTTTGAATAACCGTTTACACCCGCATCAGCTAATGCCGGGAAAGCAAATTGAGTTTTATTGTAATCTGCATCGTTAATCAATGAACTTCCTCCCATACTTCTAGCTGAGAAAACAATTTCATCATCTTTAAAGTCTGTTTTTTTGAAAGTCACTTTTGCACCGTTGCCTAATGTCCAAGTTGTAGTTCCTAATTTGGCATCCGTTTCTGTTTTAGTAATTTTTCCTTCAGATTTGAATGGTTTTACTAAATTTTTAATAGTTGCTTTCTCTTCGTAAGGTTTAAGGTTTGCCATTTTCACTCCTTCAAAAGTATTCATCACCATTGCTTCCGTCGGCATCTGAACGTTATCTTTTTTAGGTCCCGTGATTACCACTACTCTGCTGTCATCCTTTACAAATTTTTTGATAATCTCATTAGTTTGAGCCAGTGTTACAGAAGGTAAAAACTTCTTAGTATCTTCATATTCCCAGGCAATTCCAGGCATCGGTTCTTGTTCAAGGAAGTTTCTTACATATTCATCCACCAACATTGCACTTTCTGTTTTGTCGCGGTTGTTGTAAGTTCTTTCCATATTTGATAAAGTCTGAGCTTTTGCTCTATCAAGTTCAGTTTGAGTAAACCCGAATTTTTTTGCTCTTTCAGTTTCTTCCAAAAGAACTTTCAAAGCATTGATCTGATTTCCTTCTTTTACCATTGCAAATCCCTGGAAACCTTCTTTACTTCTCGCGTAAGTTCCACCATGATATACAGAACCGTAAGTGAAAGGCGGATTATTTGAATTTATTAATTCTCTCAATCTGTTGTTCAGCATCGTTGAAGTAAGATCTTCAATAATACTTTGGTTGTATTGCTCAACAGTAACGTCTGGTTGATACGCCTCAGAATCTTTCATAATAAACTGAACCACAGAACTTGTCGCATCCGGATCTGTTTCAATTGCTACTAAAGTTTCTTTGTGATTAGGAAGATCAAAAGTTTTTCTTTCTCTCGGCTTTGAAGGGTTTTTATATTTACTGAAATTATCCTTAATTTTCTTTTCAACTTCATCTACATTCACATCTCCAACCACTACAATCGCCATTAAATCTGGTCTGTACCAATCTTTATGGAACTGTCTGATCACATCCGGCTTAAAATTTTCCAGAATTTCTTTTTTCCCGATCGGAAGCCTCTCTGCATACTGAGATTTGTACAATAATTTCGGAAGGTATTTGTCCGACATTCTTTTATCAGCGCCCAAACCAAGCCTTAATTCCTCCAAAACAACGCCTCTTTCTTTATTGATCTGCTCATCGGAAAGTGTCGCATTGAATGCCCAGTCTTCCATAACTTTAAGACCTGCATCAAGATTTCCAGGCTTGTCCAAAGGAACCGGAAGCATGTAAACCGTTTCGTCGAAACTTGTGTAAGCATTTAAATGTTGTCCGAATTTTACCCCGATTGACTGTAGAAAGTCGACTAATTTGTTATCAGGGAAATTTTTTGTCCCATTAAAGTTCATATGCTCCATAAAGTGAGCCAAACCTCTCTGGTTTTCATCCTCAAGAATAGATCCCGCATTGATTGCCAATCTGAAATCTACTTTCTTTTCGGGTAGCGTGTTTTTTTTGATATAGTACTTCATTCCGTTTGGAAGTGTACCCGTTTTTACAGAAGGATCCATAGGAATATTCTGCGCAAAACCATTTGCAGACATCAAGAAGATCACTGCAAGTGACGAAAACATTTTTTTCATAGTTTTTTTGATTATTAATTTTTATGGTTCAAAAATATCATTTATTCACTAAACGAGGAAATGTTTAAAATATTATTTAAAGTTAAAATTGAGTTAAATATCGTTAAATTTTAAAGTGAAAATATTTAGAAAAATTTCTTGAATAAGAAATAATTAGAAATGAGGAATATCTCAGATCAAAATAATTCTGTTTTTACCAATTCGTTTTTGTGTTATCTATAAGGACAAAAATATCATTTCCTGAAAAAATGAAATATATTTTTTTAGTTAAACTTAAGTTAAAAATATCAAATCAACAATAAAGCCGAGCATTGCCCGGCTTTATTATGTTAAATAGTGAATTTATTATTTAAAATCCGCATCAGTAACTCCTGAATTGATCGTTACTTTTGTCGTTTTAATTGTTACTTTCTGACCTCCTCCTTCAGCTTCAATTTCCTGTGGAAATTTGATTCCGTCAACAGTCATATAGCTTTTTACAGTAGCATTTCCTTCAGCTGCAGTCGATTTGTACAACAATCCTGTAGAAGCATCAAAATAATGTGTTCCTTTAGTAGAGTTTAAAACATTATAATCCTTTCCATCAATTTTTTCAACTGTCACACTTGTAAAATTTGCAGGATCATATCCTAAAGCATCCATTACTTTACCTTTTTTCAATTCTCCAACTTTATCAGCCGGAAGATCCATTTTGTTACCTCCCTGTTCGAAATATCCTTTCTCACCATCAAAAAACTGAACCATTTTCTGTCCCATAACAGATTGTTCAGACTTGAATTTGTTGCCCATTTTCTTAGTTGTCATAGCAACTTCCATTCCCTGAACAGAAAGAGTATTTTCAATAATGGTAGTTTTAACTCCTTCTATTTTATCTTTTCCTCCAAGAGCTTTCAGATAATTATCAATAACTTCTTTAGGAGTTAATTTTGATTTTACAGCTTCCGTTTTAGCGGAAACAACTGTAGTCTTTTGTGCAGCTACTGAAGTAGAAAAAAGCACAGCGCAAAAAAACGGAATGATGATCTTTTTCATATACTAAGTTTAGAGACGTAAATATATGAATATTGCCTGAATTATATATGACTGTTTTCCAATAAAAAAACCACCAAAAAATTGGTGGTTTTCAAATATTTATAATAAAATAAATTATTTTTTAAGCTCTTCTAAAAACTCGTCGTGAGAAATCGCTGTTTCTTTCTTCGTAGCTTTTTCCAAGATAACATCTTTCAACTTCGTCATAGCAACTTCAGAAGAAATTTGTCTTACCTGCTCTTGGTCTTTCAACATTTCAACAGCATACTTCTGGATCTCCTCATCACCTAAGTGGTGGATTCCGTAGATAGCTAACTGATTTCTTACCAATTGCTCAGCTTGTCCTAAAACATCAGCATAGTCTAATTGAATTTCGTTTTCACTCATCAATTTCCCTTCAATGATCTGATATTTCAACTGGTTTTTCTCAGCTTCAAGAATTTCTTTAGCCTGCTCTTCAGACTGGATATTCTGATTAGAGAACTGTAACCATTTTACAAGGAAAGTTTCAGGAAGTTTTACTTCTTCTTTTTCAGAAACCTGCTCCAATACTTTATTCACAAAGTGAACATCAGCATTCTGCTGGAAATACTCGTCTAATTCTGATTTTACTTTTTCTTTAAGCTCTTCTTCAGAAGTAATATTTCCTTCTCCGTATACTTTGTCGAATAATTCCTGATTAAGTTCAGCTAAATTAAGACCATAGAAATCTTTTACTTTTACTTCAACTTCGTTGTGGTGTAAGTGCTCAACTTCTTCTTTAGAGAATCCTAATTCTTTAGCCAATTCTTCGTCACCAGCAAGAGTTTCTTTAGAAACTTTTACAGATCCGTCCATTTTCAAAGATTTTACCAATTTGAATGCTTCTTTGTTTTCAGCATTAATGGTAACATTCTTTGGTTGGTGGTGGTGCTCTCCTTCAGCATTTTCTTCAACAACCTGAGAAATTTCTAAAGCGATATAAGAATCTTTATTGATTTTGTCTTGAGGAGCCTGCTCAGCGAAACGCTTCTGCATGTTCTCAATACTTTTGTTGATTTCTTTTTCAGAAGCTTCTACTTTGTAGTGAGGCGCTTCATATTTAGCTAAATCTATACTGAATTCCGGCTCATATCCTACTTCAAAAGCAACTTCCAACTGATCCGCATTGTAATCGAATTCGTTTACTGGCTGAGGAACCGGCTGACCAACTAATCTTAGTTTGTTGTCATTAACATATCCGTTTAAAGCATCAGAAACCTGCTTGTTGATTTCTTCAAAAGCAATACCTGCTTCATATTGTTTTTTAACCATACTCAAAGGCACTTTTCCTTTTCTGAAACCAGGAACTTGTGCATTCTTAGCATAATTAATCAATTGTTTCTCAACTTTTTCCTTATAGTCAGATTTTTCCAATGTCACTGTAAGCAATGCACTTACATCATCATGGTTTTTTGCAGTAACCTTCATTATTGATTAAAATTTTAGGTTGCAAAAATATGAAAATTTTATGAAAATCTATCAATTAAAATCAACTTAAAAAGCCAAATGTTGTTAAAAAACAAACAATGTAATTATTGTAGGTATTATATAAAGATTGCGACTGATCAAAAAAACAATATATCAACTGTTGTAAGGTTTTATCATCTAATTTTTATTCTGAAAATATGACTATAAATCGCCCTTAAAACAATTATATAATATAGTATTTTTTTGCATAAATTTTAAAAATAAATAAGAAAAATATACCACATTTATTATAAATTAATACAAAATAAACATTAAAACTTAATTTTTTATTTATTTTTGCAACCGAAAATTCATTTTTGTAATAAATTTTACCGTTTTTAAAATTTAACAATTTTAAAAATTCAAGTACAATTATTTACTGATAACTCATCTTTTATTGAAATATACTATTATGCAAAACATAAAATATTTCAAAAGATTAAAAATTCTACAATTTAAAAGAAGAAAAATTTATTTATACAAACTATTTAAAGATAGTTTAAAATATGTCCCTTAATAATTTATTAAATAATGAATGGCTTAAACGATATAGCTATTTCATAAATATATAATAAACATAATAACAGTAAACTATGAAAATCTCTCATCGAGTTACAGTGCACCTTAGTAAAAGAAATCGAGGTCTCTCTGTAATTCTATTCTTTTTTTTAGCACAAATCGGCTTTGCACAGACCAGAGTTTTTGTGAATCCCGGATTAGAATTCGGAGTTGCCACTGGAACAGTACAACAAACAGATACCAACTTCGGTTTCGACACAACTTTTGATGCTGGATTACCTGTCTCTTCCCCTTGGTATACCTCGCATCCAGCTCAGTCAACTGCCTGTACGGTTGGTGCTGTCGGAGCGTGTCACCCCGTTGAAGTTTGGGGTAATAATTTTGGAGGTGTTCCAGCTGCACAGGGCAATAATTTTGTAGAACTGAACGCTTATGTCAGTTCTATGATCTATCAAAACATATATCTGGCAAATGGCGATATTATCAGCTATGATTTCAAACACAGAGCCAGAACTCTTACCCAAGAACAAGCGGCAATGCGAATTGAAACACAAAACGAAACACTTGTAGCTACAATTCGCCAGACAACTGTACCATCCAGTTTGACAGCATGGACAAATTATCAGGGAACTTACACTTTCACAGGAACATCGGGTGTATACCGAGTAGGATTCAGAGCACTTGCTGATGGAGGCAGCCCGGGATTAGGAAACTTATTGGATGACATCAGAGTAACGCTTAATCCTCTTATTGACCTAAAATTTTCTAATTCTTTATCATCTTGCGAAGGTTCCAGCAATGGTAATTTATTTATGAGAATTAATGGAGCTGTAACTTCTGCAACTACAGTAGCTTTTGAATTAATAAATCCTAACAACGGAACAGCTTTCGCTTCAGACAGTGATATTACCGTAACGGGTGTTACAAATTCACATGGTACACCGGTAGTATCTCACGTAGCAGGAAGCAGTATTTATCTGGTAACGATACCAACCGGAAACTATGATGGTGGAGTTACACCAGGATATTCAAGTCCAAATAATGACGAAGATGGAATAGCAATAAACATTGCTTCAGTAAATGATCTGATTTACGAGCCTAACGAAACCTTTAAATTCCAAATTAAACAACAGGGAACGAATGGTTCAACAAATAATTTTGTTTCAACTTCATCCCCTATTTACGGAGATACATATTATCCTACAACGAATGACTATATCATACAAAGATGCGTATGTTACGATGACGCAAATACAGCTACTGCCGGTACAGATACGAAAGTAGGGATCTCTCTACTACAAAAATCCAGTCCGAACAGCGGAAGCTGGCCAGCAAACAGAAAATCGGGTCATCTCGCTCTAGAATCCAACAATAAAGGTTTTGTAATTTCCAGATTAACAACAGCTCAGGTAACCGCTTTAGCATCTCCTCAAGAAGGAATGATGGTTTATGACACTACTGTGAAATGTTTAAAAATCTATGATGGAACTGCATGGAGCTGTTTTAGCACTGCAACATGTCCATAATCAAGTTTAAATTGAAAAAATTTCAGTTTAATCATTATTAAAAACTTTCACATCAAAAAATTAAATCAAATGAAAAAGATAATATCCGGGATCTTTATAACAATAACAACATTATCGTACGCTCAGGTTATCATTGGAGATGCTATTGGTACAGCGTCCGTAAAAACTTCTGTTCTGTTAGATTTTGCACCCAATCAAAATAAAGGAATAATTTTACCTTATGTAAGAACATTACCTACAACTCCTACAGAAGGAACATTAATTCTTGACGCAACCGATTCCACCAAAGCACGTATAAAATACTACAATGGAGCATGGATAGACCTAAGTGGGCAAGATGCTGATATTACAACCACTTTAACAACGCAGCCCGCAACAGCACAAATACCTGAAGCATCCGGTGAGAAAATAATTATTGGATCTACAGCAAGTACAGCCACTGGTGTTTTGGTATTGGAATCTACAACCAAATCAATGGTATTGCCTATTGTTGAGGATGTACAGAATATCCCAAGTCCGTCTGCCGGAATGATGGTATACGTTAACAAAGCCGGAGCGAAACGTCTTGCAGTTTTTAATGGCAGTAAATGGTCATATTGGAAACCATAAAGAATCAATTGATACGAAATAGATTCTAAAAACATAAAATCCTAGTTCCCTAAACCTCCTTTTTGGAGGTTTTATTTTTTATACAAATAAAAAACCACCGAAAAAATTCAGTGGTTTTTGTTAACAAGATTAAAGATATTAAAATAAAATTTTAATTCGTGATTGTATAATTTGCCTGAGCGTCTGTTTCTCCTCCAACCTGAGTTCCGAAAACAACTCCGTTTCCACTTCCCTGAGAATCTTCTGTAACACTTGCAGGCTCATGATAAAGTGTAAAAATCAACTGACTTGTTGCAGCTGGATTTTTAATGGCTTTGTTTACCACCCATTCTGTTTTCAATCCTACACGTTTTCCATCACCTCTCGTAGACTTAGGACCATCTGTACGAGTCAACGAAATATCAGAATTAGGAAAATTGAAAACTAAAAAATGTTCGTCTTTTGCAGCTTCTATTTCTTCTGTAGCATCGTCGTTTCCGTTTTTAAACTCTGCAATTACCTCATAAGTTTTTCCGTCCTCCAATTTAATGGATTGAGCTCCACCAGCTCCCATACTATAATTATATGCAATTGCTGCCGCTGTACTTCCCGGTGAAATATCTCTTACTTTTAAAATAATGTTTGTAAGATCCTCTTGCGGCAAATCGTCTTCCGCAGCAGATCCGTCTCTCTGACAAGAAACCACAGTAAT
Organism: Chryseobacterium ginsengisoli; assembly: GCF_039542325.1. Classification (NCBI taxonomy): domain Bacteria; kingdom Pseudomonadati; phylum Bacteroidota; class Flavobacteriia; order Flavobacteriales; family Weeksellaceae; genus Chryseobacterium; species Chryseobacterium ginsengisoli. The sequence continues at coordinate 979,629 of NZ_BAABHX010000001.1, forward strand.
TGCAATGAATAAAACAGCTAATAATTTGATTATATTTTTAGTATTGAATAATTTCATTTTTTGTAAAATTTTAAGATTGTAAATTTTGTTTAAATAATTTTTGAAATCTTTAGAATCTGTATCTAAAGTTTAAAATAAAGTTTCTTCCTGCCTCATCCGCAAAGAATCTCATACGATTCAGATAATCTCTGTATGAAACATTAAAAAGATTATTCACGATAAGACCTGCAGAAAGATTTTTGCTGATATTGATCCCGGTCTGGATATTCCACAGAGAATAACCGTTTGGCGGAGTACTCAAATCAACGGTTTTTTGTACTTCGTCCCCATCTACATAAATAGGAATAGTCGCATTATAAACCGGGAATCTGTTCTGTTTTAAGAACGTCTGATTTTCTAACGTAAAATAAAATTGATTCCAGTTTTGTTTAGTAAACTGCAAAGCATTTGAGAAATTCGAAGGCATCATCAAAATTAAAGGAACGTTATGCGTATCGTCCTGTCCGTAAACATAACTTCCTTTTCCGACATATGTAAGATTATCCGTAAGTTTAAAATTAACATCCAGATCTATCCCATACATTTTCACATCGATCTGTTGATAAGACCAAACCGGAAATACACCTCTGATTGTATTTTGAACGCCCGTCGGAACTTCATTGATGAAATTTTTAGTGATAAAAAAGTAAGGATTTACGGAAATATTCAATCCTTCTAAAACATTGAATTTCGAATCAATTGTTAAATTAAATTGATGTCCCTGTTCATTTTTCAATCCCATATCTCCAATTTCGATCACTGATGCAGAATGATGCAGTCCATCTGAAAATAATTCAGCAATGTTTGGAGTTCTTCCCACTTTTGCATAATTAAATTTCAAATCAAAACTTGAACTTGGATGATATTCCAATCCTGCATTGAATGAGAAATTTTCATAATTCAACTGAGGACGTGTCAAAATTCTGTTCTGATCGGTTTTCACATAAAACTGCGGATAAGAATCTGCATATCGGCTTTCCCAATCGCTCTTGTCATACCATTTCGTTACGTCATAACGGGTAAAATCATACCTTGCTCCAGCTTCTATATTGAAGTCATGCGAAATTTTATATTTAAAAATCGAATAAATTCCGGCAGCATATTTATCATAATTCGGGATCAAACGTCTCGCTTTAGTTGCCGGATCTGAATAATTGTTCTGAAAACTTGCATCAATTCCTGTTTCCAGAGAAAACTTTCCTCTTTCCAGCAAATCATTAAGATTAAACTGATGTGTCATTAATTCCAGATCGAGAGAAGGCGTATCTTTCAATTCACCTCTTCTGATGTCATATTCCTGTCTGTGATTAAACTGATAACTGTATGTTGCGGAGACTTTCCCTATATTTTCAAATCTTTTGAAGGCAGAAACTTTGGCAATATGATGCTCAATTACCTGTCTCGGATTATCAATGTCATAACTGAAATTTCCTGTATAAACTGGAATATTCGAAGTTATTGCATTATAAAAATCTTCATTATTTCCAACATGAGAACCTCTGTAAATTCCGATATTTTGATTGGTCAAATAATAGTCAAATGAAATTCCTTTTTCATAAGAATTATTCTGAATGGTAAAATTAAATGAAGAAAAATCCATCCCTGTATTCATCAAATTATAATCGGGAGCATGCTGATCTCCTAATTTTTTGATGCTTCCTCCTGTTTTTACAGCCCAGCCATTTTTCCAGACTTTAGCAATATCCGCATCTATTCCAAGACCTTTTCCGTTGGAAATCCCTGAAAGATTTACAGAACCTTTTATGGTATCTTTTTTAGGGAAAATCTCAGGCTCCATCACGACTACTCCACCGATTGCATCACTTCCGTATTTCAACGCAGAAGCCCCTTTGATTACATCGATATGTTGAAAATTATTGATATCAACATTCGGTGCATGCTCCACTCCCCATTCCTGTTCGGCAAGTTTTACTCCATTATTTAAAATAGCGATGCGGCTTCCGTAAAGACCGTGAATAATAGGTTTTGAAATATTATTTCCTGTCTTTAGCGCAGAAACTCCTGAAATCTTAGTCAATAAATTCCCCAAATTATCGGTAGAATTTCTATCAATTTCAGATTTGTCAAGCGTTTTAACAACCAGAGAACCATTGCTTTTGTGGCTTCCATGAATCGTTACCGTTTCGATATCCTGAAAATGATGCTCAAGAGTAATCGTTAAATGCGTATCCTGTGTAACTCCTACATTTTCAGTATAATCATTACAATCAGGATGTTTAGCAATGAGTATATATTTTCCCGCAGGAATTTTGTCAAAAGAAAACTTACCTTTTTTGTCTGTTTTTGTAGTGAAGTCACCAATTTTCACAACTGCATTTTCCAGCATTGTTCTGTCATGAAAATCCTGTACAGTTCCTTCTACAGTGTAAGTCTGTTGTGCGTTTGTAAATGCAAATCCAGAAAGGATCAGCATTAAGCTATATATCAATTTCATTGTTAAATAGATTGATTGCGTACTTTTTTATATAGTACATTTTTTCGAAAAAAGTTTGTTGATTGGATTTTTGGAAATGTAATTATTCAATTGATGTTAGTCAATTATTAATCAATACATTAATCTTAATATTTTTAATAATTAATTATCCTTAATGGTTCAAATTTGCATTAAGAAATATCTAAATTTTAAAAATTTAAGTAAAAAAAATCCGAAAAAAATCTATGAATTATGAAATTGTGGGCGGTCCCCGAAGCTGAAAAGTGAATTTTGTCTGTGACCAGATTTTTTCCTGAACAGTGATAATCTGTTTTACTTCATGAGTATAACTTTCAAAAGAAAAACTGAATTCTTCAGGAACTAAAGTATGTCCTGTAGCCAAGAAATGACAAGCCAAACAGTCGCCGGCTTTTTCTTTTGCTACATTTTTTGTAATGGTATTTTCTGATTTTTTAAAGCTGAAATTTTGAAAAACATCTTCAGAACTGTGATTGTGAAAATTTTGAGAAAACATCGCAAGAAAATATATCCCAAACAATAATTTGGAAATAAAATTCTTCAGATTTCTGCTTTCTTTAAAAATCATTCGTCAAAATTATGAAAATAAATTAAAAATTTACATTAAAGTTTTATTAAAATACTTTGAGTAATATGTAGAAGCAATTAATATTTTGTTACAATGCTTGTTTTAGATGCTTCGAGAACCTCAACATGACATCGCGAATACTAACTGTTTATTAACAGCAAATTTGTAGCGTTGTCATGCTGAGGCTCTCGAAGCATTATTTTAAATTAACCCAGTTGAGAACCCAAATGTTCCCATTCCTGTAAAGCCAGTTCCAACTCTTCTTTAGTTTTATTATACTTTTCTAAAGTTTCTTCAGAAGGGTTTTCTTTTGTGAAAGAAGCTTCCATCTCTTCAACTTTAGTTTCAAGTTCGGAAATTTTTTCTTCTACTTTTTTCAGTTTATTTTGAATATTTTTATGCTCTTTACTTACAATTGTTGTTTGATTCGCAACAGGTTTTTCTTCAACTTTCTTTACCTCAACTTTTGGATCCTCACTGTGAAGTTTTGCCTTTTCGGCAGAAATTTCTCTGATGCTTTCTTTCTGCCTGAATTCAAGATATTCATTAATATCTCCTAAGAATTCTTTCATTTTACCATCACGGAATTCATAAATCTTATCACAAAGCCCTTGCAAAAATTCTCTGTCGTGAGAAATTACAATTAAAGTACCTTCAAATTTCTGTAAAGCAAGCTTGATAATCTCTTTAGACTGAATATCCAAGTGATTGGTAGGCTCATCCATAATCAAAGTATTGAATGGACGTAAAAGCAATTTACAAAGCGCCAAACGGTTTCTTTCACCTCCGGAAAGTACCTTTGTTTTTTTATTTACAGCCTCACCCTGGAAAAGGAAAGATCCTAATAAATCTCTTACTCTCGGTCTGGTTTCTTCAGTTGCAGAATCTTCTGCTTCTTCCTGAACGGTTTTATTAGGCGTTAAAACTTCTTCCTGATTTTGAGCGAAATATCCAATGTTTACATTATGTCCAAGATTCCATGAACCTGAATAATCCTGAATATCTCCAGCCAAAATTTTAGCCAAAGTCGTTTTTCCCTGTCCGTTTTGACCAAGAAGCGCAATTCTGTCTCCTCTCTGAACGATGAAATCTACATCATCAAAAATTTGTTTTTCACCGTAAGATTTACCCAGATTTTCAGCTTCGAAAATTACTTTCCCCGGAACCTGTGACTGTACGAAACGGATATTGAATTTTGAAACGTCTTCATTATCAACTTCGATACGTTCAATTTTATCTAATTTCTTAATAAGTGACTGCGCAAAAGATGCTTTCGTAGCACTTGCACGGAACTTATTAATGTTATCTTCCATTTGCTTGATCTCCGCATCCTGATTCTTTTTAGCCTGAATCAGTTTTTCACGACGATCTTCACGCATCACCAAATATTTGGAATAATTGGCTTTATAATCATCCACTTTTCTGTTGTTCACATCAAAAGTTCTGTTACAAACCGCCGTCATAAACTGCTTATCGTGACTTACTAAAACAATTCCTCCGGGATAATCTTTCAAAAAGTTTTCAAGCCAAATAATGGATTCCATATCAAGGTGATTGGTAGGCTCATCGAGAAGCATCAAATCGTTCTTCTGAAGAAGCAATTTTGCCAACTCGATTCTCATTCTCCAACCTCCGGAAAATTCGTCGGTAATTTTTTGAAAATCATCCGCTTTAAAACCAAGACCAAACAATACTTTTTCGATATCACCTTCCAAGTTGTAAGCATCATGATGCATCAAAAGGTCATTCAGATCGGTCATTCTGTTGATCAGATCTGTGTAAGAATCACTTTCGTAATCGGTTCTTACTGTCATTTGATGATTCACTTCCTCCAATTCTTCTTTCCATGCATTGATCTGTTCAAAAGCCTGCATTGTTTCGTTCCAAACGGTTCTTCCTTTCACAAAATCAAGATCCTGCTTCAAAAAACCAATAGTAATATTTCCTTCAGGAACCACATTTCCTTCGTAGAAAGTGATCTCTCCGGAAAGCATTTTCAATAAAGTGGATTTCCCCGCTCCATTTTTACCAACCAAACCAATTTTATCATCCTTTTTTATCGTAAAATTTACGTTTTGAAACAAATAGTTTCCCGAATGATGTAATCCTAAACCTTGAACCGAAAGCATGTGTTAAATGAATTAAAAGTGAATAATGAATTTTCGCGTGCAAAAATACGCAAAATAAAGGAATTTAATGTTAAGAAAAAGAGCCACTTAAAAAAGTGACTCAAATAGGGAAAAACTTATATGTGCTTTCATTTGATAATGGTTCAAAATTCGGAAAAATATAATTGAAAAACTACAGTATAAATTACCAAAAATGTTATTCCGTATTTTTACCTAACTGAAAATCAATTATTAAAAATAAAAAAGAGCTGTCTAACCAGGACAGCTCTACACCTAAATTTAAAACTGAAAAAGTACTAACATTTATTATAAAAATTCTCTTTAATTAATATTGTACGGTTCCAATTGTCGTTATTCGGAATATTTGTTCCGTATGCGTAATCCACGATAGAATCTTCTATGTGATGTATTTCTGATTGTAATTTGGATTGATTTTTACTGAACTGATCATCAGAATTGCTCGGTACGTTCAATCCATTGTTAATAAACTCCGTATTTACTCCAAACTTTGAATTTTGAAGTAAAGCCGGATGATATAACCCAAAATTTGCTGAAATGTGAGTATAATCTACCAGTTTTTCGTAATTATATCTTGGTTTTAACCCTGATGAAAGATCTTTAATATAATTTTCCAGCGCATTCGACAGTTCAACTAAATAGGAATGTTTTTGTGCGTTAATTTCAAAGTTAGATTCATCAAAATTTGTATTAAAAATCGTCTCATCTGTATTTGTTTCTATCAACATTAATTTTCCATAAACTTTTGACAATTCATTATAAACTAAATCTCTCGCAATATAAGCCTGTGAAAAAATTTCACCCTGGTCCAGTTTATAATTCTGTAAAAGATTATCCCAAATTTTATTTCCTTCTGCATCAAGTGCTGTTCCTTTAATATTTTCTACATAATAATACAGTTCACTGTTTCTCATAAAATTCGGAGATATGTAAACCGACTGAGAGCCTTCCAAATATCCTCCACCAACATCAGCATGAGCTCCGGGAACGAAAATTTCTTTCCACACCGAGTTGTCTGTTTCGTATTTTGAGTCTTCTTTTTCTTTTGATTCTTCAAAAAAACCTGTTAACGGAAAAAAATATCTGCATTCATTCACTGCACAAATATGTAAAGCTCTTTCTGTTTCGGGGAAAACTGTTACATTATAATTATTGAAAGCTGCAGATTCCACGGTATCAAAAACTCCGAGAAATTTTACTTTAATATGATTTCTCGAAAATTGTGAATCCGGTTTTAATAATTCATAGCAAAAATTTCTCGCCAACATAGAGCCACGACTGAATCCATAGACATAAAAATGATATTCTCGGGATTCATCGAGCATTTTATTTTTAGCAAAAGAAAAAGCCTTTTCTAATTTATCATCAGAAGAGTATCCTTGATATCCTGCAGGATTCTGACAGGTTGCCATTGCAAAGTCGCTGTCTTCAGATCCTGTAACGGTTCCGATTCCTTCTATATAATTTTTTTCATCACCATTAAAAAGGTTAAACAATTTATAGATATTGGTAATATTTCCGTAATAGCTTTCGTTATTTTTCGGCGGTTTTTCGGGGGAAGTTGCGTTCTGCCCGTTGTTTCCGGTTCCGTCGAAGAAAATTCCGACAGAGATGATATTGTTTTTCATTACACTTTGTGGTTTTATCTTGATCTTCATTATTAATAATGAAGTACTTGTTTTATGAACTCCTCAAAGTAACGATGAAAAAAAACGGGATTATAGAGTAGAAAGTACCAAATAAAAAATTCCGTATTTCTACGGAATCAAATTCTTTCTAAAGGATAAATATTGTTGATAATTGCATAAATTACAATCCCAACTGTGTTTTTGGCGCCAATTTTTTCGACAATTCTCTGTCTGTGGCTTTCGACAGTTCTTGGACTGATGAATAATTTTTCTGCAATTTCATTGTTGGTGCATTCCTGACAGATCAATTTCACCACGTCTTTCTCACGATCGGAAAGTTCATCGTCCATTTCAAAAAGTGTTCTTTTTTTAGTAGGACTGTTCATGTAGGAAAAAATCATCTGATGATCTTCTGGCGTAAAGAAAATTCCATTTTTATAAACCATTGTAATTGCTTCTATAAAAGCATTCCTGTTGGAATTTTTAGGCAAAAAAGCGGAAACTCCCAACTTTACCATATAACCTAAAATAGTAGTTTTATAATGTGAAGAAAGGATGATAATTTTAAGATCGGGATATTTTTCTTTTAAGATTTCAACTAATTCAAAACCGTTCATAGGCTGCATTTGCACATCTACTAAAGCGATATCGGGAAATTCTTCTGCAGAAATATTTTCTAATGTTTCTAAAAAATCGGGTCCTGTGCTCGACGTAGAAACTACCGAAATATTTTGCTCGGAGGACAATAACATTTTTACTCCTTCAAGGATCAGCTGTTCGTCATCAATTAATGCTATTTTGATTTGAGAATTCATTGTTGTATGGAATTTTAATAATTAAACGGCTGCCTTCATTCAAAACATTTTTCCATTTGTGCGCCGCATTCATAGATTTTATTCTGGATTCGATATTTTTGATACCCATCCCCTTTTTCACTTCATCATATTCAAAACTTTGTCCGTTGTCTGAAATGACAACCGCAAGGTTTGTATTGTTATCTTTAATATAAATCCAGACTCTTGATGCTTCCGAATGTTTGAGAACATTGGTCGTAAATTCCTGAATAATTCTGTATAATTGAACTTCTATGAAGATTTCTTTTTTCTGAAATTTCGGGCTTACATTCATAGAAATATTGATTCTTCCCGATAAATTGGCGATCAGTTCCTCGATATATAAAACCAAACCTACAGATTCAAGATTCACAGGATATAATGAATGCGAGATACTTCTTGCAGAATCTATCAGAGAAGACATTTGTGTGGTAATGTTTTTCTTTATAAGCTCATCTCCTTTTGTATCCATATTATTTAACCATAATGAAAGAATATTCAGACGATTTCCAATATCATCGTGAATCATTACTGCAATTCTTTTCCTTTCTGATTCCTGAGCTTTGATATTTTCTAAGACCAACTTTTTCTGATGCTGAACTTCCGCTTCATGCTGTGCGTTTTTTTCTTTAATTATTCTTTGAATAAAACTTCTGTACGCCAACAAAACGAAAGACATGATGATCACCAAAACAGCAATCAACGCAATAAAAAAGGTGATATTTAAAGTTATTTCTTTAATTTTAAAAAGGTATAAATGATTGATATATATAGAAAACTACACAGAATATTATTAATACTCCAGATCATTCCGGCTTCTTCCCTCCCGAAATCCGCAAGCTGCCGAAGAAGAAAAAATAAAAATACCGACAATCCGTAATACAGAAAAATAAGACTGTCTACTGCCATAAACCGATCATCAATTTTTGTATTCTTAATTTCCATAAGCAACGCATAACCCGCAAAACAGATAACGACAATATTTGAAATAACTTTCTTTATTTCATTACCTATAATCCCTGTATCCAGCAAAAAGAAACCAGCTAATATTACTACGGGAATATACCAATACCAGCGTAAAGCTAATTTTCTGATAAATAAAATCCCTAATATCAGAAAATCTCCGGAAACATAATAAGGAAACAAAAAGTTTAGATCTTTTGCATTAAAAAGATTAATGGAAATCCTTCCTGTAGCTTCTATCAAAAAAAGAAAAATGATATAATATACATACCATTTTTCTGTATTTCTAAAAACTTTGTACTTTAAGATTCCTATCAAAGTACAAATAACAAGTAAACTGTTATTAAGATAAAGTATTACCTGGTAAATATCCACAATATATTTTAGTTAAAAATTACATAAACTGACAAATCGGCGGACAAGCCTGTGACCAGTCGTATGTATTCGAGATTTTTTCTATACTTCCCGTATTTTCAAGATCTGTATAAAAAGATATGAAAATAAGAGTAGGTAAAACTCTCTGATATACATCGGAAAACTTCAATCCAAATGAACATACCATACTAGTAAGTCCTGGTTTTGGAGGATTAAGGTTTTCAGCCGGCACATAAAATTTCTTAAAAATTCTACTTCCTTGAAACTCCGAACACTCTCTGTAGAACCATGTCATTCCTTCATTTCTCCAAGATTCAATTGCTTCTACAGCTTTATCCTGTTCCATCATCGGCTTGCTAGAAACCGGCCAATACATGTCGGAACTGTCATCAATCGTTCTCAGCTCTCTGGAAAGAATGGCATTTTTCACAAGAGTGTATTGTTCTGTCTCCACTAAATTAAGATCCCCTTCCAACTCATTTAAAAAACTGTAAGGATAATCCTCAACAATTATTTTCTGACCATTTGGATCCAACGGACAAAGAACCGCAACAAGCTGATCATTATAAACTCCTATTTCCGTACAAAATTCACTGTTTTTATTAGCATTTTTCATCCAGTCGATTTGCTCGGAATCAAAATTAAAAACATAGTTTGTAGGAATAAGATTTTTAATTGCGTTATAGTTTCCACAACAATCGATCCATTCTGCAATTGCCGCATCACACTGTTCCCTGTTAAATGTATTCATATTTTCACGGTATTTTTAGTGGGATAAAATTATATAAACTATATTACGTGTGCAAGTATCTCACGCATAATTGAAAATTAGTTAATAATTTCTTACTGTAATGTGATAACAGCTTTGCTGCCTTTCTTTGATATAGTATATCTTTCCCGTTTCGTAATAATATTTTAAGACTTTTTCCAACGCTGCTTCCATTTTAGGATTATACTTTAAAACATCATTAAAACGAACATACGAAATATCGAAGGAATTGCCATAATTATGTGAGCTTATGCCTAAAGCCGCATTGGAATTAACTTTTCTTAATCTGCATTGATCTTCCAAAGTTCTTGTAATCGAAGAAACTGTAAAAGTATGTCCTTTTGTTTCTTTACTAAAACGTGTGCCGATTTTTTCCAGCATCAGTTTTCCTTTAGAAACCATCCATGCACGACTGTAATCAAGCTTCTGAACACGATATCCTTTCCCTGATTTTTTTATCTTATGAAATTTTCCGTTGTTGATATAATTCAAAACTGTTTTTGAATCTTTCAAAAGCTTTACTCCAAAACTTTTTGAAGCATCCAAATGAGGTTTATAAATAAAAGTCGGTTCTACTTTTAAAACCTCTGTAAGATCATAACATGGTAATGTTTTTTTAGCCGCTTGCGAATAATAAGAACCATGAACAAGCGATGCAAAAATCACACACAAAAACTTTTTCATTAAAGATGTTTTAAATTATTAATCTAAAAATAATGAATTATTCCATGCAATTCAATTGCCATATTTCTCAGATCCCACAACTTCCTAGAAAAAAGCATAATTACGATTATTAAATTCATAATTTACATCAACATAAATTCGGAATATATTTTAAAATTAACTTTTTAATTTAAGATTTAAATTCTAAATTTGAAATACATTTTAAGATAAACAATATGATAAAAAAACTTTTTGCTGAATTCTTCGGCACATTTTGGCTTGTTTTCGGAGGTTGCGGAAGTGCAATCTTCGCCTCACAAATCGCTCCGGCTTCTAATGGACAATTAGGGATTCTATTGATAGGCGTCGCTTTAGCTTTCGGGCTTACAGTCCTTACAATGGCTTATGCAGTAGGTCATATTTCTGGTGGACACTTCAATCCTGCTGTTTCTTTCGGATTATTGGCTGGAGGAAGATTTCCTGCGAAAGATCTTTTACCTTACGTTGCTGCTCAATGTTTAGGCGCTATCGGAGCTGCAGGAGCTTTATTTGTAATTCTAAGCGGTTCGGGAACACCAGATTTTTCAGGACCGGGAGCTTTTGCCACCAATTTTTATGGTGAAGCCGTCTACTTTGGAAAAAGCTATTCTATGGGCGCTGCATTTTTAACTGAATTTTTATTAACAGCATTTTTCCTGATCATCATTATGGGAGCAACTGATAAATTTGCTGACGGAAAATTCGCAGGAATCGCAATCGGATTAGGATTAACGTTAATTCATTTGATCTCAATTCCTATTACAAACACATCTGTGAATCCTGCAAGATCGCTTTCTCAGGCAGTATTTGTAGGAGGCAATGCAATGTCTCAGCTTTGGCTGTTTTGGGTTGCTCCAATTTTAGGAGCTGTAGCAGGAGGATTAATTTATAAATTTCTGTTGCAAAGAAATGGCATGGAACCATTAGGTAACTAAAAAATAAAAAATCCTGTCAAATTCGGCAGGATTTTTTTATTTCAACTTTTTAATATCAAATGGATTTTTGAAGATCAATTCTTCATGCTTTCCTTTGATTTCCAATTTTCGATATAATAAATTGAGAGCCATTTTTCGGATGAAAAGATCTTTATCATTCAGTTTCCAGTAAGAATCTTCATGAACTTTTCTCGGCTTTCGTATCAAATAAAACTCGGTTTCCCAAGAATCCACATTGTGATAAAATTCAATAATTCCGCAATGTTCAGGAATTAAATTATGATCTACCATTCCCATCGGCAACAAAAAACTAAAAGCATTACAAATATAATCTCCACAGGAAATTTTATCGTGTTTTAAAAACTTTTCGCCGGTATTTGAGTTAGTATAAGATTTTTTAAAGTCATTTTTAAAATCACTTTTCGAAAGCTTGATTTCAATTTCATGACTGAACCCTTCCGAATCCACAATTAAAATATCTGCTTCCCAATCTGCCTGAAAATGATTGGTCAACACAATTTCTTTCTCAAAATCACATTGAGAATGGATGAATGCATGAACTAATTCTTCAATTTTGAACTTCATAAAACTTTGAATTTTACTATTTAAACAAAATTATGAAACCAAAAGACTACAGCCACGAATATCCGAGTGATCAATTCTACCTAAAACCTGAAATTTATCTCCAACAATTTTCCCTAAATCCTGAGTGGCAATAAACGAACACGAATGAACATTTGCCAAATCAATAATATTTATCGCTCCTGTTCTTCCCTCTTTTTCGTAATTAAAAGGATCTTCTGCATTTCTAACCATGATTCTCATCCAATTCGGACATTGATATTCGTTTTTTCCTAAAGAATAAGCCTGCGAAAGTAGTTCCGTCATTGAATATTCAGAATAAATTTTATCAGTTTTAAAACCTTCCTGTAAAATTTTCAATAGTTCATCTTTCGTCATTTCCTCTTTTCTGCCTTTCATTCCGCCGGTTTCAATCACTATCAAATTTTCTAAAAGATGTAGAGATTCTTCACTTCGTTCAGAATGACAGTAGTCGATAAAGTCTAGCAATGCAAAAGAAACTCCAAAAAGAATAACTTTTTTATCTTTTAACTGACTCAATAATTCAAACAAATCGGAGTGATTGTAAAGAAAATATCCATTTTCAGGCTTGGCAGATTTTTTCATTAAATAATCCACCATATATATTAAAGAAGAATTTTGTTTTTCGAGATAACTTGGTAATAATCCTAAAAAGATAAAATCTTCAGGTTTTCCGATAAACTGTTCAAAACTCTTATAAATACTTTTTTCATAAATATTTTCATCCGCAATAAAATGCTTAGACAAATTCATCTGAGTCGTTCCAGAACTTTGAAAAAACAGATCAGCTGTCGCATTTTTATCGAGAATCTGATGATTCTTAAACATCTCAATTGGCAGAAAAGGAATTTTTGTCAGACTATCAATCTCATCAGGATTAATGTTCAAATAATCCACGAAACGTCTGTATATTTCAACATTTTCATATTGATAACGAAAAGTTTCCAATGCTGCAGTCAAAAAATCCTGATCTGTCTGTATATTGAATATATTTTCCACTTCTAAATATTTTAAAATCTTATCATCTCATTTTAAAACAGTTAATAAAACAAGAATCGTTTTTAATGTTTTTTTAATATAAAAATTAAAATTTGGTCAGGTTATTGCAATGAAATAAGCGGAATATGGATTAAAAACAAGAATGAATTTCGGTTCACTCTGGAGATTACCTCTTTTATGAGGTAATTTTTTTTGTGCTTTCTCCAAATGTTTTTAATTCAAAATCATGTTCGAAAACGCCGTATGTAAAATACGAAATCCAGTCTCCTAAATTGATATATTCTGCCTTTCCTTCCAAATTCAAAACCATTGGAAGATGACGATGTCCGTAAATGAAATAATCGATCTTCTGGGTTTTCAGTTTTTCTTTGGAATAAATAATCAGAAATTCTTTGTCTTCTCCTAAAAATTCTTTGTCTTCATCTCCGGAAATCATTTTATTTTTCTGAGACATATACAATGCAATTTTCATCGCAATATCGGGATGCAGCCATTTGAAAAACCATTGTGCAACAGGATTTGTAAAGACTTTTTTCATTCTTTTATATCCTTTATCTCCCGGTCCCAAACCATCTCCGTGAGCTAATAAAAATTGTTTTCCGCCCATTTCGAAATACTGTTTTTTGTAAAAAACCGTACATCCGATTTCTTCTTCCAGATAATCCTTCATCCAAAGATCATGGTTTCCGACAAAAAAATAAATGTGAATTCCGCGGTCTTTCAATTCTGCAATTTTTCCTAAAACACGAACATATCCTTTCGGAATTACATGTTTCCATTCATGCCAAAAATCAAATAAATCACCCATTAAAAACAAAACCTGAGCATCATGCTTGATCTCATCCATCCATCGGATAAACCGCTCTTCGCGCACCTTACTTTCTTTCGGATTAGGCGCACCAAAATGCTGATCTGAAGCAAAATACACTTTTTTTCCAGGTTCTAAATTGATGGTTGTTTTAATCACCGTTCTGAGTTTTTATTGAATAAATTATTGATTATCTTCTGCAAACCACTCGCCGTAAGAGTTTTCGGTTTCGTGAAGTTTAAGATATGCCAAAGAAATTCCTTCCGGAAGTTTTGATTTCACTTTTGCCGCAATTGCGTACAACATATTTTCACATGTCGGCTGGAAAGTACAGTAAATCACTTTATGTCCTTGATTTTCCAGGCTTTCTCCCAGTTCTTTATGAGGGGAAAGTCCGTTGATCAACACGGCGTGATCCCAAACATCTACAATTTCCGATTTTACGATACTTTTGATATCTCCAAAATCCACAACCATCCCATTTTTAGGATTTTCCAAATCATTTACAGGCTTCCCTTTCACCGTTACAAACAGCTTATAGGAATGTCCATGCATATTTTTACATTTTCCATCGTAGTTATACAGCACGTGCGCTGTTTCGAATGTAAAAATCTTTGTAATACGTATCATGGTGCAAAGATAAGGAATTTGGTTTGAGTTTTGGTTTTGTCATACGAAGGTCAAAATTAAATAAATTGAGCTCATTCATTTAATAGATAATATGTTTAAAAACTTAATTTATCCAGCCAATCATCTTCCAGCCTTTTAATCTTCTGTGTTTTTATATCAATTAAAACCCAAAGTGTATCTGAATTACAACAAGTTTATCATTACAGTAAAACTCAACTTTTCTGGGCTGTTTAATTCCTTCAGGAGCTTTAGGATATGTTTTTATGGTAATCGTTTCGCCTAAATATACCTGCTTTTTATACTGAATATGATGATCGAGAAGCATCCAGATATCTTCGGGAAAAGGCGTTTTGTCTTTAACAAAATCCCAATGTTCTCCGGCAATTTCTTCCATCCATTTTACATACTGAACATTATTCACATGATTATTTTGATCAATATGATCCTCCGTTACCAGTATTTGTTTTTGATAAATTAAACTCATTATTTTTTACGGCTTCATTAATACTCAAATATATGAACTTTAAATTTTTTAATTCCAAGCTAAAAACCTCCTCAAAACAGAGAAGGTTCTAAACAATTAAATTTATTTAAAATGGAACTTTTTAATGAAATTGAGCCGTTTCTGTTGAATCTTTCATTGCAACAGTTGCTGAAGAACCGCCTGTCACAATATTCTGAACCTCATCAAAATATCCTGTTCCCACAAAAGACTGATGTTTTACTGCTCTAAAACCTTTTTGTTGCAAAGCAAATTCCCGTTCCTGTAATTCGGAATAACCTGCCATTCCTTTTTCTTTGTAAGCTAAAGCGAGTTCAAACATTGCCGTATTCAATGCATGAAAACCAGCCAAAGTAATAAACTGAAATTTATACCCCATTTTCGCCAGTTCTTCCCTGAAATTCAACATTTCTTCTACACTTAATCTCGCTGCCCAGTTGAAAGACGGTGAACAATTGTAAGCCAACATTTTATCCGGAAATTTTGCATGAATTCCTTCCGCAAATTTTCTTGCCTGTTCCAAATCCGGATTTGAAGTTTCCATCCAAATTAAATCTGCGTAAGGTGAGTAAGATAATCCTCTGTCAATTCCCTGTTCTACTCCATTTTTCACGACATAAAAACCTTCGGAGGTTCTTTCGCCTGTTATAAATTTTTTATCTCGGTCGTCAATATCTGAAGTTAATAAATCCGCTGCATCGGCATCAGTTCGTGCAATAATCAAACTTGGAACACCCAAAACATCTGCCGCTAAACGAGCTGAAATTAATTTATTAATTGCTTCCTGAGTCGGAACCAAAACTTTACCGCCTAAATGACCACATTTTTTGGCAGAAGACAACTGATCTTCAAAATGTACTGCGGCAGCTCCAGCTTCAATCATTTGTTTCATTAATTCATAGGCATTCAGGTTTCCTCCGAAACCAGCTTCTGCATCGGCAATGATTGGAACTAAATATTCTTTTTCTCCACCTCCATTTACAGATTGTATTTGATCTGCTCTCAGCAAAGCATTATTTATTTTTTTCACCACAAAAGGGACAGAATTCGCAGGATACAACGATTGATCGGGATACATTTCACCAGACAAATTCGCATCTGCCGCAACTTGCCACCCTGAAAGATAAATAGCTTCTAATCCTGCATCAACTTCCTGTACCGCCTGATTTCCGGTCAGAGCACCTAATCCGGCAACAAAATCCTGAGAATTTAATTTATGCCAGAATTTCTTTGACATTTCTGTCGCAATCGTGTAATCTAATTTATAAGAACCGCGAAGTTTCAATACATCTTCCGCTGTGTAAGGTCTTTTTATTCCATTCCAACGTGGATTTTCCAGCCAGTCTTTTTCTATTTCCTGAATTTGATTTTGTTTTGTTTTCATAATGATATTTTTAGGGTTTAGGATTAGGTTATTGATTGATAGTTTTTTAGTAAAAAAGTCTCAAACATAAAAACTCGCTCACGCTCCAACTCAAATAAAAGGATATGCTTTTAAGGTTAAGAATTCTTCGAAGTTTTCACAGAAAATCAGTTCGTTGAAAAGTTCTTTCGCAAGATTGAATTTTCCTTTTCTGAAACGTTCTTCACCAACGTATTTTTCGATACGTTCCAGCTCTTCAAACTCCCACTGAAGAATCATTTCTCTTGTCAATGTTCGGTCATCACTCAAAACGGCTTCATTTTTCAGCCATTGCCAAATTTGGGTTCTTGAAATTTCTGCGGTTGCCGCATCTTCCATTAAATTATAAATAGCAGCTGCGCCAATTCCCATCAACCATGATTCGATGTAAAGAATTCCGACATTGATGTTTTTCCGTACTCCTTTTTCTGTAATTTCTCCTTTCGGAATTTCCAATAAATCATTTTCTGTAATTTGATAGTCAAACTTTTTATCGAATTGATTTTGTGAAGGCATAAGTTGATCGAAAATATCTTTTGCCACCGAAACCAACGCAGGATGAGCCACCCAAGTTCCGTCGTGCCCGTTTTTCACTTCACGTTCTTTATCATTTCTTACTTTTCCAAAAGCCAGACTGTTTGCTTCATAATCATTTTTAATCGGAATCTGTGCCGCCATTCCGCCAATTGCGTGAACGTTTCTTTTATGACAAACTTCAATCACTCTTTTGGAATAAGCACTCATAAAAGGTGAAGTCATCGTCACTTGATCACGATCTGGAACAATAAATTCTGGAAGATTTCTAAATTTTTTAATGAAAGAAAAAATGTAATCCCAACGTCCGCAATTCAAACCGGAACTATGTTCTTTTAATTCGAATAAAATTTCATCGATTTGAAAAGAAGCTGTAATTGTTTCAATTAAAACTGTTGCTTTAATCGTTCCTTGCGGAATTTCAAGATAGTTTTGAGCAAAAACAAAAACTTCATTCCACCAACGTGCTTCTTTGTAATGTTCTAATTTGGGGAGATAAAAATAGGTTGCACTTCTGTTTTCTATCAATTGTTTTATATTTCTAAAAAAATAAATTCCAAAATCGATTAATGAAGCCGATGCTTGTTCATCATTAATTTCAATATGTTTTTCATTCAAATGTAAACCTCTTGGACGAACCAATAAAACAGCCGTTTTTTCATTCAGCTGATATGATTTTCCCTGCTCATTGGTAAAATCGATTTGTCGGTTGATCGCATCAGAAAGATTAATTTGACCTTCCATGCAGTTTTTCCAAGTTGGCGAATTGCTGTCTTCAAAATCTGCCATAAAAGTCGAAGCACCGGAATTCAGAGCATTAATAATCATTTTTCGGTCAACAGGTCCTGTAATTTCCACTCTCCTATCCAATAAATCTTCGGGAAGTGGAAAACAAACCCAATTTCCATTTCTGATTTCTTCCGTTTCAGCTAAAAATTTGGGAAGATTTCCTTTATCAAATTCCCGCTGTGTATTTTTTATTTCCTCTAAAAGATCAATTCTTTTTTGATTAAAATTCTGATGAAGCTCAACCAAAAAATCGATTAAATCATTGGTGAAAATTTCTTCGAATTGATATTGAGCCTTGATTTTCAATTGAGTTTTGGTTTCCATATCATTTTGATTTTGTAATTCAACATTACAAACCTAAATAAAAATTTTCACATACAGCGAACGTTCGCTAAATTTATTTTAAAAATTATTATGCGAAAAATCGCTTCTAAATATTATATTTGAAGTATGAATTCGGATAGTGACTTTATTAAAACGGTTTTCGGGCTGAAACTGAAACAGCAAAGACAAAAAAAAAACTGGTCTTTACAGGATCTTGCTGTGAAGACAGGTTTGTCAAAATCTTATCTTAATGAAATCGAGAATGGCAAAAAATATCCGAAACATGATAAAATCATCCAACTTTCAGAAGCGCTGAGCTGTACTTTTGATGATTTGGTCTCTACAAAGCTGGATAAAAGTTTAGCACCTTTTAATGAAATTTTACAGTCGGATTTTTTTAAAGAAATTCCTTTGGAACTTTTCGGAATCAATAAAAATAATTTGATAAGTATCATCAGTGATGCGCCGAAAAAAGTAACTGCCTTCATTAATGCGTTGATTGAAATTTCACAGAATTATAATCTGGGAAAAGAGCGCTTTTATTTTGCCGTTTTACGTTCGTTTCAGGAATTGTATGATAATTATTTTCCTGAAATTGAGGAAAAAGTTTTGCAGTTTGCACAGGATAATCACTTGGAAATAAGTAAAGATTTAAAGGCTGAGCTTTTAGAAAATATTTTAACCGATAAATTTAATTACACAATTCAATCAGAAGATTTTGAACAATATGGAACGTTAGATAATCTTCGTTCGTTATTTATTCCTGAGAAAAAACTACTGCTTTTAAATACAAAATTAGAACAAGATCAAAAGACTTTCATTTTCGCTAAAGAAATAGGATTTAATGTTCTGGAATTAAAAAATCGTCCAAATACATATTCCTGGCTGGATTTTGGAAGTTTTGAAGAAATTTTAAATAATTTTTATGCTTCCTATTTTGCCGGAGCTTTATTAATTTCAAAAGAAAAAACAATTGAAAAAATTTCGGAATTTTTCTTACAAAACGATTGGAAACCAACTGGTTTTGAAAATTTAATTGAAAGTTTTACCAATTCTCCTGAAACATTTTATTATCGAATGACCAATGTTCTTTCTTCTGAATTGGGAATCAAAGATTTGTTTTATTTATGTTTGGTGAAAAAGAAAAATTCAGGTAAAATACAGATTTTAAAGGAATTACATCTCAATCATCAACAAGCTCCACACGCGAATGCAACGAACGAACATTACTGCAGAAGATGGATTGCTGTAAAGAATTTGCATCATTTAAAAGAAAATGAAACATTGACTGATGCACAAATTTCGCATTATAAAGATCAGGGAATAAGCTATTTGGTGATTTCAACCTCGCAGAAAAATCCATTTTCTGATGGAAGCAACAGAAGTTATTGTTTAGGAATTTTATTGAATTCACAGACGATCAAAAAAATCAATTTCATTAAATCTCCGACTTTAAAAACCATTAATGTTGGAGTAACCTGCGAATCGTGCAGTATTGCGGATTGTGAAGTAAGACAATCGCCGCCAATTCGTCTGGAAAAAGAATATTTTAATTTAAGCATGAAAAATTCGATTGAAAAGATTAGAAAAAATATTTTGTAATCTTTCATTTTTCAGGCAAATTTTATATTTTAGTTTTCTAGTACACACAAATGATTTTAGATTTATTTTTTCCGAATCGTTGCCTTGACTGCAACAGAATTATTGATGGCAACTTATTGGTCTGCAGCCTTTGTTTTGAACAAATTCACTTTACGCATTACAATTATTTTGAGGATAATTTCATCAAGGAGAAATGTAAACTATTGTTTCCCATTGAGAATACTTATGCTTTGATGCAATTTTCACAGGAGAATTTGAGCCGAAAAATCATTCATGAACTGAAATATAAAAGCCGGGAAAAAGTTGGGAAAACTCTTGCAGACTGGACAACAGAAAGGCTAGATTTTAAAAATGAAAAACCAGATCTATTAGTTTCTGTTCCCTTGCATCCAAAGAAATTAAAGGAAAGAGGTTACAACCAATTGCATTTGTTTACAGAAAATTTGTCTGAATTTTACAACATTCCTTTTGACCACGAATTGATTAAAAGGAATCATTATTCAAAAGCTCAGGCTTTGAAAGATAAAGAACATCGTCTTGAAACTGAAAATACGTTCTCGATCACGAAAAGCATTTCAGGAAAGCATATTTTGCTGATTGATGATGTTTTTACGACAGGAAATACGCTCGCTTCAATTGCGTGGAAAATTTTGAAATCCAAAGATAATAAAGTGAGTGTTTTGGTAATGGCAATCGATGTTTAGAATGATTGGTTGAAATGCAAAACTTCAGCATTTTTTTCCTTCTTTCAGCAATCAATTCTTTTTCTTAATTTTCCGTCAAACTAATAATATATGCCGAATCTTATTTTATTACATGGAGCTTTAGGTCACAGTGATATTTTTGAATCTTTTAAAGAAGAACTTTCAAAATATTTTACAATTTACACTCCTCTGTTTTCAGGACACGGAACCATTGAAATTCCTGAAAATGGAATCACCATTGAAAAATATACACAAGAATTAGAAGAATTTATTGAAAAAGAAAATTTAAATGATGTTTATATTTTTGGTCACAGCATGGGAGGTTATGTTGCCCTTTATTATGCTTTGAAAAATCCGACAAGTGTAAATTCTATTATGACTTTGGGAACAAAATTCGACTGGACAGAAGAACAGGCTTTGAAAGAAAGCAAAATGCTGAATCCCGACATTATTGCTGAAAAAGTTCCGAAATATGCTGAGTTATTAGAAAATCAACATGGAGCAAAATGGAAACAATTGTTACCTGCGATTGCCGAAATGATGATTTCTTTGGGTAAAAATCCACCGTTAAAAGATAATTTATCGACCATCAATATTCCCGTTCAAATTATGGTTGGTGATAAAGACAATATGGTGACTCTTGAGGAAAGTATTGAAGTCTACAGAAGTCTTCCAAATGCAAAATTGGCTGTACTTCCTGATACAAAACATCCGATGGATAAAGTACGACCTGATTTATTACTGAATTTGATGAGAGATTTTTGGAATTTATCTTAATTATTTTTATAAAATAAACCTATGAAAATAACCAATATACTTTCCTTTCTTTTAATTCTATGTGGGATTTTTATCAATTGTCAAATTTCGCTGAATGTAAAGGAAGTTGATTATGATAAATTTGAATTTTACGTTCCACAACATCGAACTGTTGCTGATCAGGAGATTAAGAACAAAGGTCATATTCTCGAAATTACTTTGTCCAACAATTCAGATAAAGAAATTACACTACCGCTTGATACTCTAAGTTATGCAATTCCTTATACTGATAAGATCGATCAATATTACAATAAACCCGAAAATATAATTTCTAATCCGGACGTTTTCAATGCTTTAGGCATTCATCCTATTATTTATCAAAATAATCAATTTAAAGAACAGGAATTGGCCGATTATCCCTTCTACGAGGAAGAGCAATGGGTTGAAAAAGCAAAGATTGAAGAAATAAGACTGGAAAAGATAAATAATTGGAAAAAATCAAGAAAAATTGAAAATCAGTTATTTGCAAATTATAATTGGTATATACTTAACAATATGATTACCATTCAACCTCATCAGGAAATTAAATATAAAATACATTTTAATCCTTTTAGCAAAATGCTTCATTCATTAGGTTATCAAGAATTTTATTATAGATTAAAACCAAAGGCTACCTATGAGGTAACCTTTAAAATTATTTTAAATAAAAATCTCTATCAATTTCTGACCGAAGAAGATAAAAGGAAATACCCCAATTTATTTACTGGCGTAATATCTTCTAAGACAATGACTTTTCAATAATAAAAAAATATTAATTTATCTCTGAAGTTTCTCTCCGTAGCTTAAGTCTCCCGCATCTCCCAATCCTGGTGTAATGTAACCTTTTGATGTTAAATTCTCATCAATTGCTCCCACCCAGATTTTCGCATTTGGATAAGCTTTCTCGATCGTTTCAACACCTTGTTTTGATGCAATTGCAGCTACAATGTGAAGTTGGCTTGGTGTTCCGTTGGTTAATAAATCTTTAATCGCTTCAATTAAAGATGCTCCGGTTGCCAACATCGGATCTCCAACAATCAATGGTCGTCCTTCAATATTCGGACAAGTTAAATAATCCTGTTTGATGGAAAAATAGTCATTTGCGTCGTGTTTTCTGTAAGCTGCTACGAAACCACAATCTGCTTTGTCAAAATAATTTAAAATACCTTCAAACAAAGGAACTCCGGCTCTCAAAATTGTTGTAATAACAGGCTGAACTGCAATCTCTTTTACCTTAATCGTATCTAAAGGCGTCTGAATTTTAACTTCTTTCTGCTCTAGACCTTTGCTGATTTCGAATGCGGCGATTTCCCCGATTCTTTCCATATTTCTACGAAATCTCATTCGATCATGCTGAATATCAACGTTTCTCAATTCGTTGATCCAAGTATTAACTAAAGAAAATTGTTCTGATAATACGACTGTATTCATTATTGTGAAAGCTTTTATCTAAATTATAAAATTTAATTAAGAATAAAAACCCTTTTAGAAAAATCTAAAAGGGCTTGTTATTTATTTTTGTCTGAAATATATTTCGATAGGAACTCCGGTAAATCCGAATTCTTTTCTCAATTGGTTTTCAGTAAATCTCTTGTAAGGTTCTTTTACGTATTGCGGTAAGTTACAGAAGAATACAAACTGCGGTGACGGCGTTGGAAGCTGCACGCAATATTTGATCTTTATAAATTTACCTTTATTTGCAGGAGGCGGCGTTCTTTCGAAAATCGGAAGCATAATTTCATTCAGCTTCGAAGTTTTGATCTTCTTTTTTCGATCTTCATACACTTCCATTGCTATTTCCACTGTTTTCAAGATTCTCTGCTTCGTTAAAGCAGAAACAAATAAAATCGGAATATCGCTGAACTGACCGATTTTATCTCTGATCGCTTTTTCGAAATCTCTAATCGTGTTTGTGTGCTTGTTTTCAACAAGATCCCATTTATTAACAACAATTACGATACCTTTTCTATTTTTCTGAGCCAACCCAAAGATATTCATATCCTGAGATTCCCATCCTAAAGTAGCATCTACCATGATGATCACAACATCAGAATATTCGATAGAACGAATCGATCTCATTACGGAATAGAATTCCAAATCTTCATTTACTTTAGATTTTCTTCTCATTCCTGCAGTATCTACCAATACAAACTCGTGTCCGAATTTATTGTAAAGCGTCTGAATACTGTCTCTTGTTGTTCCCGCAACATCAGTTACGATATTTCTTTCCGTATCAAGCAAAGCATTCGTCATGGTAGATTTACCTACATTTGGACGTCCTGCAATGGTGATTTTGGGCAATCCTTCGAAAGGATCTTTATAATCTGTAGTCGGGAAATCTTTAACAATATCATCTAAAATCTCACCTGTTCCGGAACCTGTCGCAGAAGAAATAGTATAATATTTTTCGATTCCTAACTGATAAAATTCTGTTGCATCAATTTCTTCTTTTGAAGAATCTACTTTATTAATAACAATATAAGTCGGTTTATTTGATCTTCTCAACATCTCATGAATTTCATAATCTGTATCGGTAAGACCTTCTTCCACATTCAGCATAAAAATGATTGATGTAGCTTCGTCAATTGCCAATTCAACCTGCTTAGAAATTTCTCCCTGAAAAACATCATCATTATTCACATCGTAACCACCTGTATCAATTACTGTAAAATCTACACCATTCCAGTCAGATTTTCCGTAATGACGGTCTCTGGTAACACCTGCAGTAGAGTCTACAATAGCCTCTCTTCTTTCCAATAAACGATTAAATAACGTGGATTTTCCTACGTTGGGGCGCCCAACGATTGCGACAATATTTGACATAAAAATGTTTAATAAATAATTATTAATGGGTTTCTCCAACTTTTGGAGCCCAATTTTTTGCAAAGATAAGGTTTTATTATTGACAAATAAAAATCCACTCTTTTGAAAAATATTTTTTTATAAAAAATTAATACTTTGTATATCAATACAATTAAGCATTTCCAAAAGATTTTTTTCATTTTTTCTGCAAATTTATTTTTTTTAATAAATAAAATTTTCTAGATTTGCATCACCAAAAAATAGACCTATAGTGTAACGGTAACACTCCGGTTTTTGGTACCGTCATTCGGGGTTCGAATCCCTGTGGGTCTACATTATTTAATCGTTAATTATTTGATTTATAAATAATTAACGATTTTTTTATTAAAAACTTCCCCGCATTTTCCCCACAATTTTATTTGATATTAGATGAAAATTCATCTTTTTAACTAAATACTCATAAAGTTACTTTAGCTAAATCAAAATAAAATTTAGTCCTACCCCGCACTTCATTGTATATATTCATTAACGATATTTTCTTTGCAGAATTAATACTAATTGTTCTGAAAGAATTTTGAATACCCTAATTCTTTCTACACAAATGTAGAAAACCTTCTACGCAAATTCTTTTTTTAATCTGTTTTCTCACAATATTTTTGTCTCCTGTAATATTAAAAAATATATTTATGAAAAAACTAAATTTTCTTGCATTCGTCATAGGAATGCTTGCCTTAGAGTATGGAAAAAAAAGAGTAGGATGCACGACTAAAGGTCAGATTGATTATACGTATATCTTTGAAAAAAATCAAGAAATTTTGAAAAATGCAGTGATTATACTTTTGTTATTATTGTATGATGAATTGATAGAGTAGTTAAAAATCATTAATCAAAAATAATTTTAAAGATGAAACGCAAACTTAAGTAATGTAATAAGTTAGAAGTAATCTCACAAGGAAATGCAAAGTATATATATATTACAAGTGGGCTCGCTAAATTTTTGAAAAGATTCTGTTGAAGATAAATATTCTTCTATTATACAAAATTATGAAGAATATGTTATGATGACTTGTCAATTGTTAAAGCTCAACGCACAACAACGTCCGCTTGGCACTTAGTGGATTGGTGTTTGAAAATCACATGGCGACACACTATTTTACAGATTTAGGACTTTTTTAGAGAATCGTTATATTCTAGTTGCGAATTATGCACAATATAGAAAAATAAATTAAAAAATCCGCCTCGTTATCAAGGCGGATTGAAATATTAAAACCATTTAAGTTATTTAAAAACCTATTTTTGAGACTTGGATCTTAATCTAGGATTAATCCAAGAGCAATTTCTTAAAATAATACTGATAGGAACACGTATACTCTCACAACCTGTCGAGATGGTTTGGGTTGCGTAGTATGTTGCACCGTCAGTCAATACTGTTGTAGATGGCAACGCAATGGTTGTAGTCATATCTGCATACCATTTTATATTACTACCCGTGATGATTATATTTGCTAAAGTAGAATAATTGGTGGCACAGATATTTTGATTAGCAGCAGCAATTGGTATAGCAACTGGCGTTACAGTAATATTCTGCGTGTACGTAGACACATTGCCCGCTCCGTCTGTTGCCGTCCAAGTCCTTACCAGGGTGACTGGCGTTGCAGATGGCGTGTAGGCTGCAGGAGATTGTGAATAAGTAACTGTCGCAGTACCGCTACAATTATCAGTAGCTGTCAAAACTACTGGTACAGGAATATTATCACAAGTTACGGTGACATCTGCAGGCAGGATTGGTGCCGTATAGTCATAAGATATCTG
The DNA here is from genome assembly GCF_039542325.1 of Chryseobacterium ginsengisoli. Taxonomy (NCBI): domain Bacteria; kingdom Pseudomonadati; phylum Bacteroidota; class Flavobacteriia; order Flavobacteriales; family Weeksellaceae; genus Chryseobacterium; species Chryseobacterium ginsengisoli. The sequence goes on from NZ_BAABHX010000001.1 coordinate 1,005,367, forward strand.
TGATACATAAAAATCTGTATCGCCATTATATCTTGTAGTGGATGCCAAAACAAAACTATTGATAGGATTAGGAACATCTACGTTTACACCTGCTGTACGCATTCCATTAATATTACCAATTGAATAAGCAGCAGTTACACCTGTAATGGTAGGAGTTGTGCTCGGACTTGCATTAACCGTCGTATTTGGACCGGCAGATTTTAACGAAGTAATAGTGATCGGCTGTAAAGCACCATTATTATAAGCTCTTGCCTCAAATTTAGCTACCCCGTCAATATCATACAGAGAAAACTTCAGATTAAATACAGACTGGTCAAAATTAAATGTATAGCTTCTGATAGGATCAAACAAATTTTTGATTAACAAAAGTTTGGTATTACCATAAGCAGCAGGACCATTTGCGTCTGCCGTTGAAGGATATCCCGCAGCTGTAGCTCCCTGAATTGTTCCGGAACCTGCAGACTGACTGATTTTCACCCTTTCATTAACCAAAGCACCCGTTTCAATATTTTGATAAATCTGAGGTAAATTTGCTGTTGCAGTACTCACATTTCGGAAATCTATCTTCACATTTTTTGTTGTTGTACCAAGAGGCGAAACAAAAACCGGTGGTGTTGTATCCTGTTGAACTACATTAAAAGCAGCAGATTCTACACTTACACAAGAACCCGAAGAAGTAATTACCGTATAAGCACCTGTAGCTGTAGCGGTATAATTCTGATTGGTTTCTCCTGTTAGGATTGTACCATCCTTATACCACTGGTAAGCTGCTGCCGGTGTAGAAGTTAATATTACGCTTCCACCACCCGGGCAAATCGTAGATTCTCCCAATGTTGCGATAGAAGGTTTAGGCATTACCGTAATTGCCAGCGTACTTGCAGAACTCGTTCCGCATGATGTGGTTGCTGTAACACTTAAAGTTCCTGAAGGCGTTCCTTCCAGAAAATTAATGGTAATAGAATTAGTACCCTGTCCCGCTGTAAAACCAGCCCCAGATACAAAGTTTTCACTATATGACCATGTATAAGATGTTGCACCCGAAACTACAGGCACCGAATATACATATGATGCAGGAGGTAAAACACAACTGGATCCTGATATTGGACCTAAAGTTCCCGATCCTGCCGGAGCAGCATTGATCACAACATTAGCTGATGCATTGGAGACACAAGTCCCTAAAGTAACTGTAAATGTATGATTACCCATTGCAAGATTACTAAAAGTCGCCGTAGTACCTGTTCCGGTGATCGTTGCCCCACCATTAGTATCTGTAACCGTCCAGGTTCCCGAAGAAGGAAGCCCACTTAGTGCTACACTTCCGGTAGGAACAGCACATGTAGGCTGAGTTGTTGTATCAACAATCGGTGCGGTTGGTTTAACAGGTACAAGCGCCACATCGTCTACCGCAAAATCACCTCCCCAAGCTCCTAGTCCTAAATTTACCAAAGCAAGATCGACCGAAGTTTGAGTAGCAGTAAAATTAAGTACTATCTGTTTCCAAGCTGCCGGAGGATTTGCATTTGCAATTGGCGCAGATGGTGTACTGAACAATACAGCGCCTGTTGTAGGGTGCAAAACCTGTAGACTAATGTCTGGTCTTGTACTGGCATTGATATCTGCACTACGTACCCAAACTGAATAGTTATAAGCAACCCCTACTGTTAATCCCGTAATTCTTTTCTGATAAAATAATCTTGATTGTCCCGTAGAATTAACTGCCATCATTCGTCCACTTCCTGTGGTATGATCTGTAAATCCTGTGGTATAGATCACGCCATTACCATCAGTGATATCGCCTCCAATTAAATTGGTGTTTGTGATCAAACCATAATATCCGTATCCCATTGCAACAGCACCACTACCATTAAGTGTAGATGAGCCATTGTGTAGGCTGCTCGAAATTGTAGGAGATGCAAAATTGGCTGTCGTCCCAAAATTTTCTGTAAAGCCGGTTACACAATCTGTAGGCATTGCCGTGGCAACATCATTTACATTAGAATAAACCAAATGTGTTATTCCATTAGCTGTAACATTTACAGTAGCAGTTTTTGCAGCAATATCTGTAGTTGTCGTAGGATCAGTGAAAATACTTTGCAGTCTCCAACCTGTAGGCTCTGTATTTTCTGTTATCGTATAAGTTCCCGGTGATAATGACAATAAAACCGAATTGTCATTATGTGTACCTGTTGCTCTTATTCTTTCATCATCGATCCAGTTACCCGCTGCGGTTCTGCTGATGATACGGTTTGGTCTTACAGAGGTATTACCATTTTGTATATTAGTAATCCCGACACTGCTCCAAAAATGACTTCCCGGACCTCCGGTTAGGTTGTAACCATACATTCCGCCATCTTCAGTAGTCCAAGTAGGAGAAGAGGGTGTTCCACCCATTCTTTTGAAACCCGCCATTACTGTTCCGTCTTCGTTGATTGCCATGTCATCTGTATTGGAAGGAGTTCCAAGACTAATTGATGATGCTGCAGTTACATCACGGTAAAACATAGTAGATCCTGCAGTGGTACTATTACCTGTAACATAATACAGATTATTTGTTTTCGGAACAGCATCTACACGGTGAGAAGGAGTATTTGCAATTACCGTCCACACAGCAGGTAAAGTAGCTGTTGTACGTTGATAAATATTTCGTCCCTGCACGGAAGCATACTGTCTTCCTCCTGAACCTAATGGCAACCAGTTATCTGACACATCATATACGATACCTGATGGTAAATCACCAGTAATATCTGTGGTTGTACCATCTGCAGCAATAGAATATACACGCCCTGCGCCACTTGCAGCATTTGATGAATAAATTGCCGTACTTCCGTTTCCTCCATCAATTGCTCTTGGCGATCCTGCAGGAGTATTAATAGCAACCCAAGTTGCACTGTTTACATCTCTGTAATAAATTTTAAAATTATTAAAAGTAGCGTCACTTATCGGACGAGCCAATGCCCAAAGACGACCACTTTGTGAAGCTCCTAAATCTTCACTGCTTAAAAAATCTGTCTGATCATTTAACGTATAATTTTGACTCATCAAACCTCCTGCTACATTAAAAGTAAAATTAGGACTTGATTCTTCGTTTGTTGCCTGGTGATGCAAATAAACATAACCACAAGTTGGATTTGAAACTGTAACCGCTGCTGTTGAATTTGCAGTATTATAACAGTTAGCCACAGAATCAAAATAGAATGCATAATACGTTCCCACTCCTGCTGCTGCAGCTTGAGCCGGAGTTAAAACAGCTGTAGAACGATTGGCAGTTGTATACCATACTAAACTTGAAACTCCCGGTGGTGTCGCTGAAGTTGCCGTTGCTAAATTAACTGTTGATGATCCGCAAGGTATTGAAAGGCTCGAAGTTACAGGAACCTGTGCCGTTCCTGCGGTACAGGTAAATACTATTGATGTCGGACAAGCAGGATTAGGAGTAGAGGTAGTAGTTCCCGTTTCTGTGTATGGATAAGTACCACTGAAATTATAAATCCTATTGGTAGCATTTCCGCTATTATTATCCATAATGTTGTTTGTGAATGTTGCACCTGAAGATTCTACAGTAGCCACACCCGCAGGAGCTCCTACATTGGACTTAAATTTGTTATTACTGACATTTAGTGTTCCATTTTGAAAATAAATTGCACCGCCGCTGTAAGCTGTAAGCGCATGAAGATCGTAAAAGCTTGAGTTACTAACTGAACTATTCGTAACATTTTTTATATCTAGAGCACCACCCATAGAATTGCCATTATAAGTATTCCTCGCATCGGTGCTACAGAAAGCGCTATTATTTACAGACAGTGAGGAAATACCATAAACTTCGATAGCTGAGTGACCGTAACCTGAGGTTCCTAATTGTGTAAAAGTTGATCCATTTACTGTCACATTTCCTAAACCTGTACTTTTTACATATATAGGCGCTGCCATAAGTTTGAAAAGTGAATTTGTTACCGTAAGATTTGGTGTGTTAGTACTTCGATCTCCCATTCGTACCGCAAGAGTAGAACTAGAACTATCACTACTGCTTATAGTCATATCTGTAAGCCTGAGATTACCTCTAGTATTAAAATCAAATAGAAATGGTGAGTTAGCTTGTATAACTAATCCTTTAAATTCATTTGTGTTATTAGTAGTTGCAAAAAAAGGAGAGATTAAGCTGGAATCAGTTGTAAAACTTGTAAGATTGACCAAGGGAGCATAATCATTTGCAGCATTAAAAGTGGCATCAGATGGATTTGAAGGGTAGCCTCCCTGTACCAAAAGATCTCCGGTCGAGACAATATCTATCGAACTATACATTGTTGGGTAGTTTCCTGCACCCATATAGATGATTGTAGCGTCTGTATTTTGCATCGCCCGAGCTAATGTCGCATATGCATTTGTCCAGGACGTACCTGATAATCCGTTGTTTCCACCGGCTTTCACATAATAAGTAACAGCAGATGCCGAGGTGCTTAACAGTAAAAAAAACATTGTCATAAAAAAGAATGACAGTGATTTAGCTTTTAAGAATATTTGTAATTGTATTTTCATAATCTATAATTTGTCCCATACACGATTATTTTGGCAATAGAAATATCACCTGAAGATTTTCGTGAGTCCGGAATGTTTTAAGTTTAATTTGAAATATTTTGTGAAAGAAATTCTTAGAGTATTGAAATCAAGAAATTCACAATTTGTATACTTCAAACTTTATTTGATCTTGAACACAATATTCATAAAGGTTTTTTCTGTAACCACCGCTGAAGGTAAAACCTGATATGTCAAAATCCCTGTATCACTCAGAGTAATGGTATTCGGATCAAAAACCGTATTATCAAAATAGATTACAAAATACTCTAAAGCAGAAGCACCAAGAACCGGTAACGTCGTTGAGGTTGCACTTTTCAGTGAAGAACGTGTTGCTACTGTACCACTATCAGTCAAGCCGTATTCATTGCTGTACGCCGAATACAAATTGATGGTGAAAGTTCCACCACTGAAAGATGCATAAGAAGGAAGATTGGCATTTACCGTCGGCAAAACCATTGACGGCGCGTAGAAATAGTTGATCCCTGAAGCACCACCTCCACTGCTGACAGACTGCCAAAGTGCACCATCAAAATAGTAATATCCAACTGCCGTAATTTTTACTCTCTGGCTAAGTACATCACCACCCGAAACATCGGTAATGTAAACTAAGGCTCCTTTTTGATCGGTACCGTAGAGTGCATTTCCTTTGCTGGTTAGTTCTGCACGAGTAAGACGAGGTGCTTGTAAACCCGTGATGTCTGTAGGTAGGGAAATTCCACCACTATCTACCTTCCCTCTTATATCCATTGAGGATTTTGGTGATTCCGTGTTAATGCCAACTTGTGCTTTAAATACCGAAAAAGCCAGTAAAATAACCGCGGTAGTCAATAATTTTTTTGTCATTTTGTTATATTTTATTTTTAATTTTAATCTTAATCTGGAATTAGAGTGTATTAAACACCATAAATCTTTTTCCATTTTGCAATTGTATTTCTACTGATTTTATACTGATCGCTTAGTTCCATATTGGTCAAGCTGTTTTGTTTTTGATAATTCAGAAAAATCTTTATAGTCATTTCATCATAAGATTTGAGTTTCTGATTGTCAATAAAACCGTTATTTCCAAATAGTTCTCTCTCTACCTCAAATACATCATTTGCCATTTCGATATTTTTTATCTTCTTAAGTAAAGAATCAGAAACTGTATCCTCTTTTTTCTTATATTTTATGAGATCCAAATATATTTTGGTATAATTAGGCTTCATTTTATTCTGGTTTAATATTTTGTTTTCGCACCCATTTGTAAATTGTTGTTTTCGGTATATTATATTCATTAATAATTTCGCTTAATGTTTTTTGATTGGTGTTTACCAATTCTATAATATATTCTTTGATCTCTTTTGTATAAACATTTTTTCTGAACTGTATGTCATCATTATTTTTAAGACTTTTATTATTTTTGGTCTGAGTAATACTTGCAAAAAGCATAAGATGGGTAACGTAAGGTCTGAAAAAGTCATATTCAGCAAGCTTACTCCATTTCAGCAGAAGATCGGAGTCTAAACTTTTTTGTTCAAACATTCTGAAAACTTCACTTTCATCTAACTTAAAAAAATTACAAATTCTTGGTATAGTAATTTCTCTCTCTTCGGTTATTTCCTTAATAATATTTCCGATATGGATGTCTTTAACATTAATCTTCATTGTTAATTTGAACTGGTGAAAACTATTTTTTAATTTGAGGGCCTCCTAATTTTATTTGTAGAAGGCCACTTAAAAGCATATGTAATTTTGTGTTCTTTTTCTGTTAATGACCAAAACCAATCTATACAAATTATTGGTAGAGTCTAACAGTAATTATTTGACAAATTAACGTTGTTCTTTTGTCAATTATATTAGACTACACCTCCGAAATTACGAATTTTAGATATCTAAATAAATTCTTAAGTTGCTATATATTAGTTGTTTAAATTAAAATGTGACTTGATTTTAATTATAATGAGTATCATCGTATTCAAGTATGAATTTAATCCTCTTTTTCTATTTTCAAATCATAAATAAGCCTTTTTTTAAACTTAATTATGAATAAGGTCGGATTAAGAATTGTTAAATAGTTTTATAATTGCATTGTAATTTTTTTAGAAATAAATCAGAAATAATGACCGAGTCTTACTAAAAATTGTAGTAAAAAAATGATTTTTTTTAATTAAAGTTTAAACTAAACTATGAAAAAACATTGCGGTAGAATCTTCAATTTTTTTTCATTTTAAGATCATAAAAAAGATATATTTGTAAAAGAATATGTAAACTACCCTGAAAATGTATCCATTTAAAGATAGAGTTTTTGCTTTAAAAAACTTTAAATTTAAATATGAAAAAGAGTCAGTATTCAGAGAGTCAGGTTTTTGGAATTTTGAAAGAACAAGAACTTGGAAAGAGTGTGATAGAAATATGCCGTACTCATGGTATTACACAAGGCACTTTTTATCGTTGGAAGAGTAAATATTCGGGAATGGAAAGTTCGGATATTCAAAAAATGCGGGATCTGGAATCCGAAAATTCTAAACTTAAGAAACTTTATGCCGAAAGATGTTTAGAGATTGAAGCTTTAAAAGATGTTCTGTCAAAAAAGAGGTAAAGCCTTCTGGACAGCGTGAAATTGTCAACTTTATTCGTGAGAAATATAATTTAAGTGAAAGGAAAAGTTGTTTAACAATTGGCATCAGCAGGCGTAGCTATCGGTATAAAAGCATAAAAAATGACGATGAATTAATTGAGGCTTTAACAAGACTTTCGCAAGAGCATCCAGGTTATGGTTTTTGGAAGCTATACCATAAACTTAGGAATTTGGGATATATTTGGAATCATAAACGGGTTTATAGGGTTTATGTAGCCTTAAAAATGAGCATTCGCAGAAGGGTAAGAAAAAGACTTCCTACCAGGGTCAAAGAAAATGTCAGTATTCCACTGAAGCCTGATCAATGTTGGAGTATGGATTTTATGAGCGACAGTTTATATGATGGGAGAAGATTCAGAATATTAAATATTGCTGATGATTATAACCGGGAATTACTGTCTATGGAAATTGATACAAGTATCTGTTCTGCAAGAGTAGTGAGAGTTTTAGATCAGTTAAAACAACAAGGGCGTAAGCCTAAACGCATAAGAGTTGACAATGGCCCTGAGTTTATATCTAAAAATCTTCAGCTATGGGCTCAGGAAAATAAAATAGAGATCCATTATATACAACCTGGAAAACATACACAAAACAGCCTTATTGAAAGCCTGAATAAAAGCTGTAGAAATGAGCTTCTTAATATGTATGTCTTTAAAAATCTACAAGATGCCGAAGAAAAAGCAAATCAGTGGTGGATAGAATATAATTATGACAGACCGCACGAAGCATTAGGGAATATAAGCCCTAAAAAATATAAACAAAAAATGAAAGAATCTATCATTTAGAATGGTCACAAAATTGGTAGCTTACAATATAGCTATTTTGTAAACATTTTCAAACAACAAACCGGAATTACACCGTCGAAGTTTATTGATTATCTAAAGAAAGAAGAGTCAAAAAAAAATTAATTTTAAAAATATAAAATTTGAAAATAAAATTCTACTTTTTATTACTTGTAGCATTTTTTTTAAAAACGAATGCACAGCTGTACACTCCCGATACCATTGATAGTCTAATAACTAAAGCTTCTAAATTAACTGATAAAAATAAATCTATATTTATCATTTCAGAAATTTATAATCAATCTGATAAAATCAATTATGGTAAAGGCAAAATGAGATCTTTGTTTTATCTGATCTCAGATTATAATTACATGGGAAATGAAAAAAAAGCATTAGAACTTTCTAACAAACTTCTCGAAGTAGCACAAAAAGAAAAAAACCACTTGTATGAAGTTAGAGCACTAATCAAATTAGCAAATATTTATGCTCACTCTAATTTTTATAACAAAACAGAAGAAACTCTTGAGAAGGCATTATCTGCAAGTAAAAACCTTGAGGGTGATGATTATTATGTGGCAGTTGGCAATATTTATAGATGTAAATCAATATTTGAAGAGCTCAAAAATAATCTGCCACAGCAATTGATTTATGATAAAATAGCTTTACAGTACTGTTTAAAAATTAATAGTGAAAAAATAAAACAAAATGAGCTTGTTACTCAATATACTAATCTTGCATCCTCTTATTCAGACATCGAAAAAAGTGATTCTGCAATATACTATTCTAGGCAAGCTTTTATTATTTCTAAGAAAATTCACACTCCGGTCACAGAAGCAAATGCCTTATTTGGAATGGCACGAACCTATTATTCAGCCGACAAAAAAGATAGCGCCATCTATTATTATAAAAAAGTTTTACCTCTTCTGATCAAACTAAAAAATCCAACTAAATTGTTGATTCTTTACGAAAATATGTCGTTTATGTATGAAGAATTGGGTGATACCAAAAATTTTATGATTTACAACACTAAGGCATTAGAACAATTTAATAGTAATCAAGTAAATAAAAAAATTTTAATAGATAGTGTTTCAAACCAAATTTTATTGGATAAACAAAAAGAGCAGGATACTAAAGTTTACATTATTATTTCAGGTTTTGCAATTCTCATTATAATCATCATATTTTTCACAATAAAACTTCTCATCCGTTACAAAAAAATAAAAGAACTCAAAACAATCACAGAAATCGGATTGATTGAAAAATACGAAAAGCAGCTTCAGGAAAAATTAGAAATCAGAAATAGTGAAAAAGAAATAACTACAGTTTCTAATATTTCCGACGAGAAAGAAAACGAACTCATCAAGAAACTTAATAATTTTGAAAAAAGAGAGCAATATTTGTCTCAAGAAACCAGTTTAAGTTCTATTGCATCAGCCTTCAATACAAATGTCAATTACCTTTCAAAGATTATTAAAAAAAATAAAGACAACAACTTCAATGGCTACATTAATGAATTAAGGATTAATTACATTACACAAAAGCTCAAAACCAATCCGGAATATCTTACTTATAAAATCGCATATCTCGCCGAGGAATGCGGTTTCAGTTCATACGGTTATTTCGTTAATATCTTCAAGCAGCAAACCGGGATAACGCCCTCAAAATTTATTGATTACTTGAAAAAAAACAATAATAAAAATATGTAATTAGAGTATCTCATATAGGATATAGACTAATTTTTATGGTTAGAGCAGCAAAATTGTAATAGCCACTACTTGATCTAATTGTTTTGTGAGACTTTATTGTACAAAATATGGTTCAATTACAAATGTCGATACACCACCATTATTTTCATTATCATCTGAAATAAATATTTGACTAAAGAGTGTATAAATTTTGTCTCAAAAATAGTTTCAAGTTCAAACTGTCAGATCAAGTAGTGGCTATTACAATTAAACCGAATATACTTCATAATTTTATTTCCACTACCCTTTTCTGTATCAACTATGATTTCTTCAAAACCCAATTTCTTATATAAATGATAAGCAGCCAATTTATTAGCTGTTACTTCCAACAAAATTTCAATATCCTTAAATCTACTTTCAGCTTCGTTAATAACTGACTAAACCAATCCAAATCCAATATTCTTTCTCTGATAATTTTCCTTAACATACATTTGATAGATACTGCCCCATTGTAGCTTCTTATTTCACAAAAACACAAATTCCAATTAATTTAGTAGCATCGAAAACTCCAATTACAAATCTTTCCAACACTGGATTTTCAATCGTGTTTTCTAATCTAAATTTTTCAATTTTTAAAGATTCTTCGTAATCTGCTCCGAAAGACGGTGGAAATCTTTTCAAACTTTCTAAACGAATCATTCTATAGGCCTTGCTTTCGTGCGGTAAAAGCTCGCGATATTCAACTTTCACGGTGAGTTTTTTTTCAACTTAATCTAATATTTTCAAATGGATATGCGTAATGATATATTTCATTTTTTTGAGATTTGTAAAGATATTATAAAAATAAATTAGCTTACTTTCATAACTATTTTGAAAAACATTTTTTTTCATCTCATCAATAGATATAGTTTGTGAATTAATATTTGAAATCACTATCGATAATTTTTTTTAAATTCAGTATTATCCTTTATTATTTCTGAAAAATTAGGTACTGCAATAATCTTTTTCGAAATGATATTTTCAGTAAAAATAATTTCTGTTGAAAAATCAATCATTACTTAGTTTTTATATTCAAGTGAACATCATAATAAAAGTTAAAATCATGCTATAAAAGGCTCTATTCAATATAATACTAACAATTAAAATCAATTTCTTTTAAGATACTGTCCTATATTGCAATTTCAATTTTGGTATTCAAAAAAAAATCAGACAGACGTCATACTATTGATTTAGTTATCCATTTTTACTCATTATATTTACGCTAATTAGTACCAGCAAAAAATAAAAATAGAAAATCGCTTGTTTTCAATAAATTATGTGTACATTTGTAAAATAATCAGGCTCCTGCCGACGCTTATTCTGAAATTTTTGAACTTACAATTCCCTATCAGTCTTCGCTTTTACAGCCGCTAATTTTGTCATCAATTTAACAGGTGCAGTACCATTTCATCTTGAATATTTCAAGATTCTAAAAAATACCAACATCATTTCTTGTTTACAAATCGATTTATTACAGTTTTGACGTAATTATCAATCCCGTAATGGCAATAGCCAAAATAATTTATCAGTAAATACAACAATTTTATAATACAATACAATGCAACAAGGAACAGTAAAATTCTTTAACGAAACTAAAGGATTTGGTTTTATTACACCTTCGAATGGAGGTCCAGATGTCTTCGTACATACTTCAGGTTTAGTTAATGATATTCGTGAAAACGATGTCGTAACATTTGACGTACAAAACGGAGCAAAAGGCGTTAACGCAGTTAACGTAAAAATAGCTTAAATTAAAAACTGTTTTGATTTAATCATCACCACAGTTATGGCAACAGCCAAAAATTTATCAGTAAATACAACAATTTTATAATACAATACAATGCAACAAGGAACAGTAAAATTCTTTAACAATGCCAAAGGATTTGGTTTTATTACACCTTCAAATGGAGGTCCAGATGTTTTCGTACATACTTCGGGTTTAGTTAATGATATTCGTGAAAATGATGTCGTAACATATGACGTACAAAACGGTAACAAGGGCATCAACGCAGTTAACGTTAAAATAGCTTAAATTAAGAAGAAAGCTTATAATAGCTTTTTTCTCAATATAATAATTAGCAGAGAACTATAAACGTTCTCTGCTATTTTTTTACAATAAGGGAAAGCAATTTTATATTAAAATTTATATACTAAAGCATTGATATTCATACTGGCCCCAACTGAAGCAAATAATACGATATCATTCTCACAAATATCATGATCCTGAAGTTCGTTATTTAAAATCATTGAGAGTAAAGTTGGTATTGTTGCAACACTGCTATTCCCTAGTTTATTAATGGTCATAGGCATAATATCTTTAGGTATCGATGTATCGTATAATTTGTAAAAACGCTTTACAATTTCTTCATCCATTTTCTCATTAGCCTGGTGAATAATAATTTTGCTCAATTCGTTTATCTTATATCCGCTTTCGTCAAGACATTTTTTCATAGCTTCAGGTACATGCAAAAGAGCAAATTCATATATTTTTATTGGTATCAATTAAGTGAACAAGAAGAAAAACTATTAAAAAATAAGAATGAGATAAACAAAGTATATGATGTACTTTATGAATATTTATTGGATATCAGAAAGCAAATGCTTAATATACAAGACCCTGAAATTATAGAACAACTTAAGACAGAAACAAAAGGATCTTTTAATTTTTCAACTTTCTCTTGTAAATCTTTAACTTCAGCACGAATTTGTAAATACGATTCCTTGGAATGTTTATAGGAAAATTCTGCCATTTCAATAGATTGTTTATGATTTTCTCTATTTTCAATTAATAGAGTTTTAAACTGACTTACTACATTTGAAATCATCCACTTAAATCCAAAAATAACACAAATTGATAAAATAACATAAAAAGATATGTTTGGCAAGTTTTGTGAAAAATACTCAATTAATGCATCCATATTAGTATAAATTAAATTAATAAATTTTTTAATAAATAAAATTGTTTTATCGTTTTTTGAGATTATTATCTATAAACCTGGAAGATCGATAATAATAACAAACTTAAGTATATTAATCAAACTAGATTAGACGAAAAATAAACTAATTTCTAAATAATCCTATAATAAAGTTACGAGTAAATAAAAATTATATTAATTTGGAATAAGAAATTTACTTATGATTTTTGAATTTACTGCAAATCCAGGTTTTGATTTTATAACCATGTTCGGAAAACAAATCAACGCACCTGTAAAAGATAATTTTCTGGAAATTCCTAAAGAAATGGGCAAAGGCTATGTGCGGAAAATTGGCTTTGGAGATAATTTTAAATTAACTATCCATCGGTACACTCTAAATGACGATTTGATTATAAAACGGAATCCTGCGGAAAAGGCCAATAATGTACGCACTTTATTTTTTTACAACAGCAAAGAGGAACGTGAACTGCATTATAACGATGAGGAAAATATACCTTTTGCTCAAAAAAATGATGCCTTTATTTTATTGTCAACAAATGACATTAAATCCGAAATTCGTTTTCCTGCGGGCAGTAACATCCATTATATGGTGGTGGGAATAACTAATAGCAGATTAAAAAGCATTTTATCAATTGATAAACCCAATAATACGTTAGCAACAATTTCCGGAGAAAATGACTCTTTTCTTTTTTTTGAAAATTTTGATTCTGAAATGCAAATCATTCTCAAAAATATTGTGAATGTGGATTTAAACAATTCTTTAAACAATTTCTATATCCAAATCAAAGTATTGGAACTAATGTATTTGCTGTTCACAAAATTATCTTTGCGGGAAAATACTACTTATAAAAACATTAAAAGCAATGATGCTACAAGGCTTTTGCTTATCCGCAACGAAATTTTGGCTGATTTGAGCTCTCCACCTGTTCTCCAAGAATTGGCAAAAATTGCAATAATGAGCGAAACCAAACTGAAGCAACTCTTTAAGCAAACATTCGGAGATACCATTTACAACTTTTACCAAAAAGCCAGAATGGAGGAAGCAGCTTTTCTATTAAGGCAAGCGAAGCATTCTGTTTCTGAGGTAGGCTATGAATTGGGATTCTCAAACCTCAGTCACTTCAGCAGATTGTTTGAGAAACAATACGGACTTACTCCGAAAAAATACTCTTCTGTCTTATAATTTAATTGTAAAGAAATTTCTGTCGTATCGGACTATTTTTGAGTCTTTTCAGGCTATTTTATCATAACTGAAGCTTGTAAATTTGTGGTTATAAATAATATCATACAATGAAAAAGCTACTTACACCTTTTGAGAAAGGTACACTGAAATTTAAAAATCATCTGGTAATGGCACCGATGACCCGCAGCAGAGCGATTAACAATCTTCCAAACGAACTGATGGCGACTTACTACGCACAACGTTCGGGTGCCGGTTTGATTATTACTGAAGGTACATCTCCAAGCCCGGAAGGATTGGGATATCCGAGAATTCCGGGTATATACTCTGACGCCCAGATTCAGGGTTGGAAAAAAGTGACAGATGCAGTGCATCATAATCAGTCGAAAATTTTCTTACAACTTATGCATACAGGACGTATCGCTCATATCGCTAATTTGCCGGATGGATTACAGCCTGTTAGTCCTTCAGGTATAAAAGCAGCAGGAGAAATTTATACTGATTCACTTGGTATGCAGGAGCATTCTGTTCCGCAGGAACTCTCTCTAGAAGGGATCAATAAAATAATTAATGATTTTGTAACTGCTTCCAAAAATGCTGTCAGTGCTGGTTTTGATGGTATCGAGCTTCATGGTGCCAACGGATATCTATTGGAACAATTTTTAAATCCAAACGTAAACATAAGAGAAGATCAATACGGAGGAAATTATATCAACAGAAGTCGCCTGACCATTGAGATTGCAAGAGCAGTGGCAGAAGCTATAGGAAAAGATAAAGTGGGAATTCGCTTTTCGCCTTTTTCTCAATTGAGTGACCAGAAACCGTATGACGAAGCAGAAGTTCACAACACATATGCACATTTAAGCATCGAACTGAATAAAATAGGAATTGCTTACATCCATTTGTTATCCAGTCCGGATATAACTGAAAAAACATACCAGACAATTCGTGATGCTTTTAGCAATATACTTATATTTTCCAGCGGATTGACACCCGAAACTGCAGAAAAAAGATTGCAGGATAGTACTGCGGATCTGGTTGCTTTTGGGCGAAGCTTCCTCTCCAACCCGGATTTTGTAAAACGGATTGAAAACAACAGGAGCTTAAACGATGTTGATTACAATACATTGTACACGCCGGGAGAAACAGGTTACACTGATTATCCAGCAGACAGTTATATAAACTAAAACAGTTAGGATAAATTTTAAATAATTTAAAGATGAAAGCAATTCAATATAAAGATTATGGAAGTTCTGATGTCATCGAAGTTGTAGAAATTGATATACCAACTATCCGAAATGATAATGATGTTTTAATCAAGATAAAGGCAATTGGTGTCAATCCAGTCGATGTGAAAATACGGACGGGTTTAATGAAAAATATCCGACCAGTAACAATGCCATTTATTCCTGGCGGTGAAGCTTCGGGAATCATTTCAGAGATAGGTGCAAACGTTTCAAAATATAAAGTCGGCGATGAAGTGATTGCGCTTACCAAAACAAACGGTTACGCAGAATACATTACTCTAAGTGAAGATTCACTGGTGCTGAAACCCAACACGCTAACCTTTCAAGAAGCTGCATCAATTGGAGTGAATATCGGCACCGCACAATCTGTTCTATTTACAAAAGGTAAACTCCAGAAAGGCGATAAAATATTGATTCAAGGCGCTGCGGGAGCAGTTGGCGGAACGATGGTTCAGATGGCAAAGGAAGCAGGTGCTTTTGTTTATGCCACTGCATCTGGCACAGGCCTAGAATTGGCAAAAAGTCTTGGTGCAGACGAAGTTTTCGACTACAAATTACAAGATATTGGCGATATTCTTAAAAATATTGATTTGGTTGTCGACACTGCTGGTGGCGAAAGTCAGTCGAACCTTTTTAAAGTTTTAAAACAAAACGGAAAATTATTAAGTATTGTAACTCCTCCATCAAAGGAGCTTGCAGAAAAGTTTAAAGTTGAAGCTCACTTTGTTGCTTCTGATATTTCTCCTCAAACTATACAAAATGGTATTGATTTAATTAGAAAGGGTAAACTAAAACCAATTGTTTCTAAAACATTTGTTTTAGAAGAGGCTGCCAAAGCACAGGACTTTTTAATGGGGGGTGGAGTGAACGGAAAAATTGTTTTGATGGTAAACTAATTGTTTGAATTAAAAAAAATTTTATGCATTTAGCGCATTGAGCTAGATGTGAGTAAAGAAGAAATAAGGCAAAGACTTTCCTTAGTTGACGCCTTATTTCTTTTTAACGAGTTGATATTTAAAATCTTATGGTTTTTAAAAATTACAATACCCTTCTTGTATATTTACGACGTTACATGATTAATACAAGCAAGTTCCGGAGTTCTACGACTTCATCTAAAAAAAGAAACGTTATAAATTTACAAAATGACAGATTTCACAATAAGCGGACAAAGTCATATCATTGATGATGTCATTGAGCATTTAAAAAATGGTTCTTTCGGTTTTGTCACCCCCCAAAGCTGGAACTACGAAATAGGAGATCAAAATAAAATCATTACACTAAAAAATGGTGCTGAAGTAAAACCCGATGATCTTTTTTGGTTTAAGTATTTGATAAAGGATTAAATTTTATATTTTTATAAAAAAATTATGGAAGAAATTTACTTATCCAAAATCAGAGAATTAAAAGCAGCGATGTATCCCGAAAACAGATATCTGCAAAATAAAGTTTGTGTACATCTTGCAGGTCTGTCTAAAAACAAAAATAAGCAGGTAGCCGAAACTGCAAAAGAATTACTTTCACAAGCAGAATTATTGGAAGAACCTTATAGTTTTGAGAAACAATTGGTAAGACCCCAAAATATTTCAAAATTATTCGATTTATATGATGAAACAATTCTATTGATTGAAAGTAATTTTGGATAAAAATCAAAATAATTTTATGAAGAGTAAGATTTATTAATCATTTAAGCTCGGTTTTGGCTATATTCTTTCAGCGTTAGTTTTTACGCAAATGTTTCGAATTATGTGTCAAATTGTCATTAAATCATTCCACTTCAGATCCCCAAAGCTGACATAAAACTCTATTAATTGATTGGATTAAAATTTGCTTTTATATCTTTATGTGTGGGACACTCCATCGATAGGCTTAATAACTTCAGTGTTATAACTAGGCTAATGCCCTTTAAAAGGCTAAGCATCGACCCTTTCGTCATTTCCAGGTCAACCTAGATGTCCAAGAACCTCTCATAGGTGTTGGTCTAATCGAACACACCAGAGAAATGTCAAAAAAACATAGAAAAGCTCAAAAAGCACAGAGCTTATTCTCTACAATTGTAGAAAGTTGTATAAGGCTTGCAGTCTTAATTAAGTTGGTCTTGGAAATCCTTAATTAACAGAAGGGGGCGAGTGTCGCCTCTTTTTTATTTCAATATTTGCTATTCTACCACTATAAATCTTTATTATTATTTTCCATTTAGATAATAGTTTTATATTAGTAAAGAATCTAAAATACAGTTTTTTATTTTTTAATTGCCATTTTTTTTATTTCTTCATCCGTATGATTATCAAGTATTTTAGCATACCTATAAAATGTTGCTCTTGTCAAGCCTAGTGGTTCATAAATTTCTTTAGGAGCTAAAGTCGGATTCTTATATATAGACCTCATAACTAATAATTTAGAAATTGTTTCTTTGGCATATCCCTTTGGTCTCCCTCCCAATCTACCTCTTGATCTCGCAGCTTGTAAACCTGCATTGGTTCTTTCCCTTATTAATTCCCTCTCATATTCAGATAAGGAAGCCATTAAATTTAAGAAAAGTCGCCCATTAATAGTTGAAGTATCTACACCATCTACAAGACCTTTTATTATAATACCTTTGTCACTTAAACTTAACACAAGATCAATAATATTTTTTAAGCTTCTCCCCAACCGGTCCAATCTCCAAACATATAATTCATCACCTTCTCGAAACTGCTCGATCATCTTATCAAGCTCTGGTCGATTTTTTGTTGTACCGGAAATTTTCTCCTGGTAAATTTTCTCACATCCAGCTTTTTCTAAAGCTTCAATTTGTAAATCCAAATTTTGGTCTTTGGTTGAAACTCGGGCATATCCTATTTTCATATTTTGTTACATTAAACTCATACTCTATAAATTTATGAAACTTTGTTTAATGATATGAGATTTTGAGAAAAGAAAAAGAAAAAAGAAAGTAATCGGTCTTAATCAATTATAAAATCTCATAATACTGCCTTTAAAAACTACTATAGCTATACTTTCAGATTCAAAAAAAAATTTCAATGATATTCTAGTAGACTTTAAAAAATAAAAAATATCTAAATAATTCCACGTGAAAGAGTAACGTGGAATTATTAGTTTTACTGAATATTCCCTAAATCAATTAAATCTTTATCTCCCGATCTTCCTGGTCTGTAATAGGCTGTACCTTTTAACTCCGCCGGAATTTTATACACTAAATTGGTTGTTTTTGTTGTTAAAGGATTTATCTGGTCAAGCATCAATCCCCATCCTTCCAACATAACTGTTTCAGATTTATCGAACGTGTAATCTTTACCGTTGTAGTTTATCAAAATTTCCCCGTCCATAAGCATTCTGCTTTCATTGCTGTTATTTTTGAAAGAGGTATTGATGATAAGATATCGTGTTCCTGCTTCTGGTTTTAAATCTGCTAATTCATTTCCTGTATTTACGCTGTTTTCAACACTAACTTTATTCACCGTAACATCAAAATAATCCGTAGCGAGAGTTTCTCCAACTTTTCTGTAATTTGCTTCAGCTTCTGTACTTACTGTAGCTGCAGAAGTTCCTGCCTTGGAGCTTCCTGTTTTTTCTTTTTTGTCGTCCATACTGCCCATTGCAATAATTAAGAAAAATGTAATTGATCCTAATGAGACAAGATGTTTAATGTTTTTTTTCATTTGTTAAAATTTTAAATTATATGTTATTGATTGTTTAAAAAGAAGCAGAGGCATAATACTGCCAATGATATAAAATACAAGATCAAGAGCATCAAAAGTACCCTGAATAAAGCCTGCAAATTGCCCTAATTCTGAACAGACAGCAATTAATGGAATAATACCTATCCAGAACAGATTTGTCATTGAAATGAAACCTTTCCAGATTCCGAGCATCAGGCAAACATAAGAGAATACCCATAAACTATCGGGGAATGAAAATAAAAGCCAATCCGGAAGTTTGGAAGAGATCGTAATTGTAAAGTTTCTGATATCAGTTTCAACCCAATTTAATCCAAGAAAGTTACTCCAAGAAAAAACTTTGAGGCTTGATGATCTGAACAGGATGTAAATCAGAGTTCCCAGACACAGACTTAAAAAACTACAGGTAAAAAATTTATTAAACTTCATCAGATTACGAAATAAGAATTATTTGTTCTGATGTCCTTACGGATTTCCGTAGAATGGAATAAAAGATAAAATAATTTAGTTGTTTCATACAGATTTGAATTTTGAAATGAGAAAGGGTGTGAATTAACTTACATCCTTTGCTCAGGTCACTGGTATAACCCACTAAAGAAATGAAGCAAAACACACCCCATGCAGGGCGTCTCTTACATTTCATTTTTCTTTAGTTAAAATATTACCAGTATTTGAGCAAAGAAAACGAATTGCAAAACGCAATATCTATATGTTATTTACAACCTTATTTTGATCTTATAATTTTTTGATTTTTGTTGATTACACAAATGTATAAAATATCTTACAATTCCTGAATAGATTTAATTGAGTCCTCTGTGTTTGATTCTGTTTGACTTTTAATGTACCTATCGTGCAATATTAATACTTGAGCATTTGAAAATTGTTTTCCTGTTGCTGTTTTAAATCCATTCTCATTAAGTCTGTCTGCAATCTTTTGAAAGCTCATCCCATTTTCCCGGAGAGGAATAATAAGAGCCGTTGCCATTTTGTTGTTGGGATTATCTTTAGCTTTCCTAATTAAAGCTTCTGTACCTAATTTTCTTGCTTCATTGTTGAGGTTAGAAGGGTTTCCCAACGTAACTCCTTTAGATCGTAGCTCTGCTAAAGCTGCCTTAGTTCTTTGGGAAGTACGTTCTCGCTCGTCTTGTGCCAGAACTGCCATAATTCCGATGGTTACATCTGTAGCTTCCGGCATATCACAGCAAACAAACCTCACTTTACTATCTTTTAATAAATAGATAAACCCAACATTTCTGCTGAGTCTATCTAATTTTCCGATAAGTAATATTGCATTTTCCCTCTTGCAATGTTCTAAAGCTTTTAAAAGTTCTGGACGGTCATCTTTCTTACCGGATTCAACCTCTTCATATTCTTTAATGAGAATATCGTCTTCTTTAAGAAAGTTTTTAATCATCGCTTTTTGAGCCAACTGACCAAGACCCGAATTGTTTTGATGTTTTGTACTTACCCTGATATATCCTATGTATTTACTCATATTTTTATTTTGCAAAGTTCCTTAAACGGTCGTTTAAGAAGTTTAGCGTCTAAAGCCCGGAACTTATTTTCTTAATTTTTATTGTTAATGATTGACATAAGCTCCTCATTTGTCAGATGATCTAAATTCATGATATTTTTATTTGTAGTATAATTATTTTGTCCGTAACCTCTATGCCTACCTTTTGTTTTAAGATAGAAAATAGTTGCGGTAGTATTATATTCACCTATCTGCTGAAATAAAGATGTTTCTGCGAAATCCAGAGAGATCTCTTTAATTTCTTCATACGCCTCTCTAAACTGTAAGTCTGATTTTAGCCAATTGTAAAAAGTTTGTCGATTTACATTAGCCATTTTACAGGCAGAACTCACTACAGCCAAAGATTTTTCCAATGCTTTTAAAAGTATTTTCTTTTTAAACTTCGTAGAAAGTCTATTCTGTTTAATCATTTCTCCCTTTTTATATGTCTAATTTTGTCTAAACTAAGTAGCTAAAATTTTAAAAATCAAAAACTTATTAACTTAATTAAATTTCATGACGATTGATTAAATCAGTATTTATATCAAGAATATCAAAGGGATGTGTGTGATATTTGTAATTTTCCCAATAAAAACACCGGAAAATCATCCCTCCGAACTCTTCTAATTCCCCGAAAAACCGAATATGCCTCACTATAGAGAGAAATTTTTCATCATTACCAAAATCTTTTCTCAGAGTATAATGATGCGGATTTTCCGGTAAAGTTTTAGCAAAAATGAATTTTGCCTGCTCTAAAGTCTCACCTATATACTCATCTGTCAAATTATCGTGTCCGGCTTCTTTGTATGGATCGTACTTCCAGAGTCTTCGCTGTAAGTCCATATTAACCGGCTTAGGATATTCTACAACACTAATATTATTTTCTTGTAAAAAACCAGCGAATATGTGTCTGTAATCAAATTCATTCTCGTTTCCATAGCCCAATAAAACAATTTTAGATTTGTTATGCTTTAGTTTTAACTCTTCTAACTGCTCCAGTATTCTAGTTATCCCTTTTTTCTCTAATATCTGCCTGTACAAAAGATAACAGGAAAGATAATCATTAGCCTGTTTATGGTATCTCATACGGTAGGTACTAAAACCTCTCAGAGGCTCTACCTCCTCTTTGTGCTTAATATCCCCAAGAACTTTCCCCGAAACACTTACCAAAACAAAATCCTGATTCCTTAATTCTTCTATTTTGTCAAAACTTGCAGTATAAACCTGTAAATCAATTTCTTTCATACTTAAATTTACGAAAATTCCCTCTAAAAACAAAACATAAAACACTGATTAAATGTTAGTTATTTGTTTTTTTCAATTTTAAAAACTTATTTCTGAACTAAAACTGATCTGCTTACCTTTTCCTGTCTCTTTCTTTCTTTCTTTCTTTCTTTCTTTCTTTCTTTCTTTCTTTCTTTCTTTCCCTTTCTTTCATTTGTCCCACATTTCCAACTAATAGAATTGATAGAAATTAAGGGACATTCATTAAGGAAGTAAATTTTTCAGCGAAAGCATTCGTAATTTCATTAAAGATTGAAAAATCTCCTATTGTTTGTAATTCATCTTTAAATCGTTGCTGTTCTTTTCTGACGGCTGCTCTACTGACATAATCTAATCTATCGGCTTGATAGGCAGAACTTAAAATTGCGTAAATTTTATGTATTTCCTCCTTTGATAATTTTTCATGATTTACAACAGGTATTTTAACAACGGCATCCCACTCTTTCATTAACATTTTATAAATTTGATTGATGTTTTCAATTTTACATAAATCTTCTGCTGTTTTAATTCCATTAGGAAAGTGCTTCTTCCTAAACATCATTTCGATTCTTAAATGGTTACCTTCTAAGATATTATGTCGTGTTTCAATTTTTTCTACATGTGCCTTATCATAAAATTTTAACTCATAGTCACAATGATAAAACTTTACACCAGTTAGCTTAGTTCTTCTAAACTCTTGCTTACCAGAAGATTTTTTATGAGATTGCAATTTCAACAAAACTTTTTCAGTTTTCATATAAGTTTGAACAGTTAGCCCAAACTCAAAACTTTTTACTATCAATTCTGCCTTAGTACAATTAATTTTATTACATATCTCTAAAATGGTTTGCTTAAATTCTAAATAATTCAAATCAAAAGCATTATGCCCATAAATTATTTGTGAGACAGAATTTGAAATACCCAACCCTATTTCTGTTAATCTAAATCTCATTTTTTTATAATAAGTTTCGTAATATACTCTTCCGTCCATCTTATTATAATCTAACTTAAGATTACCAATAGTAATACTTTCATCATTTCCAAAATGAGAAATGTTAATCGGAATAAAAAAATTAATCTTATCAAACATTTTTCCAAACGTTTCAATGATTAATCTTCTCTCCAATTAGCTTTTTTCAGTGCGGCTTTTACATCTGCCAAATTGTACAGTACACGTCCTGCTACTGTGATTTCAGGAATAATGCCTCTTTCTACATTCTTTCGAAGCGTAGGAAGAGATATTTTAAGCATTTTAGCTATCTCATTACGGGTTAAGTAGGTGTTCTGTTCATAAATACCTAGGTCTTTCTTAAACTCGGATAATAAGATATTGACACCGTTTAGAATTTCGATTTTTAAATCTTCAGGAGTCGTGTTGTGTAATTGTGTAATATTGTTCGTTCCCATTACTTTAATTCTTTAATGGGACAAAGATTGATAATAGTTTGTACGGTGAAAATTCTACTTTGTACGGTAGGGGAAGTTCGAGTTAAACAATGATAAGATTAATAAAATTTCTTTACTTCTATTTCATGCTTCTCTCCAGATGATAATTTAAATTTACTATGATATTTAATACCTAACTTAAATTCTTTATTGAGAAATTTTACAAAGTCGGACAATAAAATATTAGGTACTAATAGTTTTTTATTTAGATCAGTACAATTTTTATCGATGGTATAAATAGCATTAGCTCTTGCTTGGAACCCTCTATCTCTTGGATTTTCATCTTTATCAAAAGAATTTAAAGCTACTAATATATTCCTAAAACTCGAAAAACTTTCTCCATTTCTAAATATCTCCGGGTAAGGGTTATCAATAATAGAATTTGTATTTGATTTGTGAAAAATCTTACTGATCCAATCTTTTAATAATAAACGACATTGATAAAGACCTTCCAAGACTTTCCATTCAATAAGAACTTGTACGTCTTCTATATCTGGAATAGATAATCTTTCATCTATTTCCTCACGAACTTCGGACATCATAAAATCTATAAAAGTTTCTGTATCTGTACCTTCTTTATAATCAAAATAAAATTTGGATGGTAAAACCTCTGTAATTCCGCCGAAGGATAAATTTACTTCCTTATAAGATTTCTTTAAATAATCCATCAAATCATCCTTATTAATAGCATTTTCTGAGTAATTTTCTATCTCATCGTTTAAAATTTCTAATTCGAGAGCTATTGTAAAATCAATCTCTTTTTTGTAATCATTAAAAATTTGAAATTTAGACTCTTCTGCCATAGTGATAATAGTATCTCCCATAATAGTTGTAGTCTCAATTTTATACAATTTTAACATTATTTAACAATTCTTAATTTCACTTCCTCAAAATTATTTTCCTCCGCTTGCTTTTTCCAAAAATTTTTCATTTGCTCGGCATGCTCTTTAGGGGTAGTCTGAATATAACCCATAAATTCTTTTTCAGATTGATGTCCAGTAATCGCCATAATGGTGTGAGTCGGAAGTTTTCCAAAATGATTTGTAGCAAAGCTTCTACGACAAATATGTGAACTGATTAATTCATATTTTGGAAACTCACCCTCTTCTTTTCTCTTAGTTTCTGGATTAATCCTTGATCCGTTTACTAAATATGTTAATCCTACTTCTTCTCCAACTTCTTTCACATATTTATTAAATTTTTGATCCGATAAAGATGTTGGGAAATTACCATCCCACTTTTTAAGAATTTCAATAACATGGTCATGAAGAGGAATCGCAACATCCATTCCAGTTTTACTTGTTGTGATCTCTATATAACCATCTTTTATATCGGAAGCTTTAATATTTTTAAAATCCCTAATCCTCTGACCTGTCCAAAGTCCAATAATAAGCAAATCTCTTACTCGACTTAATCTTTCATTATTAGAAAAATCATGCTTAAAGATTTTATTTATCTCGTGCTCAGTCAAATAAATTGCTTTAGTTTTACTGCTAGTTCTGAAAAATTCTTGATGATTTATTTCTTCATGAACCGGTAGTCCTTCCAACATTGCTTGTCTTGCAATTGCTTTTACATTTTTTATGTAATTTCCTACAGTCTTTAAATCTAATTTTTGTTCTTTACTTAGAAAGTCCATAAATTCTCTATGAAAGCTGAGATTAAGATCTTTGTATTTTAGCTTTATATTTTTGTATTTTTCAAACGCTAAAATTTCAGTAAGAGTTGCCTTATAAGCTTTAATTGTTTCTACCGAAACTGGCTTATTAGTTTTCTTACGGATTCTGGTAGGAGCTTTTTCTATAAATTGTTCAATATAGGGAACAAAAAATATTCTATTATCAGCTCCATCATTTAAAGGTCTATTAAAGCATTTAATAAGATTATTTTCCAACCAGGTCTTGTCAATTATATCTCCATCAATCTGGGAATGATTAAAATTTTCAATAATAAAATCTCTCAGTTTTTTGAGACTGTTATTTAGTTTTTCATACCGCATATTGTTTGAGTTTTCTAAATCGCTGGTAATTGGGTTTTGTTCTACAATATTTTTCATTGATTGTCTAGCATTACTCCAATGCTTAGGATCAATATGAAAACCTGTAGGAGCAACCAAATCTATTTGCCTTCCAGCTCTAAACCTGATATATAAACTTGCTGGATTTTTTGTGCTTTTAAGTAAGTATCGAATTGAAGCCAAATGAATAATTTTTTTTATATTTTAAAGATACAAAAAATTCCCCACATTTTCCCCACAATAGCTTAATTATTCTTAATCTTTCTTAATCTTATTTTGTTAAATTAAAAATAAATACCTGTAAATGAAAAAGATACAATTAATTAGGAGATCATAAAATTAAAGGGTTATACGCCCTGTGGGTCTACCATTTTAAAATTAACCACTTGAAAAATCAAGTGGTTTTTATTTTTATAGTCACAAGCTTATTTCAATGGTTATTGTAATATTGTATCAATTTATTTTGAACAGAATCCGATATTTTCATCCCAAAGGAAAAGAGTTGAAAAACTATGAAAAAGAGACTTCAAAAGCCAAACTTAAAATTCGGAAAAGTAACAAATAAATAAAAAGAGGCAAAATACTCTCAAAATGGGATTTAATTAAAAATAATACCATTGCTCTTAATGATAACATAAAAAAGCCTCGAAGTATCTAAAATACCCAAGGCTTTTATTATGAAATATATTAAAAAAAATTGAAGAGAATTATAATTTACTTAGTTTCCTAATTCTAATTGATTTTTCACAAGACTATAATAATCTGCTTTTCTGCTAACAAGATCCTGATGATCTCCTTTTTCTACAACTTCTCCATTTTTCAAGACGATAATTTGATCTGCATTTTTTACTGTACTTAGCCGATGCGCTACAATGATCACAGTTTTGCCTTTAAAAAACTCCTGAAGATTATCGTGAATTATTTTTTCATTTTCCGCATCCAGTGCTGAAGTCGCTTCGTCAAATAAAATAAAATGAGGATTTTTATATACTGATCTTGCAATAAGAATTCTTTGTTTTTGTCCTCCTGAAATTCCGTTTCCAGCAGCTCCGATTTTCGTATTATACCCTAATGGAAGATTGTCGATGAATGATGAAATATTAGCTACTTTCACCGCATTTTCCATCTTTTTACTGTTGATTTCTACATCGCTTGTTGCGATATTTCTTTCTATAGTATCGGAGAAAATAAAACCGTCCTGCATTACAACACCATAATTTTCCCGAATGCTTTTAGGAGATAAATCCAAAATATTGTCATCATTATAATGAATTGAACCTTTAGTAGGGTCATAAAATCTAAGCAACATTTTCATCAAGGTTGTTTTACCGCTTCCGCTTGCTCCTACTATGGCCGTTACCTTACCTTCCGGGATAAACAGGTTTAAATCTTTTAAAACAAAAGGAGATTTTGGACCTTCATATTGAAATGAAACATTGTTTAAAGTAATTCCTCTTTCATCATTATCTTGATCAAATGCACGTCTAAGAGCAAGAGTTTTTAATCCTTCTTTTTCTTCTTCTTCATGATTCTGAACTTCATTTAATCTGGAAAGACTCAATTTGGCATCTTGCAAGGATCTAAAGAACGAAATCATTTGATTTACAGGAGAATTTAGCTGTCCAATTATATAAGAAATTGCTAATAATTCACCAATTGTCATATTTCCTTTTACCACTTGCAAGGCTGCAAAGAAAGTAACTAAAATATTTTTTAACTGATTAAGGAATTCAAATCCTGAAAACTGATACTGGTCAACCCTTAAAATACGAAGTGTCGTTTTGAAAAGTTTGTTTTGGATACCTTCCCATTCTTGTCTTTTATAGTCTTCAAATTGATTTAATTTCATTTCAGAAACACCATTCAGAAGCTCGTAAACACTTTCCTGACTTTGTCCTTTTTCTCTGAAACGGTAATAGTCCAGAATTTCTCTTTTCTTTAGCCAATATTGGGCCCAAAGTAATGATAAAGCTGTTAATGATGAATAAATCAACACAATCGAAACATTATAATACCAAAGTACTCCAAAAAAGACTAAGAAAGTAATCATTGAAAAGAATGTCATTAAACTTTGTGAAGTTAAAAATTCTTCAATCCTTTCATTATCCTGAATTCTTTGAGTAAAATCTCCTGTCATTTTGGTATCAAAAAATCCCATTGGCAAGAGTAATATTTTCTTTAAAAAATCTGAAATAATGGAAATACTTATCCTCGTTCCGATATAAAGCATTAGCCAATTTCTAAGAATTTCAATTGTGATACTTCCTAAATATAAAACAACCTGAGAAATAAGAATAATGGTAATAAGATCAATATCCTTTGTATTTACACCTTTATCAATTAAACTTTGTGTAAGAAACGGGAAGACCAGACTCAACCCGCTTCCTAACAAAAGCATTGAGGATAATAGAATAAATTTCTTTTTATGTTCTTTGAAATATTTTAAAGCAAATGAAAGATTTACTTTATCTTCTTCAGGGAAAGTCTGTTGATAAAAACTGTTGGTAGGACTTACAAAAAGAGCTACACCATTTTCACCATCCGATAGCCAGCTTTTAAGAAAATCTTTTTCGCTCATCCAGATAATTCCATGACTTGGATCGGCAAGTTTGTATCTCTTTTTTCCTGTAATTAAACTTTTCTTTACATCAAGCAATACTACAAAATGGTTTTTGTTCCAGTGAAGAATACAAGGTAGGCTACCATTTTCATCCAGTGTTTTTAAGGTTAATTTTGCCGGATAGGTTTCAAATCCAATATCTTGACACAATTCACTAATACTTAGTAAGCTTACACCTTCTCTCGATAAATTGGCGTTTTGTTTCAAAAAATGTAACGGAATCTGCTTACCAAAGTAAGAAGCCACCATTGCGATACAAGCAGGACCGCAGTCCATCTGGTCGTGTTGAGGGATAAATTTTAGCTTCATGATACTAGATATTTTCTTTTGCCGATTTTCATTTTGTAATACTTTTCTACAATGCCATAAATGATTAATTCATGCATTCTGTGTCTCGATCTTATCAGTCTGTTGATATGCATGTGGATAAAACTGCTTACCAACCTTTCTTTTTGTATGATCCTCAAGTCTCCTATTTCTTTACAGTTTTCTGCAATTGAAGTAATAAATTCTCTGAAAATCGAATCCTGATTTTCTGTTTCTACAATCTCAGCAATGATGTTCAGATTGTTTCTGTATTTCGTGTCGAGTTGTTTTTTCAGATTACTATCTACGTTGAATTCTTTTTGGAATTCTGTATAAAGTTTATTGATGACTTCATATCTTTTATCTAAATCAAGATCAAAAACATTGAAATAAGTGTCGATACTTTTAATAGCATATAACCACAAATCATCATTGTTTGGAATATTTTTCAAAAGATTGACCGCTAATAAACTGTCGTAATAGAAAATATGCTCTGCCACATTAATGAATTTACCTTCATATCTTTCGTATTCCCTGTCATAGGTTCCCATTTCTACTTTATTAATAATGCCTTCGTTGATATATTTATCCAAATAATCATTGAAAGTGGTCATAATTTTGGCTGTATTCGTTAAATTATTATCATTAATTTCCAGTCTTAATCTGATGTGGTTATCTGGATCATTATATCTAATGTAAAACCATTTTTTAATTAAATCTTCTTCACTCAGATGAGGTAAGAGATTTGGAAAAATGTCCTGTAAGATTTTATCTGAAAACTTAGTTCCACAATAGATTTTGTAATACAACCACTTATTTCCTGGGATAAATTTGTTATCAGAAATATTTACATTAAAAATATGTTCGTCGAGCTTCGTTTTTAATGCTTTATAATTTTTATTAATTAATGGAATCACAATCTCGTTGCTAAACTCATCAGTTTCCAGATTATAAAGACATTCCGTTAAGGTTACCATTTCTTTCAATCTTAATTCATCTACAAGGAACGAAAGAAGGTTTTCATTGTCAGAATCGATTAATAATTTGTTGTCTCCCTGAGAAACAAAGAAATATCTGCCGATTTTTTTGTCTGAAAGGTGTTGTTTTAAAGTTTTAATACTTTCAACATTATTTCCAATTTTAATTCCCTGAATATCATTTTGATACAATCTCCATAAAGCCGGAGTAAAAATAATATCATTTCCAAAAGTGATACGCGGAATAAAATCATACACCAGATAATTTGTTTCCCCGATATTCAAAACCAAAGCGGCTGAAACATCCTGATTCTGTAAATCGCACAGGAACTGATAAACTGGAAGCGAATTATAATCAAAATTATGAGCAGTAGAATGGAAAATTTTAACCTCTTTATTTAATTCTTTATGAAATAAAACTATTCTGCTATCAATCATTTTAAGGTAAAGATCAGTAAGACTTATTGTGTTCTCTGATGAAGAAGCTTTAGTAAGATAAGATAATTGATTCCCCCTTTTTACTTGTCTCAAAAGGATATTCCCGACTCTGTTGTCCGGCAAGTGAAGCAATTCTACGTAAATAAAGTGGTCGTCATTTTGCTCTTCTTTAATGATTTTATTCATCGGAACTAAAATTTCTTCATCTTCATTGGAAAACCTCGCTACAAGATTAATTCCGCTTGTGCCGCCTACAGAAGTTACCGCAATTTTATCCGAAACTTTTTCTACCATTACAGATAAGGATCTTGCCATGCTTACTTCTTCAGAACCTTGGAGACTATTGAGATCATGTTTGCTTAAATCAATTACAGAATCTCCGTTGATATTGGCTTTATTGATAATCCTTCTCCAAAATTCATGAATCTTTTTGTTGTATTTTATGGTAAAAGAATCATTGTTTGTATTGGGCCAGCTTAACGTATCCAGCAAAGAAGAAAAATCGTTTTCACTGTTTTGTTCCTGAATATATCCAATTCCACTTTCATTGTCTAAAACCTCAACTAATGGAACCAAACTTTCTTCATATCTTGAATAAAAAACTTTCTTGAAGTTCTCTAAATTTTCGTTTACAATATCACTTTCTTTATCATAAAAACAAGATAATGTATTGATTGCTTTTTTAATTTTAGAAAAATCTTCTTTGGAAACGGGCGAAAAATCAAGGTTTCTTTTTAATGAAGAATTAATTAAATGCTTTCTGTCATATAAAATTGAAAACTGATTGGCCAATGAAAATATCTCATCATAATATTCCTGAGCCTGTCCAACACCGGAATTTAGCAGTTCCAGATAGTTTTCCATTTGGATTAGATTTTCTAAATATCCATCCAGATCTTCATGAATATTTTGCTTTGAATTTAAATAATCAATGATTTGACGTAAAGGTGAATATTCATTTAAGCAAATATCAAAATCACTTTTAAAAAACTGAGCATCAATAAGTCCGAAAATATAGAATCTTGCATCTTCATCGGAAACTCCTTCCACATTTTCTGTTACCAAAGCAATGAGTTCTTCAAAAGAAAATGATTGGTTTGCCATTGTATCAACCAGGAAATCCAGAAGTTCATCTTTTTCTAATGAGCTTAATGTATAGATTCTTTTTTCGTTCCGTATAGCGGTCTCGATGTATCGGTAATAATCTCCCAATTTGTAAATTGAGTCATTAAGCGCATATTCATGAACTTCCGGAAAGTCTCTGTTGATAAGTGCAATAACCTGAAAAAGGAAAGATAAATCTAATGTCGTGTACCGACTTATCGATGTCATACTTCCGGCTTCAATATTTTTATTTTCAGCATTTAATTCAAAAGTTGAATGCGATGCAAATGTTCCGAACGGAGTAGATCTTGTGGTAATTCTGATATAATATTTCAAAATAGAATTATTGATCTTGTTTCTCTTCACTGCTGATAAAGTAGGATCGTCCTGGCATAATCTTGACCATTCATTATACAATTCGTAAGAAGCTAAAAAAATGGATTCTCTGAAGATTTTATCATTCCACAATCCCAAGACGAAATCATCAAGATCTGTCGTATTTTTCGGTATATCCTTATATCGTTTGAATGAGTACAGAGCGTTCCTCATAAAACCAATATTTATATTATCTAGCTGCGTTTTCATGTTGAAGAGATTGTAGGTTATAATAGTTGCTTATTGTTTCAGCATTTGCTATTTTCTTGTCACTGTCTGCTTCTGTATCGTATAGAATAAATTCGTCTACAGAAAGTTTTTCATCTAATGTTTCGATCAGTTCAAAAAGTTTTTCGAAATTGAGATCAAGAATTTTAAATGATTCAGATTCCTGCTCTGCATCGGTTTTTATTTCGTTTGTTTCTGCAAGATTTATGGCTAATGCAAGGGAAAACTTAGGTACAAATCCGTTTTTCTTATAAAATGAATCTTTGTATCTGTCGATTCCCTCTTTTTTATCATCAAGATTATCAAGGAATTTTCCCTGATTGTGAAATGATGAAACACAATAATTTGAGTGTAGTTCTGTGGCGTCGTCCACATTGTTTAATGAAGAAGAAAGATACCAAAGATCTGGAATTAGTCCGCCATACGGAGGAATCAGGATGCCTTCTTTTTCGTTTTTTTCAGCTTCTGAATATAATAACTGATGGATTTCGTAAGCGTTTTCTTTAAAAACATTTCCAATTCCTTTCTCTAGCATATCTGGATTGAGAAGGTTTTTGGTGTTTTCGCTTTCCGGAACTCCTTTGGACAAACCAAGATCGATTCTTCCGCTGAATATATTATTGATTAATTTATAATTGGTAACAACAGCGTAAGGAGAATAACTCGGAACCGAAGTTCCTGCCGATCCTACTCTTATTCTTTCTGTCATTCCTGCGATCATGGCGATCACTATGTCCGGGTTTGAGAATGCAAGATTCTTGATGTGAGCGTAATGATGCTCTGCCAGCCAAAATCTGCTGTATCCCAGTCTTTCTGCATGAAGGGCATAATCAATTACATCATTAAGAGCTGTGATTGAATCTTTGCCGCTTCTGTATCCTAGTTCCAGTAATCCTATGCTTTTTGTTTTCATTACAGTAAAAATTTAAGGTATTTAGTTTTATCGATATTATCATTTAGAGTGATTAATGCTCCTATTTTTCCAAATATTAATGAGCTGTCCTGCTTGCTGAATGGCTGATCCAGTTCGTTTTCCAAAATTTCCTGAGATCTTTTCAGCCAAAAATCTTTGGATTCTTTGTATTCTGGCTGACTGTCTCTTTGGTTTACTTCGTGGTAAAGCTGTACAAGTCCGGAAGTTCCGTGGCAATAATGGATAAGTTCTATTCCTGTATTGGCCATTACTTTTCTTTTTGTAGTTTCCATTCCAAGTTCGTGAGCCATTTTGGTGTATTTTTCGTTTTCTAAAATTTCTCCGGCTTTGTAAAGAAGGTAAGAGAAAGAAAGATCACTGTTGCACCAGCAAAGTCTGTTGTTGTGGAAAGGTTTAAGGAGGTCTGGAGTTCCTTTATAGTTGTATGGTTTATATATTTTGGCGTTTTCTATTTCGTGAATATCAAAATTAGAGATAATGAAATTCATACAAGAGTCAATAATATATTTAGCTTTTTCTGTAATTACAGGAAGTGATAAAAGATTATTAACAATAGAGAGATAGCCGTAATTGAATCCTAAGTTGATACCATCTGCAAAGCTGTCATTAAGCTTATTTTCAAATGGAATGGGTTTGGAAATGCATTCATCATAAAGAATATCTACAATTCCGTTGCTGTATTTTTCATTTTTAATGGTGTTGAAATAATAAAGATTTCCAATTGGTCCATCAAAAAATGTATAGTTGTCTTCTTTCAGCATTTTCACAGATTGTTCGAAAATAATTTCTCCGATTTCATGAATCTGATCATCAAAATCATCATCTAATAATCCGTCTTTTTTTAATAAGTCCAGAATGATGCCTAAGCCTGTCATTCCTTTGGATAAAGTAGGAAGTGCGTAAACATTGTCTTCTTTTTGCAGACTGCAGTTTTCAAAAACCTCTTCAAGAATTGTAATGACTTTATTTAAGTATTGATCATTTTTATTGATCTGATAATTTGATAAAAAATAAAGAAGTAATCCAAGTTTTCCGAATAGCAATCCGTCTGGTAATGCTCTATAATCAAAATCAAGTATTTTTTGGTCGTATTCTTTAAGAATTGTAGTAATATTTTGAGATTGTAATGCTTCCATTATAGGTCATAATTATAGAATGAAATGTAGTCGTGGTTTGGTTTTATCATATCCGACATTAATGTAATGCCGATTCCTGCGATGCCTTGCCCTAAAGCCATGTGTACGCTGTCGTATTCTTTGCTGTAATGAGCATTGAATCCTGCCCAGCTAGAATTTTCATTGTTTTTGTACTGAAGCAGATGTTGATGCCAATATTCTTTAGCTTCTAAAAAAGCATCATGTTCTGTCATAGTGTATATATTTTTATACAAAGCAGATAATCCTGCGGAACCGTAAATAAGTCCTGGTTCCAGAATCGTAGAATTATCAGCATCTTTAAATTTTGTAGTATTTAATAAGATCTGTAGTCCTTTATCACAATAATCTTTTTGGTTTAAAATAGTTCCGGCATTGTAAAAAGTATAGCCGATTCCTATTTCTCCATAAGCGAGATTGTGATAATCGATGTAGATATCTTCAAATGCATTAAATGGGAAAAGATTTATGTTTTCAGAATCGTTTTCATTACAAGCCCAGATAAATGATAATCCTTCATGGATCAGTTTCAGAGATTCTTCGTTGTAGATATTGTTTTTGTAAAGGAATAAAAGGAAATTGACCACTCCAGTTACTCCGTGTCCTAAACCAAGTTCTACGTAAGGTTCTTCTGTATCTCGAAGGTCGAACATCCAGAAACTTCCGTTTTCATTGGATTTTCTTAGTTCAATTACCTTATCAAGAGTTTTGTAAAGCAAATGTTTTTTGTCTTCAAGGTTTCTCAATACGAAATATTTGGCAACACTCGGAAAACCGCTGGTAAGATCAAGATCTCCTTTTTCTGTTTTCTGGATAAGTATTTCTTCCAATATTTCATCTACACTTTCCAGTAAAGAATCTGTATCGTTGTCTAAAATTCCTTGTTGTTTCAAAAACAAAATATATAATCCCAGCTCTCTGAGTTCATCATTAAAATGAAAGCTTTTGTAATCTTCTGTAAGAACAGATAAAGATTTCTCAATGTAATGTGTTACCAATTCTAAAGATTCTGATTCTTTAGTCATTAAATAATGATAATAGTAAAACATTGAAGCACTTAGAATTCCGTTATTAAGACCAATACTTGTAAGGACATTATCTTTTTGGCGGATACATTTTTCTATTTCTGAGATGATTTCTTTTTCTTTTTTCATGATACGAGAGCTATAGGATTATAGATTATTTTTAAAAGAGGGAGGGAACTTTAAAGGTCTCCCTCTTTTATAAGAGAAAAGGATTACTTCCCTACTCTTGTCTGTACTACTGTGTTTCCTCCACAAGAACACTGTCCACAAGATTGTCCCGGAGCCTGAAGAGTGTTTGTTCCTCCTTTCAGACCGTTCATTTGCTCTTCTTGCAATTTGCTGATTTGTTCTTTGTTGATTTCTAGACCTTTTGTTAATTTAATTTTGTTCATGATGTTTAATTTTAATTGTTAATAAATTATTTAATGTGATTTGGTTATTATTGAGCAACTCTCGTTTTTACGATTGTGTTACCACCACAAGAACACTGTCCGCAAGACTGTCCCGGAGCTTGAAGAGTGTTAGTTCCTCCTTTTAGGCTGTTCATTTGCTCTTCTTGCAATTTGCTGATTTGTTCTTTGTTGATTGATAATCCTTTTGTTAATTTGATTTTGTGCATGATGTTTAAATTTTAATTGTTAATAAATTATTTTAATGTGATTTGGTAATTTTTGCTAATTATTGAGCAACTCTCGTTTTCACGATTGTATTACCTCCGCAAGAACACTGTCCGCAAGATTGTCCTGGAGCTTGAAGAGTATTAGTTCCACCTTTTAAGCTGTTCATTTGCTCTTCTTGCAATTTGCTGATTTGCTCTTTGTTAATTGATAATCCTTTAGTTAATTTGATTTTGTGCATGATGTTTAAATTTTAATTGTTAATAAATTATTTTAATGTGATTTGGTAATTTTTGCTAATTATTGAGCAACTCTCGTTTTTACGATTGTGTTACCTCCGCAAGAACACTGTCCGCAAGATTGCCCCGGAGCTTGAAGAGTATTTGTTCCTCCTTTTAGGCTGTTCATTTGCTCTTCCTGCAATTTGCTGATTTGCTCTTTGTTGATTTCTAAACCTTTTGTTAATTTGATTTTGTTCATTTTGTTAAAATTTTGTATTTAATGATTGGATTATCTTTTTTAGTCATAAAACCTTTATTGGACCTTACTTGCAAGTATATTTTTAGTTAGTTAACTCTGTTTCGCTCGTCTTCGTTTCCGAAGTTTCTTTGTTCGGATTTTATATTATTGTTTCCGAATTTGTAGCTCAGAGAGATTCTGAAACCTCTGCTGTCTTCGTAGCTTCTTACATTGGTTTCCACGCCGTTGGATTTGTAGCTGATCAAAGGTCTTTGCCCGTTCAGAAGATCCTGCCCTGTAATGATAAGCGTAAGATTTTTTTCCAGGAATAAAAACTTCACAGACACATCCAGAATGTTCATTGTCGAAATATGGAAAACCTGATAACGCCCCGGAAGTTGCAATCCGTAGTTTACACTGAAGAATGCTGTTTTAGATTTATTTAAAGTAAAATCGTTATTAGAATAGATATAAGCATTATATCCATCGATAGAGCCGATTAAGTCCGTTTTAGATTTTACATTCTGATAATTAGCATTGAATCCTGTGAAACTGTTCCACCAAGACCATTTATTAAAATTGTAATAAGATGAAATCCCAATTTGATACGTGTTTGCATAATTCAAAGGAGTACTTTTGGTGATATTGGTATCTTTATCCAGAATCGAAAATTCCTGACTGAAATTCGAAACCTGCGAATAGTAAACCGACGACACAAATTTTTGATTTCTGATATATGAAAACTCCAGATTATCTATAATAGAAGGTTTCAAAAACGGATTTCCTTCATAATAATAGTATGGACTTGTCCTGATCACAAACGGATTCAGATAATCGAAGTTGGGTCTTCGGATTCTTCTGCTGTAATTCAATGAAAATGAATTCTTATCATTCTGATTATACGTCACATAAGCCGTAGGAAATAATTTTACATAATTATTCTTGTTGGTCTGGTTCATATTCTCAGAATATCCGGTCGTTTGGGTAGCCTCCATTCTCAATCCTGCCTGAGTTTCCCATTTTTCGCCTAATTTTTTGCTGGCAGAAACATACAGTGCTTCATTATGTTCCTTATAATTAAAAATATTGGATTGATCTGTATTCAAAACTGTTGTTCCCGTCTGATGATCCAAAACTACCAGATCGTTGTCTGTATTGGTGTAGTTGTATTTCCCTCCAAAACTTAAAGAAGTCCATTTCAGTGGAAGTTCTACATCTACTTTTCCGGAATAGTTTTCCACACGGTTTACATTCGTATTAGTGGAAGAAAAAAATGTCTCTGGAATTATATTTCTCTGGCTATCCCATTCATTTCCTGCAAAGAAGCGATAGTCTCGTTTTTTATAATTAAAATAATCAAAATCGGTCGTGATCTTTGCTCCCGCAGAATCCAGCTTAATGGTATTGTTCCAGTTGATGGAATTCATATTAGGTTTATTATTACCATCTACATCAGAAGCAATATAGGAATTAACGGCTCCTGTCGTATAATTTGATCTGGTCGTGAGCGGACTGTTGGATGAAGTTCTTTCTGTAAAACTTCCTAAATATTTTAAACCGCTTGTCCATTTATCACTTATTTTATAATCCGCACCCAACCCAAGACCAAGATTATTTTCTTTAGACTTATTTTTCACATTCATAGACCACAATTCGTTTGGATAAAAAATATTGCTGTCAGAATTGGTTAATAATCTTTGGCTATTGGTATTTGCCGATACCTGCAGAGATAATTTGTTATGATTATAATTAAACATTCCTTGCATACCGCCACCTGCATATGTTTTTTGTGTATATGAACCACCAATATTAGCATTCCAGGAATTGACTTTGGCTTTTTTTAGTTTAATATTAATAAGACCGCTGTCTCCTTCTGCATCATATTTTGCCGGTGGAGTCGTAATGACTTCTATTGATTTAATATTATCTGATGGAATGGATTTTAATAAACTTGCCAAATCATCCTGAGACATTCTTTGGATTCGGTCGTCGATCATTACAATAACTTCACCTTTTCCAATGATGGATACATTTTCATCCTGAACTCTTACTAAAGGAGTGGTTTTTAAAGCATCTAAAGCATTTCCTCCCGTTGCCGCAACCGAATTTTCTACATTGAAAACCAAGCGGTCAACTTTTCTCTCTACCAGCTTTTTTTTCTGAGTAATTGTAACTTCCTGAATATCTTTTACAGCGTCGTTACTTTTTATCGTATAGTTTTTTGAAACATTTCCGTCAATAGTTATATTATTTTCAAATACATTGTTTCCATTTAAAAAGATTTCCATTTTATAAGAATCATTTTTCGGAAGTGTTATTGTAAAATTTCCGCCTTCATCTGTAATGGCTGAATATGTTTTCTTGTCTAATGACATTACAACCTCAGCATAAGAAATATTTTGAGATTTTTCATCCACTACTTTTCCGGAAATACTTTGAGCATTTAAGCTAAGGCTCATACCTGCTAAGGATAATAATGATATTATGTATTTCTGTGTCATGAGTTTTAATTTATATTTCAAAGGTAGAGTGTCGAGATTTTAATGATGCTACACTTGTGTGTAGTTTTAGGCAGTCTGGTGGAATACTACACTTTGGTGTAGGGTATCTAGGTTCTGAGCCATAAGGTGATAATTCTTATCCAAGAATTTCTTTAACCCGTTGTAAGTCAATAGCACAGGAATCGTTTCTGATCCTAAATAATGAATAGGTTCTGCCAATGTAATAGCCTCAATTCCCATTAGTTTTAAAACTTTAAGCAGCTTCGCATCACACTCTGCTATGGCTACGGAATTTTTGTTCTGGCAAACTTCATTGATAGCATAAGCCATCAAGGTTTTAAAAATTCCGAACCCTGTTTTATCAATTCCTTTTTTAATCGCGAATCTTCCGATATGCCATATGTCGATATCTTTAGTGTTAGTTAAAGTTGATGGATTAATCATGAATAATTTCTCCAATGGAAGAATATCTCTTTGGTTCCATTTCAAGACTCTTATTGATCCGTTGATTTTCTGATTTCCGTCTCTTGAAACAAAAATTTTAGAATCCTTAAAACTCAATTCCTCGTGATATATATCATTTACTTCTTTGCTAAACTGAGCATAGTTTAGTTCTTCAGTATGATGATTAAAATTCTCAATAACAACGAATTCTGATAACTCGTATACGTCTTTATTACTTAAAGAAGAAAAGTTGAAATTTTTCATGGTTTTAATATCTTGAGGTAAAATTATTTCACCAAATAGTAAATTATGCTACACTTTTGTGTAGATTTGTTAAAGTCTACACAAAAGTGTAGTATCAAGGATGTGAACAAAAAAAGCTAAACCATGGAGGAAATCAATAAATTTTTCACTAATAAAAATAGCATTGGAAGTATTTCAGAATCAGAAACTTACCAGACATCTGATTATCTGGAAGTAATTAAAGCCTTTTCCAGAATTACTTACATGAGTTTATATGTAATAGACTACCAGAAACAAAGTTTTGAATATGTCTCAGACAACCCGCTCTTTCTGTGCGATCATACACCAAAAGAAGTGGAAATAATGGGATATGCGTTTTATTTCAGGCACGTAAAAAAAGAAGACTTGGAACTGCTTCTGAAGATTAATGAAGTAGGATTTGATTTTTATGAAAATCTGCCTGTAGAAGAAAGAAAATTATATACAATTTCTTATGATTTTCATTTAATTAATGAAAATAAAAATACAATTCTAATTAATCATAAACTGACTCCGCTTTTCCTTTCTGCGGAAGGTAAAATGTGGAAAGCAATGTGCATCGTGTCTTTATCACACAATCATGCATCGGGAAATATTTCCATCGTGAAGCAGGGTACAGATGAAATATGGAATTTTGATCTGTCAGAGAATAAATGGATCAAAGAAGAAAAAATAAAATTATCCGAAAGAGAGATAGAAATACTACGCCTTTATGCTCAGGGATTGACGATTAATCAGATTGCTGATAAAATCTATGTAACCGGAGATACCGTGAAATTTCACAGAAGAAAATTATTTGAAAAATTAGGAGTAAGCAACATCACGGAAGCATTATCGTATGCTACCAATTATAAATTGATGTAATCGTAGATTTTTTATCCTGCAATTGAATTTATATAAAATTTAGGAAACACTTTATGTGGCTTCCCTGTTGCAATATTGAACATTACGTGAGTACACATACCTGCTACAATCCATGATGCAATTGGCAATTGTGGAGGTGGTAGGTTTTCTTTTTCATTTTTATATTTATCAATAATTTCTTCAAGCCATTCATTCGGATGCTCCCAAAAACGTAAATATCCTGCAACATATTCTACCATTCTCAGTTCATTAAAATCTTCGGCTAAAGTATCAAGCGCCAAACCTTCTGGGGTAATAACGGTAACTAAACCTCCCCAACCTAAATTATACGGATGTAAAACACTGATTCCTTTTTTCTGACAAAGCTTATCAAAAATAATAGGAATATTGGTGGTGAAATCCAAAGCATTAATAGCAATATCATGCTCACCAATTATCTCCGAAACATTTTCTTCATTAATGAATTCTTTACGAAACTTAATATTTGCATTCGGATTAATATCTTTCAGGCGATGATAGAGCGTTTCAGACTTATAAGATGAAATATCTTTGTGTGTATAATTCTGCCGGTTAAGATTAGAAAGTTCAATTGTGTCACCGTCCACTATGGTAATGTTTTCGAAACCAAATCTCAGTGCACATTCTGCAATATTACTCCCAATACCGCTTCCTGCAAGTAAAATCGAAAAATCTTTTATTTGATTCTGTTCATTTTCGTTTACGTATAATCTGTTTCTAATATACTGTTGTTCCATAGCTATTGATTTTATATTACAAAAATATATTTTAGCTTTGTCATAATGACTACACTCTAGTGTAGTTAACAAGTCTTTGATTCGTCATAAATGCTTAATAATATTTGTTTTGTAGTCAAATTCAATAAAAATAAAACACTTTTTTGTGATTTATTTTTATTGTTTTCTATGAAAAGTTTGCATATCCCATTTCTCTTATTTTTCAGATTCTGTTCATACGCAAATCTCGATCATTTCAACTTTTCTTATCAGTATAAATGTTGCGAGAATAGTTCTTCTATGATTACATAAAAGCAATTTTCTGAAATTCCAAATATAAATTCTATTTATACTCTACCATTCAAAACTGGCTAATAAAATGAGAAGGCGTTACACCAAGCTCTTTTTTAAATGCAGCAGCAAATACCTCTCTCGACGCAAACCCGCAATATTCTGCCAAATAAGTGATTTTATATTCTCTATAAATAGGCTCAACATGTAGTTTTTCAATGATATGATGAATTCTAAGACTATTAATATAATTACTGTAATTTTTACCTTTATAATGCTTTATAATCTCAGAAAGATAGCGAGGATTCGTATCAAGACGATTGGCAAGAGCTGTTAAATTAACATCTTTCCTGAGAAACTTTTTTGAACTTTCAAATTTTTCTAATTTTTGCAGAATATTATTAACAGTAATACTATTGATTAGTAAATTTTTCTCGGAAATCTCCTTTTCATCAGGAATATTTTCTAATTGACTTGAAAAATTTTGGCACTCAGAATGCGGAAGTCTTTTGTTTTTTCGTATAAAGAACCATATTGTAAGTACTAAATACCTTTCCAATGAATTTATTCTTTTTTTGAACATTTGTGTTTTATTGAGGATTGGGAAAAGATTAAATAAATAAGAGTAGACGAACTACTCTTATTTCCCTTAATACTAAATTTCTGAACTTCGATTATTGAACTTTAAAAACAGTCAATAATCGTATTAAATACAACCGTCATAAGCTGAACGTTGAGTAGGTAAATTAATCTCGTTTTAAATACTCAAGTATAGATTTATTGGTTTCATGTCCAAATACCCACTTTTGCACTTTGTTTCAAAAAAATGAGAATAATTTTCTCTAAATAATAATTTTTTCATAAATCAAATTGTTTTTACAGCCTCTTTAAAAATTCGAGTTTATTAAAAGGAAGCTGGAAATAGTTGTGATCTCCAGCTATAATTCCTTTAAATATATAGATGTGTTTTTTTCTAATTAAATAATTCTGAAACTGACTTCAGAAAGATTTAATTAATCTCATTAAAGAAATAATAATTGAGTATTCTTAATTCTTTTAGTTTGACGATGCAATATTAAAAGGAATAATACAAAGAAAATAAAAAAGGGATTTCCACATCTACTTAGTGATCTACCTACATCTACTCACGACAAATAAATGACTCAAAATCAATTAAATAAATTATAAGTAAGAAAAATTAAAAGGTATTAATAACAAACAAATTAGTGTCTGTTTCGGAAGGAATATCCAGTTTTCGGCGAATTCTGTATTTTTTTCCTTCAATAGATCGCACTGTAGAATTGGTGGCGGATGCTATTTCTTTTGTATTTAGGTTTAGTTTTAATAAGGCACAAATTTCCAATTCAGAAGAAACAAGATTGGGTGCAACTTTTAAAATTTTATCGAAGAAATCAGGAAATTCGGATTTAAAATAAGTTATAAACAGAGAATTTTTACTCATAGCCAATTCGTACAATTCGCCTGAAAAATTAATTTTGTCTGTTTTTTTGATCAGATCATTGAGTTTTTCTTTCTCCAGGTGATATTTTATGATCATTTTCTCTTTTCTGGAAATAAAATACACTCCAATAAAAGTACAAAATGAGATCTCTATCACTTTATATACTCTTACATACCACTGATCCAGCGAAGAAAGTGAACTTTGATATGAAAATAAAGAATAATCTGTAACAATATTCATCAAAAACCACAGTATATAAGAAGAAATAAGGAAAAATATAATGTATCTGTCTTTAGAATAATCGAAAAAGAATGCTATCGCAATCGTTAATGAAACATACGATAAATAGTTCATACAACCTTCACCACCTATTGTATCACAGTAAAAAACAACAATACCTAAGAAGAAGAAAAGAACTGTTAAGAGTTTTTTATTAAAACGTATTTTATCCGGCCACATCAATGTACTCAGCATGAACAAAGTAAGCCCTCCAAAAAGTCCTGCATATACATATTGCTTCAGAAAAATAACATTAAGGAACATATTGCAACCCAAGAGAAAAACCAAAGCAAGAGTATAAACATCAAACAGAAAACTTTTTTCATATTCGATCTCATCTTTTGCCCCTTCTCTTTTCTTTTCTATCTGGGAAGAAATGTATTTCAGCATTACACTTTTTAATGATACAGCAATTTAGTGAATAAAAAGGAGAATTTTTAAAAATACTTTTTCCGGTAAAATCTCAGTGAAAAAATAAAATAAAGAATGTCAAATAATTTCTGCTAAGACATTTTAAACGATAAAAATTAATTATGTTAAATTAAATACATCAAAAAATATCCGAATATATTCGATTAAAAAAGATTATTGAAAATGAATAATAAGCAATTAATATATAAAATATTAAACAGCAATTTCCGTAACATAATTTCGGAATTAATTTCATTGTTTTATCTTTTTGTTAACTCACAATACTTTTTTCTTGGTGCATTACTATTTACAGTATATTTATACAAGAAAAATTTATTTAGTTAATAATATATTTTTTTGATTTAATCACCAATAAAATCGGAAAAAATAACAAATTTATATTGATAAAAATGCAAACCCTCAAAAACACTTTAATCTGAATTATTTTTTATTCTATTATAAAATTCATACTCCTTATATATGCTCAAAAATTTGTTTTTCCTGTTAGTATTAATTGCTGAAAAAGAAAATGAGAATCTCAATCACATATTCGTGATTATCGGATGCATTGTACTTGCATTAGCGATCTTCCTATTTTCCTTATGGAGACGAAGCCAAAAAATATTTCATTCCAGATATGAAAATATCATCAGCAGGTTAAAAAAAGAAGAAAACACCAACGATCATATATCTATTCCAACCGAAATTACAGACATTCCTGTCATTATTCCTGTTCCTGATAAAAACATAAATATTCATGACAGCACAATCAATACAATCCTTCAAAAGCTTGAAAAGTTTGAAAAATCTGAAGGATTCTTGAGAAAAGATAAAAGTCTTACCTCTCTTGCCAATTCACTGGATACAAATCCCCGTTATCTTTCCGAGATCATCAAACATTATAAAGGAAAAAAATTCAACAATTATCTCAACGGACTTAGAATTCAATACATTACACAGCTTCTTTACAAAGAACCGATATACAGAGAGTATAAAATCACTTATCTGGCAGAATATTGTGGTTTTGCGTCGAGAGAAGTATTTGCAATAGCTTTCAAAAAAGAGACGGGTGTAACGCCTTCTTATTTCATCAGCCAGCTTAGAACTGACTAAGTAAGGATTTAATTTGTGAATAGTGTGGTTTAAAATCTACATCATAAATATTTTTTTCCATTTAGCAACTGTATTACGGCTTAGCTTGAAATGTGCAGCCAACTGAATATTATTCATTTTATTTTTCTTTTGATAATCCAGAATCTCAAGAATAGTTTCCTGACTGTAAGAACGATGCTTCTGATTGAATGATACGGTATCTCTGGTATTATCTTTAAATAAAATATTGTTCAGATTGATAACATCAAGCTCAGACAAAATATTTTTATTTAATATTTTTTTGCATTCTTCTCTATTCGGAAATTTCTCGGCAATCAGATCACTATAAATTCTTTTATAATCGGGCATTGCTATTTTTATTTTCATATGTGTTTTTGTTTAATTTTTTACTGATACTTACTGATCCACTTGTACAAGGTAGTTTTGGGAATCCTGTATTCTTTAATGACTTGCTCTTTAGTTTTATCTCCTTTATTTATTTTCTCTAAAATGAAATAAATAATCTCTTTGGTATAAATATTCTTCCTGAAGCGCGGTAATTCAGATTTGGCTTTTA
The DNA here is from genome assembly GCF_039542325.1 of Chryseobacterium ginsengisoli. Classification (NCBI taxonomy): domain Bacteria; kingdom Pseudomonadati; phylum Bacteroidota; class Flavobacteriia; order Flavobacteriales; family Weeksellaceae; genus Chryseobacterium; species Chryseobacterium ginsengisoli. The sequence continues at coordinate 1,049,515 of NZ_BAABHX010000001.1, forward strand.
CAGGAATATTATAATTAAGATTAGACTGAGGTGAAAAGAAGATTAAATGCTGAGAATAAATCCTGAAAAAATCGTATTCCAAAAGCTTCGACCATTTGAGAAGATCTCCCGCTTTTAAATCATTTGCTTCATACATATCCAGAATTTCCGGCTCTGTACAACCAAAAAAATTGCATATGCGTGTTATTTCAATTTCGCACTCTTCAACTCTGGTTTTAATTAATTTTCCTATGTGTATTTCTTTAAAATTTGTCATAACTTATAATAAATATATGCTCAAAAATGTTTGAAGATTCACTTGTTTTCACAGTCAATCTACCAACTAAAATATACATTAAATAAGAGTTTGGAAATAAACATCAACAGAAATACAGAATTTTCATATGAATTTTAACGAAAAAAAGCCTAAATAAAATAGCTTCAAAAAATTCTATTTTACAAATAAGTAATAATGATTATCAATTAACTAAACAATAAATAAACAAAATGATATCCGAATAAATATCACAAAACTTTTAATAACCATTCTAAGAGTTTATATTTTTACCAAAGACTTTTGAAATAACCAATCAAAAATTCGCGCCTAAATTATAAACTGACCACTATGAAAAAAAATCTATTTCTTTCTTGTTTTTTATTTTCTAGTTTTTATTTTTCTCAATCTCTAAATAACACAAAAGATAATCTATTTGGTAGCAATTCAGTATTTATTTATAGCGGAATATTTTTAGGTTTTGCATTTTTATTGGGATACCTATTTTGGAAAAGAAATAAAAAATTCTTTGATAATACTACATCCAAAATAGATAATATTGTAACAGAAAAACTTAAAAAGGAAGAAAAAAAGCAGGAACAGTTACCCGAAGTAACAGAAGAGCCGGATAAAAACTATTATATATCAAACGAAACGGCAGTTTTGATTTTAAAAAAATTGGTAAGATTTGAAAGAGATCATAAATATCTGAAAAAAGATATTACTCTGACCTGGGTCGCTAATCACTTGGGGACAAATACAAAATATCTTTCCGAAACGATAAAAATACACAGAGGTAAAAATTTCAATAATTATATTAATGGACTCAGAATATCCTACATTACCTATATGTTGTACAAAAAACCTGAATACAGGGAATTTAAGGTTGTTTCTCTTGCCAAAGAATGCGGATATTCTTCTTCACAAGTATTTGTGATAGCATTTAAAAAGGAAAACGGAATTCCACCATCGTATTTTATCAATAATCTTAAAAATGAATCTTCGGAATCCGAAATATTATTCCAATAAAAAAGAAATTATATTTTTTATATTTCTTTTAAACTACCGCAATAAGCCTGAAGCATCTGATAAGCATTCATTAAAATTATTTACATATAAAAAAAAGAAAGCAAATGCTCATCACACTTGCCTTCTTTTGATTATTATTTATTACTGTTATCCTTTTCTTGTCACAGAAAGGAAAATTTTCTTTTCGGTTCCCACTTCCATACACCACCATTTGAATTCGTACCATCTGTATGTTGTAGTATCTATCTGCACCTGAAGATTTGTTGTTATTACTTCTGCAGCCGAATTCGTCCAGAATACAATATTGTTGGCATCAACCTGAACAAAGTTTCCTGATGTTAAACTGTTATTAAGAGAAGTTTCGTTTTCATTTACCTGAGTAGCAAAAGTTTGATAACTTACCAATTGTGTTCCGGTTGCAATATTATACACTCTCGGATCATAGTAAGTCGAGTTTACTCCCTGTAAATTCATTTCCAGACCATCCAATTGAGGCAATGCCTGTAAGCTGTTTGCGGTAACATAAGTTTTAAGGTTAAAAGTACTTGTATTTGCTGTCGAAGCCGGAAGAGAATAAACTCTAGATACTGTTTCTCCTATACTTATAGTCCCACTCGATCCTGCCGTCTGTGGAAGTCCCGTAACATATCCCAATACTCCGTTAGCATCTGCAACCACGGTTCTTGTAGCTGTAAAAGTTTGATCTTGAGATGCAGATGCATTTCCTGAAGAATTTGTATTGATAGCATTGGCAGAACCATTCAAAGGTAAAGTTCTCAATCTTGTAATACCATTGTTATCAAGCTTTTCTGTTGGCGTTCCTGTATTAATTCCTATATTTCCTGTCCCTGTAATAATCATTTTCTGTGTACCATTAGCATTAGAACCAGCACTTGTAACGAAGGTAATTGGCGCAGCAGTTGTAGTGCTTGTAGAACCTATATTCAATCCACGGGAATCATTCGTTGCCATTATTTGGCTGACAGCTTCGGGATCCTGAAATAATTGCAACCTGGAAACTACCCCATTACTGTCATTATCATCTGATGATAAAATAGCAGACGCTCTCTTACTGGTCGTTCCAAATCCTCTTTGGACCATGCTTCCCGTAGGTGTCCATGTTGTAGATTGATCGGTACCGGTAAAGATAAGCGAAAATCCATTATTGGTTAAAGTTCTGTTACTCGTTAATAATCCGTTGTTACTGTAAATATTTACGTCATTGGCTCTAATTTTTTGCCAAGCGGCTCCGTCAAAATAATAATAACCTTCAGAAGTTACATTGATCGTTTGTCCTGCAGGAGCAGTATCGGCTGCTGTTATATAAACTATTGCAGCTAATTGATTATTTGTATACGTTTTAGCTCTTAATTGGTCTCCTGTTAACCTTGGTGCTCTGATACCATCCAAAATGGTTGCAGTAGCCGGAGTACCTGCAACATCCAATGTAACCTGTGGATCATTAGTACTTATACCCACATTCCCCTCTCCTGTTACCCTCATCCTCTCTACTGCTGTTGTTCCTCCTCCTGGACTTGTATTAAGAGTTATCGGTGCAGAATTATTAGAAAAATGCGTTGATAATGAAAGCCCTGTAGAATTGCGGGTAGCGCTTATACTTGCATTTGAATTTTGGAACTGCTGGATAAATAAGTTGCTATCATTACCTCCATAAATTGATAGAGACCCTACAGTTCCTCCATTTGCCGATTGGTTCATACTACCATTAGCACTCCAGTAAGTTCTTTGACTTGTTCCCTCGAAACTCAACTCCTTACCGTTCACTGTCAATGTACGGCGGGTTCCTGATCCAACTAAAGAACCATCAGCATTATAAATATTTTTGAATAATACTTTCTGCCATACACTTCCGTCGAATGAATAATATCCGGCTTCATCTATATTAATCCTCTGTCCTGTTGCTGTCCCTCCGGAAACATCAGTAATATAAATTAATGCTCCCTGTTGGTTTGTGCTATAGGTTGCGAGGTTTGTTGTAAGCTCTGTACGAGTTACACGGGGAGCCTGCAATCCAAATGTCTGTGTAAAATCTGTAATAGCACCACCTGCATTTCTTTTAGCACTCACATCCATTGTTGTATTTGGTGTAGAAGTATTTACCCCAACTTGGGCTGAAACTGTTGCGCTCATAAATATGAAAGCAATTGGTAGTAATGTAAAATTTTTCATTAGTGTTAAAATTTAATTCTTTTAATATTATTTTTTTTGATATTTCGGCAGATGGTCTGCCGAAATATTTTATTTTAATTATCAATATATTTCTCGATACTATTTCTAGCCTACTGAGCCAGTTTTGTAACTGTTACAGATCCCAGATCTACAATATTATTATTCGTAGCACTGCAATTGAAACGGACTCTAATCTTATCTCCTGCATTTAAACTTCCTGTCCAGTTTAAAGAGTTTCCGTTATCCAGATCCGACCCCAACATATTCGATCTTGTATCTGCCAATATAGGATTCCACGTCGCTCCTCCATCTGTGCTTCTCTGGAAGTATGCTACTGTATACCAAGTTCCCGACTCTGCCACATGCTTATTAGAAACCTGCATGGCAATTACATAAATACTGCTCATTCCAGCTGGAACAGTAAACACATTACTACTCCATGCATTTAATGGGTCTAAATTTTCTGCCGAAAAATCTCCTGTAATAGTACTTGTGGTATTTTTTATATCCTGTGTTCTCGGAACACTTGCACTAACTAGAATTCGTGGAGTTCCCGGATCTGATGGGATTCCGTTTATATATCCCAAAACACCGTTTGCATCTGCCACTACTGTTCTTGTTCCTGTAAAAGTCTGATCCTGTACTGTAGAAGCATTACCTCCACTTTGTGTGTAAATTGCATTACCGGTACCACTCAACGGAAGATTCCTCAAACGTGTATTTCCATTTACATCAAGCTTTTCTGTAGGACTTGTGGCATTGATTCCTACATTTCCCTGTCCGGTTATAACCATCTTTATAGTCCCAAGCGCACCTCCTCCCGAGCTTGTACTAAAATTGATAGGAGCAGAACTGGTAGTAGCATGAGTTCCGATAAGAAGTGAATTACTGTTTCCTGAAGTAAGCATCTGTGTATATCCATTATAAAATTGCTGTATAAAAAAATTACTGTTACCTCCTCCATAGAATGCTAAAGAAGCTTCACCTGTTCCTGTTTGAGAATTACCTATAGCCATTCCTCCAGTCGATCCCCAACTCGTTTTTTGTTCAGTACCTTGAAAATTCAATGTGTTTCCATTTAAATTTAAAGTACGATAGCCGGTAAGAGATCCATTTGCTGTGTAGATATTATCCGAAACTACTTTCTGCCATGTACTTCCATTAAAGAAATAATATCCAATAGCGTTGATGTTCGCTCTTTGCCCAGAAGTATCACCTCCCGATACATCTGTAATATAAATCAAAGCTCCTCTTTGATCCGCTGCATAAGTTGCCGTATTACTTGTGAGCTCAGCTCGGGTAATTCGTGGCGCCATCAATCCAAAGATCTGAGTATTATCAGTTATATTCCCTCCTGAATCTCTTTTAGCGCTTATATCCATCGTCGATTTTGGAGTTGCAGTATTTACTCCGATTTGTGCTTCAACATTTGCGCTTGTCAATACAAGTGCTCCTGCCATCAAAATAATGTTTTTCATTGTGTGTGTAAAAAAATTTGTGTTTAAAATGTTATTGATTTCTATTTTTTATTCTGTTGTTGTTTTGAGTTATTATCTTTAATCTTCAGGCAATATATTTGTTAAAATAATTTTCTCGCCAGAAGCACATTAATAAAAAAAGTTACAGACCAGTTGCTGTTATTTGTTCCGTTGTTGCCTACAAAATCAGTTCTGGAAACAGACGCTGTTATACGTGTTTTACCTCCCGTTCCGTTGTTGGCAATAGTAGTGAGCGAACCTGAAATAACATCCGGGTAGGCAGAATTATTCCCGGGAGATAGCAAAGGATACATATTGGTTAAATTAAAAGGTGTTCCCTGATATTCGTAAACAATATTCATCGTACTCGTATTATGATAATTTGCTGTGTGTGCATAGGTGATAGAAGTTTTGCTGATGACCCACCACGCAGCGTCTGTAGCCGTTGCCGGAGTATCATATGATGTGTTTGTATGATTCGCCCAATCTGTTACCGGCGTGAATCCGCTTGTATGAGGTGGTATCTTTAGCTGCATGCCGTATAATTCCATATTATTTTTTGATAGTATACTATAAAATAAATCCCATGTACCGCCATTGGCATTTGAATTATTCACTACCTCTACATAACTTCCGGGAGCTATGGTAAAAGCAGATACTGCACCTGTGTTATCTGACCTTAAAGTATTCGTACCCGAAGCCTGTAACATTATATTGAAACCCGAAAGGTTTTTAATCTTATATATTCTTCCCGTAAAACTTCCTGTTCCTATTCCTATTGAAGGCAATGTAAAAGTCGCCCCTGAAGTACCATTATAAGATAAATAATGATCCTTACTGGTAATAGTATAGTTTGTTGCTGTGATCTCTTTATAATCTGCTTCCAGAGACCCATCTATTGTTAATGTACTGTTAGGATTCGAGGTGTTTATACCCACCTGTCCTGAAACCCCTACTACTAAAAGTAAAAGGACAATTATCGTTAATAATCTTAATTTCAATTGTTTTTGTTTTTTTGTGTTCTTTTATTTAAATTTTAATCTATTGTGATATTTTATTATTCATTTTAAGTTTTAAATATTTTATAGCGTTATTCGATGTCTCATCTCAAATTATTTACTGTATCCGAAAGAAATTTCTTACGCAGTTTTTGAAAGCGACCTTGCCATTACAAATCACTTGTTCTTCTGAAATATGTTGTTTATAGCAATTTATTTTTATTAGTCTGCATGTATAGTACGAGTGTGTTACTTCCACTCACGTTAGTATGATAAACCTACTCGAGTGAGTGGGGATGGCACACTAGTGCTGTTATACTTTAAGCTGATTAAGTGTTGGTGTTTGTAATCCTGATACTTTCGTATTATCAGTAATAGTCTTTCCTGCATCTTTTTTTGCATTTGCGCCCATTATGGTTTTTCGAGAAGTAATATTCACTCCAACCTGCGAGAATGCTATATCACTTATTATAAGTGCTGATGCGATCATAATTTTTTGTCATGTTTGTTGTTTTTTTACTGTTTGTTTTTTTTAAATGTAGTTTTATTTCATTCTTTACTTTTATTAAATTATTTTAAATAAGAGCCTTTTATATCTGGTAAAGTTCACCTGATTAAAAAGGCTCTTTATATTAAAAATTATTAGTTTAAGGTTTCCAGAAAGACCACACTGTACCGTTGAATACAGCCATCTGTCTTTTTGTAGTATCGTACACCATCATTCCAGGACTTGGGTTGATGATATTAAGATGCGGACTTGCTACTTTTGGTAGGATCATCGCCTTGTTGGCGTCTCCCAATACAAGGATTCCCGGCGTATTATCCGTACCTCCTGTAGTGTAAATTGCAACCTTAGCTCCGGGTTGTTCTGTCTTATCATTCCCCTGAATGCTCAGATCTGATGCTCCGGTAGTGTCTACACTCAGATCAAACCATGCATTATCTTTCAGGTATTTTACCTTATGATCCGTTGTATCATAGATAACAGTTCCGTTCTCTGTGATCCCCGATTTATCAATGACGTAAGGAAGAATAAGCCCTTTGTTTTCCGTATCGGCAAACTCCAATGACACAGATCCGTTCGTAACATTTGGCTTACTGATTCCGACCTGAGCCTGAACCTGTGAAGCTGACAAAGAAACCATTAATACTACTATTATTTTTT